>JABWBH010000012.1 GCA_013360585.1 Phycisphaerae bacterium | reverse complement strand
CGGGACGGGCGGCGGCGTTGTTTGCGCTGGCGGCGGCGGCGTGGTGCGTGCCGGCGGCGATCGGGCGCGGGGCGTTGTCGCGGTTGGGTTGCGGCGCGGGCGAGGCGGCGCGTGCGTGGCCGCTTCCGGCGGCGCTGCTGGGGGCGTACTGCGTTTATCACGTGTACATCGGGCAGCAGTTCGGAACGGACAACCGGACGTTCATCGCGGTTTTTCCTTTTGCGATCGTGCTGGGGAGTGCGACTTTGCAGCAGAGGTGCGTGCGTCCCGGCGTGGTGCGAGTCGTAGCGGCAGTGATCGTGTTTGCCGCGGTGCAAGGGCTTTTTGCGTGGCGGTATGCGTCGAACGCGGTGACGGTGGAGCGCGTGCGATCGCTGGTAGCGCCGGGCTTCGCATTCGCGGAGGCGTTCGGGGCGACGCCGCCGTGCGTTGCGCTGCCGGACACCGGGGCGAGCCTGCTTTTTTACGGAGACCGAGCGAGGATCATTGATACGGCGCTGCTGAATCATGCGAGGGCCGCGCGGCGAGGGTGGGGGGAATTCGGACGGATGCTCGACGAGGGGTTCCGCCCGGATGTCATCGAGACGCATGTGTCGTGGACGCGACTTGCCGGGTTTGATCGGCACGCGGTGATTCTCGATCGTTACGTCAAGGTGTCGATCGAGGACCGGTTCTACCTGGTGGAAAAGGATGTGCTCGAGCGGGCGCAGGATGACGGTGGTGGGGCGTGGGTGGTGCGGCCGGCGGCGACGCTTTCAGAGGAGGAGCGGGCGCGGATTCTCGGGCGGCGGTTCACGACGTTTACGGGCGACGCGACGGGGGTTGCGCTGGACTGGGCGTTCGACATCCGTCGGGTTGAGAGCGGTTCGGAGGCGGGGGCGATGTCGGACCGGTGAGGCCGGGGAAGATGTCGTGGCGATGAGGCGGTGTTGGCGCGCGGTCGGGTATGATGAGGATCGGGGGGCATCCGGATGAGGCTGACGGAAACCGGTGGGGGGCGGGGTCGGCGGGTCGGCGCGTTCACGCTGATTGAATTGCTGGTCGTTATCGCGATCCTCGCACTGCTGATCTCGATCCTGCTGCCGGCGCTTCAGAACGCGCGGGAGCAGAGTCGTGCGGTGGTGTGCCTGTCCAACCAGCGTCAACTGATTGCGTCGATGTTTCTTTATGCGGAGGAGGAAGGCTGCATTCCCGGCGCGTACTGGCAGGGGGCGATCGATCTGGACTGGGGCGGGCGGAACAATGCGTCGTACCAGCAGGATCCCGAGCGGTACGAACATCCGATGCAGACCTCGGTGCTGTGGCCTTACGTGAGCGGGATGGATGACATCCTCGAGTGCCCGACGGCGCAGCGGAGCGCGAACACGGTCTACGATTACACGATGATCATCCGTTTTGCCGGGGCGCGGACGGACCTGCGGTGGTGGGTGACGTATCCGGAGCGACCGGAGCGGACGGGTTCGCCGCGGCGGCGGTTCGACGCGATTCCGCTGCTGATCGAGGAGGATGAGTTCTGGTACAACGCGCCGGTGGACGACGGATCGTGGGCGAACCTGGACCAGATTACGGACCGGCATAACGGCGCGGCGAATCTGGCGTACCTGAACGGAACCGCCGGGAAGTTCACCTCGCCGAAAGGTTCAAAGCCGCGGCTTCAGGAAAACGCGGACCTGACCGCCCGACATCTTCGGCTGGTGGTGGAGGGCAAGGGGGAGTACCCAGTCTGGTCGTCGAACGCGAACGAGTTCGGGTGGGTGAACCATCCCGGATAGGCGTGAGGCGCAGGATCGCATGCTCGGGGGAAGCCGTCACGGCTGCGGTTTCGGATTCTCCGCGGCGGTCCCGCTTCGCAGACGGCGCTCGATCGCGTCGAGGGCGGTGCGCAGCCGCGGCGTGGGATACAAGGACAATGCGCGACGGAACTCGGCGACGGCGTCCTGCGTCTGCCCGATGCGGTCGAGGAACGCGGCGTAGTGGCCGTGAATCTCAGCCTTTTCGGCGGGGGGCGCCTGAAGACCGAGGGCGAAGAGATAGTTCTGCCGAGCGGATTCAATCAGCGCCTGCCGGCGCGATTCTCCTGAAGGGTGGAACGCAGCGCGATCCTGCACGTAGGCCAGGAACCCGCGGGCAGCGGCGTCCTCCGGCGCCTGCTTGACGACATCTTCAAGCTGCATGATCGCCAGGGTGTAAAGCTCGGTGCGGAGGAGGACTTCGGCGAGTTCACGGCGCATGAGGGTGTTCTGAAACAAGTCACGTTCCAGGGGGATCGCCGTCTCCAGCAGACGACGCGCTTCGCGGTCGGATTCGGGCGTCTTCCGAGCGAGAAGAACACGGGCGAGGGCGTGCATTGCGTTGGGGGACTGAGGTTCGAGGCGGTAAACGTGGCGCCACATCGTCTCGTTGTCATGCCAGACCGGAATCTGTGCGCGGGTGACCTTTGCGAGCGGCCACAAGGCTGCGGCGAGGAGGATCGCGCCGACGAGGGCGGATCGGACTGAGGATCGGCGCGGGGTCGTGTCTGCGGCGGGGGCGCCTTCGGGGCGTGCGCCGAGCAGGTCTGCGGCAAGCCAGGCGACGGCGACGAGCACGCCGATCATCGGCAGGTAGGCGAAGCGGTCGGCCATCGCCTGCCGTCCGATCTGCACCAGACCGATGACGGGCACGAGCGTGCCGAGAAAGATGAACCAGCCGACGGCGAGGAAAGGTCTGCGGCGCGCCGACACGATGACCAGGGCGGTAACGCCGAGAAGGAGCGAGAGGCAAAGCACGGCTTCGCCGATCGTCCAGGGCTTGGCCTCCATCCCGGGGTAAGGGTAGAAGGGGGAAAGCTCGAGGGGGGCGAAGATCTTGCCGAGATAGCGGACATAACTGACGGCGACGTTCTGAAGGCGGGCGGACCAGCCGATGATGTCGAGGCTGGTGACGGCGCGGGCGGATTGCTGAGTATGCACGGCGATCCAGGCCGCTCCGACGGTCAGGGCGAGCATCGGGAGCTTCTCGGCGACGGCGCGGCGGGAGAGGCGTCGCAAAGGCCACGCATCCAGCAGCAGAAGGACAAAGGGCCAGGTGACGGCCATCGGTTTCGACATCAAGGCCGCGGCAAAGGCGGAAAGCACTGCAAGATAGCGCCATCCGGTTGTTTTCTTCACATAACAGGCGTAAGCGTGTCCGCAAAGCAGGAGGAAGAACATGCAGAGGAGGTTTTTGCGTTCACTGATCCACGCGACGGACTCGACCTGAAGGGGGTGGAAGGCGAAGATGGCCGCGACGGCGATCGAGGGCGCGAGGCGCCCCGTCAGGCGAACAAGCAGAAGGAGCAGGAGTGCGGCATTGATCGCGTGCAGGGCGATGCTGACGGCGTGATGTCCGGCGGGATTCTCGCCGAAGAGGGCGAGATCGGCGGCATGAGAGCACCAGGTGAGGGGATGCCAGTTGGCCTGATGCATTCCGGTGGCGGCCCAGGCGAGGAATTCGCCGAGCGGTTTGCGAAGATGCTCGTTGCGCTGGACGTAGAAAGGGTCGTCAAAGACAAACTGACCGTCGATCGCGGGCAGGTAGAGGACGACGGTCGCGCCGGCGATCAAGGCTGCCGGGAGCAGAGATTTCCAGCGTGGAACCGAAGGCGTAACAAGTTCTGTCATGATGACGGGGATTGTAAGCGGTGTCAGCCCGCGATCGGAAATCCGGGGGGTCGGGTGAGGCAGGGTCGTCGGTCGATAATGCTGAGAGGCTGGGATGAAAAACGCGGGAAGAACATCATGATCGGTCGATCCGGGCGATGCTAGCCGACCCAGTGATGTCGCCGCCGCACCCGAACACGCCGGTCCGAGACACCGGGAGGGACGCCCTGATCCGGTCGACGCTGCATCGCGCCGAAACCGCCGCAATCTGGATCCTTGTCGCAGGGGTCTTCGTCGCGATGCGGGCGGCGATCGTGCAGATTCCCCTGGAGCGGGATGAGGGGGAGTACGCTTACATTGCTCAGCGCCTTCTCGCGGGCGAGACGCCCTATCTCGATCAATTCAATCAGAAACCTCCGGGGGTGTTCGCCTTCTACGCGGCGGCGATGGCGCTGGGGGGTTCGACGGTGGCCGCGTTACATGTGCTGCTGGCGATCATCACGGGTCTGACGGCGGTCATGACGGGGTTGTGCCTTTCGCGGTCGGGACACGCGCGAGCGGCGCCGTGGGCGGCGCTGGCGATGACGGTGATGAGCGCATCGCCGCGCGTGCTGGGTCCGTCGGCGAACACGGAGCACTTCGCCAACCTTGGACTTTCGGCGATGGCGCTGGCGTGCATTCAGTCCCGTCTTCGAGGCGGGCGACCGGCGTTGATCGTTGCGGGGATTGCGGCGGCGGCGGCATGCCTCTGCAAGCAGGTGGCGTTGCTTCCGGCGTGTGTGATGCTCGTGCCGATGCTGGGGACGGATATGCATGCGAGAGCGGATGCGCGGCGGCTGCGCCCGAGCGAGAGCGCTTCCGAATCCCGGCCTCGCCTGACCCGACTTTCCGCGTTGGGGTGGACAATGCTGGGTGCGGGGATCGTTGTGGCGCCGCTGATCGTCTTCTTCGTGTCGCGGGGGGCGTGGTCGGCGTTCGTGGACGCGGTGTTGCTGCACAACCTGGACTACATCAGGAGAAACTCGTGGAGTGAAGCGGCGTTGGCGCTGGGACGTGCGGCGGGGCGGCAGTGGCCGTGTCTTGCTCCGGCGGGGATTCTTGCCGTGCTGGCGATGCTTTCGGGGCGGAAGGATGAGAGCGGAGCGACGCGGATTGCCGCGATGTGGCTGGCGGCGGCGGGGGCGGCGGCGGCAATTTCGTTCAATTTTTACGATCATTACTCGATCTTTCTGCTGCCGCCGCTGAGCATGCTGGCGGGGCTGGGCGTTGTGCGAGTGACGAGTGCGACGAGGAATCCGGCGGGGCTTCGGGTCGGGGTGGCGCTGGGCGCGGTGCTTGCGCTGGCGGTGGCACCGGTGTTCGCGGATCGATCCTTCTGGCGGGCGGCGAGCGCTGAGGACCGCGCCCGGATCCTTTACGGGCAGAACCTGGTCGTTGAGGGGCGGCACATCGGCGAGTATCTCCGGCGGGAATCGGCGGCGGGGGATCGTGTTCTGATTCTCGGGTCCGAGCCGCAGATTCTTTATTACGCGGGACTGCGGAGCGTGACGCGGTATACTATCATGTATCCCCTTTTCGGGCCTTATGCGGACGCGGGAAGGCGGCAGGGCGAAGTGATCGCGAGCATTGAGTCGGCGCCGCCGGACTGGATTCTGGATGTTCAGGTCTGGTCATCGCGGACGCCTCATGCCGGGAGGCCGCTGGACCTGGAGCGGAAGGTCGGGGCGCTGGTTCTGGATGAGCGGCGGTATCGGCTGGTCGGCGTGGCGATCCCGCGCGAGAGAGAGCAACGTTATGACCTGCGGTTCGGGGAGGAACTGGCGCTGCTGGGGGATCGCGCGGTGCGGGCCGCGTCGGGGGGGGTATTGATTTACCGGCGCGTCGCCTCGGTGCAGGCGGGCGGGAAGCGGGTCGAAAGCGACGGGAAGTCAGAGTTGTCTGGCGATGAATGAGGGGCAGGATCCGAGTCTGGCGGGAACATCGGAACAGCGGCGCGGGGGGCTTGCGCGCGATCCGTTCTGGTTGTTCATTCTGCTGGTCCCGCCGTGGCTGATCTTCCCTAACCTCGGGGCGAATATTCTCTGGCAGGACGAGGCGGAGACGGCGACGCTGGCGCGGCGGATCGTCGAATACGGATATCCGCTGGCGGACGACGGTCGCCCACCGCTGGACAAGCACGGGCATTCGCTTCATGCGGTGACGGACCAGCAGTTGCGCGGGGACGGGTCGTATGTCGACATCAATGAGGACGGGATCTGGATCTGGACCTCGTGGTTCGGGAACTACCTGACGGCGGCGTCGCTTCTGGCGTTCGATGCGGTCGGGTTCAATGACACGATCGAGCGGCAAACGATTGCGGCGCGGTTTCCCTTTGCGTTGGGGGCGTGGGTGGCGCTGGCGGTGATGTACGTGGCGCTGCTGGATATGACGGGGCGGCGGGCGCTGAGCCGGGTGGCGGTGATGCTTCTGGCGCTGAACGTTCCTTATCTGCTTTTTGCGAGGCAGTGCCGGTCTTATCCGTTTCTGGCGATGTACACGCTGGTTCAGGTCTGGGGGTACGTGCGGATGACGCGAGAGCATCGCCGGGGTTCGGCGTTGTTCGTGCTCGGCGGCCTCGGCTCGTTTTACACGTTTTTCCCGACGATGGTGGGGGTGACGGGGGGACTGGGCGTACATGCGTTGCTGAAGCACGGCGTGATCCGCTACGACGAGGCAAAGGGGCGGTTGCTGACACGGTTGCGGCACTCGGTTTTTCTGCGTTACGTCGTGGCGTGCATGCTGGTGGCCGGGTTGACGGCGCCGTTCTTCATTTACACGAGGTCGTGGGACCGGGATTACGACGACAGCGGCGTGCCGATCAAGGAGTCGTGGTCGCGGCTGGTCGCGTCGCTTCGAGCGTATCTGGTTCACCTGCATACCGGCGCGTGGCCTTTTGTGCTGCTGGTTCCGATCGCGTTGAGCTGGGCGGCGGCGCGGCGGCGGGCGGTTTTTGCGGTGCTGACGCTGGCGACGGGGGCGGCGTGGCTGGCGGTGACGGCGGCGACGATGCGCGGGCTGCACGCCGAAGGGCTGCTGGAGTGGTCGTGGCGTGCGACGGACATCGCGGATCACTTCCGGGTGATGTTGCACAATGCGCCGCTCGGAATGCTGGCGGCAGGGCTGCTGTTGCTGGCGGTGTTCGTGTTCGGGTTGCTTGCGCTGGCAGCCGGGGCGGGCGTTGGGGAGAGCGCGTCCCGGGGGCGATGGTGGACGGGTCTGGCGGCGCTGGCGTGCGCCGTGTTGTTTTTTGCGGTGATGGTTGCTCCGGCCTCGTCCGGTTCGTTTTTCATCCTCCTGGGATTCTTTGCGGCGGCGTGCGCGGGCACGGGGCTCTGGATCGTGCGCTCCTCGTTTGCATCCCTGCGTGACGCGGCGTGGTTCGACACGGACTGGAAGCAGATCACGATCGTGGCGGGTCTGGCGGTGGTGTTTTCGGCGTCGGCGTTGGCGAATCATCCGTTTTACCGGTACCTGCTGGGCGGGGCGGCGTTGTTTTCGCTGGCGGCGGCGGCGTGCGTGCTGAAACTGTCCGGCGGGCGAACGTGGGTGGGGGCGCTGGTGTTCGCGGTGGTCGTCGGATGCGAGCTTTTTCAATACGGTCCGTTTTACGTAGCGCGGAGGCTGGTGCTGGAGCCTCGGCATCAGGCGAGCATCGTGCGGATTCAGGAGGAGTACCTGGAACAGGGAGACCCCGAGCCGACGGCGAAGGCGCACAATGAGGCGTATTTTGCGGCGACGGAGTTCGGTCACCTGAACGCCAACGGATACACGTGGACGATGCTTTATAAGAACGGGCGGCTGGACAAATTCGGCATGCCCGTCGAGCTGGAGTTTCCACTGCTGAACCTGGTGCGAGAGCTTCGCAACGATTACGAGGGTCCGATCGAGGCGGTGATCCGTCATCTTCAGGCACATGCCCGGAAGGACGACCTGGTGACGACGGTGTATGAGCATTTTCCGCTGAAGTATTACACGGATCTGCTGGTGATCCGGACGCGCGATCTGGTTCCGCGCGTGGGTCCGCGACTTCCGGACTGGATCATCGCCCAGCACTGGGATTATCGTTCGGGACTTCCGGCCGGCGTCCGGGACAAGCTGCGCGATGCGGCGTTTTATGAGTGGGTGCGCCTTCCGGAGGAGCCGGCGGCGATCCAGTGGGACAACATTCCGGAACCGGCGTGGCATCATTTCACGACGGTGAAGGATCGGCCTTTGAAGCTGCGTTTCTGGCGTCTGCGGGAGGAAGCGAAGGTTCGCGCGTACAAGCGACAGACGGAATCCGTTCGAGGCGACATTCAGACGGTTCCGTGACCGCGGTGGGTTTTTTCTTCAGGAAGTGTCCCTGAGTTCAGCACGAACATCGCCCGGTGCAGCAGGACAAGGCGCCCGCGGTGGCGTCGCAGGGCGTGTGTCGCGGTCGCCCGAGGGGTCGCTTCGTCACGTGCGGAGCGTGTGCTTTTTCCTTCTCCTCGTCGTGTGCGGATTGCGCCCGCTCATTCATGAAACGCATGACGCCGCGCGGGACGTCGTGTCGTCGGGGATCGCGGAGCTTTCGCCGGTGATGCCGGTGCGAACGTGGGCGATCGACCTGGTGATCCTCGTGGCGGCGGTGGGGGCGATGCTGACGCGGGTGAGGGAGGGCGGGCTGCGGCGGACCGGTCTTTCGCTGGGGTTCATGCTTCTGTCGGCGGCGGCGTTGATCTCGTGCGCGGCGGCAGGGCAGAAGCGCGTGGCGGTAAACGCGTCGCTCGACTTTCTTTGCCTTCCGGTGCTGGCGATCGGATTGATACAGGCGGTGGAGACCCGTCTGCACCGTCGCCTGGTGCTGGCGGTGATTGCGGCGTCGGCGGCTGCGAACGCGGTGGAGTGTCTCGATCAGCGCTGGTTCACGCTTCCCGAGGCGCGTCGGATGTATGAGGAGAACCGAGCGGCGTTCTGGCGCGATCGTGGGGTTCCGCTGGATTCGGCGACAGTGCGAATGTTCGAGGCGCGGATGCGCGCGGGGGAGCCGGATGGTTTTTTCTTTCACAGCAACGTCGCGGCCGGGTATCTGGCGTTGACGTCGCTGGCGGCGGCGGGGGTGGTTCTGGCTGCGTGTGGTCGGGTGGGCGTCACGCATTCGTCAGGAGTCGCAGGTGACAGCGCCCGCGTATCCGGCGCGGCGGTCGGGTGCGGCGTGGCGCTGGTCATGCTGCTGGTTCTGGCGATGACGCTGACGGGAAGCGGGGGCGCGGCGGCGGCCTTTGCGGCGGCTGTTGCAGGCTGGGGAGGGTTGGCGGGGTTGCGGCGCTGGACGCGCTTCGGGGCGTGGATGGCGCGACGGAAAGTGACGGCGCTGGTCGCAGGGTGGGGATGTGCGGGGCTTGCGGGGGCGGCGGTGGTGGGGCACGGGCTGTATCACAAGTCGCTGCCCGGTGCGTCGTTGAGCTTTCGCTGGCAGTACTGGACTGCGTCGGCATCGCTGATCCGCGATCATTTCCTGACGGGGGTCGGTGCGGAGAACTTCGGGCGACACTACGTTCGGTACAAATCGATCGAAAGTCCGGAGGAGGTTTCAAGCCCGCATAACTTTCTCGTGCAGGGGGCGGCGGAGTGGGGCGCGGTGGGTCTGCTGGGGTTGGTCGCATTGCTGGTGGGAGGCAGCGCCCGGCTGGCTGGGGTCGGGAGTCGCGGCGGGAATTCAAATCCAACGGTGGCGGGAAAACCGTCTGCGGGGTGGGATGAAACGGAGGACCGCGGAGAGGGAGAGGTTGAGGGATTAAGCGGGGTCGCGGTTCCGGCGTGGTGCGCGGTGACGGGGCTGGCGGTGTTTGCGATGCGGATTCCGCTGCTGGGATCAAGCGACGCATCTTTCGTATTCGTGCAGACGTTGATACCGGCTGCGGCGTGGTTGTCGGCGTTTGCGGTGGTGATACGGCTTGCTGGCGGCGCGGGAGGGGATGTGACGGACGGTCCGATCTTCGGGGGCGTTTGCGCAGGGTTGGCGGCATTTTTCATCCAGGACGCGATCAACTTTGCGCTCTTTGTACCGGGTGCGGCGACGACGGTCTTTGCTTTGTACGCGATGGCGGCGTCTCGACGAGGAGAGCCTCCGTCTGAAAGAGACGACGGGTTGGGTCGGCGGGCGGGCATCAGGACGGAGAAGGCGGCGCTCGTCGTCTGCGCGGCACTGCTGATTGCGGTCATCTGGCAAGGAGCGGCGATCTGTCGCGGGAATGCAGCGCTGGCGGAGGCGAGGGAGTTCGTTGCGTCCGTGATGCGTGCGGGAGAAGCGGCGCAGGGGCATGTCTTAAGGGCCGCGGCGAAGTTCGATGAGGCTGCGAAGGCTGATCCGTGGGAACCCACCCCGTGCCTCGAGAAGGCGGAGTTTCAGGCGGGGTTGTGGCTGGGGGGCGGTGAGTCGTGGGTTCCGGGTGGGTTCGAGTCGATCCGGT
This sequence comes from Phycisphaerae bacterium, assembly GCA_013360585.1. Taxonomy (GTDB): domain Bacteria; phylum Planctomycetota; class Phycisphaerae; order UBA1845; family UBA1845; genus JABWBH01. The sequence goes on along the minus strand of JABWBH010000012.1, from coordinate 101,107 downwards.
CGGCGTTAGATGAGGCGCGACGGCGTGATCCGTTCCGGGCGGAGATTGAGCGGAAGACGGCGCGTATTGAGCTTGAAGTGGCGAGGCGGGCCGGCGTCGGCGGTGGAGAGGGGGGAGAGGGGGTCAAGGGCGTCGGCGCGCAGGGGCGTCATCTGGATGCGGCAGCCGAGGCTGCGGGCCGCGCGGTCAACTTGTACCCGGCGGACCCGACCGGGTGGTGGTTGCTGGGGGAGTGCCTGCTGCATCAGGGAGAGGCGAAGGGTGACCCGGGGGTGCTGGGGAAGGCAGCGCTGGCGTTCGAGCGAGCGCTGGAGCTGGATGCGGCCCGGCCGGAGTGGGAGGTGATCCGGCGGTTCAGCCCGGATGAACGATCGCGGATTGAAGCCGCGAGTGAGCGTGCGAAGGCGTTGGGTGGCGGGAGGGGCGGAGGCGGTTAGTGCCAGGGTGGGGGTGAGTGACAAAGTGACAGGGAATCCTTGGGTGGGGGATGAAGTGGTGACAGGCGAGAGAGTCTGGGAGAAGGGCTTTGATGTTGGCGTCCCGGCGAACATGCGTCATAATATTTTGTAATTTAATAACTTAAGAAGAAAACAAGTTTGTCTGGTTTCGCAAAGCGGGACCGGCACGTCGGTTGCATTCCGGCGGTGGGGGAGAGATGCATACTGCGGAAGAGTAGCGGGTTGTGTGACCAGTGGAGGATAGGCGACGTGGCAAAGCTGAACATCAAGCCGTTGAACGACAAGATCATCGTGAAGCGGGTCGAGGCGGACGAGAAGACGGCAGGGGGTATCGTTCTGCCGGATACGGCGAAGGAGAAGCCGAAGCGCGGGATCGTGCTGGCGGTGGGAAACGGGAAGCTTCTGGACAGCGGGAAGCGCAGCGCGATGCAGGTGAAGGTCAACGACGAGGTGGTGTTCACCAGCTACGCGGGGAACGAAATCAAGATGAGCGGCACGGAGTACCTCATCATGGATGAGTCGGACGTGCTGGGCGTCATCGAGAAGTAAGCTGTGCCGAGCAGACGGCGCGCCTTCGGCGGACGAAGGGTCCGGCGGCGTCGGATAACCGAGAAACAAATGACCCGACCGGCGCGGCGCGCCGGCGGCGCTGAAACAAGGGGAGTGATACATGGCAGCCAAGCAGATTGCGTTTGACATGGAGGCCCGGGAGGCGATCCGCCGCGGCGTGCGCACGCTTGCGCGGGCGGTGAAGGTGACGCTGGGTCCGTGCGGGCGGAACGTGGTGCTCGAGAAGTCGTTCGGAACTCCGACGGTGACGAAGGACGGCGTGACGGTGGCGAAGGAGATCGAGCTGGACGACCCCTATGAGAACATGGGCGCGCAGATGGTGAAGGAAGTTGCGTCGAAGACGTCGACGGTGGCCGGCGACGGCACGACAACCGCGACGATCTACGCGGAAGCGATCTACGACGAGGGGTTGAAGAACCTGGCGGCGGGCGCGGACGCGATGCAGCTTAAGCGCGGGATCGAAGCGGCGGTGCAGGCGGTGGTCGAAGAGCTCAAGAAGATGAGCACGCCGGTGAAGAATTCGCAGCAGATCACGCAGGTGGGGACGTGCGCTGCGAACCAGGACAAGGAGATCGGCGAGCACATCGCGAAGGCGATGGACAAGGTGGGCAAGGACGGGGTGATCACGGTCGAAGAGGGCAAGAGCCTGGACACGACGGTGGAGCTGGTGGAGGGGATGCAGTTCGACAAGGGCTACCTGTCGCCGCACTTCATCACGAATTTTCAGGAGCTGACGTGCGAACTGGAGAAGCCCTACATCCTGATCCACGAGAAGAAGATCTCGTCGGTGAAGGACATGGTTCCGGTGCTGGAGAAAGCGGCGCAGTCGGGGCGTCCGCTGCTGATCATCGCGGAGGAGATCGAGGGCGAGGCGCTGGCGACGCTGGTGGTGAACAAGCTTCGCGGGACGCTGCACGTGTCGGCGGTGAAGGCGCCGGGTTTCGGCGACCGTCGCAAGGCGATGCTGGAGGACATGGCGATCCTGACCGGCGGGACGGCGATCTTCGAGGATCTGGGGATCAAGCTGGAGAACGTGTCGCTGTCGGATCTGGGGACGGCGAAGAAGGTCAAGATCGACAAGGACAATACGACGATCATCGAGGGCGGCGGCAACACCGCGAAGATCAAGGCTCGGATCGATCAGATCCGCAACGAGATCGAGAAGACGACAAGCGACTACGACCGTGAGAAGCTCGAGGAGCGCCTGGCGAAGCTCGCCGGCGGCGTGGCGCAGATCAACGTGGGCGCGGCGACCGAAGTTGAGATGAAGGAGAAGAAGGCCCGGGTCGAGGATGCGTTGCATGCGTGCCGGGCGGCGGTGGAGGAAGGGGTTCTGCCGGGTGGCGGCGTGGCGGTGCTGCGGGCGCTGAAGGCGATCGACCGGGTGGCGAAGGGTCTGCGCGACGACGAGAAGACGGGGGCGGACATCGTCCGGCGGGCGCTGTCGGCGCCGGTGAAGCAGATCGCGCAGAACGCGGGGCTGGACGGGTCGATCGTCTGGCAGAAGATCACCGAGAACGACGATCCGAATTACGGGTTCAACGCGCTGACTGGTGAGTACGGCGACATGATCAAGATGGGCGTGTTGGTTCCGACGAAGGTCGAGCGCATCGCGCTGCAGAACGCCGCGAGCGTGGCGAGCCTGCTGCTGACCACCGATGCGGCTATCTCCGAGATCAAGGAGGAAAAGAAGGAGAAGAAGGGTCCGCCGATGGGCGGGATGGGCGGGATGGGCGGCATGATGTAGCCGCGACGGCGCGCATCCGGCGCCGGAGAACCGGACACGAATCTCGTCCCGGCCGGAGGAGGAGGAACGCGCGGGGACGAGTTTACATACCCTTATGCGAGCGGTTTCTGCGGGGCGGCGTCCCGCAAGAGCCGCTCGCGTTTTTCTTCGGTTCGGCTCAACTTTTGGTTCGGGGCGGATAAAGGGAAGGGCGAAACCCGAACGCGGATCCGGGTTCGGACGGGAAGCATGTATGCCGGTGGTCTCGGACGTAGCGGTGGTGCTGCGGCGGATCGAGTACTCAGAAACCTCGCAGGTTCTGGGCCTTTTCACGCGCGGACACGGTCAGGCGCGGGTCATCGCGAAGGGGGCGAAGCGCTCGACGAGATCGCGGTTTTCGCCGGGGATTGATCTTCTGGAGGAGGGACAGGTTTCCTTCAGCATGCGGACGGACCGGAGCGAGGGGCTTTCGACACTGACGGAGTGGAAGCAGACCCGGTCGTTCGGCGGATTGCGTGAGAAGCTGGAGCGTCTTGCGGCCGGTCAGTATGTCGCGGAGACGACCTTGATGATGACGGTCGAAGGCGACGCGCACGCTCTGCTTTATGATGCCTTGACGTCTGCGTTGCAGTCGTTGTGTGACGGGGCGGCGGTGCTGGAGACAACGACGGGGTATCAGCGGGCGCTGCTGGAGTCTGCGGGAGCGTGGCCTCGGCTGGACGCCTGCGTGGTTTGCGGTCGTGGGTCGGGACTGACGTATTTTTCTTCGCTGGAAGGCGGGATGGTGTGCCGGGACTGTGAGGGAGTCCGGGTGGAGAAGCGGGTCGTGGCGGGTCCGACGCTTGAGATGCTGCGCCGGCTTGAATGCGGGGGTGACGCAGGGTCGTCCGGAGGGGAGGAGGTTCTCGTCCGGATGTTCGACGTGCTGGATTATCACATTGCGCACCTGGCGGGGCGGGAGGCCACATCGGCATCGATGCTGGTGCCGAGCGGCAGGCGGAGGGTGACGTAAGCAGGGTGTGAAAGCGCGTGCGGGGGGCTCCGCGTATATGATTGATCAGGTGCTGGGGCGAGGGTGACGGCGAGATCAGGGGGTAACAAGGCCGGGGATTCGGCAGGGAGGCGGAGCGCTTCCTTGCGGGTGCGGTTTGTCATTGCGGCGGCGTATTTTTTCACGGAGATGGAAGATGAGACGTGAAGCGGTGGTGATCGCGGTTCTGAGCGGGTTGGGGATCCTCAGTGTCGGGCTCGGTGCGGCGGAAGCCCGAGTGCAGGCCGGGGGGCAGCCGGCGTCGGGACAACAAGCGGAGAAGCCGCCGCTGTATGACGAAAAGGCCGATGCGAAGGCGCTGATCGCGGAGGCGGTGAAGAAGGCGTCGGCGGACAACAAGCGCGTGCTGGTGATGTTCGGGGGCAACTGGTGCGGCTGGTGTCACAAGCTTGACGCCACGTTCGAGAGCGATCCGCAGGTGAAGAAGGCGCTGCTTTATGAATACGTGCGGGTCAACGTGGACATCGGGAAGTGGGACAAACACATGGACCTGGCGGAGGCTTACGGGGCGAAGCTGAAGGATTCGGGCGTTCCGTTTCTGACGGTGCTGGACGGGTCGGGCAAGGTGGTGGCGAACCAGGAGACGGGGTCGCTGGAGGAAGGGGATCATCACGTTCCCGCGAAAGTGTTGGGGTTCCTGAATCAGTGGAAGGCGCCGCCGCAGAACGCCGATGACGTGCTTAAGGTCGGCTTGTCGAAGGCCAAGGCGGAGTCGAAGAAGGTGCTGGTGTATTTCTCCGCGCCGTGGTGCGGGTGGTGTCATCGGATGACGGATTGGCTGGCGATGCCGGAGGTTTCGGCGACGATCGGAAAGGCGTATGTGCCGGTGAAGATCGATGTGGACCGGATGACGGGGGGGAAGGAACTGGATTACAAGTATCGCGGGAGCGACCAGGGCGGAATTCCGTTTTTCGCGGTGCTCGACGCGGAGGGCGTGAAACTGGCGGACGCGAATCATCCTGAGAAGGGGAACGTGGGCTTTCCGGCGGCGCCGCACGAGATCGAGCATTTCATCGCGGTGGTGAAGAAGACGGGCGCGCAGCTTTCGGAAAGCGACATTGCGGCGTTGCGCAAGAGCCTGGAATCGGCGAAACCCTGAGGCGAGGACGTGGTGAAGCGGGAGGGATCCTGTGTGCGGTTGAGAGGCGGGTCGCCCGGACTGCGCTGAAGGAGCAAAGCGTATGACGACAATTGCGAATCCACCGATGAAAGGGGCTTCGCCGGCGGAGGCGCTGGGGGGCGCGCCCCTGATCCGCACGGCGCTGCCCGGTCCGATCGGAGCGGGGCTGGTGGCGCGAGACGTGCGTGTCAGTTCGCCGTCGAACACGCGGGATTATCCGCTGGTGGTGAAGCGCGCGCTGGGGTGCGTGGTGGAGGACGTGGACGGGAACCGCTTCCTGGACCTGGCGGCGGGGATCGCGGTGTGCGCGACGGGTCATTGCCACCCGAAGGTGGTGGCGGCGATCCAGCGTCAGAGCGCGGAGCTGATCCACATCTGCGGGAGCGACTTCTACTACCCGGTGATGATCGAATTGATGGAGAAGCTTTCGGCGATCACGCCGGGAGACAAGCCGAAGCGCGTGCTGCTGACGAACAGCGGGACGGAGGCGACCGAGGCGGCGTTCAAGCTGAGCCGGTTTCACACGAAGCGGAAGTGGGCGATCGGGTTTCACGGGTCGTTTCACGGGCGGACGATGGGGTCGCTGTCGCTGACGTGCTCGAAGGCGCGGCAGAAGCAGGGGTTCGGTCCGCTGGTTCCGATGGTGGCGCACGCGCCTTACGGCGACGTGGATTTCATCCGGAACGTGTTGTTCAAGCAGCAGATGCAGCCGGACGAAGTGGCGGCGATCTTTTTCGAGCCGATCCAGGGAGAAGGCGGATATCTGATCCCGGATGCGTCGTTTGTGCAGGGGTTGCGCAAGCTCTGTGACGAGTACGGCATCCTGCTGATCTGCGACGAGATTCAGGCGGGGATGGGGCGGACGGGTCGGATGTTCGCGTGCGAACATTTCGGGATTGTTCCCGACATTGTGTTGTCGGCGAAGGGGCTGGCGAGCGGGATGCCGATCGCGGCGGTGATCGCGCAGGAGCCGATCATGAACTGGCCTCCCGGGGCGCAGGGGAGCACCTACGGAGGCAACCCGGTGAGCTGTGCGGCGGCGCTGGCGACGATCGAGCTGGTGGAAAGCGAGCTTCGGGCGAACGCGGCGGCGCTGGGTCCGCGACTTCTTGCGCAGTTGCAGGGGATCAGTTCGCGGCGGTCCTGCGTGGTGCGTCCGCGAGGGCTGGGCTTGATGGCGGGGGTGGACATTGTTCAGCCGAAGACGGGCAAGCCGGACGTGGGACTGCGTTCTCAGATTCTTCAGGGCGCGTACCAGCGTGGGGTCATCCTGCTGCCGTGCGGGGAGTCGGGCATCCGGTTTTGTCCTCCGCTGGTGATTTCGGAACGTGAAATGCAGACCGGACTGGAGCGCTTCGAGGAAGCGGCGGCTGCGGCGGGATGATGCTTGGCGGAAGCGGGCCGATCCGGGGGCGAGCGACGCGCGGCGAGGCGCGGACGGGCGTCGCGCATCTTCCGACAGTTGCGGAAGAAGGTGCAATTATTGCCGATTCCGGGTGTGATCGCCTGTCATTCTGTCTCCGCGCGGCGGCGAGCGTCCGCGTTTGTTGATGCGGTTGTTGTCGAATGCTACGATCGGAATGAAGGCTCGCCGCGGCGTGGTGATACGGGCGATATCCGGAGGACGGCGCGGGCGATTCTGATGGAGGCGAAAGCGGAGGCATCGCGGCCGAGCGCATCTGGCGCACGGTCGGCTGCCAGGAGTGGGTGACTTATGTTTGAACGCTTTACCGACCGAGCTCGGAAAGTCATGGCGCTGGCCAACCAGGAGGCGCAGCGCTTCAACCACGAATACATCGGGACGGAGCACATTCTTCTGGGTCTGGTGAAGGAAGGCTCGGGGGTGGGGGCGAACGTCCTGAAGAATCTGGACGTGGACCTGCGGAAGGTGCGTCTCGAGGTCGAGCGGATGGTCAAGAGCGGGCCCGAGATGGTGACGATGGGCAAGCTTCCGCAGACCCCGCGGGCGAAGAAGGTCATCGAGTACGCGATCGAGGAGGCCCGCAACCTCAATCATAACTACGTCGGGACGGAGCACCTGCTGCTGGGGCTGCTGCGTGAGCAGGAGGGTGTGGCGGCGCAGGTTCTGATGAATCTGGGCCTGAAGCTCGAAGACGTCCGTGAAGAAGTGCTCAATCTCCTCGGGGCGAACCAGGAGAGTGAGGAGAATGAGGCGGCGCCGGCGCAGTCGCAGCAGACCGAGGGCAAGAAGGGCAAGAGCCGCACTCCCGCGCTGGACTCCTTCGGACGTGATCTGACCGAGATGGCGCGTCAGAGCAAGCTGGACCCGGTCATCGGTCGTCTGAACGAGATCGAGCGCGTCATTCAGGTGCTCTGCCGGCGTCAGAAGAACAACCCGGTGCTGCTGGGCGAGGCGGGGGTGGGTAAGACGGCGATCGTCGAGGGGTTGGCGCAGAAAATCGTCAGCGGGGACATTCCCGAGCTGCTGGCGGATCGGCGCATCGTCGTGCTCGACCTGGCGATGATGGTGGCGGGGACGAAGTACCGCGGTCAGTTCGAGGAGCGGATCAAGGCGGTGATGAACGAGGTGCGCCGCGCGGGCAACGTGATTCTCTTCATCGACGAGCTTCACACGCTGGTCGGTGCGGGCGGGGCGGAGGGGGCGATCGACGCTTCGAACGTGCTCAAACCGGCGCTGTCCCGCGGGGAGATCCAGTGCATCGGGGCGACGACGCTGGACGAGTATCGCAAGTACATCGAGAAGGACAGCGCGCTGGAGCGACGCTTCCAGCAGATCATCGTCGAACCGCCGACCGGGCGCGACACGATTCTGATCCTGAAGGGCCTGCGCGACCGGTACGAGGCGCATCACCGGGTGCAGATCACCGACGAGGCGCTGGACCAGGCGGTGGAGCTGTCGAACCGGTACATCTCGGGTCGCGTGCAGCCGGATAAGGCGATCGACGTGATCGACGAGGCGGGGGCGCGGGTCCACCTGCGGAGCATGACGAAACCGCCGGATCTGGCGGACATTGAGCGGGAGATCGAGCGACTGACGGTCGAGAAGGACGAGGCGGTGCGCAACGCGGATTACGAGCGGGCGGCGCAGCTTCGCGACAAGATCGAGTCGTCGAAGATGAAGAAGAAGGACGTCCAGCGCGAGTGGCGCGAGCGGGCGAAGGAAGTGGGGGGCGTCGTCGACGGCGAAGTGATCGCGGAAGTGGTCAGCAAGATGACGGGCATCCCGATGACGCGCCTGGAGAAGGACGAGGCGGAGCGGCTGCTGGGACTGGAGCGGGAGCTGCACAAGCGGGTGATCAGCCAGGGCGAGGCGGTCAGCGCCGTGTCGCGTGCGGTGCGGCGGTCGCGCAGCGGTCTGAAGGATCCGAAGCGTCCGATGGGCAGCTTCATTTTTGTGGGGCCGTCGGGCGTGGGCAAGACGTACCTGGCGAAGTGCCTCGCGGAGTTCATGTTCGGTGATCCGGACGCGATGCTGGTGCTCGACATGTCGGAATACATGGAGAAGCACAACGTGTCGCGGCTGATCGGCGCGCCGCCGGGCTACGTGGGATATGAAGAAGGCGGTCAGCTCACCGAGCGTATCCGCCGGCGTCCGTACTCGGTCGTCCTTTTCGACGAGATCGAGAAGGCGCACCCGGACGTGTTCAACATGCTCCTCCAGATCATGGAGGAGGGGCGCCTGACCGACTCGTTCGGGCGGCACGTGGACTTCAAGAACACGATCGTGATCATGACGAGCAACGTCGGGGCGCACCGCATCACGCATCAGGAGAGCTTCGGCTTCCAGCGGCGCGATGAGCAGGTGTCGTACGACAAGATGAAGGAAGTGCTCAAGAGCGAGATGGAGGGCTACTTCCGTCCCGAGTTCCTCAACCGCGTGGACGAAATGGTGGTCTTCCGCAAGCTGACGCACGAGGACTTGACGATGATCGTGGATCTGGAGGTGAAGAAGCTGGCGGAGCGTCTGCGCGAGCGGAGCAGCCTGGAGCTGGAGCTGACCGAAGACGCGAAGAACTTCCTGATCGACAAGGGGACGGACGAGAAGTTCGGCGCGCGTCCGCTGCGTCGGGCGATCGAGCACTACCTGGAGGACGCGCTGTCCGAGGCGATCCTCCGCGGAGAGTACAAGGATAAGAACCGGGTGCGCGTCACCGTGCAGACCAACGAAGACGGCGTGAAGAACCTCTTCTTCGAGGGTCACCGCGCGGCGGCAGCGGCGGACGACGATGACCGCGAGGTCGTTGCGGCGGGTGGAGCCGCCGAGGCGACATGACCTTCGTCCGGGCTTTCGGACGACACGACGAAGTCGAATCCGCAGGGGATGCGCTCAAAGCGCATCCCCTTTTTGGGTCACCCCGAACCGGGGAAAGTGCAAGCCGCGTGTCGCGCTCGACTTGTCGGGTGACGTCAGGAATCCGCTGAAACGGCGCCATTCTGCGGGGTTCCGGCGATCTGAATCCTTATTCCCGATCGCGCCGCGCGATCGGGCGGATGGCTTCTTGCTGTCCGGGCCAGTCCCCGTTGCGGAGTTCCAACTCCACGTTGTCCGAGCCCCAGCCATCGTATTGCGCCAACGGGCTCCCCCATCATTCGCGCGTGACGTTTCGCCGATGCACGCTTCCGGCATCCGTTCGAGTCGCCACGTACGCGTTCGGAACGGTCGTTTCGTGTAAACCCGCGCCGTCATCCTGTAGCGTTCTACCTGCAAATCGCCTCTGCATGCACCGCGCGTCGCCCCTCTCGGCAAGCGACTTAACCTTCGCTAGAATCCTCCCACCGTGCCGAAACGCACCGACATCCAGAACATCCTCATCCTCGGCTCCGGTCCGATCGTGATCGGACAGGGCTGCGAGTTCGACTATTCCGGCACGCAGGCGTGCAAGGCGCTGCGCGAGGAGGGGTACAGCGTGGTGCTGCTGAACTCGAACCCGGCGACGATCATGACCGATCCCGGTCTGGCGGACCGGACGTACATCGAGCCGATCACGCCGGAATTCGTCGAGAAGATTCTGATCAAGGAGGGTGAGGACGGGCGGCCCGTTCATGCCGTGCTGCCGACGCTGGGGGGTCAGACGGCGCTGAACGTGGCGATGGAGTGTCACGAACGTGGCATCTTTGAGCGACAGGGATACACGGACGGGGAAGGGCGGCGGCGCGGCGTGCAGATGATCGGGGCGTCGCCGCGGGCGATCCACCTCGCGGAAGACCGGACGGCGTTCAAGGAGACGATGCAGGCGATCGGGATCGACGTGCCGAAGTCCGGCGTGGCCCACACCTGGAACGAAGCGAAGGAGATCGTCGAAGGGATCAAGCTGCCCTGCTGCATCCGTCCCGCGTACACGCTCGGCGGCGAGGGCGGGGGGTTCGCGCGGACGGCGGAGGAGTTCGAGGCGATCTGCCGGCGCGGGCTGGCGGCGTCGCGGGTGAGCGAAATCCTCATCGAGGAGGACTTGTACGGCTGGAAGGAGTTCGAGCTGGAGGTGATGCGCGACCGGATGGACAACGTCGTCATCATCTGCTCGATCGAGAACTTCGACCCGATGGGGGTGCATACCGGCGACAGCATCACGGTTGCGCCGATTCAGACGCTGACCGACAAGGAATATCAGAAGATGCGCGACAGCGCGATCGCCATCATCCGGGCGATCGGCGTGGACACCGGCGGGTGCAACATTCAGTTCGCGGTTGATCCGAGGACCGGTCGGCAGGTGGCGATCGAGATGAACCCGCGCGTGTCGCGTTCGTCGGCGCTGGCCAGCAAGGCCACGGGATACCCCATCGCGCGCATCGCGGCGAAGCTGGCGGTCGGGTATACGCTTGACGAACTGCCGAACGACATCACGAAAACAACTCCGGCGAGCTTTGAGCCGGTGCTCGACTATGTTGTGGTCAAGATTCCGCGCTGGTCCTTTGAGAAGTTCCCGGACAGTGACGAGACGCTGACGACCCACATGAAGAGCGTCGGCGAGGCGATGGCCATCGGGCGCAACTTCAAGGAGGCGTTCCAGAAGTGCATCCGCTCGATGGAGATCAAGCGGTCCGGGTACGGGCTGGATGCGAATGACGCCTGGTTGAAGCATAGGCAAGAGGCGACAGGCGACAGGCGACAGGCAAGAGGCAAGAGGCAACAGGAGAAGGAAAGTGTAGGCAGAGCCGCGACCGTCAGGGAGCGATGGGTCGAATCGATTGTGGCGCCTGCCGGGAACGAATCGTTCGGCGCAATCGGGGGGACGACGGCTTCCGAGGCACCGCCGGATACGCAGGAGGAGCACGCCGCAAGCTGGCCGATCCGGGAGGCAGTGCTGATCGACAAACTTTCGCGCCCGTCGCAGGGGCGGCCTTACTACATCCGATATGCCTTCAAAATGGGCTGGAGCCTCGATCGCGTTTATGAACTGACGCGGATTGACAAGTGGTTCCTGGAGCAGATTCAGGAACTCGTGCAATTTGAGGACGATCTGCTCGGCCCGAGCCCGGATCGTTCGGACTCGGTTTCAAGGCGTGACGCGTCCGCCATCCTGAAATCCCGGAGGTTCGGCTACAGCGGACCGCAACTGGAAAGAGCCACCGGCGAAAAGGGTTTCTTCAAGCAGGGTTCATCGCCGGTTTACAAGCTGGTGGACACGTGCGCGGCGGAGTTCGAGGCGGTGACGCCGTATTACTACTCGTCGCACGAATCGCCGGTGTTGAGGGCGAACGGCGAATCAAGAACGGCGAATTACGAATCGGCGCCGGCGCCGACGGAGCCGTCATTCGCAGTTCGCTCTTCGCCCTCGGCGATGCAGGACGAAGTCCGCCTCACCGACCAACCCAAGATCGTGGTCCTCGGCGGCGGGCCCAACCGTATCGGTCAGGGCATCGAGTTCGACTACTGCTGCTGCCACGCCTCTTTCGCCGCGCGCAAGGCCGGGTATGAGTCGGTGATGATCAACTCCAATCCAGAGACGGTCAGCACGGATTTTGATACGAGCGATCTGTTGTTCTTCGAGCCGCTGACGCAGGAGGACGTGCTGAATGTCATCTCAAGATTGCACCCGCAGGACCGGTCGAACAACGAATTGCGGGGAGCGAATAACGAAAAGGGGAAAGGTTCGTATACCGCGCCACCGATTACTCGCCCTTCGTCCTTCGCCCTTCCCGGCGTAGCGGGAGTCATCTGCCAATTCGGCGGGCAGACGCCGCTGAATCTGGCCCAGGGTCTGAAGGAAGCCGGCGTGCCGATCATCGGTACGCAGCCGGAGATGATTCATCTCGCGGAAGACCGTGAGGAATTCGCCAAGGTACTGCGGGAACTCAGTTTGTTGCAACCGCCCAGCGGCATCGCGCGAGGCCGTGCGGAGGCGCTGCGCATCGCCAGGCAGATCGGATACCCGGTGCTTGTGCGACCCAGCTATGTGCTCGGCGGGCGCGGCATGCGCGTCTGCAACAACGACGCGGACTTGAACGCGTACATCGATGAAGCGCTCGCCGCCACGGACCGCACCGAAGCGGAGCGAGACAACCCGATCCTCATCGATAAGTTTCTCGTGGACGCGATCGAAGTGGACGTCGACGCCGTGGCGGATTTCGGACGGGTGTGCGCGAGGGGAGTCCTGCCGGCCACCGGCGACGAGATGTGCATGGTCGCGGGCATCATGGAGCACATCGAGGAAGCCGGCATTCACAGCGGCGACAGCACGTGCGTCCTCCCGCCGTTTTCCCTGGGGAGGATGGTGGTCGAGGAGATTTTCCGCTCGACCCGGAAACTGGCGAAGCGCCTGCAGGTCTGCGGGGCGATGAACGTGCAATATGCCGTCCTCAATCGCACGGTGTATGTGTTGGAAGTCAATCCGCGCGCCAGTCGCACGCTCCCGTTTGTCGCCAAGGCGACGGGCGTGCCCTGGGCGGAGGTGGCGACGCGGGTCATGCTCGGCGAGAAGCTGCGCGACGTGCTCGATGAACACGGGTTGAAGGAAACGCCGATGCCGAAGCACGTGTCGGTCAAGGCGCCCGTCTTCCCCTTCAGCAAGTTCCACGGCGTGGACGTGGTGCTCGGTCCCGAGATGCGCAGCACCGGCGAAGTGATGGCGATCGCCTCGAACTTCGGCCGTGCGTTCGCCAAAGCGCAGATCGCCACGGGGATGTCGTTGCCGACGGGCGGAAACGTGCTCATCAGCGTGAAGGATGAGGACAAGCCGCGGATCGTGTCGGTGGCCCGCGATCTGCGCGACATGGGTTTCTGCATCTACTCGACGACGGGGACGAGAAAAGTACTCGACGCCGCGGGGATCCCCAGCCTGCTGGTGTCAAAGCACAGCGAATCCGGGGCGCCGTTTCTGAAGGATTTGATCGACGACGGAACGCTGCACCTGCTGATCAATACGCCGATCCACACCGGACCGGCGAGCGCCGAGGGGCGATGGCGCGCGGCGGCGTTCGCACGGCGCGTTCCGATCATCACCACGCTGGCGGGCGCCGTGGCGGCGGTGCAGGCGTTGCGGGCGATCACGAAGTCGGAAGACGGCGACATCGCGACGCCGCTTTCCGTCCGGCCGCTGCAAAGCTATCACGCGCCGCCAGGCGCGGCGGGATAAGACGATCCCGCTGTCCGAGCCTCGCCCGGTCCGTCCTTGACGCCGCGCTGCGAGGTGCAAGGGCGGGACGCGGGTGTTCGCCGCGGGAGGTCGTAACCGGCCCCCGACGCCTCAATCCTCGGGCCGCATCCGGCAATCCGTGATCTCTCCCGAGAACGGCGCGTCGCCCGGGGGGATCGGCAGGCGGATCGCCGCCCAGTCATTGAAGTCGCGCAGCGTCGTGCAGAGGCGATCGTCGCAGACGCCGCCGTCGTCGCCGCAGACGGATGAAAGCCGGGCGATGCAGTTGATGTTCCGTGAGAAGTTGCGCCGGAACCGCCCGTCGCCGTTCCAGTCCACCGGCACGTCGCCACAGATTCCGACCTCCTCGTCGAGGAAGGTCTCATCAAGGTCGGCCAGGGATCCGTCGGAATAATTGACCCCGCCGTCTCCGATCGCGTCACAGTTCGTGTCGGTCCCGGGGAATGCGTAACGGTAGTTCATGACCGAATTATAATTCGGCTTGTACGTCCGCTCCTCGTTCCCGCCGTGCCGCAGCCCGAGGTTGTGCCCGAGTTCGTGCATGCAGACGGTGGCGACGCGCAAGGAAACGTCGTACCAGGTGTCTGAGGCGACGATGAAGTCGTCGCCCGGCAGCTCCGCGATGCCCGAATTCCGGTTGGCGTTGAACTGGTGGCAGAAGATCGCGTAGTGAAACAGGTCTTCGCGCCGCGGATCGAAGTTCGCCGCCTTGTACACGTTGAACTCGTCGTCGAACGTCACTTGCAGATCAAGGCCCAGGAAATTGCCCCCGGTGTAAGGCTCGCCCTGTCCGTAGTCCACGTGCAGAGAAATGCCCGGCGGCAAAGCGTAGGGGTTGGCGACCGGGGCGTTGGCGAAGGCCTCGACGATCATGTCGATCGACTCGGGCCGGGGGCGGTGCGAGTGCATCCCGCCGCTGGAGTCGTCGGTCCAGTCGATTTCGAGAAAAATGTCCTTGCGGACCGGGTTGGCGCCGAGCCGCGGCAGATCCAGCCCGGCGAGCGTTCCGAGCACTTCGTCCCCGTCATCCAGACCGTCGCCGTCCGTGTCGGCGTTGAGCGGGTCCGTCCCGGTGCGCCACGGTCCGCGGAAGTCTCCGTCGTTGGTTTCAAAAATGTCCCAGAGCCGGTCCTCATCGCTGTCGAGCGGGGCGATCTTTCGGCCTCCGCCGCCCTGATTCGGCGGACGATCCGGGGCGTTCGAGCGGATCGGGGCGGTGGACGTCACGCGCGCCGGGTCGCCGTTGGTGTCGTCATAGTTTCCGCCCAGAAATCCGTGTCGGTCATGTCCGCTGAAGTCAAGCAGCTCCTGCGCACCCGGCGGCTCATCAAGGCGCCAGTATCCCAGCAGACCGGCGTCGCCGTAACGGACCTGGCGATCATATCGATCGAGAAGCTCCTTCTCCGTCAGCGCGCGGTCCCAGATGCGCACCTCATCCAGATCGCCCTTGAGAAACGCCGAGGCGCCCTCGTCAGCAACATCTGCACCGAACACGAGCGGGGCTTCCCCGTCGCGGTCGAGCGTCACCGCCGTCGCCCGTTGAGCGCGAAGCTGGGCGTTGATGTAGAGTCGTAACTCCCCGGTTGCGTCGTCGAGCAGAAGGGCGAGGTGGCGCCACTTTCCGGCGACGAGCGACTTGGCGGCGACCGAGATCTCCGCCTCGCCTCCCGATCCGGCTGCGCGACCCTGGAGCCGTCCGTCCGAGATTTCAAGGACGAACTCTCTGTGCTCGGCCGCTGATCCCCACTTTCCGACAATGCGCTGAGTGGATTCCAGATCGGCGGGGTTAAGCCAGCACTCCACCGTCCAGGAGGATCCGAGCGCGCCGACGCTCGTGTCCGGAACGACGGCCAACTGCCCGGCGCCGGCGAACGAGAGCGCGTTTCCGGCTCGAAACGTTTCGATCCAGCCGATCGACGCCGTCAAGACCACCAAGACTGCCGCAGCCACCAGAGATTTCCCGCTCATGCCTTTTCTCCTTGTGCGGTCGTCGCCGAACGCGACTGACACACGCTCTCCCTAGGACGACTGATCGGGGTGGGTGATGCCGGTATGATACCCGCGGTCAGGCCGTCCGGACAGCCCCTGACGCGGATTTCGGGCGGGCATTTCCGGTACGGAGGCTCCTCGGGGGCGGCTCCTTGGGGGGGCGTCGTCGATTGCGGCTTAGGCGACCGTCTGCGGAGAAACCGCCCGGTTACTCCCGTCGGAGCGCTTCGATCGGATCCAGGTTGGCCGCTTGCAGAGCGGGGTACATCCCCGAAACAAGCCCGACGAGCACCGATAACCCGAAGCTTAAGATCATATATTGCGGCTGAACGATCGGTGTCCACTCCGCGACCCGGCTGAGCACCATCGAACCGACCCACCCGAGAATGACGCCGATGACGCCGCCGCCGGTGGAGAGGACGATCGTCTCGATGAGGAACTGAACCGTGATGTGCCGGCGGCGTGCGCCGAGGGCGCGACGGACGCCGATCTCGCGCGTGCGCTCCGTCACGGTGGCCAGCATGATGTTCATAATGCCGATGCCGCCCACCAGCAGCGAGATGCCGGCGATGAACCCGAGCACGCGCTGATTGTTGACCTTTTTGCGCTCGGCGATTTTGAGGCGCGCGAGAGGGACTTTGATTTCGTAATCCTCCGTCGGATGCGTGCGCTCGAACACGCGCTTGACCATCTCCGAGACGGGCAGCACGTGCTCAAGCTCGTCCACCTGAATGATCAGGCCTGAAACGAGAACCTTGGTCATCTCACGCGAACCGGTGCGGCGCTTGACCGTGATTTCGGAAAAGAGCTTGTTGACGGTGGTGATCGGGGCCAGGATTTCGCGGTTGAGGTTGCGCTCCTCGACGCCGCGCTGAGGCGAACCTGCGACCTGTACGTTCCGCAGGACGCCGACGACGCGAAACGGAATCGCCGTCGGGTAGCGCTCCGCGAGGATCACCTGCCCGATCGGATCCTCGTGTTTGAAAAGCTCTCGTCGGACATCCTCGCCGATGACGCAGACGGCGTGCTCGGCGGCGAGATCCTCATCGGTCAGCGACCGTCCGAACGCGACGTCGATGTTGACGGCCTGAAAGAAGGACGGCTCGGTTCCAGTGACGGAGGCGTTGCTGCGCCGGTCGCGCCAGCGAACGATGTCGGAAACGGTGCGAAGCACGGTGACCGAGGCGAGGTGGGGTAGGGTGTTCTCAATGAGTTCGATGTCGGAAGGTTTGATGCCGTATTCGAGGAGCGACGCGTTGCCCTGCGAGACCTGCGTGGTCTGACGCGGGGCGACGGAGTCCACGAGAACGTTGCGCGTGCCCATCAACTGGATGCTGCGAAGCTCGTCGGCCGACGCCCCCTCGCTGACGGACAACATGCAGATGACCGCGGCGACACCGAAGATGATGCCCAGCACGGTCAGCAACGACCGCAGCTTGTGCAGCAGAAGGTTACGGACACCCAGTTTGAGCGTTTCAACGTTGAGCAGCGTCATCGCCGGTACAACCCGCGCCGCCCGCCGGATCATCCTACGTTGCCTGCGGACCCCGGGCGGCGAGCCGGGCATGATACCCTGAACCTTCCGCGCGTCCCACCGGCGTGCAGAATCGGCGGGGATAAGATCCCGGCGTCATCCGCCGTCGGGCGCGCCTTCGCCGGCATTGTCCGGCGCCGCTTCGTCAGTCGAGTTCTTTCCGGACTTGCGGCGTTCCTTGCGCGGGGGTTTCTGCTCGCGGAGGTCTTCGAGGGGGGTGGATTCCGCGCTCTCGGCGGCGGCGTCGCCTTTGTCCTCTGTGTCCTTGTTCTCAGCCGCGCGCGCCGCGAAACGCGACTCCGCCTTGGACAGCAGGACGGCGGCGAGGCGGCGCTGCCCGGGGTCCAGCACAGCGCGGATGTCGGCGCGCATCTTCGTCAGCAGGGCGGTCAGCTTCTCCTTGTCGCCGGCGATCCCGCGGGCCTCATCCTGGGTCTGGCGGTAGATGTCGATGATCCGGCGGCGCTGGTCCTCATTGAGGCGCATTGTCGGGCCGGTCACGACGCCGATGAACTCCTTCGGCAGGAGCTTGGCTCCGACGTCGGAGTCCTTCGTCATGCCGAATTCATCGGCGATCTTGTAAAGTTCCGCCGCCTGCTGGCGCGTAAGCTCGGCCTCGATCGCGGACAACATCTCCGCGAAATCAGGCTCGCCCGCCTGCTCGGACGAAAGCTGCTTGTTCCGAAGTTCGGTCAGCCGCTGCATGATGGACCGGAGTTTTTCTTTGTCGCCGGCTTTTTTCGCCTCATCAGCCTGGCGCTTCAGCGCCTTGTACTCCTGACCGAATTCCTCCTGAAACGCCTTCTTCGCCGGGGCGGCGGAGACCGCCTTCGCGGTATGATCGAGAAGGATGGCGTGAATCTTGGCGCGCTGGGCGTCGGACAGCTTCAGTCGCTCCACGAGCATCAGCTCAAAGCGAGAAAGCTGCTCTTTACCGCCGAAACCGGCTTTCTCGTCTTCCTTGACCTGCCCGGTTTCGCGCAGAACTTCGGCCTCCTTTTCCCAGCCGGGCTTCTTCGGAACCTCTTGGGCGATCGCCGCGGAGCCTAAGACGGTGGAAAAAAGGAGGGGGATGGAAAGAACGAGCATTTTTGAACAAGCGATCATAAACTGTGCTCCGAGGTGAACCGAACGCGACCGGTCCCTGGCGCAAACTGACACGAATCAGCACCGAGACCGCCTTGAGAGAAACGTCGGCAAGGCAATCATATTGTTGTTCTTCGGCGGGTGGTGCAACGCGGGGAAGCGGGGTTTACCCAGTAGGGGGTATTTGAGGACCGCATCCTGCCCGGATCGTCAGGTGGGAGTCAAAGCGACGCCTTGAGCGTAACCTGTTTTTAAACATGATCTTACATACCGTCATCGTATTCGGAATGCTCTTTTTTCGGCGGGACTCGGCGCTGGCCGATAACGCAGAGGCGGGATCGTCCTGGATCCTGGCGCTGCTCAGCGCCGGCGTCTACCTGATGATCTCCCTCGCGGGCTCAGTCGCGTCAACCCGGCTTGCCCTTGCACGACTGCGTGACACGCCGGACAAGCTCAGTGAGATCGTTCGACGTCATCATCGTCACGTCGATCTCCTCCGCGGATACCTCGTCGCCGGTTTCGCGGTGTTGTTCTACGTCTCGCCCTGGAGCGGGCAGGTCTACGCGCTTGAGCTGGGGCCGTGGGCGAAGATCGTCGCCGATCTGATCGTCGTCGGTCCCTACCTGGCTGCGGCGGCGCTGGTCTGGGCGACGACGTATCCGGTTGATCGGGCGTTCCGCGAACCTGCGGCCGGACCAGGGGAGAGTCGTGTCTCGGAAGCGGGGGTTCCGTCGTGCTGGGCGTTCATCCTTTACAATCTGCGGTTTCACGTCCTGATCGTCGCGTTGCCGATGCTGGCGATCCTGTTTGCGTCGAATGCGGTTCGGGGATACGGCGGAACCTTGCGGCGATGGTTGTTCGGGTGGCCGATTGCGCCGGATATCGCGGTCGGCGCCGTGGCGATGATCGTGTTCATCCTGTCGCCGCTGCTTATGCGCCGGGTGTGGACCGTCGTTCCGATGCCGGCAGGCTCTCTGCGCGACCGGCTGGAGCGGATGTGCGCGCGGATCGGGCTGGGCTGTCGCGGGATCATGATCTGGAAGAGCGACGGAATGATGATCAACGCGGCCGTGATGGGCGTCGTGCGGCCGGTGCGCTACATCCTGCTGTCCGACGGATTGCTGGAGTCGATGAACGATCGTCAGATCGAGGCGGTGCTGGGGCACGAAGCCGGCCACGTCAGGCGGCGACACATCGAATATTTCCTTCTTTTTGCGCTGGTGGCGACTCTCGCCGTGTCAGGCATCGCGGAAGCGGCGCTGCACCTGTTT
Organism: Phycisphaerae bacterium; assembly: GCA_013360585.1. Taxonomy (GTDB): domain Bacteria; phylum Planctomycetota; class Phycisphaerae; order UBA1845; family UBA1845; genus JABWBH01. The sequence continues at coordinate 81,726 of JABWBH010000012.1, read as the reverse complement.
CCCGCGATGTCGGGGGGAGCGGTGGAAGCGGTGGGGGGGGCGGCGACGCTGGTGATCTGGGGGCTGGGATTCGGGTTCATTTCCCGAAGGTTCGAACGCGAGGCGGACCTTTTCGGCGCCGCCAGCATCACCCCCGACCTGGAGACGTGTACGCTGCCCTGCCGGGTTCATGCCGACACCGCCGTCGACCGTCACGACGACTTTGCGGCTCATCGAGAGGGGCCTTGTGCCGCGGCGGCTGCCGTGTTCGTGTCTGCGCTGGACAGGGTGGCGCTGCTTAACGGGTTGGATCCCGAGGAGCCGAGCTGGCGTCATTCGTCGATCGCGTCGCGCATGCGGCACCTGACCGCGCTGGCCGCGGATCCGGCGATGGCGCGCCGCTTTCGCCGCCGGTTGACGCAGATTCGGGCGGCGTTGATCGCACTGTCAGTGCTCGGATCCGCCGCATCCGCAGCTTACGTTGCGTGGGGTGATCCGATGTTGTTGCGCGGGGTCGCGGCGACGCAGACCGATTCAGGGCGAATCCTGGTCGATCGCACCGGCGCGGCGGAGCGTTGACATGAGCCGAAGCAGGGTGGGGCAGAAAACGCTCAGTTTCTGCAAGTCCGAAGCTTCTTCGAGACCGTCGGTTGCGGCAGCTTGCACCGTCGACCTCGCTGTGGGAAGTTCTGCAAGGCTTGTCAAAGCGGCGTGATCTGCGCCGCTCGATGGCGCACATTTCCTTGCCCCGCCCGTCATCGGCGGTTGTAAAGCGGATCGACGGACAACCAGCGGCAGGCGGCACCGCAACGTGGGCACTTGACGAGCGTTTCCAACGCCGTCCAGGATCCGGAAGGTATCCGGTATTGCGCATATTGCGGGCGATCCGGGTCGACGGGAGCAGCCTCGAACATCAGTTGGACGGTGATCGCGCCGTGCGTCGGGCATTCGATGTCGCTGGCGGGAAACGCGGGGGCATTGCAGGTCTGACAGGTCCGCGGCGAAATCTGCCCCGGGGCCTGGAACGAGTGCCCCGAGTCACAGATCCAAGTCAAGGTTCGGGTGCTCAAAGGCCGCTGAACCGCCTGAACCTCCGGCTCGCCGGTGCGCGTCAGACGCCAGAGAACGACGCCGGCGACAATAACCGCCACCGGCAGCCAGACCGTCAGGAGCGGGGACCAGCGCGAGCGCTCGCGGTTCACCACGCGGATGCGGCGGACAGTCGATGTAAAACCCGGGCGCGCCACGCGGTCAGCGCCTCGTCTCGCGCTCGGAGGACGGAAGCGGACCCGTGTACCAGTAAAGCTGGTCAGAGGAGAAATTGTAATGCTCGACATCGTGCAGATCGGTGCAGATCGAGCATCCGCCGTTGGCGCAGCGCGAGTAATACTCGCGGATCGGATTGCGCATCACGTCGATCGTGCGGGCGGTCGTCACGGAGTTCCCGAGCGTCAGGACGTTGATCCCGACGCCGTGCCGCGTCGTGACCCAGGGGTAGCCTTCGTCGTCGTAGTTCGGATCGTACCCGTCGTCCCACTGCAACATCGAGGCGTTGCGCGGCGGACCCTTGTCCTTGCCATCGTCGCCTCGCCCCGGGGCAAAGTGCCGATCCGGACCGATGTCGGCGACCAGCAACGTGTTCATCGGCCGCGACGGCTCATGCCGATCGACGTTGGAGAGAAAGCCGTCGCCCGCCCGCATCAGAAAATTGTTCAGTCCGTAGCTGGATGCGTTGGCCCAGTCCGACGGGTCATCCTTCTCATCCAGACTGCGCCAGCGGTTCTTGAACGGATCCTCGGGGCAGGCCATCACGGTGCGGTCGGCGAGCGGACGCGGCATCAGCTTCACGAACCAGGTGTTGACGCGGTCATCATCGACAACATCCACGTTCGGCAACCAGCCCGCGCTCTCCAGACGATAGATCTGAAGCGCCTGACCGATCTCACGCAGGTTGTGCATGCAGACCGTGTTGTTCGCCTGCCGCATCGCCTGACCCACGCCCGGAACGAGCAGGGCAATCAGGATCGCAACGATGGTTACAACCAGGAGGATTTCGATCAGAGTGAACGCAGGGCGGTGCTGCGCCAGCGGGGACCGGCAGCTTTGCGATAGCCTGCGCATCGTTCCAACTCCGTTACGCTCGCGCCCGGTTCGAGCGGACGGGATCATGTTCGCTCCCGACGCCGAAAGTTCGGCAATCCCTGCGCGCGACCCGCCCGCGCGACTCCCGTCGGGAATATTATTCATGTATTCAATGCGCGAATTCCCGACTGCTGTCAAGAGTTTTTCGGCACGATCCTAAAGTTTCCTTGGAACCGAGTCTGAAGCGACCTGGAAAAGCCCCCCTTACCGGGGCGTGGTTTCTATCAGCGGCGGCGTTATAATCTGCCCCGGGGCCGATCAGCGCAACGTTTCCGGTCGATCCGCCCTGATACTTTCAGCCCCGACGGCAGGGTCGCCAGAAGAGATCGACACAGGTGTTGAATGAATCTTCGAACGTGCATATCTGAAGAGTTATTGCCCTTTGTCAAGCAGCCGGGCCAGTACATCGGCGGCGAAATCAATCAGCTTTGCACGGAAGATCGCTGGAAATCCGCAGCCGTCCGGGTCGCGGTGGCCTTTCCCGACACGTACACGATCGGCATGAGCCACCTGGGTTGCCAGATTCTTTACTGGCTGATCAATCACACCCCCGGTTGCGCCGGCGATCGAGTCTACGCGCCGTGGACGGACGCCGAGGCGATCATGCGCCGCAAGCGGTTGCCGCTTTTCACCTGGGACACCCGACAGCCGGTGGCAGACGCGGACATTCTGGCCATCTCGCTTCAATATGAGATGAGCTTCTCAACCGTTCTGACATTGCTCGATCTGGCGCAGATTCCCTTTTACGCCGCGGATCGCTCAGATGAGCACCCGCTGGTCATCGCGGGGGGGCCGCAAGCCGACAACCCGGAGCCGGTGGCGCCCTTTCTGGATCTGGTGGTGCTGGGCGACGGCGAGGATTCGATGTCCGCGCTGCTGGCGACCGTGAAGGAACTCAAGGCCGCCGGAGTGCGCCGGCGCGACATGATCCTTGAGATCGCGCGCCGGTATGACTGGGCGTACGCCCCGGCGTATTACGAAGTCGGTTATCACCGGGATGGGACGGTCCGGTCGATCGAGCCGACCCGGGCGGGATTACGCTCCCGGATCGAGCGGTGTCAGACTCCGGACTTCGAGCACGCGCCGTTTCCGCTGCGACCGATCGTCCCCTTTGTCGAGGTTGTCCACGATCGTTTCGCGATCGAGATCATGCGCGGATGTCCGCAGCGGTGCCGGTTCTGTCATGCGGGATACACAAAGCGGCCCCTGCGACTGCGCACCGTCGATCAGATCATGAACATGGCGGAGGAGATGCACCGTGCGACCGGGATCGAGGAGTTCGGACTCCTGTCGCTGTCCACCGCCGACTACCCGCATCTCCGGGAACTGGCGGAGCGCGCGAACCGACAGTTCGCCTCGCGCCGGGTGAATATTTCGGTTCCCTCCCTGCGCGTGGACAAGATGCTGGCGAACATCCCCTGGATGGTGAACACGGTCCGCAAGGGGGGGCTGACGATCGCCGTTGAAGCCGCCCGCGACGACATGCGCGAGGCGATCCGGAAGAAAGTCACGGACGGCAACCTGCTGGACGGCGTGCGCGAGGCGTACAAGGCGGGGTGGCGGTCGGTGAAGTTGTATTTCATGTCCGGGTTCCCCGGCGAGCGTCCGGAGGACATTGACGGGATCTGGGAGCTGAGCCGGCAGGTCAGCGAAGCCCGCAAGGCCGTGGCGGGACACCCGGCGTCGGTCAAGGCGTCGGTCGGGTGGCTGGTGCCGAAGCCTTACACGCCGTTTCAGTGGGCGGCGCAGCCCCGGGCCGAGTACTTCGCGGGCGTGCGTCAGCGGTTTGTCGAGCTGATGCGGAATCAGCGTCGCGTGCCGGTGAAGGTGCAGATGCACGGCATCGAGCGCTCGATCCTTGAAGGAGTGTTCGCGCGCGGGGATCGGCGTCTTGCGCCCGTCATCGAGCGAGCCTGGCGGCTTGGGGCCAGACTCGACGGGTGGGACGAGTGCTTCAATCCGGCGATCTGGAAGCAGGCATTCGAGGAAAAGGGGATCGACCCGGACTGGTATGCCCACCGGGAGCGGGCCTCGACGGAAGTCTTCCCCTGGGCCCACCTTCACGGCGGTCCGCCGGAGGAGTATCTCCAGAATCAGTACGACGACGTGTTCGTGAAGATCGCGGCGCCCAAGCCGCGCCCGGCCGCCGTCGCGGTATGACGGTTGGCTGACGTTGACGCCTCGGCGCGCGACAGGTGTAATGCGTCCGACGGTCCGGGCGGGAAGCGCCTGATGCAAGGGATGACAACGTCGGCGCATGACGCGGGCGTTGCTTCGAGGGGAGTCGCGCATGTTCACGGGAATCAAGGGATCGACACGGAAAAGAGGCTTCGCGCTGGCGGGGTTGTTGTGTGTATGCCTGTCGGCCTGCCGGACGGACACGATCTTCAATTCCGACGCCGCCCCGAAAGGAACGACGGTCGCGGTTCCGCAGACGCTTGCTCCGCGTCCGGTCGATCCGGAATACCTGCACGGCGTGCGAGAGGCGGACCTGATCGAAGAGGTTGTGACGAGCCGGGAGGCGTACATTGCGTCGCTTCGTGCGCTGCATGACTCCTACGCGAAGTCGGGACGCGCGATCGAACGTGACCGTGCGGCGTACGAGTTAAGCGGCCTCGATCGGGTGCAGCACTTTCAGTATGTGGTGGAGGCGGAGGTTCCCCCCGCGGACCTGCGCCCCACCGAGGCAATCCCCGGAGCGGACCGTCTTTATGCCGAGGGCGTGAAGCTGATGAAGGAGGGCGGCTATCACGTTCCGGGCCTCTACCGTCGGGATAAGATGCTGACGGCGCTGAAGCGGTTCAAGGCGATGATCGAACAACACCCGACGAGCGACAAGATCGACGACGCCGCGTTCTACTGCGGGGAGATTCACAAGGAGTACTTTCCGGATCAGGAGTTGATCGCGGTCCGGTGGTACGAGCGAGCGATCGCGTGGAACCCGAAGACTCCGCACCCCGCTCGGTTTCAAGCTGCCGTGCAATACGATTACCGCCTGCATGACCGCGCCCGGGCGCTGGAGTTGTACCACGGCGTACTCGAACATGAAGCCGAGATCGACATCACGAACACGCGCTTCTCCTCGCGGCGCATTGATGAGTTGACGCGGGAGGGCGTTGCGGTGCGACCCAGGTCCGCCGAGGACAAAGAGACGGCGCCGCAGTAGATTGCCGCAGGCGGCCCGAGCCGGATCGAGGGTGAGGCAAGGTTCAGATGCCGCGGGTATTCGCCTGGGTCGCTGGTTGTGAAATATTCCTTCTCGCGGCGACTTTCGTGCTCGGGCTGACCGCAACAAACCCCGGCGACGTGCGCCGACACGTCGGGCTGGCGTTGTTCACGTCCCTGCTCGCATGCCTCATGCACGCCGCGGCGCTCACGTACACGGCGGTCGTCGGGAAACTGGTTCATCAGGCCGTCGCGTTGGCGGCGCTGGATCACGCGCCGTTTCATGCGACGAAGAACGTCAAGCGGCGCGTGACGTCGCTGATCGGCGTCGGCATATTGCCGATTGCTGTCGTGGTAGGGACAGGCGCGTGGCGCCTGTCGGGGACGGCGGGTCAGCGCTGGCATCTGCTCGCGGCCGGAGCGGCGTGCGTCGTCAGCGCCGTGGTGTTCTACCGGCAATACGACCTTCTTTCACAGGCGGCGGGAATCCTCGCGGACGTGATGAAGACCTACGAACGCTCACGCACGCGACCGGCGATCCGCCCGTCAGCACAAGGAGGAAAACCGCCCCCCGGAATGACGGCGGCGGCGCATTCTCCCGAAAGTTCACCGGATTCCCTCATCGCCGGAGAGCCGCAGGATGTCGCAGGCTGATCCGCCGCCCGCATGCGAACCCGCCGCCGGCGCCGCCGACCTTCGTTCCGGCGCGGAGTCCTCGCGGCAGACTCGGTGGATCGCCGTCCTGGTGCTTTCGGGGGCGCTCGTCGTGCGGCTTGCCTTGGTGTGTCAGCCGGAAACGCCGGTTCAGCAGGGTCTTTATGTCGATGACGCCTTTATCGCGCACAAGATCGCGCAGAACATCGCGGACGGAAAGGGGATCACCCAGGGCGGGAGGCCCACCAACGGATTCCAGCCGCTTTATGTGTTTCTTCTCGTTCCGATGCAGGCTTTTCTCGATCCTCATGCCGCGACGCGGGCGTCCGGAGTGATGAACGCCGTGCTCAGCGTGCTCAGTGCGGGCCTTGTATTCCGAGTGTTGTCAGGGCACTTCGGCTGCCGCGTGGGACTGATCGGGTTGATCTTGTGTGCGTTGTCTGCACCGCTCGCGCGGGTGTCGCAGAACGGACTGGAGACGACCCTCGCGATGATGATGGCGCTCCTGGTGCTCGATCTTCACGTTCGAAGTCGTCGAGACGGCGTTGCATCGCGCCCGGATTCCGGGGTGGTTCTCGGAGGCGTCCTCGGGTTGGCCGTCCTGGCGCGCGTCGATCTGCTGCTTCTTGCGGTTCCGGTCGGCGCCGAGCAGGTGTTGTCGCGGATGCGCCGGGGGCGCGCGGGTTCGGCCGCGGTAATGCTGGTTGCGGCGGTACTGGTTGCCGGACCGTGGTTTCTCTGGAGCCGGGTTGCATGCGGGCGCTTGATGCCGATCAGCGGTCCCGCGACGCGGACGATCGCCCAGCTTTATGCGGATCCCGACGGACCCACCGGCGACGCCGCCTACTTTCCGCTCGGCGAGGCGCCGCTTTCGTTTTACCAGGCGCATCTGGCCAGCGCGATCCAGCACATCGCCGGGGAGTCGCCCCTGAGTCTTCCGGTGCGTTATCTCGGCAAGGCTCCGCCTTGGGCGTGCCTCCTCTGGACAGGGGCGTGGGCGATCGTCGCATACCTCCTCCACCGCGGCTTGCGGCGCGGGGATCCTCGACACGGGAGGTTTCGCCGACTGCTCGTTGACGCCAGACCGGCGTGGATCTTCTGCGGGTTGCTCGTCGTCGGATACGCCTGCTGGTGCTTCGGGAACTGGTGGATGTGGCGTTACATGGCGCCGGCGGCGATGCTGCTGGTGCTGCCCTCGGCATTGTGGGTGGATGCGGTTCTCGACGCGACGGCGCAGAGGTCGAGGGCGGGCGCTGCGGCGGCGTTTGTCGTTCTCGCGGCGGTTTACATTTCGGCTTCGATCCGAGGTCATGCGGCGCTCTTCCTGACTCCGCCGATGATCAACGAGCCTGGAATGTACCTCGACGCGCTGGATCTTCGGGACAGGCTCGAGCCCGAGGCGTGCGTCGGCACGTTTGAAAGCGGAATTCTCGACTACTTCCTGCAACGCGAGGTCATTAACCTCGACGGGAAAACGAACGAAACCGCTCACCGGGCGCTCGTCGAGGGTCGGATGCATGAATTGCTCGACGAGCTGAAGATTGATTACGTCGTCTCCAGCCCGCCGCTCGTGCGGGATCTGCTCCTTCGCCGCGGAAACTGGCCGGAAGGAGCCCTCTCGGTCGTCGGACGATTGCGGCACAACGTCATTCTCCGGGTGATGCAGCCGGTTCCCGCCGCGGGTTCAACACCGCCCGTGCAGGCAGATGACGACGGGAGCGCCGGAGGTTAGGATACGGGCCGGCGAGAGTCGCGGGTCAGCCGCCGCGGGACGGCGTCGGATCCGGCGTCGCCCCGCGGCGGCGGGCATCAACTCGAAACGCGGTATCCGGAGGCCAGATCGATCATGCGCGCCGTCGTTCAGGATCAATTGTCGGTTTTTCTTAAGAACCGTCCGGGCATTCTCGCGGATCTTTGCGAGACGTTGTGCCGGCGCGACATTCACGTCCGCGCGATGACGGTGCTCGAGTCGTTCGACATCGGGACGGTGCGGATGATCTGCGACAATGTCACGCTCGCCGAGGAATGTCTCGCGAAGTTCGGGGCAAGCTTCATCGTCGTGCGCGTGCTGGTCGTCGAGATCGCCAACCGCCCCGGTTCGATCGCCGCGATCGCCCGCACGCTGGCCGGCGCGGGCATCAACATCGAGTACTTGTACGCCTCGGCGAGCCCGGGTTCCGAGCAGACGCTCGGCGTGCTGAGGATCGCGGACCGGGATTTTGAGCGGGCGCTCGCCCTGGATTTCCCGGACGAGGTCTGACCCGGCGGTCATCCACGACGACGCTGCGGTCATGACGTCCGCCGCACCGCAGGGGCGCACGCATCCCAGCGATCACACGCCTACCGCTCGTAGTCGAGCCGCGTGAGTTTGTACTGAGAGCGCACGTAGATCTCCGCTTGCTCATCGCGGTCACGGTCGGCCACGATCAACCACGAGGCCCATCCAGGACAAGGCTTTCGCACGAGAACTTCACCCTTCGAGTCCAGCACGCATACCGCTCCGCCGTGGAAGAAGATCACTTCGTCTCCGGGTCGCCCGTCCACGTCGCCCAACGCCAGGTGCTGCGGAAGCTGCATGTTCTCAGCCTTCAGCTCCACCTTCCACAGTTCATGACCCTCGGCGTCCGTTGCGGTCAGCACGGCGGCTTTCGGGGGTCGCCACCCTCCCGGCTGCTGCTCATCTCCGGCGATCGTGGACATGTACACGACGCCCCAGTTCGATCCGAGCTTGCCGACCGCGAACGTTTCCTGCCCGAACATGTCCGCCGTCGCTTTTTGAATCGGCAGCTCGATCAGCGTCTCGCCAGCGGGGCTGATGCCCAGCACGCGCCCCTTGTCCCGGACCCAGAACACGCGGTCATCGTACTTGCTGCCTCCGGATGAGAAGGCGATGTTGCCGCCGCTGGCGCGCACGGACCACGCTTCCTTGAGACGATCCTCGTTCACCGGCTCGGCCCCGCCGGGCATCGTGAAAGCCCCGGTCCGCTGCTCGAAGGCTTCGTCGATCTCCTCTGCTGTCATTTTCTTCGCACTCGGCAACGTCTCGCCGCCGAGCAACTTGTCCAGATCGGACCGCATCGCCTTCGTCGTCGGGTCGGTGATGAAACCGGCGTAGCGTCCCTGCACCACCCCTTCCTTATCAATGAGCACCGCGCCGAACGACCACTGCTCCTCGAAATACTCCCCGGCCGTCGCCCGGTCCGGATCGAGGGCGACGACGACGCCGGGTTCATGCCCGAGATCCTCGATCAGCTTGTCGGCGTTCGACCCGGTATGAACGTAAATGACGTGTACGCCCTTGTCCGCGTAATCCCGTTGAATCTCTTCGAGCTTCTCGATGCTTCGGTCGGACTGCTGAAATCCGAATCCGCCGACTCCGAAGTGCAGCAGAACGACGTGACCCCGGTAGTCGCCGAGAGAAACGCGCTCCCCGCCGTGAGCGGGCAGGTCGAACGCCGGGGCGTCATGTCCGGATAACTCGAACTGCTGCGCACCCGGACCGCCCCCGCCCATCATTCCGCCGTAGAACTTCTCCACCTTCTTCGCCGATGACGGAGGGGAAAACGCGAGCCGCGACTCCTCGAGCGGCTCGTTCACGCGGATGTCGCGGACGTCGTACACCACCTTGAACTCCGACACCGACATCCCGCCCGGCGCCTGTTCCATCTGTTTCTTCATCATCTCCGAAAGGTCGATCTCGACCCGGCGGATCAGGCCGTCGCGCTTGCGCAGATAAACCCGCGCCGGCGTGTCCGACGTCACCATCGGAATCTCGGACGCGTTCATCTTCCCCTCAAGCACGGCGCAGTCGTCCTCGCCGACGCGCTCGGATCCGGCGACGTCCAACTCTTTGAAAATCGATGTGAAGAGTTTCGCGGGTTTCGGAGACAGCATGATCTGTCCGACGGCGATGTTCATCCCCGCCAGTCCGAGGTACTCTTCGATCTGCTTCGCGATGTCCTCTTCGATCGGCTTGACCTGATACCGTTGTGCGTTCTTCATGTACACGGTCAACTCCCGGCCGTCGGAAGCGACCGTGTGTGTCGGCGTGTCAAGGCGGAAGCGCCGCCCCCCGGCCATCGCGAAGGTGATCTTCTGCCCCTCGTTCATCCTTCCGAACGCCGCGTCGGTCTTCATTTCGACGATGCCGTCGTCGGAGTAGGACTTCAGTTCGCGGAACGTCTCAAAGGTGCGCTTCAGGAGGCTGATCGCACGCTCCGAATACCCTTCCAGCGGATTGTCACGCTCTTCCGTTTCCTGGCTGGCGGCATTGACCGTCACGGAAAGCGTCAGCAGAAGCGCGATTTGACGAGTGCGAAACATGTGTAACCCTCCTCCGCGGTCCGTCTTTCCCGAGGTGCCCAACCCGGTTGCGCAACTCGGTTACCTGCAATGATTTCGTCGTTTCAGAACGTTTTCCGTTAATGTGCGGAATTGTCGGAGCGCCCCGCGCTCAATCCGCCGGTACACAGCGCCCTTTCGCCCAGGCACGCAACGCCTCAACCTGCTCCGCCATCGTCACTGAAAGCGGCGGCGACGCCTCAGCCGCTTTCAGAAGGCGCTCCGTTGTAAGTTCCTCCCCCGCGTCAAACGCCTGGTGCAGCCCCGCGAGCACCGCCTGCTCGATCTCCGCGCCGCTGTAACCCTCGGTCGCCTTCGCCAGGGCGGGCAGGTCGAACGCCGCGGGATCCCGCAGTCGTTTCCGCAGGTGAATCTCGAAGATGTCCATCCGGGTCGGGGCCTTCGGCAGATCAACGAAGAATATCTCGTCAAACCGCCCCTTGCGCAGCAGCTCCGGCGGCAGAGCGGCGATGTCGTTCGCCGTCGCCACCAGAAACGCTGGCGCCCGGTGCTCCTGCATCCACGTCAGCAGCGTGGCGAACATGCGGCGGGAAAGTCCGCCGTCGGTGCTCTGGCTCGCCGCCGAGGCGAACGCCTTCTCGATCTCGTCGATCCAGAGCACGACCGGCGCCATCATCTCCGCCTGGCGCAGCGCGTCGCGCAGGCGCCGCTCGGATTCGCCGATGTACTTGTCATACAGTGCGCCGACGTCCATCCGAAGCAGCGGCCGACGCCACGCCGTCGCGATCGCCTTCGCGCAAAGACTTTTTCCCGCGCCCTGAACGCCCAGCAGCAGGATCCCTCGCGGCGGAGTCAGTCCGAACTCGATTGCACGGCGCGACCACGTGTCCTCCCGTTGTTTCAACCAGCTTTTCAAACGACGCAGTCCGCCGATCTCTGACAAATCCAGCGGGCGGTCCACGAACTCCAGCAGGCCCGCCGATTGCAGCGACTGCCGCTTGCGCAACAGCAGGTTCGCGGCGTCCTGCTGATCAAAGCGACGATCGCAACAGACCGCCTCGCGCACCAGCATCCGCACCTGCCGTCGCGTCAGCCCCCGCAGGTTGCTGACGATGTTCTCCAGATCCGACCGGCGGATGTCGATCTGGATCGCGCCGTCACGGCGTTCCTCAGCAAGCGCTTCCTTGAGCAGACGTTCGATCTCCTCGGCATCGGGGAGCGACACCTCAAAGCGCGTCGCCCAGTCCAACAGCACCGCCGGAACGTCCTCCCGGTGGTCAATCAACACAAGCTGAAGGTCCGACGACTGACATTTACGGATGAGGTTCCGCAGGAGGCGCAGCGTCCGGTCCTCCCGAAGGTGCGTGACCAGATCCAGAAGGACCGCGATCGTCGGGTCGCGCATCTCGTGCAGGTAATACAGCGCGGCTGCGGGGTTCTCCGTCTCCGGGACGGGCGGCTTGCCCGCCACCAGTCCGTCGCGCACGCCGCCGATGATCGACCACTGCCGCAGCGATCGCCCCAGCGCCATCGCGGCGTCGCGCACCAGATCCAGAACGTATTCCTCCTCATGTGTGTGAACGAACACACACGGGTGACGTCCTTCGAGCAACTCCCGCAGTCGATCCTGATCGGTCATGCTCACGCCTCGACCACGCCGGGGCGACGCGGCTCGCGCAGCATACTCCCGCGGTCTCCGACGACAAGCGAGGACACCTCACCGAGCATCCTCGACGCCCAGCGTTCCGCCGGCTCGCCGGATTCGGGAAACCGGCAAACGCGAACACGTGCTCCGAGCGGCCGCCAGACTCGCGGGTCGGTCGGCCCGAACACCACCGCCGTCGGCACGCCCAGCAGCGCCGCCACGTGCGTCATGCCCGCGTCCATCCCGATATAAGCCCGGGCGCGGCGCAACAAGTTCACGACGGCGTCGCAGTCCAGTTCCAAGTCGACCGGCGCCGTGCGACGAAGTTGGCGCTCCAATGCGCTTCCGAATTGTTCCGCTTCGTCCGGACCGATCACCCACCTCGCCGCATGCCCGGCATCCGCGAGTGCGGCCACCAGCCGCTCCAACGCCTCCAGCGGTACGCATTTCGCCCGGCCGCCGCTGCCGGGATGACAGTAAACCCAGCCGCCCTCGCTGTCGCCCGCGACGGTGCTGGTCCCCTTTAACGACGCCTGATACGATCCCGGCTTGCAGAGGTGCTCCAGCGAGGCGCCGCAAGCCGCCGCGAAGTCCCCCAGCCACTGCTCAGTGATGTGCTGACCGGCGCTGAAGGTCTCCGCCGTGGGGCGCGGGTTGATTCCGATCACCTCGGCGTGAGGCGCGATGCTCCGCAGCGACGCCGTGATCGCCGACTCCGGTCCATCAAGGAAGCTGATGACTCGGTTGAACCGCTTGAGAAACGCCTTGAAGAGCGTTCCGTCGGCGGGTTCGGGGGTGAACAACTCATGCAATCCGACCTGCTCCGGAACGACGGCCTCGTCCACCAACCCGACTCGCGCCGCCCACAAAGACCAGGAACCGCGCCCCGCCAGCGCCACGAGGCCCCCTTGCGACGACCAGATACGCCGGATGAATTGCAACGTCAGGATCAGATCGCCCAACGCGCCCGCATGAAGAACCAGCGTGCGCAGCGCAGCGGAACCCCCGGCCGTCATGTGTCGCTTCCGTCTTCGGTAACCGGGTGCGCCTCGCGGATCCAGCCTCCCCCGAGCACCACATCGCCGTCATAAAGAACCGCAGCCTGTCCCGGCGTGACGGCCGACTGAGGTTCAACGAACGTGGTCTCGAACACGGCGGGTTCAAGAAGAACGACCTCCGCAGGGGCTGACCGATGCTGATGCCGAATCCTCGCCGACGCGCGAAATTGACGGGGGGGCGGTCTGTGAAAATTCGCCCGATCCGCAAGGAACCGCCGCGACCGCAGCGCCTCGCGCGGTCCGAGCGTCACCGTGTTGTTCAGCACGTTGAGCCGCGTCACGTACGCGGGGGCTCCCAGGGCGATCCCCAACCCGCGCCGCTGACCGATCGTGAAGTTCGGCACGCCGTCGTGTCGCCCGACAACGCGGCCCGAGGGGTCCACGACGTCACCGCCGACAAACGCCTCGGGGCGCCGCTCGCGCACCACGCGGGCGTAGTCCCGATCCGGGGCGAAGCAGATCTCGACGGAGTCCGGTTTGTCGTGATTCGGGAAACCTCGCTGCCGGGCGATCGCGCGAACCTCGTCCTTGTGCAGTTCGCCGAGCGGAAAAAGGATTCGGTCCAGCGCCGCCGCGCGGATGCCGAAAAGAAAATACGACTGATCCTTCGATGCATCCCGCGCCCGAGCGAGCGCGGGGCGACCGTTGTGCTCGACGATCCGCGCGTAATGTCCGGTCGCCACGTGGCTTGCCCCGATTGCGTCGGCGTATTCGATCAACCGACCGAACTTGAGGTGATCGTTGCACGTCACGCAGGGGTTCGGCGTGCGTCCCCGCGCGTACTCGTCCGCGAAGGCGTCGATCAGCTTCTGAAAATCCTCGCGAAAATTTAGCGCGTAAAAAGGAACACCTAACTGCCCCGCGACGTAACGCGCATCGGCCGCATCCGCGGCGGAGCAGCATCCCTGATGCGGACGGCGCGATCCCCCCGGGGGTGCCTCCGCAGGAGCCGCCCCCGTGTCGGCGCCGAGGCGCATAAACAGCCCGACCACGTCGTACCCCTGGTCCGACAGCAGGCTTGCCGCGACGGAGGAATCTACGCCTCCGCTCATTGCGACCACGACTTTTCCACGCCCTTGCGTCATCCGCCGGAATTGTACGCCGGCGGGCGTTCGATTACACCTGCCCGATGTCCGCGGCTGCAACCCCTCGGGCCGCAGCCGGTATCAGTTGGGGGGGATTTCGCGCTTTCGGCGGGGCGGCGGGCGCGGATCGACGTCTTAGTGTGATGCGGATTCGGGAGGGCGACATGTTTGAGGTGACGACGAACAAAGGCGTCAGGTGCGCCTTTTTTTTTCTTGCAGCGGTGGTTTTGATGATTCAGGATCGGGCGGCGGCGCAGGTTTCGCCGCTGGCGGATGTTGACGCCGCGCTCAAGCGCGCCGAACTGTCGCGAGACGACCTGCGGATCGACCCTGCGGACTTGGATCTTTTTGACCGTCAGGGACCGCGATCGCCGCTCCACGCCTCGATTCTGGCGAAACCCTTCAATGCTCTCGTACTCCCCGGGTTCCTCGACGAGTCGCTTTCGATCGCCGAGGCTTCGCAGGTCGCGTCTTCCGCGTTGGCGAACCTGTCGCGCTGGCACGGGCGCACCGTCCGGCGGGATCTGATCGGGGATCCGCTCGACCGGGCACGTAAACTTGCCGAAGGTCCGGACCCGGTCGTCGCGGCGATCAAGCGCGTGTACACGATCGGCGGCGGAACGTTCGCCCCCGATGCTCAGGAAAAGGTCAAAGCCGATCTCGCCGGCTCGCCGCTCGAGCTTCAGCAGAAAATCGCCGTGCTCATCCACGTGATGTGCGACGCGCAGGAGTGGACCAGCCTTGCCTGCGAGCCGCTTTCCGACACGCAGTGGAACGAACTGCTCACCACCGGGCGCGGCGTTCCCGATCCGGGGCTGACGCCGATGTCCGAACATCGACGCCGCTTGATGACGGCGGGGGCGCTTAACGACTTTGACACCGCCCTGGTCATCGCCTCGATGCAGGACGTGACGTTCGCCGTGGCGGATCTGGCGACGCTTTTCGTCGTCCAGGAGGAGGAGCCTCTGCCTCCGCAACCGAGTCAGCCGATCGTCAGCCGCCCGCCGTCCGGGGGGGTAAGCCGCGGCGCCGGTGCGCCGATCCAACCGCGCGAGATCACGACGATTCCGGGCCGCGTCACGCCTTCCGGCGGCGCAACAGCCTTGCCCCCCACCGGACACATTCCCCAGCCGGGACAGGCAGGCGCGCCGGGACAGCCGCGACCTCAGCCCAACCCCGCGCCGCCCGGCCCGGACAACCGCGTCAGCAAGGATCCCGACAAGAATCAGGGGGCGCAGAATTCCTCCGCGCCGGCTCCGCCGCCGCTCTACGCGAAGGACGCGCCGAAGTGGTCGATCGATCTGATGACGCCGCTCGGACAGATTTCGATCGGCGCCGATCACAAGCTCACGGACAACCCCCTCCCGCCTTTTCTCGTCATTGACTGGACCGGCGACGACGCCTACGCAACGCGCGTCGCCGTCAACGCCGCGCCGAAGCAGCGCGTCTCCGTCCTGATCGACTTCGGCGGAAACGACTCCTACGTCAACACCGACGACAAGCTCGGCAATTTCGGCTCCGGGCAGTGCGGCGTCGGCATGCTCTTTGATTTCGCCGGCGACGACACGTACACGATCACCCAGAACGGCCTCGGGCACGCCATCTTCGGCGGCGGCCTGCTTTACGACCACGCCGGAACGGACAAGTACACCGCCGTCGAGCGTGCTCAGGGCTGCGCCTTCACCCGCGGCGTCGCGCTGCTGGTCGATCGGTCCGGCAAAGACGTCTACCAGCTCTTCACGGTCGGCCAGGGCTACGGCGGGCCGGGCGCGCTCGGCGCGCTGATCGACGGGTCCGGCGACGACGCCTATGTCGCCAACGACACCGACATTCGCTTCCCGTCGCCGCAATCCGCCGAGCACAACATCTCGATGGCGCAGGGATGCGGGTCGGGCGTGCGCGGCGACTATCTTGAGGGCCTCAGTCTCCCCGGCGGCGTCGGGCTCCTTTATGACGGCGGCGGCAAGGACACGTATACGTGCGGGGTGTTCGGGCAAGGCGTCGGATACTGGTTCGGCGTCGGAGTCCTTTATGATCGCAACGGCGACGACGTGTACCAGGGGCAGTGGTACGCGCAGGGCGCGTCCGCGCACTTCGCCGTCGGGCTTCTCCTGGACGGCGAGGGCAACGACACCTACGCCGCGTCGATGAACGTCACCCAGGGTGCGGGGCACGACGTCGGGCTGGGTATGTTCGCGGACTTGGCGGGGGATGATCGTTACACGGCAGGCAGTCTCGCCTGGGGTGCGGGCAACGCCGCGGGGATCGGAATCTTCGTTGACCGGCAAGGGGCGGATCGCTACGTCCTTGACGGCGAAGCCAGCAACAATTTCGGCTACGTGACCCCGGATGCGTCCGGCAGCGTGCGCAAGACGATCCTCGGCGCGGGCGTGTTTCTTGACCTCGGCGGGCGCGACACCTACCCGACGGGTCGCGGCGGCGACAACCGGGTCTGGGCCGACAAGCCCGCGATCCCCGCGGACGTCTTCCCGGGGCGCGCGCACGGCGTTGACATGGAAGCCGGCAGTTACAGGTAACCGCGGCGGGCGCAAGTACATCGAAGATGGCGGTGCGATCCGGAAATGTGCCGTCGCCTCGTGAAGAACCGTCGCCGGCGGCGGCGAGACATCCCGAAGGAGATCTCCGCAATGAACCGACTGCCGGACCCGGTCGATCATCGACGTCCGGACTACCTGATCGATCCGATCTTCTGGCGACGCTGGTCGCCGCGCGCGATGAGCGGGGAGTCGATCACGAACGAGGAGCTGATGCGCCTCTTCGAGGCCGCGCGCTGGGCGCCTTCCACCTACAACGAGCAGGAGTGGCGCTTCCTTTATGCGACGCGCGGCGGACCGGACTGGGCAACGTTCTTCGACCTGCTGCTGCCTGCCAACCAGACCTGGTGCGCCAACGCCGCGGTGCTCGTCGTTGAGGTCTCCTCCACCGTGTTCGCGCGCAACGGTAAAACCAACCCGGTGCATTCGTTTGACGCTGGCGCCGCTTTTCAGAACCTCTCCCTGCAAGGAGCCGTGATGGGGCTGGTCGTCCACGGGATGGCTGGTTTCGACGCGGCGAAAGCCCGCGCGGCGCTGCATGTCCCGCCGGAATACAAGATCGAGGCGATGATTGCGATCGGCCGGCCCGGCGACCCGCAGTTGCTGCCGGAGGATCTCCGCGAGCGGGAAATCCCCTCGGGACGGAAACCGGTGTCGCAGATCGCCGCGGAAGGCAGCTTCTGGAGCGCGTAAGCAAGCGGGCGGCGGATGCGGCGGATGCGGCGGATGCGGCGGGCGGCGGATGCGGCGGGCGCCGGAGCCTACTCCCACTCAATTGTGGACGGCGGTTTCGTCGAAATGTCGTAGACCACGCGGTTGACGCCGCGCACTTCGTTGATGATGCGCGTCGAGATGTTCGCCAGAACGTCGTGGTCGATCCGCACCCAGTCCGCCGTCATGAAATCTGCGCTCTCCACGAACCGCACCGCCGCGACGTGCTGATCCGCGTACGTCCGGTCGTCGCCCATCACACCCACCGTCGAAACCGGAACGAGCACGACGAAACCCTGCGCAATCTTGCGGTACCACCCGGCCGCGCGGATCTCTTCGAGCACGATGTCGTCGCACGCGCGGAGCAGGTCCAGCCGTCGCGGCGTCACCGCGCCGATGATGCGCACCGCCAGGCCCGGTCCGGGGAAAGGATGCCGCCAGACAATCTCCTCCGGCAGCCCCAGGTGTTCGCCGACACGCCGCACCTCATCCTTGAACAAATCGCGCAGCGGTTCGAGCAGCTTGAACCCCAGCTCAGCCGGAAGCCCGCCCACGTTGTGATGCAGCTTGATCCCCACCGCGTGTCCGCCCACGCTGTGCCCGGACTCGATCACGTCCGGGTAAAGCGTCCCTTGTGCGAGGAACTCGACACCGGGAAGCTGCTCGGCTTCGCGACGAAAAACATCAATGAACTCGTGACCGATGATGATGCGCTTCTGCTGCGGATCGGTAACGCCGTCGAGACGCTGCAGGAACGCCTCAGCGGCGTCCGCGACGCGCAGGTCGATGTGAAAGTGCCGCCGGAAGGTGGACTCGACTAACTCGGTCTCACGGTTGCGCAGCAAACCGTTGTCCACGAAAATGCACGTCAACCGCTCGCCGATCGCCTTGTGTATCAGCACCGCCGCGACGCTGCTGTCCACTCCGCCCGAAAGCCCGCAGATCACCCGCGCCTTCGGACCGACGCGCTCGCGGATGCCTTCGATGATATCCTGCGTGAAGTTACCGACCTGCCAGTCTCCCTCGCACCGGCAGATGTCATAAAGAAAATTGCGGAATATTTGCTCGCCGCACGGCGTGTGCGTCACTTCCGGGTGAAACTGAACCCCCCAGAAGGGGCGCGTCCGGTGGCGCACCGCCGCGAAGGGCGAGTTGTCCGTCCGCGCCAGTTCGATGAAGTCCTCGGAAATCCGGTCCACCACGTCGCCGTGGCTCATCCAGACCACCGAGTGCGGCGCAATATGCGCCAGGAGCGGGTCTTCCCGCGTCACCGTCAGGTGAGTCCGGCCGAACTCGCGCGCCGACGCAGCACTGACCGCGCCGCCCAGCATCTGACACGCGAGTTGTAATCCGTAGCAGATGCCCAGGGTCGGCAGCCCCATCTCCAGCACGCGAGGGTCCGCCAGCTTCGGCGCGCCGTCCGCGTACACGCTCGACGGTCCGCCGGAGAGGATGATCCCCACGGTCCGGTGCTCGCGGACCTGTTCGGCGGTGATGGTCGGAGGGACGATGATGCTGTGAACGTGCTGCTCGCGCACCCGGCGCGCAATCAATTGAACATACTGGCTGCCGAAGTCCACGACGAGGATCGTCGGTGTGATCATGCTCCTGCCCGGCTCCGATCCGCCGCCGGTACTCCTTTCATCTCATCACACGGGACTGAATTTCTCAAAAGCCCCAACCCAGCGACCGCGTCAGCTCCGCGTACATCAGCTCCAGCCCGAAGTGCCACCCCGCGGCCGCAGCCGCCGTCACCCCCGGGGTGATGATCCCCGCAAAAACAAGCATCTTTCTCCGCGCTCGCACCGGCGCCCCAGCCGACAAGCGAAGCACGTAGAACCACGCCCCGGCGACGCCCAGCGCCGCCAGAACGCCCGCCGTCGCCACCACCGCCTCCGGCGAAATCATCACCCCCCAGCCGCCCAGAGCGCTCGCCCGCGCGACCGGATACAGCGCGAAGCACAGGCCGCCCAGCACCAGCGGCGGAAACCAGCCCGCCGCGTAGTGCCACGCCGCAGTCATCCGTCCCTCTCCGCGATGCCCCGCGTCAAGAAAGCCTTCCGCCAACCCTCGCAGCGTCACCAGTACCAGCCACGCCAGAAAAAGCGCCGTCACGAAGCTGATCCCCAGCACCATCCCCGCCAGCCGCACGTTCCACCACAACACCAGCGGCATCTTCTGCGACGCCAGCACCGGACCCGACTGCGGCGGAGACGCCACAACCACCCACCCCGCGCCGCGCTGCGTCGCCTGTTCCGGAATCGACTCCCGCCACCCGATCCACGCCACGTGCACCAGGGCCGCGGCCAGCGCCAACCACAACACGCCCACCAGAAAAAACCGCCGCGAAGCCGCCGAGGACCGCATCAGCATCAGGTGGCGCACACGCTCCCCGCTCGCCAGGCAGATCCACGCCGCCATCGCCCACCACGCACGACGACCCTCCGAATACGCCCGCGCGAAAGGCGTCGTATCCACGTTCGTCGTCGCAGGCTCCGTCAGCGGATACTCACACAGATCGCATCGCGGTGGGGGCGGCGGATGAAAACGCTGTCCGCAGGCCGGACAACGCCGAACGTCCCGCACCGCCGGGACCGGACCTTCGCGCACATCAGCTTCAGCCGGGGCGGGAGTCGTCATGCCAGCGTCTTATGCTCCGGGAGTCGCCGCGTCTGCTGTCTCTTGACGATCCGTCTCCGCGCACCAGTCCGAAGGTGCAGATCCGTCCGGCGTGCGTCGCGACGGCCCCGGCCGATCCCCTCGCGTGTACGCCGTCGTCCAGAACGGATCCACCACAAGGCTCAGAGGGATGAACATATTGTTCACCAGCCACCGCCCGTCGCCGTATGCGAACGCGAAGTAATCCTCCCACGTCCACGCGAAGCGCCCGTCGTCGCTGCCCCGGTGCTCAAACGGATCCTCAAAATAAAGCGGACCGTGATCGACGTGCGTCACCGGCGCAGCGGTCTTCAGCGGAGCGTGATCCCGATGTCTTTGCTCTCGGACGCCGGATTGCTCCGAGATGCGCGTCGCCGATGCCGTGGTCACCGGTCCGCGCTGTGAGACAGGGTCCACGAAGGGATCCTCGTAGACATTCCGACACCCGGCGACGCAAACCCCCGCCGCCGCAACGACCGCCCAGATCCCCGCCTTCCGCACGACCCACCTTGATCGTTTCATGCGATCATCCTTATTTGATTCGACGACGTCGCCCAAAAGTTTGCCGCTACTGCGGCTTGATCGGTTGCGCTCCGGCGAGCGTCACCTTGAACGTTTTTCGCTCGCCCTCGCGCACCACCTCGACGTCCACGACGTCGCCCGCCTTGTTCTTCGCCAAGGCGCCCATGTAATCATAAATGTTGTTCACCGTCATCGCACCGATGCGTACGATCCTGTCGCCGGGCTTAAGCCCCGCCAGTTCCGCCGGACCGTCCTTATTGACGTCCATGATCCTCATGCCCGGCTCGTCTTCCTCCGCGTAACTCGGAGAAACCCCCATCACGACGCGGTATACCGGCGTCCCGCCCGCCGCCGGAGACGAAGACTTGAGCTTCGCCACGTATTTCGGCGAGGTCTCCGCATGCGCCAGGTCCGACGCGACCGCGAAGATGAAGTTCAGAACCTGCACGGCGCCCGGCGCGTTGATCCGGTCAGCGTCGTCGCTGGGCTTGTGATAATCCTGGTGCGTCCCCGTGTAAAAGTGCAGAGCGGGGACGCCTGCTCGGTAGAAGCTCGCGTCGTCGCTGCGGTTGCTCGTCGCAGACACCCGCTTCAACGTCAGCCCTGATTTTCCTCCCAGCCGGTCCAGCAGCCCCGGAAAATCCTCCGCCGATTCCGCTCCGAACACCTCGAGCAGAGCGTCCGACGACAGCCGCCCGATCATGTCCATGTTCACCATCGCGACCATCCTCGCCCCCGAGTGAGGGTTCTCAAGCCCCGGCAGAGGCGGGTGATCGACGAAATACTGGCTTCCGTGCAGCCCAGACTCCTCCGCCGTGAACGCCACAAACGCCACGCTTCGTTTCGGTTTCGGTCCGGCGGCGAACTTCCGCGCTAACTCAATCACCCCGGCCGTTCCCGAGGCATTGTCGTCTGCGCCGTTATGAATCTGCGGCGCCTGCTCAGCTTCCGCGAGCTGACCCGCCTTGAACGTGCGCTGCCAGGGGATCGTCTTCCCGAGGTGATCGTAATGCGCCCCGATGACGATGTACTCGACGGTGGTCGTCGCGCTCCCGCGAAGCACCCCCACGACGTTGTGAACTTCCGCCTTGAGCTGCTTGACTCCCGCCCGGCCCGAGGCTTTCACCTCCGCCAGCGCTCCGGAAACCACCTCCCCTTTCTCAATCCGCCGCTGGAGCGCCTCAAGCGTGTCCATCTTCGCCGCAATCAGCATCCGATCGGCAAGCTCCCGCGAAACCTGCATCGCCGGAAGTCCGTAAGCGTCCGGAACCGACCCGTCGAACGACGGCAATCCTTCCGGCGCTCCCTCCTTCGGGATCGGGGAGACGAACAACACCGCCGCCGCGCCGCGGTCCCGGCAGGCGTAAACTTTCGTTCGCGCCATCGCGTGCCGCATCGTCTCCGTGTCGTCAGACCACGTGTTCGGGGCGCCACGGAACATCAACGCCACCTTGCCCCCCAGGTCGAGGTGGGCGAAATCCGTCTGCTTCCGCTCCTCAAAGTCGATCCCGTATCCGCAGAACACCACCGGACCGTCGAACGCCGCGTCCGAGGAGAAAGGCAGCGGCACATAATCCGTTCCGGCTGAGATCGCCCCTTGAAGCGGCGCGACAGTGAGCCGCGTGTCCGCCGTCATTTCTTTGCGCGTCGCCACCTCGAACGTCTGAAAATAACTTGTTCCGCCGACGCCCGGCTCCAGCCCGATCTCGCGGAACTGCGCCGCGATGTAGTTCGCCGCCTTTTGAATTCCAGGGGTTCCCAGCCCCCGACCCTCCAGTTCGTCAGACGCCAGATACTTTACGTGGGCCTGAAAACGCTCCGCCGATATCTGCCCGCACGCCGGGACGACGCATCCCGCCACGGCTGCCAGCCCGAAAAACCGCGACCACCTTTGCTGAAGCATTTGACTTTCCCGAGATCGCGTCGCCTTTGACGCTTACCGCAAAACTGAACCTCGCCTGTGAAGCAGCAGCTCGTTTCTTCTCCCGAGGCCGGGGTGCTGACCGGTTTACGCCCAACGTCTTCATCCTGCCGCCGCTAGTTTACTTGCCGATCCCCAACCGGCAATGCAGCCCAGGTGCGTCGCCCATCGCTTCGGTGTCGCCGTCAACCGTCGAACCACGCATCAGCCGTGCCGCGCCAGCACCTGCGCGAAACGCCACGCCTCGTGAAACGTGTTGTACAACGGAACCGGAGCCACCCGGACGACGTTCGGCTCCCGGAAGTCGCACACCACGCCTTCGGCCTGAAGCGCCCGGAACAAATCCTTCGGCCGGTCATGCACGAGGATTGAAAGTTGGCATCCCCGACGGGCAGGATCGCGGGGTGTAATGACTTCGTAGCGCGGAGAACCCGTCCGGTCGCGCCCCAGCTCGTCGATCAGGTGTGCGAGATAGCCCGTCAGACGCTCTGATTTCGCCCGCAACGCCGCCATCCCGACCTCGTCGAAGATCGCCAGCGACGCCTTCAGCGCCGCCAGCGAGAGGATCGGAGGGTTCGACACCTGCCACGCCTCCGCGCTCTCGACCGGAACAAACTCCGTGTTCAGGTGCATCCGGAAACGCGTCGCCGGATCGTTGCCCCACCACCCCCCAAGCCGAGGCAGCGACGCCGACCGGTGATGCCGCTGATGTACGAACGCACCCGCCACCGATCCCGGACCGCAGTTCAGATACTTGTACGTACACCACGCCGCGAAGTCCACGCCCCAGTCATGCAGCCGCAGCGGCACGTTGCCCGCCGCATGCGCCAGATCAAAACCCACGACACAACCCCGTGCCCGCGCCGCGCGAACGATCCGCTCGATGTCGAAGACCTGACCCGTGAAGTAATTCACGCCGCCGAAAAGCACCAGCGCGATCCGATCCCCCTCCCGATCGATCAGCGACTCAAGATCCTCGGTACGCAGCGAGTATTCGCCGGATCGAGGCTTCGCGATCAGCAGCGCCTCTTCCGGATCGAAGCCGTGAAGCCGGATCTGCGTTCGCGCCGCGTAAGTGTCCGACGGAAAAGCCGTGTCCTCCATCAGAATGCAGGGACGCGATCGCGAAGGCCGGTAAAAGCTGATCATCAGCAGGTGAAGGTTTACCGTCAGGCCGTTCATGTAGACGACTTCGCCCGGACGCCCACCCACCAGCCGCGCGCCGCTTTCCCGGAAAACCTCGTGATACGAGTACCACGGCGTGCGCCCGTCGAAATGCGCGTCCACCGCCAGCCGTGCCCAGTCCTCCAACTCTTGCTCGATCGATCCGCGCACCGATTTCGGCTGCAACCCCAGCGAGTTTCCGCAGAAGTAGATGACGGCAGACCCGTCATCTCGCTTCGGAATGTGAAACAACGCCCGATACCTCATCAGGACATCCGCCGCGTCAAGCGCGCGGGCGCAGGACTCGTCAGCTCGGAACGCGGCGGGTTCGGATTCAGTCATTCCGGGATTGTACGCGACGCGGGTCTCGTGCCCCAGAGGGGACAGGCGCGGGGCTGCACGCCGCGCCGCTCGGTGAGCCTGGCGCCTCCGTCCCCACCGGAATCCCCGAGTCCAGCCCCGGCGACGCATGAAGATACTGATGCTTGAACTGCTCATGCGCGCCGCCGCGCGCCGCCTGACGTTCGCGGTCCAGGGATGTCAGAAAACCGGTCGGCACGACGTTGACCTCCACCGCCCCCAACCGCCCCGACCGCCGCTTCTGTGCGTACTCGACGTTCAGTGCGGAGAGTTGTTCATCCACCGCAGCGGCCAGTCGTGCGGCGGGTATCTCGTTGCAGCCCGGCTCCACATGAAGACGGTACCACGGCGGATCCCCCCACTGCGGCGACAGCACGAAGACATCGCCTATCTCGCCGCTTGAGCCCCGCGCTCGCGCGTACGCCTGCACCACCTGCCACTCCGTCAGCTTCTCTCCCGTGACGCTCGCTACGTTCGCCCCGCGGTGCAGAAACTCCAGCAACGGCGCCGTTCCGACGTAGCCCGTGACGCGCACCCGGTCGCCGATGTCGTACCGCACCAGCCCGGAAGCGTTCGTCAGAATCACGCGGTACTCCGCGCCGACCTCGAGCGCTTCGCAGGTCAGCGCGTGCCCTCCTCCTCCCGCGCTTTCCTCGGACGGCAGGAACTCGAAGAACCCGCCTTCCACGTCCAGCACCCCCGACGACGTGCCGTCCGCGATCCCGAACGTCACACGCCCCTCGGTCGCCAGCAGACCGATGTCCCGGACCGGCGTCGCCCCGAACCACGTCGGAAACTCTCGGAGGTGATGCCCCAGCGTCCCGCCCGTCCAGTTCGCCAGAAACCCCAGCCGCCAGTAATGCGAGGGTCGCAACACGCCTTCACGCGTCAGGATGTCCTCCAACCGTCGCGCGGCTTCCGCATCGGGTTTGAGACCCTCGGACAGCAGCGCCAGAACATGCGCCGGCACCCGCTCTCCCGGCGGTGAGAGCGTTCCGTCCCGGAGGTCGCGGATGAGGCGCTCGGCATGTTCCGAGGCCGTTTTCGCAAGCTTCAGCGGTGTCGCCGGACTTGCCGTCACGATCCAGCTCACGTCCCTCGGGACCGCAAAACGCATCACCGCGTAGTACCGCGCCGTCGGATCCGCGATCAGCGCAGTCTGCGACGGCACGACGTAATACTTCCGCACCAGCCGCTTCTGCGTCGCGGCCAGCAGTCCGGAGATCGACCCGCAGGGAACGCCCAGTTCCGTCCGCGACTCGTCCATCCGGGAGACGACCTGAACGATCCCCCGAAGAAAGCAATCCGGGTGGTCCAGCAGCGCCTTAAGTCCGAAGATGTTCCACCCCCGCCGGTAGTCCGCAATGAACGACGGCGTCACCGGCACGTGCTTCGGCCGGTCGGTGCTCCCGCTGGTTGTCGCAAACATCAAGATGGGTTCATCCGGAGCGAGAAGGGCGGTCGTCTCACCCCGCCGCACCCGGTCCAGATAAGGTGCGAACTCCTCATACGTCCGCACCGGAACGCGCGACTGAAAGTCCCTCACGTTGCAAATGTCGCTGAATCCGTGTTCGACCCCGAACGCGCTGCCCGCACGCCGCCGCAGCAGACGCAGGAGACCTTCCTGCTGAACCTTCGAGGCACGTTCCGCAGCGCGGAAGAACCGCCGCATCTGCCCGCGCACATGCATCTTCGCTAACCTAGCGAGGATCCGATCCGTCATGCCCACGCGATCACGCTTCACGCCTCGAGTGTACGTCGGATCGCTGCGCCCGTCATCGCCACGGCAGGTATTCCGCGTTTCCACGCACCGCGAAAGTCGCTACGATCCCCTGCGGGCGAAGGCGAAGGCGGGGCGTCAGCCCGGCACGCCGATCGCGCGGGACGTCCGCCGGACATGAAACTCGACTTCTGTTACGACCAGCATTTGCACTCCCGGCATTCCTTCGATTGTCAGACGCCGCCGGAGGACAACGTCCGCGCCGCAATCGACCGCGGACTCGCCGGACTCATCTTCACCGAACACTTCGACCCGCACCCCGAGGAGTGGCGCGAGTGCGTCTACGATCATCAGGCGTACACCGGGACGATCCGCCGCCTGCGTGAGGAATTCGGCGAACGCATCTTCATCGGACAGGGCGTCGAAGTCGGTTACTACCGCGAGCGCCTCGATTTCACCCTCGACTTCCTCGCAGACGGCGACTTCGACTGCGTGATTCTCAGTTTACACGCGATCGACCACCGCCTCCTTCACCTGCGGGAATCCTGGGAGAACCTCTCCGTGCCGGAAGGCTCGCGCCGGTACTTCGCACACCTGCTCGA
Organism: Phycisphaerae bacterium; assembly: GCA_013360585.1. Taxonomy (GTDB): domain Bacteria; phylum Planctomycetota; class Phycisphaerae; order UBA1845; family UBA1845; genus JABWBH01. The sequence goes on along the minus strand of JABWBH010000012.1, from coordinate 55,483 downwards.
AGCCGTCGAGTTCGCCCGTGACGTCAACCGACGAGGCAGGCCGGTCTTCAACATCCTCGGCCACCTCGACCTGGTGAAACGTTACACGCGCCGGTTCTTCGCCGACGAGAGCGTCGATGCCAACGCGGATGTTATCGATCGCATCCTCCGCGCCTGCCTCGACGCCGGTCTGATCCCTGAAATCAACACCTCCACCTGGCGCCAGGGACTCGACGAGCCGATGCCCGGCCCCGCCGTGCTTCGCCGTTACGCGGAACTGGGCGGCCGCGCGATCTCCCTCGGCTCCGACGCCCACCGCGCGGATGACATCGGCGCCGGCTTCGACGACGCCATCCTTCTCGCTCGTACCAGCGGCCTGTCTTATGTCGCCTGTTTCCGCGACACTCGACCTCAACTGGTTTCGCTTAACCCCGATTGAAGCATGCCCGACGTTTAAGCGATCCACCTCGCGATCAGGAAGAGATCATGCGCTTTCGGTAACAGAAGAAGAACCGGGAGCCCCCGCGTCCGCCGCTCCCGGTTCTTCAAGTTGTCAGACCTGCCCGTCTATGTTGACGCGACGGCCGCTTACCCGCCCAGCAGCGTCAGGACGTTCTGCGACTGTGCGTTGGCGATCGCCAGGATCGAGTTGCCCGCCTGCACGAGGATCTGCGCCCGCGTCAATTCGGACGTCTCCTGCGCAAAGTCGGTGTCCCGGATCGTCGATTCCGACGACGTCAGGTTCTCGCTCGTGATTTGCAGGGCGTTGATGTTCGTGCGCAGCGTATTGCGCTCGAACGCCCCCAGCCGTCCGCGAAGGACGGACACCTGCGTGATCACTTCGTTGAGAATGTCGCTCGCCTGTTTGAATTCACCTTCCCGCAGTGCGTATTCCTGTCCGCTCTGCAATTGCGACAGGTAGCCGACGATGCGGTTGCCCAGTTTGTTGGCCTGCATCGCCTTGACCCCGATGTTCTCCTGCTGGTTCGTGTTGACGTCCGGCCCGAGCTGGAACAGCGCCCCGCCGCCCGTCACCGCAAAGTCCGTCAATCCCGCGCCAAAGTCCGGATCGAGCGTCAGCTCCAGCTTCAGCAGCGGCGAACTGATCGACAGCTTCAGACCGTCCGCGATCGACTGCACGCCGTTGATGGTCGCCAGCGCATCGCGCCCGACCGTCCGGTTCACCGTCGCGCCGCTGCGGTCCGTCACGTCGAAGCTGCCCCCGTCGCTCACCTTCGAAACGCTGACGAAGGCCTCCGATCCGTAACGTTGACTGTTGATGTTCACGCCGGTCGTCCCGCTGGCGACGGCGCTGATCCCCGTCGCGTCCACCTGGGCGTTGATCGACGTGACAATGTCCACGGCGCTGGCGTTGGCCGGGAACGTCAGCGTCACGATCCCGTCCGGACCCGACAGGTCGATCGTCACGGCGCTCGGCAGCGGCACGTTGGCGAAGCTCAATTGCGCCGTCAGCGCCGACTGCGAGACGTTGACGTTCACCGGGATGTAGTCCCGGTTGCCGAACTTGGCCGACAGCACGTTGACGTCCGCCAGATCCGCCGTGTTGATCCCGCTGGTCACGTAGTCGAGCTGTCCGTTCAGAAGCTTCCGACCCGCGAACGTCGACGTGTTGGCGATCCGAGAGATCGACTCGATCGCCGAGTCGATCTGAAGCTGGTTCGCCTCGATCTCCTCGTCGGAGAAAGCGCCCCGGTTCGCCGCCTCCACGATCAGACCCTTGATGTCGATCAGCAGCGCCGCCACCTCGTCCAGCGCGCCCTCCGTCGTCGCAATGACGTTGATCGCGCGGGACGTGTTGTCGATCGACTGATTGACCGCGGATATCTCCGCCCGAAGCCGCTCCGAGACGATCAGCCCCGCCGGATCGTCCGACCCCTTGTTGATCCGCAGACCGCTCGACAGACGTTCGAGCGACTGCGCCAGCGCCCGTTGCGACTGCGACAGGTGCCGCTGCGCAATGACCGCCGGAACATTCGAGTTAATTGTTGACATGAGCAATCCTCCCTGACATCCCCGTCCACGCCTTCGACCCACCAGCGGATCCCGGCGTCGCCGCCGCGGTTCGCCCTTCTGAGAGGCTTCCATCACCGCGGTCCCCGGCGCGGGGGCTCCTGTTTCTTTATCCTTTCGCCGCGCACTCCACGTCCGACGTCATCCGCCTCGCCGGCGTTTTCTGACGCGCACGCAAACCCTGACCTTCCGGCTCCCGACGGCGCGCCCGGGCGACGCTCGTCTCGATCGACCCCGAAGACGCCTCCACGATCGACGCGCCCGACGCCGGATTCGGTTCAACGTATCCTTCGAACACCACGCCGATCTGCCCGGGTTCGAGACGCGCCGCCTCGAGGTTCTCCCGCTGGATCGCGTCAAACACTTCCTGTCGGTGAACCTTGACGTGACGGGGCGCCGTCACGCCGAGCCTCACCTTGTCTCCTCGTATATCCACCACGGTGACTCGGATCTCGTCACCGATCATGATTGCTTCATCACACGTTCGTGAGAGCACCAGCATTGTTCGGCTCCTTCCTGATGCGCAAGGGCGCCTTGCGAAACCCGCCCGCCGAACCCCGCGCCCACGCCCTGAAAGGACGGCACGCCGGTCCCGACCCGCGGCTTCGCGGTTCCTTCTTCCCTTCCCCGAAACTCCGACGCGAGTCAGAATGCCTACGCACTCAGCTCCATCGCCGCAGGTTCGGGCAGACGCATCAGAGGATGCCTCGTCCCGTAACGCCGGTCCGACAGCACCCACTGCCGGGCCTGGCGGCTGGCCACGTTGATCACCAGCGGACCCTGAAGATTACCGGTCAACATGCCGTTGACCTTGTTCACGATGATGAACACCTGCGCGTCCGACGAATCCGAGATCCCGATCCCCGCCAGCTCCTCACGGTTCACCGGCACCTGGTAATCCGACACGAACAAACGCGGGTCGCATACCACGAACGCCAGCTCCGGACGGTCCACGGACTGCAGCCAGTAAAACGCGCTCCCCTCCCCGGTCTGAATCAGCGCGTATTCACGCTGCTGCGGAAACCCGAGAATGCCCTCGGGGAACGTGATCAGCCGGGCGTCGTCCACCACGAGCTGACCGAAACGGGACGTCTGAATGATCATAACCCGAAACTCCGTGCGGCCCTTCCCTGAAAGCCCGCGAACCCCGAGGTCCGCACCCGCGCATCCATCGCGCGGTCCCCGCACGCGGCGGGAGGCCTTGCACTCGCCCGCGCCGCCGGGCCACGCCTGCGGCGCTGACGATCGTTCTTACAAGTAATCCATCAAGGACACGTTCAGCAGACGCGAGTTGGTCATCAGGCTCGCCTGAAGCACCGTCTGCGCCGACTGCAATTCACTGATCGCCTTCGTGAAATCCAGGTCTTCCACCTGCGACAGGAACACCTCCGTCGAAATCGACGCATCCTTCATCTGGCTCACTTCGGCGTTCAGCGCCGCCGCCCGCGCGCCGATGATCCCGTGCTCGCGGATCAGCTCGTCCACGATCGTCTCGACCCGCTCCGCCGCGATCGACAGCTCCTTGTCGTCGTCGCCGCGCAACGCCCCCTCCAGGCGGATCAGCGCGTCCAGCACCCCGGGCGCCGTCACCGGATGCACGTCGCGCCCGATCACGCCCCCCAGCGGACCGCTCGTCGCCCGCGTCAACCCGAGATCCTCCGCCGCATACGATCCGACCGCGTTTTCCACCGCCAGCGTCCGTCCGATCGAGCCGCCGTCGAACAACCGGATCGCATTGTGATCCGCCGAAAGCTCAGCCCGCACCGACGCCGACGCCTCCTCCGCCGCCTCATTGATCCGATCCACCACGTCGCCGAGCGTCAGCGCCCCGGCGAGACGCACCTCGAACAAAGTCGCGCCGGTGTCATCTTTGATCACCAGGTCCGATCCGTCAGGATCCGTGTTCATCTCGACGCCGCGCCCGTAATTCAGCTCGGACAGCAGCGTCGTTTCCGACATCGTTCGCAAGCCGAGGTCCGTCGCCGTCGTGCCGCCGTTCTCCGTGACCCGAAGATCGACCCCCGACACCCGGCTGAAAAGGTCGATCGAGCGCCCGTCTTCGCTGATCCGCGCCTCGACGAACACCCCCGCGCTGTTGATCGCCGCCAGCACGTCTTCAACCGTTTCCGCCGTGGACAGATCGATCGTCGCCGTGTTCGGACCGTTGCTGATGATCAGCCCGCTCTCCAGGTCGAGCGCCTCGCCCAGCCCCAACGCGCTCACCGGCGTCAGCGGCGTCAGCCTCGGACGCAGCGTCGTTCCGTCCAGCACATCTTCAATCCGCTCCCGGATCGTCAGGCCCAGGTCCGCCGCCAGGTCCGCTGATCCCGAGTCCTCAATCAGCACCTCGCCGCTTCCCGGATCCAGCCGCAACCCCGTCTCCGTCAGTGAAACCGTGAGGCTCGCGCCGACCGACTGCGCCGCCGCATTGATGAAATCCACGACGTCCCCGATCGTGTCCGCCGTCGTCAGGTCAACGTTGAACACCCCGGCGCCGCCCACGTCGTTGAACGTCAGGACGCCCTTGCGGATGCCCTTGCCCAGCGCTCCGTCAAGGTCTTCCAGCCGCGTGTCCGGCAGCAGCGTCGGAGTCAGGTCCGCGCCGCCCGCTACCGACGCGCTCGCCGCCCCGTAAAGCTCGTGCCCCGGCATTGACACCACTTCCATCCGACCGTCGCCGACATGAATCCGCAGCGGTTCCGTGTCTCCCTGGTACAGAATTCCGCCGCCGCCCTCGACAAACGGCGCCACCCCGCTGTCGCGCCCCGCGAAAAGTCGGCGGTCGCCGAACTGACGGTTCCCCACGTTCACCAGTTCGTGCAGGATCGAAGCGATGACTTCCGCTTCCGACTCCCGCTCCGCTTCGCTGGTCAGGTTGCTGATGTTCTGGCTCGCCACCGCCTGTGCCCGGATCAGGAGATCGCCGACGTCGGTCAGCGCCCCGTCCGCCGCCGTCAGCAGGTCCGAACCCGCCTGAAGATTCGCGGACAACTGACTCTGGCGGGCGAGCTGATTGTGCAACTCGCGCGCCCGCGCCGCCGCCACCGGATCCTCGCTGGGCGTCACGAACGATCGCCCCGCGGCGATCCGCACTTCGTTCATGTAAAGCGCCCGCTGACCGCGCGTGATCGCATCCACGGTCAGGTTCAACCGCAGATTCTGGCTGATTCTCGCTAGATTGACGGGACTGACGGCCATCGTCTTGCCTGCCTTTTTCGCAACAAACCCGCACAGGCGGACCGCTCCGCCGGCTTCGCCGCAAGCAACTCCGGATTTCTCCGCGCTCCTTGCCCCGCGTTACACGATGTTCATCACTTCGTTGATCAACTGATCCACCACGCTGACGTACCGCGCCGCGCCTTGAAACGCGCGCTCATACTTGATCATCTCGATCGCCTCCTCATCGAGACTGACGCCGCTGATGCTTTCCCGCTGGGCCTGAAGCGACGACCGGATTCCGTCCGCGCCTTCCAGCGCCGAATTCACCGCCGCCGCGCTCACCGCGACGTCCCCCGCCATCGCGTCCCAGCGCGCCTGCACCGGCGGGGTGTTGAAGCCCGCGCCGGCCGTGTCCAGCAACTGCGCCAGCGCCGCCGCGTTGTCCCCCTGTCCCGACCGGAACACGGTGGACGCCGCCAGTTTCTGCGCATCCCCGCCGACCGCGTCGTTGACGGCGATGTCCGCGGCGTTCGTGCCGTCGAAAAACGTGTTTAACCCCAGCGCCGCCAGCGCTCCCGAGGTGTCGCTGCGCGCTCGCTGCCCGTCATGCCCGAACGAGAACGTGAACCCCGCGTCCGCCGTCAGCGAAACACGGTTGTCCGGAGTCAGCGTGGCTTCAAGGTGATCGATCGCGTTCAACCGCTCGACAAGCGATGCCAGCGTCGTGTCATCCCCGTTCAGCCCGTCCAGGTCCACCGCGACGACGTGAACCCGTGACCCGACGCGCGTCCCGTCGCTGACCACGACGTGGAAGGCGCCGTTCTGCACCGGGGAGGGGAGTCCCGCGGAGGCGCTGTTCAGCGCCGCGTCCGTCGCCAGCGCGCCGTACGTGCCCGTCAGCGACGAGAAACCGGAAAGCCCCTGTCCGTCCGCATGTACGCGGTTCACCGCTTGAATCAGGCCCTGTGCAAACGCGTCAAGCTCCTGAATCCGTCCGAACGCCTGCACGTCCCGCGCCTGCATCAACCCCGCGATCTGCCCGCCCTGCGGACGAACCACCGCGCCGCTGTCCGCAAACACCACGCTCGTCCGGCGGAACCCGTCCACCACCTGCGTCGCCGTCGTCAGACCGCGCGCATATCCGCCCTGCACCAGCGCTTCGCTGCCGATGTAGACGTTCATCACGCCGTTCGGCTGCTCCCGCGCCGTTACGTCCACCAGCTCCCCGAGCTTGCGCAACAAGGCGTCGCGCTGATCGCGCAATCCGGAGGCGTCTCCGCGCGATCGCGCCTCCGCCACCGTGATGCGCCCGTTCAACTCCGCGATCCGCTCCGCCAGATCGTCCGCCACCACGGCAAGCTCTTCGATCTGCGAATCCAGCCCCTCGCCCAGCTCCCCGAGCTTCCCCCGCAGCGCCTTCAGCCGCCCAGCCAGTTCCTCCCCCTTGCGCACCACCAGCCCCCGGTCCGCCTCCGGATCGCTGCCGACCGCCTCGAATCCCCCGAAAAATTCCGACAGGAGCGTCGGGATCCCCGTGCCGTCCAGATCGTCGAAGTACGTCTCGATCTCCGCCAGCGCCGCCTGCTGCTTCGACAGCGACTCGACTTCCGCCGTCGACAGCCGCAACCGGTTTTCCAGCGCCAGGTCGATGTTCCGCCGGATGTCCGTCAGCGCGACCCCCGCCCCAGGCTGAAGCGCGACCCCGCCGAGGTTCGGCAGCGAGTCCAACTGCGGCGTCAGCCGCGTGTAATCCGCGCTGCCCGCGCCGCTGATGTTGCTGCCGACAACCTGAAGCGCCCCCTGATACCCCAGCAGCGCGTTCCGGCCGATGTGCAACGCTGAATTCATCAACCCCATCGTGTTCTCGCCTTACTCGTTGTTCCTGAACCGAGCCGCGCCCGCGGGGAAGCGGGGGGCTCCATCTCTTCTGAGCGCCGCCGGAATGACACAGGACTCGTCTTCTCTCTGATTCGTTGCCGCGCAGGACGTCTCAGCGCCCTCGGCCTTCCGTCACACCGTTCCGCATTTCGTCTACCCCACCGCATCCACGAGCCGCTGCTCCAGGCTGGACGTCCGAGTCCCCGTCGGGGCGTACCCGATCGGTTCCGCCCCGACCTCCCGGATCGACTCGAACACCCGCTGAAGGTGCGCGACGATCTCCCGGCTCATCCGCCCGGCCACGCGGTTCACCTTCGCCAGTTCTGACGCCGCCTCACGCAACGATCGCGCCGCCGTCAGCAGACGCGCGCCGCTGGGCCGGTCCAGCCGCTCCGCCAGCGCCGCCGCGTTCATCTTCCGCGCCGCCGCCGGCGACATCCCCAGCTCGCGCCCGATCGCATCCATCAACATCCGCCGGCACGACTCGCGCTCCTGCACACGCTCGATGAGCGCCTGCTCCCGCTCGATGACCGTCGCAACCCCCTCCCGGTCCGCTCGCCGCATCGCGCCGATCTTGTCCTGCACCGCCGAAAGCAGTTCGCCGTGCAGCGCGTGCATGTCGTCCAGAAGACGCACCAGATCCCGCAGACGTTGTGAAAGCGTCGTCGTCATGCGCCCGTCTCGTTTCCTTTCCGGCCCGATGCCGCGTCGATCCGGACCTGCTGGTCCACCAGCCGCCGGTACAGCGCCTCGCCCAGCCCGCGCTTCTCCCACGCCCCGAGGCTCTCCGCGTAGATCGCGTCGAGCTGAGCTCCGAACGCCTCCTCCATCCGACCCCCGTCCATCAGTCCCGTCTTCAACGAAGACTGCCGCGCCTGTGCCAGAAGCGTTCCGTAAAACGTCCGGCCAACGATCTCCTGCGCCGCCTTCCGCAGTCCCGGCGACTCCGGCGGCGGCAACTCCCCCTGCACGAAACCGATCATGTCTCAGCCCTCCAGCTTGACGGCGCTCCGGGCGCCGTCAGGACTCCTCGCTCACCCGCGCATGCAGCGACCCCGACTGCTTCAGCGTCGTCAGAATCTGCACCCGGTTCTCAAAGGGCACTTTCAGGCGGTTCAGCGCCTCCAGCAGTTGCACCATGTTGCTCCCGCGCTGCCCCGCGGAATCCAGCGGAACAAACACCTGCTGCTCGACGGCCCCCGTCTGTCCCGCCGCAGCCGGCGGCGCGATGGTCAGCGTCAACCCCTGATGGGAGACCACCGTCGGCGAAATCTTCACGTCCCCCGACACGACGATCGTCTCGAGCCGTCGGTTGATCGTCACCCGCGCCTCGTTCGAGTCCATCAGAAGCGGCAACTGCGTCAGATCCCGGATGAAGCTCGCCGGGTCCGCGTGCTGATGCTCCGGCAGCATCACCACGACGTTCTTCGAATCCACCGCCAACGCCGCCCGACCGCCCGCCGCCAGCGCCTCCTCGTCCCCCAGCACCGGAAGAACCTCATGATCCACCGTCGTCGCCACCGCCGCAGCCGTGCTCCACCCCGCGTGCGACTCCGACAGCACGAACGTGATGTACCGGCGATCCGAGCGGATCCACCCGTTGGTCAGGCCCGCGCGCTGAAGTTCCGCGCCGGACACCACCACGCTGTGAAACACGTCCTCCTCGATCCGCGCGCCGCCGCGGATGATTCCCGTCGTCGGATGCTTCGGATCCTGAACCTCAATCGGCCCCACCGCCTTCGCCAGGATCGCCGTCACCGACGGATCGTCATACACCAGCGGCGTCACCAGCAGATGCCCCCCCTCCAGACTCTTCGCCGCATACGCCGAGACATGAACGTCGATCTGCTCCCCCTCGCGCGCCCCGTGCTCCGGAACCGTCGCGATCAGCCGCACGATCGCCACGTCCTTCGCGTCCTTGATGTCCTCCAGCGCCTCCACCCCCGCCGAAAAGTAGCCCAGCTCCTGCGCCAGCGCCTGCATCGTCGGCAGGAACTTCGCCCCGTCGCCGCTCTGCTTCAGACCCGTCACCAGCCCCATCCCGATCAGCGTGTTCTTCCCCAGCCCCTGCACGCGCGTCACATCGCCCACGCGGGCGGTCACGCTCTGCGCGGACGCGACCGGCGCGATGACAATCAGCGCGGCAACCGCGACGACCCCCACGCGGACCCGAGCGAACGCCGAATGCGGAAGGCTGAAGGCGGAAGGCTGAATGACGCGGATCGAATTCGGTGGTTCATTCTTCATTTTCGTTTCCGATGCCCTTCTTTTCGTGGTGCCGCCCCGGAAAGCAATTGCGGTCACGTCATATCTGCGTTCCGAACTCATCATCCAGCCTCCGTTCCGGGCATTCCGCATTCTTCATTCCGCATTCTTCATTCCCTAGAACGGCCTCACCGTGTCGATGATCCGCGACAACCACCCGCGCTTCGCCCCGTCCTGCACCGACCCGCGATTCACCACGGTGATCTGCTTGTCCGCGATGTCCGTGCTCAGCACGCTGTCGTCCAGCGAGAGTTTCTTCTTGCTGCATGTGCCCGTCAGCGTGATGAGGCTCACCTCCTCGCCGTGCTTGATCTCCGCCTTGCCGGCGATGACCAGGTTCCCGTTGGGCTTGACGTCGATGATCTCCGCCGTCAGTCGCGTCACGAGACGGTTCTGGCTCGACACGTCCGCCTCATTGCGACGGTCCTGCTCGAATTTGTAGTCGATGTTCGGGCGCCCCCGCGCGAACGTCGTCGCCCCCAGCCCGCCGTCGATCGGCTTGGCGAACGCCGAAATCTCGCTCGACACCTCGTAATTGTTCTTCGACTCCGTGTCCTGATCCGCCTCGAACGTAAGCTGCTCGCGCACGATCACCGTGACGTGGTCGCCGATCGCGTACGTCTTCGGCGGACGCGGCTCGACGGCGATCAGCGACCGCCGCTCGATCGCCGGGTGCGTCCGCGGTGTCGGCGCCGACGCCGCCCGCTCCCCGTCAGGTTCGGATTCAGAGCGAATCTTCGCTTCCGTCCGCTTCCCCAGCGACGACGTCTGCGCCGATGCGGAGGCGGCGAACACCCCCGACATCAGAATCATCAAAGCGGCTGTCCGCGCTGCGCTCATGCCTTACGCTCCCTCCTTCAGGATTGCGGGACGCGCCTGAGGCCTTCCCGCGGCATTCCCGTCCACCGCCGCAACCGCCGCCGGCGCCTCGCCGACGGTCACCACCCCCGGCGCCGTCGCTACGCCCGACAGCGGTTCGTCAGGTCGGTCCGCCAGCTTCACACGAACGAGCTGTCCGCCCGCCGCCTCGTCCAGCGCCCAACCGACGCTCTCCAGCCGCACCCCGCCCACCACCGCGACCACGCGCACAACCTGCTGACGCGACACGATCGGAACCGCCGAAAGCTGTTGCGGATCGAGCGGTTCCCCCTCGGCGAAGAACCGCTCCGCACGTCGTCCCACGACCAGCACGGGATCCCCCGCGACCGCCTGTTGAACGCTCCGCGCCGTGATCGACTCCACCCGCACGTCCTCCGGCAGCACGATCGTCCCCTTCACGATCGGACGCGACGCCACCACCGCCTCGCGCACCATCGTCACCGTCGCCTTCACCGCCACCGTCTGAAGCACGCGCCCGTCCTGCGACACCTCAACCTCGAACGTCGCCAGCCCGGGTACCGCGCCCGTCCGCCGCGCGAGTTTGAACGTCATCGGCGGCGACGTCAGATCCAGGAACGCCTGCGAATCCGCCTCAAACGACACTTCCGCACGCCCGCCGTAACGGGCCAGCTCCTGCGTCGCCGCAGCCTCAAGAAACGCTCGAAGGGACTGCGAGTCCGCCTCGCTTTCGCCGTCGACCGACGTGGGAGTTTCGCCGGAGAGGCGTTGCGGAAACACGTTCGGCGCCTCCTGTCGCAGCGCGACCGGACGCGACACGAGACAGACGCTCGACCCCCGAAGCCGAATCCGGGCGAGGTTCACCCCGTGATCGCGCAGGCAGGTGCGGATCATGTTTGCGTCCACCCGCCGCTGCTCGCCCGGCGCCGGAGCCTCGGTGATGACGACCGAGAGTGGCTCGGCCCCGAGATCCCCCGACGCCACGTCGCGCACCCGGATGACCTCGTCCGTCACCACCGCGGAAGCGTATACGCGCACCTCTTCCGCAAAGGTTGGCGCCGCGACGGCGAGGACAACCGTCGTCCTTGCGATGACGCTCAGCGCCCGATGCCGCTTCCTTGTGCTTGCGTAACTCATGCCGACGTCCCTGTCCGCCTTCAAAGGCCTTGCCTGAGGCGCGGCTTAGCGCGCCTCCCCGTTACCGCCGCAGCGTGGACACCACCTGCAGCGACTCGTCCGCGGTCTGGATCGACTGACTGTTCAACTCGAACGCACGTTGCGTCTGAATCAGGTCGATCAGCTCGCGCACCGGGTCCACGTTGCTCATTTCGAGCTGTCCCTGGTTGATCGCCCCCATCCCGTCCTGGTTCGCTTCGCCCGTGATCGGCGCCCCCGAGGCGTCCGTCTCGATGAAGAGATTGCGCCCGATCTGCTTCAACCCTTCCGAGTTCACGAACCGCGCGAGCTGAATGTTCCCGATCGTCGTCAGGGCGCTGCTGCCCGGCTGGCGGACGCGCACCTCTCCGTTGCGCCCGACCACGATGTCCCCGTCGCCGACTTCCGAGGGGATGTTGATCGGCGGGTCGAGGATCGCTCCGTCGCTGTTGGCGAGCACCATGTTGCCCTCGGGATTGCGCACGAAGTTCCCCGCCCGCGTGTACGCGACGACCTCCTGACCATCGTGCACCGTCCGAACCTGGAAAAAGCCCTGACCTTCGATCTGAAGGTCATAAGGCCGGCCCGTGTCCACCGATCCCTGGCTGAAGTCGATCTGCGTCCCCGACACCTTGACCCCGGTGCCCACGAGGATGCCGTGAGGGATCGGCTCATCGTCGAGGTTCGGGATGCCCGGCTCGCGCTTCACCTGGTAGACCAGATCCTCAAAGTTCACCCGCGAGCGCTTGAAGCCCACCGTGTTGATGTTCGCCAGGTTGTTGGCGACCACGTTGAGCTTCTCGTCCAGCGACCTCATGCCCGACGCAGCGGAATGTAGTGCGGTCACACCCATCGAACGGTCACGCCTTCCTTAAGTGAAGCCACAATCGTCAACTGACGCATTACGAAGAAACCTTTGCCGTGCGGCATTTGCAATTCGTCATTTGTCATGCTTACGCCACCCTGCCCACCCGGTTGATCGCCTCGCCCATCGACTCGTCCTGAAGCGACAGCACCCGTGCGTTCAGCTCATACGCCCGCTGTGCCTCGATCATCGACACCAGACCCGTCACCGGATCGAATGTCGATCGCTCCAGCGCCTGGGGAATGATTCGCCCTTGCGGCGGAATCGCCGGCTCGTCCCCGGCCTCGAAGAGGTTCCGCCCGACCTTGGTCAGCCGATCGAGGTCGGCGAACGACGTGACGCCGAGGCGACCGATCTCCAGGTCGCCTTGACGCACGACGCCGTCCCCGTCGATCCGCGCCTCCGGGCCGCCCTCGATCCGACGGATCGGCGCACCGCCCTGATCGAGCACGCGCAACCGCCCGCCGCCCGCCGCCAGCACCATCTCGCCGTCGGCGTTGAACGTCATTCGCCCGTCGCGCGTGAACCGCACCCGGTCGCCATCCCGAATCGCGAAGAACCCGTCGCCCTCGATCGCCACGTCCAGCGGCTGATCCGTGTGCTCGATCGAGCCTTGCACGTGCGCGTGATACGTCGGCTTCGTCGTCAGCCCGCCGCTCATCCCGTCGAGCACCGGGTGGACGAAGCGCATGCCCCCCGGCGCAACGCGGCTCGCCGTCGGACGCTGCGAGAACACCGCAAGGTCGTGCTTGAACCCGTAGGTCTCCGCGTTGGCCAGGTTGTTCGCCAGCACGTTCTGGCGGTACTCGTTGGCCTCCATCCCCGCGGTCGACAGATACAGCCCGTAAATCACCGTCTTGCCTCCTTCCGACGGCCGCAGTTCAAGCCGCACGGCGCGACGGCGAAGAATGCACCTCGCGCCGTGTCGAACCCGCGAACGCGAGTCCGGCGCGTAAGCGCGCTCGTGAAAGTGAGGTCTGTCGAGTTGAGGCGTCCTGTCCTCATGTTCGCTCGCTGTCCAACCCGCGCGCCCTCCTGGCCCGCGTCGGGCTGTCCCTAGTCACGTCGCGTGCCACAATCTCCGCGGCGCCCCGAACCGACGCCGCACGCGGGTCGCACGCAAGATATAACCCATGTATTTGCAGCATCTTACAATCTGCCCGCCGATTTCGCGTCCCGCCGGCGGTCCGACCCGAACCCGACGCCGCGCAGCGCATTTCGTGCATCGCTCCTGCATCTTCTGCCGCGCCGATCCCGCGCAACGAAACGGTCCGGAGCGCGTGCACCACGGCCCGTCGCCTGGAGACGACCGTGGGCAGACCGGCCAGAGACTTCCGGCTGAACGCTGCAACGGAGCGTGCTCACCGAATTGGAAGAACAATTACAGCATCAGTGCGGAAGGGGGGACGGACCGACCGACAGCCAAGAGGCAGCCTGAACTGAAGCATCCGGAAACCCATCGGGCTTTCCATCTCAACGGGCATTGCACTTCGACAGATCGTTGACGCCGCATCTCGGAGAGAGGCGGTACCCTGTGTAAACAACCCTGTGTGAACATGCTTCGTCGGAGCGGGGAGGAGTCGGCGACCGACGCGCCTGCGCCGAACACCACGAAGGCGCGTTCCTACCACGTAAACAGGCTTTATCGGGAGGCACAACATCCCCTGGGTCCGATACCGGGGTTGCGCATGACCCGATCCGGCGGAAGGCCGATCTCGTGGACGGATTCGCCGTTTCTTTCAGGAGCCGTATATGCCGAATGCGCCGGTGATTGCATCTCCGTCTCGAAAGCGATCCTCGTCCACGTCCGCCGTCGCCAACCCGCCTTCGGGAGCGTCATCCGCCGCAGGGAAACCCGGCGGTGGGACTCCGTCCGGCGACGGGGCGCAGGGGCGGCACGGTCCGATCGACTTCAACCGCATCACCGACACGCAGTTCCTCGCGGCGGCGGAGCACATGAAGCTGGAGGAGGACATCCGCCAGCTTCTGATCACGCCGTACCGGGAGCTGATCGTGCAGATTCCGGTGCGGATGGGCGACGGGAGGCTGCGGATGTTCCACGGGTATCGCGTGCAGCACAACGGCGTGCGCGGGCCTTACAAGGGCGGTCTGCGGTTCCACCCGGAGGTGGACCTGTCCGAGGTGCGCTCGCTGGCGGCGCTGATGACGTGGAAGACGGCGCTGGTGGACATTCCCTTCGGCGGGGCGAAAGGCGGGATCACCTGCGACCCGACGAACATGTCGCGCTCCGAGCTTCAGGCGCTGACCCGCGGGTTCACGCAGAAGATCGACATGTGCCTCGGCGTCTACCGCGACATCCCCGCGCCGGACGTGAACACCAACGCCCAGGTGATGGCCTGGATCATGGACGAGTACGGCAAGAAGCACGGGTACACGCCGGCGATCGTCACCGGCAAGCCGCTGTCGCTGGGCGGATCGCTGGGGCGCGAGGAGGCGACCGGGCGCGGCACGAGCATCATCACCCGCGAGGCCTGCCGGACGCTGGGGATTCCGCTGAAGGGCGCGCGCGTGGCGGTGCAGGGGTTCGGCAATGTGGGCTCGTTCGCGGCGAAGTTCATCAGCGAGCTGGGCGGGCGGATCGTGGCGGTGTCGGACGTGCGCGGCGGCGTGCGCAACGACGGCGGGCTGGACATCCCCGCGCTCATTCAGCACCGCAACAAGACCGGCTCGGTGGTGGATTTCCCGGGGACGCAGGCGGTGTCGAACGACGATCTGATCACGCTGCCGGTGGACATCCTCGTGCCCGCGGCGCTGGGCGGCGTCATTGACGGCGACAACGCCGACGAGGTGAAGGCGAAGCTGGTGATCGAGGCCGCGAACTCGCCGGTGACGCCGTGCGCGGACGAGATCCTGCGCGAGCGAGACATTGCGGTGGTTCCGGACATTCTGGTGAACGCCGGGGGCGTGACGGTTTCGTATTTCGAGTGGGT
This sequence comes from Phycisphaerae bacterium, assembly GCA_013360585.1. Classification (GTDB taxonomy): domain Bacteria; phylum Planctomycetota; class Phycisphaerae; order UBA1845; family UBA1845; genus JABWBH01. Next base: position 40,363 of record JABWBH010000012.1, on the reverse strand, counting down.
GCAGAACCTCCAGCAGTTTCACTGGTCGCTGGAGGAAGTGAACGCGAAGCTGGAGGCGCGGATGCTGGCGGCGTGGAATGCGGTGTACGCGGAGTACGACGCCTCCGGGCTGCCGATGCGCGTCGCGGCGTACGTGGTCGCCCTGCGCCGCGTGGCGGAGGCGACCCGCCAGCGGTTCTGATTTTTCCGTGGAGATTCGCGGGACTCGTCCCTACAATAGGTCGCACTCCCGAAGGCGCGCCGGCCCGCGCGCCTTCGGGGCGCACCGGAGGAGGGACGGGCAATGCGGCGGATCATCGCGGGGGGGGTTGCGTGGTGGTTGATCGTCGGGGCGGCGCGGGCGCAGGTCGGACCTGACGTCATCGTCGGCGACATCGACGAGATCGTGCGGTTCAACGGGAAGAGCGACCCGGTGGGGCTGGCGATCGGGACGTGGTCGTGCAACATCGGCGACATGCCGCTGGCGTGGGAGTATGAGACGCCGCGGCACCCGGTCATCGCCCAGAACATGTACCGCCTCAAGGACGGGCGCTTCGAGCAGATCGGGCTGAGCTGGCTGAAGCACGGGTATTACGCCCTGTCGGAGAACCTCTGCTTCGACGACTGCCAGGCCAACACGCACGGGCGCGAGCTCGGCGTCCACTGCGCGGACCCCTACAGCGGCGACGTCAACGGCGACGTTTATGAACTCGGCCCGAGGACTCCCGTGAACGCCTCGACCGGCGAGTTCGAGTTTCCCTACCGGTTCCGCTACGGGGCGCTGAAGCAGCGCCGCCTGATGGTGGAAAAGACCGACCTCGACCCGGCGCGGAACCCCGGCGCGATGTACATCGTCGAGGGGCATTACGTCACCGCCGACGACGCCGCGTGGGGCAATGATGACAACAACGCCTCGTGGCGACGCGCGCTGGTGTACAACCGTCGCAACCGCATGCGCATTCTCATCGACCCGCGGTTCGAGACCGTGCGCACCGAGCCGGCGATCCTCGCCTGGGCGGCGGCGGATCCGCAGGTGCAGGTCGTCGTCGTCGATGTTCCCGACGACGGGCGCTTCTACGTCGCCGGGACGGCGAAGCCCGCCGGGCAGGGCCGCTGGGCCTACGAGTACGCGGTGTTCAACTACAACTCTCATCGGGCGGCGCAGGCCTTCGAGGTTCCGCTGCCGGACGACGCACTCCTCGAAAGCCCCGGGTTTCACGACGTCACCTACCGCTCGAAGGAGGGCGAGGGCGGCGAAGGCCTCTCCGGACAGGACTGGCTGGCGGCGCGCACTTCAACGGGCGTCCGCTGGGCTGCGGAGACGTTTGACCAGAACGTCAACGCGAACGCCCTCCGCTGGTCCACGCTGTACAACTTCCGTTTCATCACCGACCGGCCTCCGGGAGAGGGCGCCGCGACGCTGACGCTGTTCCGCCCGGGTTCGCCCGGCGAAGTCCAGGCCCGGATCGTCGTCCCCGTCCAGTAGGGGCGCGGCTCAGAGCATAGTTGACGGGTTCGGGTGTGAGGCTTCGGATCGGGCGCTGATGCGACAGGCCGAGTCCGAAATCTGAAATCCTACCTTGGATTCCGCTTTTTTACGGGCGCGGTTCGGTTCTGTAAGAGCATCCACGTTGATGTCGGCGTCCGACGGGCGAAAAAAAGAGAACCGGGATTGCTCCCGGTTCTCTCGATTCCGCCGTTGAATGCATCGCGGAGACTTATTCGGCCACCGCGACCGCACTCTGGGCTTCTGACTTGTTGCGTGAGTTACTCGGCGACGTTGCCGCTCTCGAACAGGTCGAACACGCCGTCGTTGTCGGTCACGAACTCGAGACCGGCATACAGGGCCGAACCCCACAGGAGGGTCTGCCAGTTGATCCCGAGGCAGCCGCTGCCGAGAACGGTGCCGCACAGAGCCGCCAACGCAGCGCTCTTCATCGTCTTCTTCATCGTAAACGACCTCCTTAAAAGAGAGAATACTGTCGGCATTGCTGCGGTACCGCCCGACTCGGGGCCGACCCGCACGTGGCCGAACAGAAGCGCCTAACCAGACACCTCGTCTGGCCTACCTATCAACACAAAAACAAACCCAGCTTCCGGTCCGAAACACCCGGACCGATCCGCTGCATTACGAAATCGCAGGTTCCGGATCCAACTATCACCGCGCCACGAACCCAACCTGCTTTGCCGCCTCCGATGTCAGCCGGAAACTTCCGGCTGCACCGCGCCTACGGGCGACGGTCAACATTCTTACGACGGGCTTCACCTTGTCAAGCGACGCTCCGGACCGCTTTCCCACGGCAGTCGGGATTCACCCCCGCCCAGCCGACCACCCCCCGCGCCAACGAGGGTTTGCAGCGTATGTCCGCAGCTTTCGCCCGAACCCGGCATTCTCGCCATTATCGGGTATCCGGGCACAACTCCTTGAGCAATTCCCAAAGATCCCCGTCTGACACCCTGCTGAACCGGCCCGCGACAAACCGTCGTCAGGTGACCAGGTTCCTTGAAAGCAGGAGGTAGTTTGAGGCTTATCGCTGCCCTGTCAAGCCCCCCGCCTCCCCAGCCCCCTGGAAGAGGAAACTGGAACGCCGCCCCTGGTTCGTCGATATGATTTCTGGAAAGCCCGGCGTTTTAAACACAAGCTGCAATTATTTTTTGAGGGCGCGGTGGTGGCAAACATCAAGATCGCACTTTTCGAGGCCTCGCCGGTTCCCGGAGAACCGTTCAACAAACCCTTCGAGGCGACCGGACAGCTTCAAGTCGTCGGACTCTTCCAGAAGTGGGAGGATCTTTCGGAGTGGGTTCGGGAATCCGCGGTGGACATGGCTGCGGTCAGCCTGGACGACGACGGGAACATCGGACTGGGCGTCGTCGAGCGCATCGTGCGCACGGCGCCGCAGGTGGCGATCATCGGCGTCAGCCGGGCGACCGACCCGGCGAGCATCATCGGCGCCATGCGGTCCGGATGTGCGCAGTTCGTCTGCTGGCCGATCGACCCGGAAGACCTCAAGTCCGCGATCAACCAGATCCGCGCCAGCCGCCTGAACGCCACGCACAAGTCACGGCGCATCTGCGTCGTCGGATCGTCCGGCGGATCGGGCGCTACCACGGTCGCGTGCAATCTTTCGATGGAGCTGGCCCATCTGACCGAGCGCCCCACGGCGCTGGTGGACCTGAACGTCGAGTTCGGCGACGTCGCCTGCGCCTTCGACGTGACCCCGAAATACACGCTGGCGGACGTCTGCCGCGAGGGGATGGAGCCGGACCGGATGATGGTCGGACAGGCGCTGCACGAACTTCCGTGCAAGGTGTCCCTCCTCGCCCGTCCGGAGCGCCTGGAGGACGCCCGGCTGATCAGTCCGGAGAACGTCGATCGGACGTTCCGGCTTCTGGCGGAGACCTTTCCCAACGTCGTCGTGGATCTGCCGCGAGGTTTCAACTTCCTCAACAGCGCGGCCCTGCTTCATGCGGAGCGTGTGCTGATCGTTACGCAGCTCGGCGTGCCCTTCGTCCGCAACGCGATCCGCATCCGCGACTGCCTCCTTCAGATGGACGTTCCGGAAGACAGCATCGAGTTGGTGCTCAACCGCTGCCAGGCGAGCTTCGAGAGGCTGAAACAGGCCGATGTCGAGCAGCATTTCGGCAAGCCCGCCTTCGCCATCATCCCCAACGATTACAAGCGGGTGATGACGGCGCTGGATCTGGGGCACCCGATCGTCGCGGACGCACCCAACAGTCCCGCCCGCCTCGCCATCCAGCAGATGGCCAAGCGCCTCGTCGGCGGGGAGGAGAATCCCGCCTTGGGCGAAGGCGAAGGGTTGTTCGGAAAAATCTTCGGGCGCAAGACCAAGGCCCCGGCGCCGCGATAAACCCCGGTCACGGGCGCTGCAACGGTTGACCCGCTTTTGCAGGGCGAGGTTACGGTCCGTCCGCCTCTGTCGACCGGGCGGATCCGTCATCCGTGAAGCGAAGGTATCGGCGGACGTCTTCGATCGTCGCGGGTCCGACGCCGGCGACCGGATCCAGCGCCGAGACGTTCCGGAACGCCACGGAGGAACTCGCCGCCACGAGGCTTTGACGATGCCGAACGATCGTCAGCGCCCGGACCGGCCCCAGCCCCGGAACCACCGCCAGCTCCGTCCATGTCGCCCGGTTGGGGTCGATGCACAAAGCCCGATCCGTTCCAGGTGGTGGAGGATCATCTTTCACGGTCGCCAGGTGAACCGCGTGAAGCAGGATCGCCGCCAGGACGATGCCCAGCGCGACGTTGAAGCTCGCGGGTGGCGACGCCGGGGAAACCGTCGGCGCTGGGAGATTCGCTGGATCCGGCTGTTGCAACGCCTCCGCTCCTTGCCGCCGGGGCTTCATGCGCCGCGAGCAGGGGGGGGGGCGCCGCGGCACGCCGACCACGCCCGCAGCGCGGGTCGCGCGACGCCCTTCGAATTACGCAAACCGCACGGCGGGTCGCCCGGCGACGCCGCGTCGTCCACCGGTCCGTAGCAGACGGACTCGACGAACGGCTTGCCCATCGCCACCTCGACAAACCGACGCACGTACGCCGCCTGCGTGGTCTCATTCCAGGGACGGGACCAGTACCCGTGCGTCTCGATCCACTCCGGGGACGCGGCCGCCGGCGCCTGCACGCCGGTGACATGCACCGGTTTGTTGAACACGCTGAAACGATCCAGCATCGTTGCGATCTGGAAGAAATCCCTCAATCCGTAACGGTAGCGCAGGTCGATGCAGAATCCGTCAAACGCGACGCCGCTCTGCGTGACCATCTCCGCATAAAGGTTGGGGGGAATGCTGCGCGGGTTGTCAGCGTAGTATTCCCCCCAGGGTGCGGCGATCTCGATCAGCACCTGGCTGGCGGGGGCGAGACGCTTGGCCAGGGCGGCTGACATCCGCGTCAGCTCCATGATTTGCTCAAACGTCAAAGGAAGCGTCGTCCCGGCGTTCAAACCGGACACGATGACCCAGGAGTGAACGCGCGAGGCATACCGGCTGACGACGCGCTTGACGTGGTCGTGCGCGGCGTCGCGCATCCCCTCGAAATCCGCCTCAAACCGGTTTAACCAGGGCGGCGCGCCTTCCGGGGACAGATCCAGCACGGGACCGACGCGCACCGGCGCCTTCTTCGCTCCGAGTGCGGCGAAGGCGTCATCCGCAGGTTTCAGCAAGACCTTCTGGTGCGCCGGTTCAAGGACGCGCCAGGGCAGGGCGAGCGTCGTGAAATCCACCCCTTCAAGAGGCGGTGAGAACGAACCGTCCTCCTGCACTTTCAGGGTGACGCCGAGCCAATGCCGGGCGCCGGTCTGCGCCGACCGCCGGCGTTCGAGCGCAGCGCTCGAATAAGCCGCGGTCATTTCCTCGCTGAGACGGACGGCGGCGGCGACCGCCTGATCGCCCAGCCGCGCCGCCTCGCGCTCGGACTCGGCGAGCATGCCCTCGAGCAGGAGTTTGCGGGCCGCGGCCAGTTGCGTGGAGAAGGCGCCCGTTTTGTCGAGATCCGCCAGACCCCACTCCTCCACCTTCTGAAACAGACGGATGAGGCGCCCGCGGGCCAACTCCAGTTGAAGAACGTAGGGCTTCGTTCTTTCCATCAGACGCGCGGTTTCGAGGAGAAACCGCCCGACTCCCTCGATCGGCCACAACACAGTCAAGCCCGCAGGCCCGGCGGCGCGCTTCCGGCAGGTCAGAAGTCCGTCCCGGTACGTGATTTCCGCGCGCAGCGGAACGTCGTCCGACCCGATCAGGTGGACGCCGGGAAGAGGCGCCCGCGGTCCGGACCCGTCGCTTTCCAGATGAACGGCAAACGTCAGCATCAGTATGCGTGCAGATCTCCCGACCGCGGAATCGTCGCCCCCGCGGGAACCCCGGGCCGCCCTCGTAGGCGATCCGCGCTGGGGATGGACGAGTACGACCCTGAGCTTATTATGCCACGCGAACGTGGCGCCGTCGAGGAACGCGCCGCTTACGAGGAATATCAGCATGAGCATGCTACGTGAACCGGTGGTCAGAACCCAGATCGGCGACCTTCCCGTCCGGCGGGGAAAAGTCCGCGACGTCTACGACCTCGGCGATGAACTGCTGCTGGTCGCCACCGATCGGATCAGTGCCTACGACGTGGTCCTTCCCACGCCGATCCCCGGGAAAGGCGAAATGCTCACCCGGTTGTCCGAATTCTGGTTCGGACAGCTTGATCGGATCACCCCGCACCACCTGATCGAGGTCATCCGAAATCGCGCTCCGGCGGGACTGGAAGCGCACCTGCCGGAACTCGCCGGCCGCACAATCCGATGCCGGAAAACCAAGGTCGTTCCGATCGAATGCGTCGTCCGCGGCTATCTGGCGGGCAGCGGCTGGAGTGAATACCGGAAGACCGGCGCCGTCTGCGGGATCGCGCTTCCGAAAGGACTGCGCCAGTGCGAGAAACTCCCTGAACCGATCTTCACGCCCGCGACGAAGGAGGAGGTGGGGCACGATCAGAACATTTCGTTCGAGCGGGCCTGCGAGTTGGTCGGCGCCGACGTGATGACGACGCTGCGCGACCGCAGCCTGGCGATCTACCTTCACGCCGCCGAATTCGCCGCGTCGCGCGGCATCATCATCGCCGACACCAAGTTTGAATTCGGACAGCGCGGCGGTGAACTGATTCTCATCGACGAAGTGCTCACGCCGGATTCCTCTCGCTTCTGGCCGGCCGACCGGTATGAGCCGGGACGCGATCAGGACAGCTTCGACAAGCAGTACGTCCGCAACTACCTGACGACGCTCGTCGAGCAAGGCCGGTGGGACAAGACGCCCCCCGGTCCGACGCTGCCTGAGGAGATCGTGCGCAATACCGCACTGAAATACGCCGAAGCCGTCGATCGGATCGCGGGTCGCTGATCGTGAACGCAGGCGCCGCGTCCCGAGACGTCCGCCTCTACCGCGAGCGCCGCTCCGGTTGAAGCTCGAAGATCGACTGCGTCTTCAGGATCGTCAGATCGTCCGGGAAGGAGTGATACGCGTAGACGTGGAACTCGTGGTCCCGCGCCTCGTAGTCGACGTAGGTGAAAGGCGCGACGCCGTCGATCTCCAGATCCGGGAACGTTACGAACAGACCCTTGCGCTGCGCGTGCCGCACCAGATCCCGATGCGTGGACGGGAACACCTGCGGCGTCAACCGCTCGACCTGGCTCGACAGAATGTACGTCAGCCCGTTGTCGAGCGTTTGCGTGTGATCACGCTCGCCGCGGAACCGGAAGCTGGTCGAAAGCCCGCCTTTCGGCAGGATTTCGTTGTGCGGGCAGACCAACTCGGTGACGAAGCCGCTCTCGAACTGAAACGTCACGAGGTGCGCAAGCCCGAGCGCCCAGATTTCCGCCGAATACCGCCGCTGCTGCAGGCGCGCAATTTTATTTATCTGAAAGAGTTCCGGATGAAGCGTCCGCTCATACAGATAAAAATGAAGGTCATCTACACGTAGTTGAGTCTGTCCACGTTCCACTTTTTGCACTCGCATCCTAGGTTAGAGGCCGGCGCCAGCATCCTTGCCGCCGTACTCACCAATTATAGGGGACTTTGAGCGAGTTGCCAGAAAAATATGCCCATCCGACAGAAAAATGCCTCAGATTTAGGAAGCCTTTCCAGAACTCACACGGCGGTCTTAAAAGGGGGGTATTACAGGAAGTAGGTGCTTTTTCAGGTAATCGCCCCCATGATCGTTGATGATTTATTCTCCCCGGAACGCCCGATGATCCCGTCCCCCTAAGCAGGGGAGCGAATGCCGGTCTCATTTCGCTGCGTTTGCATCAAACCGACGTGGATTCCTTGGGCTGACCGATTCAATTTGACGACGGGAGGTCGGTTGATCGGCCTGCTGGTCTGGACCAATAATGTTCGGGGCGAGCGATCATGATCCGATTCATACCACAGCGGGAACGCCTCCGGGAGTCGACGGAAGGGCAACGATCAAGGCGGGAGGATCGAGATGGTCCGAGGAATTGCGGGAATCTGTGGGTCGCTGGCGTTGGGGTTGCTGAGCGCAGAGGTGGTCCGGGGGGCGGCGAGACCAGAGGAGGCGCCGTCGAGAATCCAGACTTACGCAGCCGACCCGCGGGCCGCGGTGATTCAGGCAAGCCGCGTGCTGCGAGAGGCCGGTCAGTTGGATGACGCCTTCCTGCTGCTGGAGCGCGAACGCACGCGCGGGGGTCCGGGTGAAGCGCTGGACCTGGAATACTACACCGTCAAGGAGGCTCGCGGGGCGTTAACCCCGGATGAGGCCGCCGTGCTTTCGGCGCTGAAGGCGCAGGCGCGGGCGGAGTCGGAACTGGCGATCGGCGAGATTCACCTGGGACTGCTGAGGGCTCGCGCCCGTCTTGCGCAGGGGCGCGTTGATGATGCCGTTACGGCCGCGAACGCCGCGCTGGACAAGCTCGCCGCGCTTCCGACGGATGCCGACCGGGATGCGCTTCGCGCGTCCCTTGAGGTCGTCAAGGCTCAGGCACGTTCGCAGCCGACCGCGGTGGCGGCAGGCCCGGCCCGTCGTTCGACACCGCACACGATTTCGGATCTGGGAACGAACGACGGAACACCTGCTGACGGGACAACGCGGCAAGCCGCCGCGCAGAGCGCAGCCCCCGCGACATCGGAACCTCCGCATCCCTCCTCCGACGCCGGCACAAATCTGGAGGTGGGCATCGGGCTGCGCAGCGGACCTGTCCGGGTTGACGCGCAGTTCGCCGCCTACGAGCAGTCGTGCCTGGCCCGCTGGGGTGAGGATCCGGCGATCTGGAATCGGATCATCACGTACCCGCCGGACTGGGCGGAACTGACGCGCATGCGCGCCGCGTGGGCGGACGGGCTGCTTTATCGCGGTCCCGAATTCGTCGGCGAGGACGGTCAGACCCGATACACGGCGATTTACAACACAGCGGACCTGACGGCGGATGTCCCGCACTTCAATTCCGCGCCGGTGCTCGACCTTCACGCGATGATGCAGGCGCATGCGGACCGCGTCGCCCTGCGTCAAAGCAGCGACGTTTTCACGGGGTCGGTCGCCGATCTTGCGGCGGGCATCCCGCTGCTGAGCTTCTTCGGCGGCGTGGATGAGTATCACGTCCCGCCGATGAGCACGGGAACGCAGTTTCAGCCTCAGGACATTCAGCGGATGATCAACGAAGTGCTCCGCGAGCAGTAACCGCGGAGCTGATACGGCTGGGGGCACGGGGCGAAAAGCGGTGGGGCGGCCTGATTGATCAGGCCGCCCCGCATGCGCTTCAGTTCGCTCATCCGCCGGATGCCGCATCGTCGTGCGGGCGGCACCGGTTGCGGCGTTACGGCTGCTGCTTCGTCATGTCCATCACCTGCACGCCTTCAGGCGCCTTGAAGACGAAGCGGTCCGCGGCGATGCTCGCCCCGATCTTCACGTCGGTCGTCAGCGTCGTGCTGAAGGGTTTGCCCTTGTCGTCGAGAGCGACGGCTTTGAGATTGATGCCGGACTTCTTGCTGAAGTACATGCGCATCGCACCGCCCCCGGGCATCGGGCTGGCGCCGGTCGACTTCGGCGTCGACTCGATGACGTAGCAGTCCTCGTCGCCGACCTTCTCGTCCGGAAGCACCTTCAACTCGGCCTGCTCCCGCAGCGTTTTGAACATGCCCGCGACGTCGCCGGCGGCCTTCGGGTCGTAGGCCATCTTCACGGCCGACTTCTGCCCCATCATTTCGGAAACGCTGTAAAGGAACTCGCCGTCACAGATCATCGTGCCGACGTTGTCCATCTTCATTTCCTGTCCGCCGTAGTTGGCGGTCGTTGAGGTCTTCGAGTCCGCGCGCATGAGCACCTTGTCGCCCTTGCGCATCCACTCCATCGTGGACTCGGATTTGGAGGTCGTGCGGTTGCCGTCGCCGGTGTCCATGTTCATGTCCACCGTGACCTTCGCCGTGTAACTGGTCACCTTCGCATACGCCTCCGTCAGCTTCTTCTCGATCTCCTCGATCGTTTCGGCGCGGGACACCCCGCCGATCAGCCCCGCGATCACCAATGCATACCCCGCCGATCTTGTGCGCAACATTGCTGAAATCCCTGTGTGAACCTGGTTGATCCACCCGATCCCGATCGGGCGGAAGCGGAGCATCCTAGCGAGTTCGCATCCGAGGTGAAAGCGCCAAACCGGCGTCATCGTCATCGTGGCGATCACGGTCCCGCAGGAGCGAAACAGGGGCGGGGAGACTTTCTTGGCGGCGGATTTACGCTTCCGCGCTTGAATTGGGCGAATCAAGTGTCTACGCTTATCGCAGAAGGGCGCCGGCCCCGCACCTGGGCGCCTCAGATGGGGGGAGGCCGGGAGTGGGAAGAAGCATCGTTCCAGGGTTTGCACGCGGGTTCGACAGGGTCCGCCCAACACCGTTACCGGGGTTCGAGACGACCGTTCCGCGGCACGTTCAACCGCGCTGACCCGCACCGGAGCGACGCATGAGCCGCGTCCTGTTCCTGCAATGCTACCGCCGACCGCCGGGCGAACCGGTCGGACCGCGCTACGAGGCGTCCCTCGGCGTGCTTTCGGCGATGCTCAAGGCAGACGGGCATACGACCCGGCTGATTCCCGTCACGCACTTCGACGCCGCCGCGCTGGGCGCGGCGCTGAAGGAGGCTTGTCCCGATGTCGTCCTCGTCCACATCGACGGAACCGCCGTCGATCTGGCGCGGAGGACGCTCGGGGCGCTCGCCGAGACTGGTCCGCCACCGATCGTCGCCGCCGGAACGTTCGCCACGCTGATGCCCTCGACGGCGCTGAGCATGCCCGCCGTCAACGCCGTCATTGTCGGCGAAGTCGAGGAAGCGTTCCGCGGCTGGGTCCGCTCGGGGCTGAGCGGCTCCGCGTCGGACAGTCGCGTCCCTGGCGTCATGCTCCGCAGCGAGGGGCGTCCGGCGACGTTCCGCCCCGCCCCCCTGATCGACGACCTTGACGCGCTTCCCCCGGCGGACCGGTCGATCTTCGGATATCCGCCGTCGCACCCCTGCTTCGACATCGTGACGAGCCGGGGGTGTCCGATGCGCTGCGCCTACTGCACGAACGACGCGCTGCGCGGGCTGCATGATGACCCGCCCGGGTTCGTCCGCCGCCGATCGCCGGACCACGTCTGCGACGAGATCGACGAGTTGTGCATGAACTTCCCCGAGACGCAGCGCCTGCGTTTTCCGGATCACGCCTTCGCCCTCGACTACGCCTGGCTGGAATCGTTCGCCGACGTCTACGCCCACCGATGCGGACTGCCGTTTTCCTGTCACCTCCGCGCCAACAGCGTGGACGAACCGACGGTCGAGGCGCTTGACGCGGCCGGGTGCGACGAGGCCGAGATTGAGATCGTCAGCGGCAGCAACTTCATCCGCAACGAAATCCTCGAGATGGACACCAGCGCCCGCCAGATCGAGCGAGCCTTCGAACTGCTCGGCGACCGCGGAATCCGCACGCGCAGCATCAACTACGTCGGCGCGCCTTACAGCAGCGAGATCACCGAGTCCGACACCGTCCGCCTCAACCGCCGTCTCAAACCGGATTTCGTTCAGGTCAGGGTCTACTACCCCTTTCCGAATACCAGGGCAGCCGGCATCGCGGAGGAGATGGGCTGGATGAGCAACCGCGGCGAGGTGTGCTTCGCGGAGGATCGAAGCGTGCTGGATATGCCGACCCTCCCCGCGAAGACGATCGCCCGCGTCGCCCGGAGGATGGCGCAGGATATCAGCGAACCCCCTCGCCAGGGGTGGAGGGCGGCGTTGGGACGCCTGCCGATCTTCCCGGGATGGCGCCTGTCGGACGTCCTGGGAACGTGGCTCGACCCGCGCGGCGGTGACGCCGTCGCGCCACGGCGCTGACCACGCTGCGCCGTTTCCCACCGCGGCTTAAAAGGCTGAAACTCCAAGATTGTACACGAGGTGCGCCCCGGCCGCCGCGCCGTAGCCTCGGTACCAGTACACCGCGCCGAGATAAACGCCGGCGATCGACCGGAACAGAAACACGCGACTGCCCAGCATCCCCGCGAAATCCGGGAGGTGGTGGTAGGCGGAGAACATCACTCCGCCGGCGACGATCGCAATCAGTGCGACCTTCCCCCGGGGCAACCGCAGCAACGACGCGCCCAGCCCGACGACCAGCGTCACCAGCAGCACGCGGAACACGAATTCCTCATATATCGCCGCCCCGACGCGCTGCGCGATCTGCATCGCCCAGGGCTGCACCGCCAGACCTTCCGCGGAAAGCAGCGTCGCCCGGTTGATGACCCACAGCGGAAGCGCCCACGCCGCCGCCTCGACGTGCAGCGTGAGAACCTGCGTCGCCCCCGTCTTCCACGGACGCCCCCGCACCACCTGCGCCAGCAGCAGCACGCCGATCACGATGACGCCGGGCAACCACCACGCCTGCGGAGAGACGCTCCGCGAGAATCGCCGAAAATCTCCGAACATCGCCTCATCCGTCGGATGTACGCGCGTCACCACGGCGTGGAAGAGCAGCCACGGCAGCAGCGCAACCAGATCCGTCAGGGGTTGAACGAAAAGACCCCGCTCCGGACCGGGCGCGGGCGGCGCGGCGGTCGAATCCGTTCGACGTTGCTGCATGACGGAGGTATCTTGCCCCCTCGTCATGTCGCAAGCAATACGCCGACCCGCACCGCGCCGTCGTCGCAACAGCGACCCGTCCCTCGACGGCGCGACCGCTTCCCGCGCCCGGTTGACGCTCGACGGAATGTTCGAAACCTTGAAAAACGCGCTCGGGCCTCAGGGCTGGTGGCCGGTCAGCCGTGACGCCGCGACGCCTGCTCAGGCCCGCCTCGAAATCGTGCTCGGAGCGGTGCTGACGCAGAACACGGCGTGGGAGAACGTCCGACGCGCGCTGGCGGCGCTTTATCGCGCGAGACTCGTCGACCTCGCCGCCCTCGACGCGATCAACGAACCCCACCTCGCCGAAATCATCCGCTCCTCCGGTACCTTCCGCGTTAAAGCCCGGCGCATCAAGGCATTCGTTCGATCGGTTCAACGCGAGTTCGCGGGTTCGCTCGAAGCCTTGCTCGGCCTGCCCCTTCCGCAGGCGCGGGCGGCGCTGCTGCGCATCCACGGCGTCGGTCCTGAGACCGCCGATGCGATCCTGCTTTATGCAGGCAGGCATGCGACCTTCGTCATCGACGCGTACACCCGGCGCGTTCTCGTCCGGCACCAGTTGGCGACCCGCCGGGACGGCTACGACGACCTGCAAGCTCGGTTTCACGAGAAGGTGCCCGCCAACCTCGACGTGTACCACGAGTATCACGCCTTGATCGTCGAACTGAGCAAGCGGCATTGCCGCGCGAAGGCCCGCTGCGAAGGATGTCCGCTGGAGGGCTTTCCGCACGATCCGTCCGCGTGACGGCGCGATCCGTCGTTCGTAGGAAACGGCGCGGTTTGCGTTCGATCGCGCGCTACGCCCCGCCGACGGCGACCTCGCCGCGCCAGTCCTGCGGCGGCGGCTGCGAGCGAAACCGGGCGATCCTTGCCCGGTAGAACGCGACGACTCCGTCCGTCGGAGCTGCCTCCGCCAGCGCAATGAGCGTGCGCTCCGCAACATCCCAGTCCCGCCGCTGAAACGCAAGCAGCGCCTCCGCCAGCGCTTCCACGGCGCCGAGATCGGCCTGTGAAGCTGACGCTTCGTCGAGAAGTTCGAACGCCTCAACCGGCGCGGACCGGCCTTCCACTGCGAGCAGGCCGACGCAGCGGAACCGGAATGCGCTGCCCGCATCGCGATGAGTTGCCGCATCCACGAGGACGTGCGTCCCGAGCGCCTTGTTCGCCCGCTCGAGTCGCGCCGCGACGTTGACCGGATCGCCGATCGACGTGTAATCCTTCTTGCGCTCCGTGCCGAAATCACCGACCGCGGCGTCGCCGGTGGCGATGCCGATGCGCAGGCGCCACGCCGGCAGGTCTGAGCGGACCGCACGCATGCGTTGAAGACAGGTCAGCGCCGCGCGACACGCCCGCACCGGCGCGTCCGGACAGGGCAGCAGCGGGGCGTTGAAGAATGCGAAGACCCCGTCGCCGACAAACTTGTTCACCAGCGCCTGTTCCGCGATCAACACGTCGCTGACCGTCGCCAGGTAAGGTTGCAGCCAGCGTCGCGCCGCGTCCGGACCGAGTTGCTCGCCGATCCGGGTCGAGTCCGCCAGGTCGCTGAAAAAACACGTCACGTTGCGACGCGCCGGCTCAAATGCGCCTTCCCGCGCCTGCGCGGCGATCCCGGCGGCGACCGCCGGCGACGTGTATTGTCCCAGAACGCGCGTCATCGCCCGCCGCGCCCGCTCCTCCGTCGCCTGCCGGTACGCAAGGACCGAAACCCACGCCGCTCCCGCCGTCGCACACGCCGGCGCCCAACTGAAGACCGTCAGGTTCCACCGCAACATCAACCACGCGACGATGGCGCACGCCGCGGCGATCAACCCCGCGCACACAATGCTCGCGCCGCTCCGCAACCGCGCTCCCGCGATCGTCGCCAGCACGCCAGCCATCACCAGCAGCACCGACTGCGCGACGGGTGAGAGCGGAATCAGGAGCTGACCGGTCAGCAGCGCGTTAAGCGCATGCGCATGCGCCACCACGCCCGGACAGCGCTCATCTACCGGCGTCGGAACAAAATCCCCCACGCCGCTGCCGACCAGACCGACAAGGCAGATCCCACCCGCCAGGACCGGCCGCAACTCGGATTCGATGACCGCGATCTCCTCGCGAATGCGCGCCTGCATGTCCTCGAACGCACGAGCGCCTTCCGAAGTGAAATGCGCCTCGTACGCGGCGACCTCGGCGCACTCAGGGGGCGTCTCAGCCCCGTTGTCTTGCTCGCGGCAGGACGCCCGGATCATGTCCAGCCACTCCAGGGCCCGCGCCTCCACGTCGGACATCTCCGCCGACAGCGCGGTAATCCGCCCGTCGAGCCGCTCACGCTCATCCCGAGAGTCCGCCAGCCGTCTTTTGCGCCGGAGCGCATTGCGCTCACGAACGCGCGCCGCATAAGCCGCGAAGACCTCCGGCGTGCTTCGCGCCGCAGCCTCGACGACTCTCGAAAGCATCCACTGCCGCCGCACCTCGTTCGCTTCCAGCGCCTCCCGGCGGTTTACCCAGCGCAGAACGCTTGCCGCCGGAAGCTGACGGAACGTGTTTTCCCAGCGATGCGGCGCGCCGGAACGCTCAGCCGCAGCCCAGGGAATCAGCGCCTCGCCTCCGGACACCAGCGGGATCTGCAAGGGGTCGTACGCTTCGCCGGGCGCGACGTGGCCGCGACGCGGCAGCACCAGCGATCCGCGCTCAATTCGAGCTTGCGCCAGGTCGAATCCACATATCCGCGCCGCCGCCTGCAAGGAAAGCGCCGCGACCAGCCGATCCTTCGAGACCGCTGTCAGAGGGATGCTGCGCAGGACCGGATCCGTCCCCTGAGGATGAACAACGACGCCGCCTGCATCACGCGCCGCGTCCGCCAGCACCGGAATCGGCGGCGCCAGTTCGTCAAGACGAGGCACGACGCCGAGCACAGAGGCGTGCGCCGCAGGCCACCGGGCCAGCAACGACCGCTTCGCCGTCTCGCGATCAAACGCGCGACGCAATTCGTCCGCATCCGCCGAGTTGACGGGTGCAGCCGAAAGACCTGGCGCCGACGCAAGAAACTCCGAAAGTCCGCCTTGCGGCTCGCGGTTGAGAAAGGCTTCGCTCAGACGCCGCGCGGCGAGTTTCTTCGCTTCCGCAACCGGAAACGGCGTGCCTTCGCGCCAGCCTGTCACGCGCTCCAGATCCTGCCGCGTAAGCGAGAAGTCGTCCACCAGTGCCTCCGCCGCCCCCGCAACGATCGTCTGCCTCGCCACGTCCTCCGGCGTTTCCTGGGACGTCAGCCCCTCGCCCTCAGCACGCACCCCGATGATCACGTTGCCCGCGCGGCGCATCGCCGCCGCCAGCTCGAGATCGTCCGGAATGATTGCCCCGGTAACCTCAAGCCTCGCGAGGTCGTTCGCCGAGTGCGGATCGACAACCGTCGGCGGCTCGACGCGCAGTTCCTGCGGCGCCGTGAAGGTAAGATCAAGCACGATCTGCGTTGCGCCGTGGGCGGCTAAGGCGTCGATCAGTCCGGCCAGCGTTCGCCGCGGCCAAGGCCACCGCCCGACGCGTTCCAGCGTCGCATCGTCGATCCCCACGACCACGATCCGCGGATCAGCTTCAACCGCACACCCCGCGCGCATCAGCGCGTCGTACCCCGCGGCGTCCAGCCGATCCAGCGCGCCCGACGCATGAAGCAGAACGCCGACCAGCGTCGCCGCTGCGCCCACCGCCCACGCTCCGATGCGCGGCGCGCCAGCGCGCCGTTCCGCCGGATCCGTCGATCGAAATGCGCGAGACAATCCTTGACTCCGCAGACGTCGATATCGAAAAAAAACCGCGGGAGGGACCGGACGGTCCGGTCCCTCCCGCGTTTATCGCATCCGGAACAGGCGCGGACAAGCCGCTCCGCCGGTGAAACCCGCTCCGCGCGGCCGCCTACCGCATCATGTGCCAGAACCAGTGATCCGCATCCTCAGTGGATTCCGGCTGCTCGAACTTCATTGAAGGCCCCGGCTCCTCCGGCGCATCCAGCGACGCCGAGACCACCCCTGCGTTCGTCACCGCGTACACCTGGGTGCCGATGAACACGCCCCGCGTGAACGACGGCCACCACGTCCAGAGGTCGTCCCCCTGACGCGTGTCCAGTCTCAGGGCCTCCGCGAACCCGCTCTCCGAAGACACGCGGTACACCACCACGCCCTGAAACTCGTCCCGGTACATCGGCGCGTCCCACATCGGCGGGGATCCGCTCCCGTCATCCTCGATCATCACGTCTTCATCGAACGCGACGATCGTCGGGATCGTCACCGGCAGCGCCACGACGCCGCCTTCGGCGAAGTACGTGAACGCCTTCGGGTTGTACAACGCCTCCGACCACGCTCCGTCCGCCAGCACCGCCTGATGCTTAAGCTGCGGCGCGGCGAAGTCCGTCACGTCGAAGATCGAAAGCTGCACGCCCCACATCCACGAACCGTCGTCCGGAATATGTTGACCCACCGTCAGCAGGTGATGCTCGTCCATCGGAACGATGAACGTCGAGAACCCCGGCACCTTCAGTTCGCCCACAACCTTCGGATCGGCCGGATCGGAAAGGTCCAGCGTGAACAACGGGTCCACCTGCTCGAACGTCACCAGGTACCCTCGATCGCCGATGAACCGCGCCGACTGGATCGTCTCCCCCGGCGCCAGGTTCTCGAGCTTGCCCACCACTTCCAGCGCCTCGCCGTTCTGCGCGAGCACGTAAACGTGATTGCCCGAAGAGAACCCGTTTTCGTCGAACGTCGAGGTGGTCGTCGCCACGCGCAGCCGGCCCTCGTGCTCGCCCAGCGAATACGAGTTCAGCACGCGCCCGTCGACCACGCCTACCCCGGCCAACTCGACGCCGGTCTCGGTATACGCGAACTTGTAAATGTCCGTCGTCTGACGCTCGTCGCCCCAGAACGTCCACTGCGTGTCCGTCAGGTAGAAGGCGTCCAGCGAGGCGTAGGTCAGTCCGGGGTTGGCCATCACCCCGATCGCGTGAAACTGCGCGGGCGCGTCCACGTCGAGACTGATGACGCTGACCATCCCGTAACCGTCCGGGTCCGCCGGACGGAACACGCGGTCGTACGTCAGCAGTTCCCCGGTGATCGTCTCGCCGGAGGCGTCGGTGCATTCAAAGTTCGGCAGCACGTCCGCCGCCTTCAGCGTCAGCGACTTCATCCGCGACCCGCCCACCGGGAAAACTTCCCCCAGGTCGTGCGGGTAGATCGCCAGCGCCAGGTGCATCCGCCGGCCGATCATCCGCGCGGACACGAGGTTTCCCTCGAACCGCGTCGTCGAAAGAACGCGCGGCGCCGCCCGGTCCGCCACGTCTATCACGGTGGCGATTACGCTCGGTCCCGTCGGCGCCACCGCGTCGTCACCTTCCGCCGCGCCGGCGCTCCCGCCACCGCTGGCCGATCCGTCAGCCAGGAAAAGCACGTCCGGATAGAACCAGCTCCACTCCTGCGTGAGCGCCACGACGGTGTCGCCGATGAGGAACATGTCCTGCCCCCCGCCTTCCAGCTCTACGCGGCTGACTTCTGCGACCTGCGCGTCCCCCACGCTGACGATCCGCAGCAGGCCGGAATCCAGGATGTAAAGATGCGACCCGTCCGTCTTGACCACGTCCGGTTCGTCCACGCCTTCCTCCTGGATCGTCGTTCCGGAGTGTCCCAACCCGTCGGCGTCCGCGTCGCCCTGCAATCCGCCGTCCGCTGCCGGTCCCTCGGCACCCGGAGGCGCTCCCGCCCCCGCCCCGCCGCTTGCATCATCCGACGAATCCTCCAGCGCCACGTCGCCCGAGAACCGCTCCGTCCGCGACGCCTCCTGTCGGAAGTAGCTCACCAGCTCGTTGTCCGACTGAAACCGCCGAAGCTGCGCCGCGCCCGTCTCGGTCGGTTCCTCCGGTGGATCCCAGATCAGCGACCCGTCTCCGCATCCGACCAACCCGAGCAGCGCGCATCCGAGCACCCATCGTCTCATACGTAAGTCCTCCTCATGATGAAAAACTCGGCGGATATGTCTTGTTCGGCAGACGCGACTCGAACCCGCATACTTCGGTCCGCGTCACTCCCGCCACCTTGATTCTACCTTGTCGCACTTCGCCAAGCGCCATCGGCGAAGTCAGTGTGAAACGAAAAAATGCAGCCACGAGTGCCGTGCACGCGCGAGCACCCCCGTCTCACTCCTACGTTCTCACCCCCACCAACTGGCCGGTCAACCCGCCTTCCGCACACCGACACCGCTGTGCATGCGCGGTCCCGGCGGTTGATCGGCGATGAGGCGCGCCTCGCGTTCGAGCATCCACGACCAGCGATCGTCCACGCCCGTGTGCCGAGCGCTGCCTTTTCCGCGACCGCGCGGACGGTCGGAGAGTCGCGAGTCGCTTTCATTCTGCCGCAGTTCGCGGGCGAGGTTCAGGAAGCTGAGGTAATGCCCGGCTTCGGACGCCCACAATCCGCGGTACACGCGGGCGAGCGCCCGGTCGGTGCAGGCGTCGGCGAGCAGGGCGAAGCGCTCGCAGGATCGGGCCTCGATCAGGGCGCTGACGAGCAGACGATCGACGAGTTCGTCCGGACCGTCGCCGTAGCGGACGAGGTCGCGCAGCGCGGCGGCGTAGGGGTTGGCGTGGGTCCGTGTCAGGCGTCCGCCGCGTCGCGCCAGCAGGCGAACCACGAGGGCCAGATGCTCAACCTCGTCGCGCGCGACGGCGGTCATCGCCGCGACCCAGTTCTCCGGCGGGTTCGGTTCGGGCCATCGATTAAGCAGTTCGAGCGCGTTGGCGGCGGCTTTTTTCTCAAGATGCGCATGATCGTTCAGCAGCGCAAGCGGCGCCTCGAGCACGCCGTCGGCCCACGCGCGAGGCGTCCGGTACCGCAGCGGCAGGTCGTCAATTCCTGAGATCGGCATCTGGGTTCCCAGGCGGGTCACCGCCGGCTCGTCGGTCCGGGCTGTGTCCCATCCATCGGACAGCATGACGGGAGGATGGCGCAACGGCAATATCAGGCGGACCCCCGAAACAGGACCGCGCCATCTGGGTGCGGGAGAATACCGGGGAACCATCGCCGAATCAGTCGCCCGCCTGACGAATCGCCCGGCCCGCACCGTGGGATTCGTCAGGCGGATCGGGAAGCCCGTGAATCAGGGAACCGGAATCGGGCCGCCGTGCGCATGCACCTCACGCGTTTTCGCGCCGCCCTTGTGGCCCTCGATCAGGATTTCGAACTCGCCCACCTCCACCGTCCCGCCGCCGTCGTTGTCGCAGACGAAGCGAATCGTGTTCTCGTTGTTTTTGAACAGCGCGGCGTCGAAGACGTATTCGCCGCCGGGGTTGCGGATGCCGTCCGCAACCAGGTGGTCATTGACGTAAGCCTTCAGGTCGCCGGCGTTCTGTGGCAGGTTCAGCGCGCCGATACGCAATCTCGGTGGATGCACCTCGTCGCCCGGTCGATAGAGGCGCTTGACCACCGGACCGAGTTCCTCGGAGATCGTGGCGTCCACGCCGCCGCCGTCCGCAGCGGTGAGTCGCAGCAGGCCGCTGAAACGGGCGCTGAGTCCGCCGTTGCCGCTGAACCAGATGAACTTCTGCGCGTTGGTGTGAACCCACTGTGAGCGGGCAATGTAGTATTCCTCCGCCATGTCGTGGATCGGTAGCGGCAGGACGCCGGGCATGTCGGTGGGATTCGGCGGCGGCGTGCCGTCGCAGTAGTACACCTCGATGTTCGTATGCCCATAGCGCACGAGCGTGTCGTACAGGCGCCGGGCGTCGTCATAGAAGTGCGTGACCCGCCGGCCGTCGGGTGCGCGGTCGTCACCGACGACGATGAGGATGTTGTTGGCGGCGGTGTCCTCGAGCGTGGCGTCGCCGCTGCTGGTGGGGCGGGCGTAGTACTGCGGCCGGTCCACGGGGCGATAGGGGGGCGGATACCCGGCGAAGGATGAATACGCGGTCCGCATATTCGTCACCGGAGCCGGATGGATCACCGACCACCACGCGTAGGCGAAGAACATCCGCGGCGTCTTCGGGTCGGCGTCCAGCCAGGGCGAGTCGGTCTCGTCGGCGTCGCGCCCGAAGGCGAGCCGGTTCCACGCCGACGACGCCATGACGACGAACGGACTGATCCCGGAATCATCGAGATCGTCAAGGAACCCACCGCTGAAGCACTGATTCAGGGTGAGCAGGCATCGACCGCTATACATATTCCGCACGGGATAGAGCCAATCGCCATGACTCGGAAGTAATATGCGAGGCAACTCCTCGTCATACAGGCGGTTGATGCCCCAGCCCCACCACGAGTGGCAGGGCAGGTAGGAGTTCCAGCCGAAGGCCCCCCGGCTGACGGTTTCGCCCTTGAGCACGCGCCACGGACGGGCCACCGGCTGACGCACGTACGGTTGGCCGGTGAGGAGGGTGTCGCCCATTTCCACGTCCGGCGAGGAACGCTTCGCGGCGTGGGCTGTTGGGAGGACCATGTATTGCTGGTATAGCGCCGTGAACGCCGCGTCTCCGTTCAGGTCCACCGCCAGGGCGCGCGGGGTGGTGCTGAAGGGGACTATTTCCCCCCATCCGTTTCTGGTCCACCCCACCACTTCGAGCCGGGTGCTGGTGGATATCTGCCTGCCGTAGGCGTCGAGCCAGATCAGCGCCGTGGAGGGGTTTTTCGTCTCAGGATAATTAATGTGGCCCACGCCCGGCGCGGTGGTCAGCAGCGCAAACTCCTGCTTCCAGTTGCGCTGGAGGAAGGACCGCGGGCCGCTGCCCGTGGCGACCGTGGAGTGATGCCCGGCGTTCATCAGGTTGATCTTGGTTTCCCACTTCCGGCTGCCGTTGAAGGCCGAGTACATCACGACGTCGAGGAGAGATTCGTCGCCGGCGGCCGTGCGCGGCGAGTGCCCGGCGACAACGAGGTCGCCGAAGTGGATGGCCAGCGGACCGTGCTGATGCGGGTGCTTCGCCGGAGCGGTCCACTGGATGTCACCCGTGGTGCGCAGATGGACGACGAGGTACTCCTGCTGGCCATCAAAACGCTTGAAGGTCGTGACCGCGTAGACGTTGCCGGTGACGTCGTGGACCGCCAGACTTGGGTCGACCACGACGGATGCGTAGCGCGTTTCGGGGACGTAGGTTTTCAGCCAGCGGCGGCTCCCGTCGGAAAGCTGGATGGCCATCACCCAGATCGCCGGCTTTCTTCCGTCCATGTACGTTCCGGCGATGAATCCCAGACCCCAATGCGCATCCGGGCCTTGGTCGATATTGAAAGTGACCGGGACCGCGCCGGGCAGTCCGAGATCGCCGAATCCCAGCTCCCAGATCATCCCGCCGGTTTCCGCATCAAAACAACGCACGGCGCCCAGCGGGCTGCTCTCACTGTTGTACGCCACGTAGAGCGACCCGCCATGGGGAATGATCTGCGTCGGACGCACTGCGGAATACAGCCAGTACACCTGCTCCCAGATGATAGCGCCAGTCTCGCCGTCGAGTTTCTGAAGCAGGTGGAGAAACCATGGCCAGCCAGCAGCTATTCGCCCGTGATAGACATCTTTCGTGTCCGGATCGACCGCGATGGGCAAGACGTCCACCCACATGTTATTATACGAATAACTGTTGAACCACAGCCGATTGCCCGATTCGCCATCGATCTTTCTTGTTGTGGTGATAGAGCTGCATCGACCGGCCGTGGCGCCGTCGATGACGTTCCCGTCGGGGTCCACGGCAAGACTGAAGTAGTTCGCCCAGCTCTCCGGGCTGCACCATCCGTCGATCCACCAGGTCGTGGTCCACTCCTGCGCCGCCAGGGGCACGGTCAGTCCCAATCCGACGAAACAGGCACAAACCTTTTTGACAGTTTTCATGGCCCTTCTCCCCGCAACATCCGTCCGTGTGCCGTTCAGAAAGAGTCGGTTTGAGGCCCGTTTCCGGCCCTTCTCCCAGTATCTGGATCGCGGGCGGCCCAGAATCCTTACGCGCATTTTTCAGGTTGGATCAGACAATCTGATCCGAAGGTGAGAATTCGCGTGAAATCAGGGGTTTGATGCCGTTTTCTTGACACCGGTGGGCTTGATGTATAATGCGATGATTAATTCCCGCAACGGGTTCAGACCGGCCGGAGGTTGTGCCGTGGCGGAGGCGACGCAATCAACTCTTTTGCAGCGCATCAGGGATCCTTCCGACCATTCCGCG
Source organism: Phycisphaerae bacterium (assembly GCA_013360585.1). Classification (GTDB taxonomy): domain Bacteria; phylum Planctomycetota; class Phycisphaerae; order UBA1845; family UBA1845; genus JABWBH01. Next base: position 17,588 of record JABWBH010000012.1, on the reverse strand, counting down.
TGGCGGGAGTTTGACCGGATCTATCGGCCCATGATGGTCCAGTATGCCCTGGCCCGAGGCATGCAGCCCGCTGACGCCGACGACATCGTCCAACAGACCAACGAGGGGGTTCTACGAGGTCTGACGAGCTACAAACACCGGCAGGAGGGCGGCTTCCGAGCTTGGCTGCGCCTCATCATCGAACGGCGCGTGCGGGATCATTTCCGCAGGCGGCGGGAGACTCAGGCGACGACCGCAGTTCTGGAGGCTCAACCCTCCGACGATCCGCCACTGACAACGCTGTGGGATCGGCAGTGGTGTGCGGAGCTGCTTCGTATCTGCGCGATGCACGTGCGGAATGAGGTTGCGCCTCACACGTTCGCGGCCTTCTGCGCCCACGCCATCGAGGGAAGGCCCGCCGACGCCGTGGCGAGCGACTTGGGCATGAAGCTCAACCAGGTGTACATCGCCAAGCATCGGGTGATGCGGCGCATCCGGGAACTCATCAACGAACTGAGCGACGGCAAACGGAAGCTCACCTGATGAATCCATGTCCCGATGCGGCAAACCGGGAATCCCTCGCAAAGGATCCGTACGACGAGGAACATTCCGATCCTCTCTTGACGCATCCGGACCGTTGCGCCGGGCTGGCGTCCTTGCGGGCTTCTTCCGTCCCTCCGGGACTTCGGTTTCCCCGCGCGGGCTTCCCAGCACTGGCGTGCTGGGGCACAACACCTCCCGTTGCTCCTCCTCGCAGGATCGCGCCATGCTAAGGTCATGCGATTTCAACACCCCGCAACCGGAGCCAGGTGGAGACTCAGGTCAACCGAAGCCGGTTCGACATGAATGAAAGATGACGCCTCTCCTCATCGAGCGACCCGGTTTCGGCTCTTGAACCGCCCGGCGGGAGGGGGTATCATCCGTAGTGAAGGCGCTGAATGTGAAACACGCACGCCGGATGAGGAACAACCGCCGCCGATGAGCGGCGCAGCCTGAAACATGAGCGGTTTTCGCGGAAAATCCTGCTGGTTGACGCGCGTGCTGGCGACGGTGCTGGTCGTCGGGGCGGCGTTTCCGGCGGCGATCTGGCATCATCACGAGACCGTCCCCGCGTGCGACGCCCTTCCCGCGGCGACCGACGCCTGTCACCCCGAGCGATCGACGCCTGCGCCGCACTCGCACGACGATCAGGGGTCTTGCCACCTGTGCCTCGCCGCGCACCTTGTCGCGGCGACGTTCCCCACCGGCGATCCGGTTACGTTTGAGGCGCCCGAAGCCGCTGTCGAACTTCCGGTCCTGCGGGCTCCTGCGTCCCGCGTCCTCGGTTCGTTGCAGGCCCGCGCCCCGCCAGCCTGACTTCCCTCTTCAATTGCGTGTCGTAGCTGCGCCGATGCCGCGCCTTGAAGCACGCGGAGTGCGCTGATTCCCGTGAGGGGTTACGCATCGTCGGCTGCGCCGGGATGTCCGGCTGGTGCGACCGGCGAACGTCCGCCGCGACACGTCAACCCGTAACACCTCGTTTTCTTGTTGCATGATCCACCGTCCGCGCGACGGCGCACGCAGCGCCAGGCGAGGCCGGAGATCGAAGAAAACTTTCATACTCGCGCCCGGTCCACTTCGGAGGGTCGGCGCGCCGGAGGTTTGAACATGAAACGCACAGGCGTCAGAGCGCCCGCACCGCGGCGCGGCGCGTTCACGCTGATCGAGCTGCTGGTCGTGATCGCCATCATCGCCCTCCTGATCTCGATCCTGCTGCCGTCGCTGCGCGGCGCGCGGGAGCAGGCGAAGGCGGCGGCGTGCGCGGCGCACCTGCACGGCCTCGGTGTCGCCGTCCGGATGTACGCCGACGCTTACGACGGCCGGCTCCCCGGTGCGGGACTGACGCACGGCGGATCCGGGAGCGACGAGCACAAGTCGTGGGTGAACACGCTCGCGGAGGAATACGGAAAAAACCGCGACATCGCGCGGTGTCCCGCCGACGAGAGCGAAATCTGGGACGCGCCGCTGGTCGTCAGCGGCGAGAGCTTCCTGCGCCGCACCAGCTTCGCCAGCAACGGATACACCGCTTACGAGATCGGCGATCGCGGCCCTTATGACCTCCTCGACCGCATCACCCGCCCCGGCTCGACGATCTTCTGGGTCGAGCTCGCGGAGCAAGGCGACTTCGCGGTCAGCGACCACGTACACCCGGAAAACTGGTGGTTCGGCGACTCCGAGGAGCTGGCGGGACGGGAGATCGAAGTTCGGCGGCACAGGGATAAGGCGAATTACGGCTTCCTCGACGGACACGTCGATCGTCTGCGCTTCAACGAGACGTACCTCGTGAAGCCGGAGACGTTCCCCGTCGAGTTCCTCGTCAACAAGTACGACCCGCTGCTCGGGCGCTGAAGGATCAGAGGTTCAGGGTTCGGATCGTAGGGCGGGCTTCGTCCGCCGTGGGTTTCAGAGGTTCTGAGAGGAAAGGAGACAAGCAATGAGGCGACGAAAACTGTGGGGGGTTCTGTTGTTGGGCGCGGCGGCGCCTGCGGCGCTGGCGCAGCATGAGCACGAAGGAGACGTCGAAGTCGGCGCAACGGCTGAGGGCAGGCTCGGGGCGATCTTCGAGCAGGACGCGCCGTCCGTCCTTTATCCCTTCGCCGCGTTCGGGCTTGAGGGCTGGCTGGGCGACGAGCCGGGCTTCGAGGCGATCGAGAAAGCGGAGGAGAACCTCCTCCCGCTCGCGGAGGGTTGTGAGGTCTGGCTGCGCGTGGACGCGCTGGACGACGCGCTGCGGGTGTTCGACGGCGGATTGAACGAAATACACGTTGGCGGGGCGATCCTGCTCGGCGGGCACGACCTGCACGAGCACGCCCTCTGGTTCATCGACGCGGACAGTCCGCAATACGACGCGGATCAGGAGGCGTGGTCCGGGACGTTCACGCTCCTCGATGAAGGCGCGACTGGTTACGCGGACTCCGCGCCGATCGTGATCGCCTTCACCCCGGCCTGCAAGCCGGGGCAGACGCTGACCGTGGCCTGCCGCGGTGGAGACAAGATCGTGGCGAAGCTCAGGGGCGGCCGCGTCGATGCGGAACTGACCGCGCGTCTCGACGGCGACGCGAACACCGACGCCGAGCTTCACGTCAACGACCGCGGAAAGGGCAGGGCGAAGTTCAAGAGGGTTGCCGATGGCCCGCACCAGGTTGAAGTCGTGGAATGCGGAACCACCGACAACACCGTCTGTCCGTAACGTAACCGAACCGCGCGCGTGAGCAAGCGGGTTCAAACGTGCGGCGACGCAGGAGCAACGAACTGACGGAGGGGGAAGGTCGGCCCGGCGGGGCGCGGTTCGCCGCGCTCCGCCGCGGTCCGACGCTCGCCGGATAAGGGATCAACCACGCTCGCCCCGATTTCAAGGAGTTTCACGATGTCTGCATGCACAGGATTCCGTCTCACGTGCCTGACCATCTGGCTGGTTGTTCCGGTCGCGATGGCGCAGCACACCGGAGACGTCTTTGTCGGTCGAAGCGCGGCTGATCATCTGAAGCACGCGGGGTTCCCCGTCAGCCTGAATCTGGTCTATCTGCCGCCCTCCGACGGCATTCTTCACGGCTGGGCGGACAACAACCCCGGTTTCGACCGCGTCATCACCGACGACCCCGACAGGGACCTCTTCCGCATGCGCAGCGGCGCGAATATCTTCCTCATCATCGACGCGATCGATCCGGCCTTCCGCGTCATCGACGGAAGCTTCAACGTCTTCGACGACCCCGGCGAGGCCGCGCGCCTCGGCAACGAGAACCTGCACACGCACCTCATCTGGCACATCGACGACCGCGACGCGGATTTCGACCCGGAGCAGTGCATCTGGGATGCGACTTTCATCCTTCACGACGACAACGGGCGGCACAGCGACTCCGCCCCCTTCACGATGAGCTTCACGAATGTGCCTCTGCGCGACGCCGACGGCGATTTCGAGCCTGACGGCGACGTCGATCTCGACGATCACCGCGCCGCGATCGTGTGCCTGTCCGGTCCGTCCGCCCGTCCCGCACCGGAGGATCCGGACGTGACGACGTGCGAGACGGCGTGTATCAACGCCTTCGACTTCGACGCGGACCGCGACGTGGATTTGCGCGACGCAGCGGAAATGCAGAACCGGTTCGGGAGTTAGGTATTCACGCGCGCATCGGTTCAGCATGACCGAGCCGCGACCGTGAGGGAGCGCCAGGCGTGCATGATCGTGTGCGGTGAATCAGGCGAAGCGGGACCGGGGCACGCCCAGAAACTCCAGCGCCGTGCCCGCCAGCAGTCGCGCCTTCGTCGCCGCGTCGAGATCGAGCATCGCCTCGATCATCGCGCCGGGGACATCCTCGCCCAGCGGGAAGGGATAATCCGACCCCAGCGCGATGCGCTCCGCCCCCAGCAACCGCACCAGATAACGCAGCATCTCGGCGTCATGCGTGAGCGAATCCACGTAGAAACGCGCCGGCAGGACGCCGCCGCGGCCGTCGGGTCGGGCAAGGTACGCGCGCGGGGAGACGGCGTTGTCCACCGCGCACAGGTCCGGGCGGGCGTGGAACCCGTGCTCGATGCGCCCGATCGTACCGGGGAACGACCCGCCCGCGTGCGCGAAGGCGATCCGCAGCGTCGGCAGCCGCTCCAGCACGCCGCCGAAGATCACCGAGCAGATCGCCAGGCACGTCTCCGCGGGCATGCCCACCAGCCACGGCGTCCAGTACCTGCTCATCCGCTCCTTGCCGAGCATGTCCCACGGATGCACGAAGACCGCCGCGCCCAGCGCCGCCGCCGTCTGAAACACCGGGAAAAGCTCGGCCGCGTCGAGATTCCACGCCTCCCTGCGTCCGGTGAATTCGTTGGGACCGACGTTCGTGCCGATCTGCACGCCGCACAAACCCAGCCCTCCGCGTGCCACGGGGGTGACACATCGCTCCAGCTCCCGGCACGCGAGGTGCGGATCCTGAAGCGGGATCGTTCCCAGCCCCGCGAACCGCGCGGGATGCGCCGCGACGACCCCGGCCAGGTGATCGTTGAGCATCCGAGACAGATCCAGCGCGTCCGCCGGTTTCGCCCAGTACGAGAACATCACCGGCACGGTGGACAAGACCTGCGCCGTGACGCCCGTCTGCGCGCAGTCCTCGATCCGCCGCGCCGGGCTCCAGCAGTTGTCCTCAATGACGCGGAAAAGCCGATCTCCGATCATCATCCGCGCGGTGCAGGGACACGCCCCGGGCGCCCCGCCCCGACTCCCCGCTGCCCCGCCCGCTCCGCCGACAGCAACGGCTCCGCCGACCGAGCCGTCCCGCTCCAGCCGCACGAATTCGCCGTACCCGTACTGGGCGTCCAAGTCCGGCCAGGACTCCGGGAGAATGTGCGTGTGAAGGTCGATCTTCATGAAATCCACGGCGAAGTCGCAAGAGAGAGCACACGACGATTATGCGGCTGCTGATCGACGCGATCAATTCGACGGCGCCGCCGCCTGCTGCTTCTTCGCCTCCCGGACCAGTTCGGCGAGCACCTCGGCGGCCCGGTCGAGTTGCGGGTCGCGACCGGCCGCGTAGCGAAGATCGCGCTCGACGTGGACGTCCGGCGGCGTCGGCTTGCCTTCGAGGTCGAAGCGGAAGCCGGGCAGGATCAGGACCGCGTCCGCCCCGACCCGCGGCATCCCGCCGACCGCCGTCACGTGCCCCGGCGTCGGCGTGCCGACGAGAACCGCGCGTCCCTGCTTCCGCGCGTCGTGAATGAGCAATTCCTTCGCGCTGCGCGTGCCGTCCGCAATGAGGATCACGACCGGTTTCACCCACGTGCGCAGCGGCCGACCGGACCGCGCCCGCTCAACGTCGCCGCCCGCCGCGCCGCCTTCCTTCTGCGCCGCGCGTTCATCCTTCCCGAGAAGAAACTGCCGCCCGTGCGCCGGCGTGCCGCCCACGCCGTCGCGCAGGTCAAGAATGACGCCGTCCACCCGATCCTGCATCGCCAGCAGCGCCTGATACTCCCCGCCGTCGCCGAGCATCATCCACAAATGCGCATATGCGAACATGCCTTCGCGGTGAGGCAGGTACGCGACGCTCGCTTTCATCGCCCGATCCACGGCATCCGCCAGCGACTCCTTCACCGGCGTCACCGTCACCGTGTGCTGCGCGTCCGGCGTGCGCCGCACGACCAGCGGCACGCGCTGTCCCGCCAGCCCTGCAAACGCCCGGATCGGCGAAAACGGGCGATCCCCCACCGACACCAGCTCGTCGCCCTCACGCAGGTCAAGCGATTCCGCCGGCGAACCTTCAAGAATGCCGCGGATGAACCACCGTCCTTCGATCTGCTCCGGAAACAAACCGATGTGCTCGACGAGGGTGTCCGGTGTGCGATAAAAGGCGCTGAGCAGGTGCCAGTACGCGAACTCCTCGTCCGTGTCGTAGGCGAAGTGCGACTGCCCCGTCGCCCCGAACAAAGCGTTGACGCGCTGCGCGAACTCCGCGTGCGTCGTCGCGGATTCGATCGCCCCGCGATGCTCCTCCACCAGCTTCTCCCAGCGCTCCGCGCCGACCAGGATCGTCGCGGGGCTTGCCTTGACCGCGTCCAGAACCGCGGCGAACCGCGACACCGCGCCCTCCTCCTCGAACCGCCGCGGCTGCGCATCCGGAGGCGTCGCCGCGCCGGCGAAAGAACCGCATGCGAGAACAACCAGAATCCGCGGAATCCGACGCATGAACTGATGCATGTCTTCCCCCCGACCGACGAACGCGCGCCGCACGCGCCCGTCCGGCACGGAAGCATCATAACTCAGCGCCGCGCGGAGAGGATGAACCCGACGACTTCAGACAACGCGGACGAGAGCCGAAGGCGACGTCACTGCTTCCGGGGAGGCTCGTCGTCTCTCCCGGAGAGGGAGAACTTAACGTTGATCGGCTTGTTCTCGACGGAATCGAGATCGACATACCGGCCGTCCTCATGCCGACGGTATCCGAGCGACTCATCGGTCAGCGCTTCGGCGTGGGCATCAGCGAAGACGGCGTTGACCTTGCCCATGTGCCGCGGATGAACGGCGCTGCGGCGGCTGTTGGCGTCGCCCGTGCCGTGATCGGACGCCGCGGTCAGCCGCGGCGGATCGAGCGTGTACCCGTGGTTTCCCATCGCCGACGCCGTGGCGCCGTCGTTTTCGTAGTCTCCGCGCTCCCGCGCGGGGAATCCGCCGGCCGTTCCCATCGCATCCGCAATGATCACCAGTTGCCCGTTGCGCACGCGGGTGACATTGACCGGGAAATTGATGAAGCGCCCGCTGGGAAGCGTGCGGCTGTTGCCCAGAAACTGGTAGTTGTATCCGTAAGCGAAGTTCCGCTCGTCCGTCCACTCCGGCGCCTCGGGACAGTGATACACTTCGTGAACGAAATCGTCGCGGTCCGGCTTCGACTCGGGGGATGGAAAGGCGTGCGCTCCGACGTAGCTCCCGATCAGGACCGCCCAGCGCGGACGGTATTTCTTCCCGTTCCCCACGTCGTAGTAGTTGTGTTCGTTCCCGGTTCCGCCTCCGAGGTCTGGCGGGCGCATCGGCGCCAGATACCCTCCGTTCCCGTCACCGTACATGACGAACCCCCGCGCCAGTTCACGGAGCCGGGACGCGCACACCGTTGCGCGAGATCCCGCACGCGCCCGCGATAACGACGGAATCAGCACCGCGATCAGCAGCGCGAGGATGCTGATTACAACCAGCAGCTCAATCAGCGTAAACGCTCTCCGATATTCCCGGCGCATGTCTCATTCCTTTTTCAGTTCGCCGTGCCCATGCCTCCCGCAACGCTCGGAATTCCGGACGCCACGTTCGGTTCTCCCTTCCGGCGGCGCGGGTTTCCGGATCGAACCCGTGGTTGATTCTGATTAAGGCCCTTACAATGCAAGGGCTGTGCCACGACACTCGCCCGCCGGTGATGATCGTGGCCCGGTGTCGTACAACCGTTCCGGTGATCCCAGGGTGCCTGCATGATGGATCTCTTCGCCGATCAGAGCCGCCGCAATCGCGAGGGCGTCGCGCCGCTGCCCGTGCGCATGCGCCCGCGAACGCTCGACGAGTTCGTCGGCCAGCAGCACTTCGTCGGACCGGACCGCCTCCTGCGTCGCACCCTTCAGGCCGACCGCCTCTCCAGCATGTTGTTCTACGGCCCGCCCGGCACGGGAAAGACCTCGCTCGCCCGCATCATCGCCGACGCGACCCGCGCCTACTTCGTTGAAGTCAATGCCGCCGCCGTCGGCGTCAAGGAGATCCGCGACGTGCTCACGCAGGCTCGCCAGCGCCTCGAAGCCTCCGCCCAGCGCACCGTCCTCTTCGTCGACGAACTGCACCGCTTCAATCGCGCCCAGCAGGATGTCCTCCTCAACGACGTCGAGGACGGCATCGTCATCCTCATCGGCGCGACCACCGAGAACCCCTTCTTTGCCGTCAACGCTCCCCTCGTCTCGCGCAGTCAGATCTTCCAGTTCGAGCCGCTGTCGCTGGACGAGGTGCGCTTGCTCCTGCGCCGCGCCGCCGAAGACGCCGAGCGAGGGCTGGGGGCGTGGAAAGTCAGGCTTCTGCCCGACGCCCTCGAGCATCTCGCCGTCACGTGTGACGGCGACGCCCGGCGGGCCCTGACCGCGCTGGAGATCGCGGTCCTCTCGCAGGGCGACGGCCGCCCGCGCCCCGAAGGCGTCGTCGTCGATCTTGACGTCGCCCAGGAGTCCATCCAACGCAAAGCCATCCAGTACGACCCCACCGGCGACGCCCACTACGACGCAATCAGCGCGATGATCAAGAGCGTCCGCGGCAGCGACCCCGACGCCGCCGTGTACTGGATCGCCCGCATGCTTGAAGCAGGGGAAGATCCGCGCTACGTCGCGCGCCGGCTCGTCATCGCCGCCTCCGAGGACATCGGCAACGCCGATCCGACCGGACTGCTCGTCGCCAACGCCGCCGCCGAAGCGACGGACCGCGTCGGACTCCCTGAATGCAATCTCATTCTCGCCCAGGCCGCGATCTACCTCGCCTGCGCCCCGAAGTCGAACGCCTCGGCTGTGGCGATCTGGGAGGCGTCGAAGGACGTGCGTGAAGGACGCACGCTGCCCGTCCCCCGCTCGCTCCGCTCAACCGGCTACGCCGGTGCAAAGCGCCTCGGCGCCGGCGAAGGCTACGTCTACCCCCACGACGCTCCGGAAGGCTACGTCGAGCAATCCTACCTCGGCGTCGACCGCACCTACTACGTCCCCACGTCGCGCGGCGCTGAAGCCCGGTTTGCGGCCTACCTCGCCTCTCTGGCGAAACAGGATTCGGCTGCAATCCCGACACCCCCCGATCCGCACCTCCCCGCACCGTAGCCGCGACCCGCCGCGCAACTCGAACTCTACGGACTTCTTCCACCCTGCCGACCCCGACGCAGTGCCAGGCGTTCCGCCAGGCGTTCCACCAGGCGTCGCCGTCGTTGCCCGTCCGCGAGAGAAGCACGCGCCGCGTCGCCGGCGAAGGCATCGGCACGCCAGCCGGCGCAACGCCTACCGCCTCAGCGTCCGGCCGCACCTGCAACAGACGTGGCATAAACGCTCCGCCCACACCCGTGTCGAGCCGGCTTCCTCAGACCTGCGGGGTGCGCGTCGATGAATCAGCGTAACCGCGCTCCCTGATGTCAAAGTTTATTCAAGACGCGCCTGATGTCTCAGGCCGCGCCCGCTTCCGCCGCCTGCAACCCCAACCCCGAACTCTGAACCTCCCACGTGGTCTTAAGCCCGCGTTTGAAAGACCGGAATCTCTCGCTCCCTCACGGGCGGGGCTCGGTGCGGGGGCGGGCAGGGCGTTTGCGCTGGCGGTCTCGCGACGGCGCCGCCTCGGACGGACCTGCCTTCGTTGCGCGGCCGGGCAGGTTTTTGAGTTCCTTGATTCGGTCACGAAGCTTGGCGGCACGTTCGAAGTCGAGGGCTTCAGCGGCCTGGAGCATTTCGTCCTCCAGCATTCGGACGAGTTCGAGGCGGTCGAGGTCGCCTTCGGAGGCGCGGACGGCCTCGGCGGCGATCTTGCGGGCGTTGACGTCGTTAAGGAGCGAGGCGCGGACGGCCTTTTTGATCGTCGTGGGGGTGATGTTGTGCTCCGCGTTGTACGCGAGCTGGATCGTGCGGCGGCGGTTGGTTTCGTCGATGGCGCGTTTCATGCTCGGGGTGACGGTGTCGGCATAAAGGACAACGAGGGCGTTCACGTTGCGCGCCGTGCGCCCGATCATCTGGATCAGCGAGGTCTCGCTGCGCAGGAAACCCTCCTTGTCTGCGTCGAGGATCGCCACCAGCGAGACCTCCGGCAGGTCCAGCCCCTCGCGCAGGAGGTTGACGCCGACGAGCACGTCGAACTCCCCTTCGCGCAGCCCCTTGAGCACCTGGATCCGCTCCAGGGTGTCGATGTCCGAGTGCAGGTAGCGCCCGCGCAGACCTTCCTGCTGAATGTAGGCGGCGAGGTCTTCGGCAAGACGTTTCGTGAGCGTCGTCACCAGCACGCGCTCGCCGACGGCTGCCCGCTCGGCGATGCGGTGCAGGAGGTCCGGCACCTGTCCGCGCGCCGGACACACGAGAATCTCCGGATCGACCAGCCCGGTGGGGCGGATGATCTGCTCGACGACCTCGCCTCCGACGGCGCGCAGCTCATAAGGTCCGGGGGTCGCAGAGACGAAGAGCGTGCGGTTCCACATCCCCTCGAACTCCTCGAAGCGCATCGGGCGGTTGTCCAGGCAGCTCGGCAGGCGGAAGCCGTGTTCAACGAGGGTGCGCTTGCGAGCCTGGTCGCCGTTGTACATCGCGCCGAGTTGAGGGACGGTGACGTGCGACTCGTCCAGGATGAGCAGGAAGTCCTTCGGGAAGTAGTCGATCAGGGTGAAGGGTTTCGCTCCCGGCGCGCTGCCGTTGAGGTGGCGCGTGTAATTCTCGATGCCCGAGCAGTAGCCGACTTCGCGGATCATCTCGACGTCGTACTTGGTGCGCGCCGAGAGACGCTGGGCTTCGAGGAGCTTTCCGAGGCGGCGGAACTCCTTCAGCCGCTGGTCGAGTTCCTCGAGGATCGAGCGGCAGGCGCCTTCGATCCGCTCGGCGGGCATGACGTAATGCACGGCCGGGAAGATGAAGGTCTTGTCCAGCATGCCCAGCGACTCGCCGGTGAGGGGGTTGATCATCTCAATCCGCTCGACCTGGTCGCCGAAAAGGTCGATGCGGGTGACGAAGTCCTCGCCGGCGGGGTAGACCTCGACGACATCGCCGCGGGCGCGGAAGGTCTTGCGGTCCAGGGCGACGTCGTTGCGCGTGTACTGCAACTCGACGAGACGCCGCAGAAACTCCTGCCGCTCGCAGGACGCGCCGACCTCCAGGGCGATCACGCTGCGTTTGAAGTCTTCCGGCGACCCGAGACCGAAGATGCACGAGACGCTGGCGACGATGATGACGTCGCGGCGGGAGACGAGGGAGCTGGTGGCGCGGAGGCGTAGGAGGTCGATGTCCTCGTTGCGCGAGGCGTCTTTCTCGATGTAGATGTCGCGCTGGGGGATGTAGGCTTCGGGCTGGTAGTAGTCGTAGTAGCTGACGAAATACTCGACGGCGTTGTGCGGAAAAAGCTCGCGCATCTCCTCGAAGAGCTGAGCGGCGAGGGTCTTGTTGTGCGAGATGATGAGCGTCGGGACGTTGAGGCGCTCGATGACGTGCGCCATGGTGAACGTCTTGCCCGATCCGGTGACGCCGAGCAGGCACTGCCGGGTGCGGTTCTCGTGGACGAACCCCCGGTTGAGCGCGTCGATGGCCCGAGGCTGGTCCCCGGCGGGCTGAAGCGGCGTCTGAATGCGGAAGCGGTCCACCGGGCGAAACTCCTTGATTTCCGGGCGTGCAGCCGTCGGGCGACTGAAACGCGATTGTACGACGTCTTCGGATCGAGCGGAACTCGACGCGAAACGACCGACCGGGGCGCCGCGGCCTTGAAGATCGCGGATCCTGAAAGATACACTGCGGAGAGGAGTCTCTCGATGACCCGGTCGGCGGCGCCGAACGAAAGGCTCGCGGGCGAGTACCTGTTCAAGCGGTAGGGCGCGACGGCGGCTGAGGGTTGAACCGCGCGGCTAACCGCCCGGGCGCTCGTCCTGGCGGGCGGGCTGCTTGTCCGGGTTCCGCGCCTCCCAGCGCTCTTCCGCCTCGGGTCGGCGGACGTAGATCGGGATCAGGTTCCCCGGTTCGTCGAAGCGGTTCTGGCGCGCGCGAGCGTGACCTAGCGCCAGAACCTCCGCGGCTTCGGGGCGGGCGAAGTCGGGCGGCAACATGCGGAAGTTCTCCAGGCGCGCTCTTGCGAGCGGCTCCGTGACGCCGTCTCCGATGACCGCCGTACCGACGGCCGCGCCGTGCGCGGAAAGATACTCGGCGGCGTCGGCCTCGACGGCGGGTGAAACCTCATGATATTCGTCGCCCACCAGGGCGAAGGTTGCGGCGTAGACGTGCCCCCGCTTTGCGTCGGACATGACGACGACGCGCGCCGGGGGCGGATCGGCACGGAGAGCGTTCCGTGCGATCACTTCAAACGTGGGCACGCGCACAAGCTTCGCCCCCACGGCCAGCGCCAGCATCCGCGCGGTCGCGACGCCGACGCGAAGGCCGGTGAAGCTGCCGGGTCCGCCGGAGACGTAGACGAAGTGCAGCGCGTCCGGGGCGGCGCCCGCAGCGCGGACGATCTCGTCGATCGCGGGAACGAGCTGCGTCGCGTGGTTGAGCGTGGCGACAAAGGACTTCGAGGCGAGGACGCGCCCTTCGCGCCCCACGGCGACGGATCCGTGCCGCCCCGAGGTCTCGATCGCCAACTCAAATCCGGATTTGCCCTGCGTCATCGGGGACGATCATAACGCGGCGGGGGGTCGGGGGGGATCAGGGGTCGGGGGGCTTGCGAGTCTCCGGGCGGCTGAGGCGAAAACACGCCGGGCGACCCGGTCCGCGCGGGGCTGCCCCTGCGAAGACCGGATCGCCCGGCGGCGAAAGACGCTGGTCAGACGGTTACTCGTCGTTCGTCGGTCCGATGCAGATCATCCACAGCTTGAAGAAGTTCATGATCTGCGCCTTCGTCAACTGATTCGCGTTCAGATTGAACGCCACCTGGCTGGACGTCGGAAGGTCGTTGTCTCCGCCGAAGGTGTCAACGTAGCTGATCATGCCGGTCATGCACGGGATCGAGTTGTCCACTGCGAAGAAGGCGTCCTCGTCGGACATGTTCTCGAACGCCGCCGACTCGCCGCTGGCGGTGCGGCTCTTTTCCTCGTTGAACCGCAGGTTGAAGTCGTAGTAGCCCTTGCCGTTGCTCTCGCGGTTCGGATCCTCCACCCACTTGATCGAGCCGGTCACGATGTCCTCGTACTCCTTACCGTTGAGGTTGTACGTGAAGCGGATGCCGTCCGTGTACCAGTTTCCCGTCTCGTAATCGTAGTCGAGGCGGCCGTTGACGGTCGTGCGCGGGTACACTTCCGCCGGACCCTTGCCCAGCACGATGTTGTCGAAGCGCATCGGATCGCTCTTCGACACCTTGACCTCGACCGTCTTCTTGCCGACCACGCGCTTATACGTGTAAGCCGCAAGCCCCTCCTTCTTCTCCGCTTTGCCCATCAGGCGCCCGGCGAATTCGTCGGTGAACGCCGAGGCTTTGCCCATCGCGTCCACGGCGATGCGCAGGGCGCTTTGCTGCGCCTTTCCGCCGGCGAGCTGGTACGCGCCCGAGGCGGTGTCGATCGGAACCGTGCCGACCCACTTCCCGACGACCTTCTTCTGCTTGAGATCCTTCGGGTTCATCACCGTCAGGGAGACGTCGAAACCGAGCTGCGCGCTCTGCTTGGAGCGCTGCAGCGTCTTGGTGAAGATGTTCGGCTGGCGCGTGATCGTGCCCGTGAACTGGGTCGTATCCGCCACGGTGATGTCGAACTTGTACTCGTCCTTGACGCCGATCTTGGGCGACCCGGCCTTGTAATCGCCGCTGGTGTCCAACTCCGTCCGCGTGCGGAAATCGATGTTCATCGTTCCGACGATGACGTTGTCCTTCGTAAGCGTCTCCGTCTCCTGCGCGAATGCTGCGATGGGAACGACCAGCGTTCCGATCACCCACAGCGTTCCGCTCCAACCTGCGTGCAACTTGCGCATCTTCTCTTGCTCCTTGCTTGAAAGGTGTTCGTCGATTGCGCGACACCCTCGTCCGCCCCGGCGGATACGACGGGTCCGCGTGTATTCTCCACGGATATTATCGGCCAATCCGTTATAATTGCCAAGCAACTTTGGAACGCGGGATTTCCGGCGCCTTCACGGTCGGGATGAAGCGAGGATTCGGCAGGATCGGCGGGCGAGCCGGCTCGCCGTGACGAGTTGCGGCAGGGGAGGACGACATGATCCGCTGGAAGTGGCTGGAGCGCACGTTTTCCTTTGATTATCCGGTCGAGAAGTTTCCTGACCTGCTGGAGCGCTGGCGTGGAACCCCCGCCCGGCTGGAGGATCGGCTTCGCGGCGTCCCGGAGGACGTTCTGACCCGTGGCGACGGCGGCTGGACGATCAAGCAGAATGTCGGACATCTGATCGATCTGGATGGGCTGCCGGTCCGGCGGCTGGCGCAGATTCTTGCCGGAGAACCCACGCTCATCGCGGCGGACATCTCGAACCGCGGGACTAACGACGCCGATCACAACGCGCGTCGCGTCGCCGACCTGCTCGCCGAGTTCCGACGGAACCGGTTGGCGGGCGTCGCACGGTTCGAGGCGGTGGCGGAGGCTGACCGGGGTCGGTCGGCGATCCACCCGCGCCTGCGCCAGCCGATGCGCATCGTCGATATCCTGTATTTCGACAGCGAGCACGACGACTACCACCTCGCCCGCGTCGGCGAACTGCTGGCGAAGTTTCATCGCTGACCTCGAACGCCGGAGCGTCGGTCCGATCCGGCGGAGGGTTGCCGCGGCGGTGAGGCCCGTCCTGTCGGGCATTCGTCTTTGCGTGCCCGTTTTGATTTTTTTATTGCAATCCGCGGTTCGGCGCGGGATAATCAGGTGAATATCGCGGTGCGGCGACCTGGAGGCGGTAGGCGGCCGTCTCTTCGGTGGCTGCTTGACGAAAGTGTCGCGCATGTCGTTGCACAGTTCGCGCCGGCGTTGCGCCGGTCCTTCGTTCGGAAGCTTGATCCTTTCCCTTTCGGCGATCCTGGCGGCCGCGCCGGTTCTTGCGGATGAGATCGTTCTGCAGAACGAGAACCTCCGCGACGGCGACAGCGGGTACATTGTGGGCGACTTCGCTCCGCATGAGGAGGCGGCGGCGTGGCTGACGGTGCCTTTCGACGGGCACATCATCGCCGTGCAGATCCTCTGGTGGTCGATCGACAACGGCGCGGACCCGACGATCGAGGAGAACATCTGGATCCGCAAGGCCGGCAACTTTCCGCGCCCGGGCGACGAAATTCTGCGTCTGCCCGCGCCCTACATGGTTCCGTTTTACCTGAACGAGTTCCGCTACAAGGACGAGCAGCAGCAGGATCCGATCCGCATTCCCGTCACCGCGGGGCAGACGATCGTGGTTTCGATCGAATTCTCCGAAGGCACGGACATCCGCAACGGCACACCCAGCATCGTCCGCGACATCAGCACCTGTCGGCAGCAGAAGAACGCCTTGTACGCGCCGAACCTCGGCGGCTGGGTCAATTGGTGCAATATCTCCAGCGGGAATTTCGTCATCCGCGCCGTGCTTGAAACCGAAGATCTCACGCGAGTGCTGATGATCCGGTCGGATCAGCCGGGTTCGCTGGTGGACGCCGGCGGCGGATACCGGGAGACGCCTTTTGACGTGACGGGTCTGGAGGAAGGGGACTCCGTCAATTTGACCGCGTTCCAGTTCTCCCAGCAGGGCGACCCCTTCGTGCAGTGGAACCTGGACGGACAGTTCTTCTCGTCCAACCGGGCGATCACGGTCCCGATGAACACCGGCGATGACCGGACCGCCACCGCAGTGTACACCGATCTGGTCGAGCGCACCGTCTTTGTCGAGTCGGACGTGGAGGCGGCGCTCGTGGACGCCGGGCAGGGGTTTCAGCCGACGCCCTTTACCCTCTCCACGGCCGAGGGATACTCGGTGACGCTGCGCGCCTTCAGCTTCTCCCCCTTCGGAGACCCCTTTCAGTATTGGACGCTGGACGGCCAGCGCGTCAGCGACACGACGACGCTCACCTTCGAGATGAACACCGGTGCTGACCGCACCGCCCGCGCTGTATATCTCGGAGACGCTTGCCCGGTGCTCGAGAGTTTCAAGGCGAAGGGCGGCAGCGGTAAAGCCACGACGACGACGCAAACCACGCTGACCGCCGGCAAGGTCACCGTCGAATGCTCGGGAACCTCCGGTAGCGGCTCAAAAAGCAAGAAGATCAAGCCCGACGGCAAGGCGAAGGCGGTCATCAAAAACCTTCCGGCCGGGGACTACGCCTGCACGCTCAGGAAGATCAAGGACGGGGCGGGGGAGACCCTCTGCTCGGGTGATCTGGCCACCGAGAACGTGACCGTGACGCCCTGACTTAGCGCCGAAGGCGCTGATCGAGAGGTTTCCGGTGGTAAAAGGCGTCGTGTCCGCGGGAATCGGGATCGGCGAGGCGCGATCGGTTGACGACCGGGGGAGCGACACTAGCATGTGCCGTCCGCCGTCCGATCGGCGCGCCGTCGTCAGAGGCGCGGGTCGGGAGGTACGCAAGGAGTTTCGCAACCGATGCATCCTCACGGAGCTGCCGCGTCCGATCCGAATTCGATCATGACCGCCCTGCGCACCACCACCGCGTCGCTGCACGCGGAGGCGGAAGGCGGCGCCTTCCAGCAGGCAATGGTTCGCGGCGAGCTGCCGCTTTCCGATTACACGGCGTACCTGACGCAGATGCTCCACGTGCATCGGATCCTGGAAGGGGCGCTGCGCCGCGTCCGGCCTCACGTTCCGCAGATCCTCACCGTTGTCGACGACGAGCAGTTTCAGGAAGACAACATCCTCGCCGATTTGGACACGTTCGGGGCGTTCGAAGATGAGACGCCCGCGCTGCCCGCCGTGCTGCGCTATCGCCGGTCGGTGTGCTGGCTTGAGTCGCACCGACCCTTGACGCTCCTGGGGCAGCATTACGTCCTCGAAGGCAGCAAGAACGGGGCGAAGTTCATCGCCAAGGCCGTGCGCGCCGCGTACGCGCTGACCCCCGGCGTCGGTGATCGCTTCCTCGACCCCTACGGTGACCGCCAGCGGGTGAAGTGGATGCAGTTCAAGGCGGCGATGGATGCGGCGACGTTCACCGAGGCCGAGCGGGGCGATGTGCTCACCGGGGCGCAGGAAATGTTCCGCACCGTCATCGGCTTGGCAGCCGACCTCAGCGCCGCCGAACTTGCGACCTGTCCGGCGTAGTCCACCGCTACTTGGACCCACGCCAGGCGGCGCGCCCCCCTGTCACACGCTCCAGGCCGCAAGCTCCAAGCCACAAGCAGCAAGCTACGAGCGGCAAGCCAGGAGGTAGCCTGAAATCTTGTGGAAATTGAGGATGCGGGGCATCCTGCTGGTGTGTTTGAAACGAAGGTCGTTTCCCAGGAGGAGCCCGATGGCTACTA
>JABWBH010000011.1 GCA_013360585.1 Phycisphaerae bacterium | reverse complement strand
GAACCTGACAAACGCGGACCGCGGTCTCGTGCGCGAGGAAGCACCTCTCTCTGACGGAGAAAACCTGCCACCAGCGCCTCCGCAACCGATGTCGCAGGGGTCGCTCCCTTACGGTCGCGGCTCTGATGGGTTCGCATTCGGGCGGGTGCCACGATCGGGCTTGTCATCGGGATTGCGGTTCAGTTCGTCGCGGTGGACTTCGTCGCGTTCGGCTCGTCCACGCCGGTCCTTCCTGGTAGGATCGCCTTCACGGTCGGGGCGGCGGTTCTCGGCGCGATCGTGGTCGTTCACGGTCGCCCGGCGCGTCCTGAGTCAGCGCTGTTATGCCGCAAGTGCGGATACAATCTGACCGGGCTTGCGGAACAGCGATGCCCGGAACGCGGAGAGCCGTTCTGGACGGTCCCTCCCTGGGAGCGGTGAGGCCGCGGGCGGCGGGGGCGGTTTGAGGCGGACGGTTCGGCGGTGATGACGTCGCCTCGTTGTTCTGAGGGGAACCGATGTATCTTCTCCGGGCCGCGCGGCTCGGACTTCGCTTCGTGATGAGAAACCCTGAATGTCCTTGAATCCGCAGCCGCACAACGAGGGGGGCACGCCGACATCCGGACCTGAGACTGTCCCGAGTTTTCACTGGCGGGATGCGCGCGGCGTGCCGTGGACGCTGGAGGCGGACGAGGGCGAACTGCGCCTGACGAGCCACGACGAGGATTTCCGCGTTCCGAAGGAGCGCTGGGAGAGCGACGTGACGATCACACCCTCGCGCGGGGGGAACGTCATCCGCGTGACGGGTCCGAACCGGGACGTGGGGTTCCTGATCGGTCCGGAGGCGCTGGAGTTCGCCCGGCGGCTGGGAAAGGCCGTGGCGGACACGCCGGCGGCGACGGACGCGGATGGGGGTCCGATGGCGCCGCGCAGGCCGGTTCTGTTTCCGAAGATGGACCGGTACAGCGTGATCGCGCTGTGCCTGGCGTCGCTCGCGTTTGTGCCGATCTTCGGATACGCGGCGGCGCTCGCGTCGACGATCGTTCT
Source organism: Phycisphaerae bacterium (assembly GCA_013360585.1). GTDB lineage: Bacteria > Planctomycetota > Phycisphaerae > UBA1845 > UBA1845 > JABWBH01. Next base: position 96,325 of record JABWBH010000011.1, on the reverse strand, counting down.
GGCGGCGACGCGAAGCCGCGTTCGCCCCGCGCGGGAGTACAACCACGTCCGCAGCGTGCGCAGGATCACGGTCGCGTGGCTGGCGCTGAGTCTGCTCGTCTGCACGGTCGCCACGTTGAACGCGGTGCGCCTGCGATCGCTTGATCCCGGGGTGTCGCAAGGTCCGACGGTCGTGGACACCGGACCCGGTTCGACGAGTCTTTACGCGAGCATCGCGGCGGGGATCATCGTGGTGCTGCTGTCGCTGTCGGTGCATGAGGCCGCCCACGCCATCACGGCGTTGTGGAACGGCGACGACTACGCCCGCTCGCTGGGGCGCGTGACGCTGAATCCGCTGGCGCACATTGACCCGTTCGGGACGGTGGCGCTTCCGGCGATGCTTGCCCTGTCGGGGCTTCCGGCGTTCGGGTATGCGCGCCCGGTTCCGGTGATTCCGTCGCGCATGCTCTTTCATCGCAAGTCGGACATCTACGTCTCGGCGGCGGGTCCGCTGTCGAACCTGCTGATTGCAGCGCTGTGCATGTCGCTGTATCTGCTGATCGGGTGCGGGCTGAGTCTGTTGTCTGCGGACGTGCAGGTGAGCGGATATGACTGGCCTGGGTTTGACGCGCAGGTGTCGGGCGTGGCGGGGGCGAAAGTCATCACGGCCGTGTTGCGGATGCTGGGGATCGCCGTGCAGCTCAACCTGCTGCTGGCGTTCTTCAACCTGCTGCCGATTCCTCCGCTGGACGGGTCGCACGTGGCGGGCAACCTCTTTCCGCAGACGATCGGGCGGTTCTACGACCTGATCCGCCCGTTTCAGATTCTCGTGTTCATCGTCCTGATGTACACGGGCGTCATGCGGTGGATGATGACGCCGACGCTGATCCTCGTGATGCGGGCGCTGGTCTGGATGGTGGAGACGGCGACGGGGCTGACGTGACGCCGGAGGGGAGAGGTCGCGGCGCCGTCCGCGCCCCCAGTGGAGCCGGCGCGGCGGGTCCATCATTGAGTGGAAGGAGTCTGTCATGAGCGGTGCTTCCTCCGGTGTGAGCAAGACGGAGTCCTGTTGCGGACCGGTGTGCGGATGCGGACCGGCGGCGCCGAGTTCGCCGATGACGATGCCCGGCGCAGGCGCGCCGGACCGGCGGGAGTTCCTCGGCGTGGCGGGCGCGGGCCTTGCGGGGGTGCTGCGGGGTCGGGCGGCGTCGGCGGGGGCGGTCGCCGGGCCGTTCAGCGCGGACGATCTTGCGCTGTTTCCGATCCCGGCGGACAAGCGCCTTCATCCGTCGTGGCTCCGGTCCCTTCGCCAGCGTGGTGAGCCGGCGGTATACCGTCAGTCCAACGGCGAGCTGTATTTCATCGGCATGCCGATCGGCGGGATCTGCACGGGGCAGCTTTATCTCGGCGGCGACGGGAAGCTGTGGCACTGGGACATCTTCAATCTTCCTGCGCCGGACCACTGGCGCAGCACGCAGGGACCGCACTACGCCAACCCGGTGCGTCCGAGCTCGCCGATCGAGCAGGGGTTCGCCGTGCAGTGCAAGGTGGGTGACACCTTTGTGACACGTCCGCTCGACGTGACCGGGTTTCCGCAGATCCAATTCAAGGGGCAGTATCCGATCGGCTTCGTCGAATACCGGGACCCGGCGCTGCCCATCCAGATCGACCTCGAAGCCTTCTCTCCGTTCATCCCGGGCAACGCGGATGACTCGGGCCTGCCCTGCGTGATCCTCAATTACACGGTGAAGAACACGAGCCACGAGGAAGCGCACGTCTCGCTGGGCGGCTGGTTGCAGAATCCGGCGTGCCTGGGCAGCGGGGCGTCGGGCGGCGTCGCGAGGACGAACACGGCGATCCAGCACGCGCGCGGCGCCACGCTCCTTTGCAGCGTCGCCGCCCAGCCCGCCAAGTCCGAGACCGGCGATTCGACCCGGCCCGACATTCTCTTTGAGGACTTCGAGAAGCCCGCGTACGACGGGTGAGTCGTCACGGGAACCGCGTTCGGCGACGGACCTTGCATCGTCAAGGAGCGCCCCGCGTACATGGGCGAGCTCAATGCCCAGGGCGAACGCACCGTCAATACGCATCAGACGCGCAACGGTGAAGACGTTGGCAAAGCCGACACGCACATCGGCACGCTCACCAGCCGCGAGTTCCCCATCGAGCGCGACTTCATCCGCTTCCGCATCGGCGGCGGGAATCACCCGGCGCAAACGTGCGTGAACCTGCTGATCGACGGCGCCGTCGTGCGCACCGCTACCGGCGAGAACAAAAATCACATGCGCCTCGAGCACTTCGACGTGAAGGAATTCGCCGGGCGCACGGCGAAACTCCAGATTGTGGACGGTTGGACCGGAGGATGGGGACAGGTCGGCGTCGATGAGATGGTCTTCACCGACACGGTGCGCAAGGACGCCGCGGAGCCGGAGCAGCAACCCGACTTCGGCACCGCCGCGCTCGCCGCAATCGGATCCAGGGACGACACGGGCGCGGCAGCGTGGGCTCAGGCGGGACCGCTCCTGCATACGATCGCCGCCACGACGCGAAGCATCACGGACCACGACTCGAAAACATTCGACCAGAGCACGCCGCCCGTTGGGGCGGCGCATCGTCGCGCCTCCCTTGCGCCGGGCGAATCCACGACGTTCTCCTTTGTCCTCGCGTGGCACTTCGACGGGTTGTGGTGGGACTCGCTCGGTTTTCTCGCGGATCACAAGTCCCTGCGGCGTCATTACGGGACGCGGTTCAGGGACGCCCAGGCCGTTGTGGACCACGTGCTGGAGAACTTTGATCATCTTACGTCCACGACACGCCTGTGGCGCCAGACCTGGTACGACTCCACGCTCCCGTATTGGTTTCTCGATCGCACCTTCGCCACCGTCGCCACGCTGGCCACGGCCACCTGTTACCGCTTCAACAACGGCCGCTTTTACGGCTGGGAGGGAACCTACTGCTGCGCCGGAACCTGCACGCATGTCTGGCAGTATGCGCAGGCCGTGGCGCGGATGTTCCCCGAACTCGAACGCGCCACGCGCGAGATGATCGACTTCGGCGCGAGCTTCCACGACGACACCGGTCTGATCGACTACCGCGGCGAAGCTTCTCGCGAACTCGCCGTGGACGGGCAGGCGGGCTGCATTCTCCGCGCCTACCGCGAGCATCAGATGTCCGCGGATGATGCGTTCCTCAGGAAGGTCTACCCGCGCGTGAAGAAGGCGGTCGAACTTCTCGTCAGGCGCGACAAGGACGCCGACGGCATTCTCGACGACGCCCAGTACAACACGCTCGACACGACGTGGTACGGGCAGATTCCGTGGATTTCCTCGCTGTATCTCGCGGCGGTGCGCGCAGGCGAGGCGATGGCGCTGGAGAGGAACGACGCGGAATTCGCGGCGAAGTGCCGGGCGATCGCCGAGTCCGGATCCAGGCGGCTCGTCGAGAAGCTCTTCAACGGCGAATCCTTCGTCCACCTCACCGATCCCGCGCATCCGGAGACCAACAGCACCGGAAACGGTGTTCACACGGATCAACTGCTGGGTCAGTCGTGGGCGCATCAGGTGGGTCTGCCGCGCATCGTCCCGCTGGAGCCCTCGCTTGCGGCGCTGAAATCGATCTACCAATACAACTTCACGCCGGACATCGGCCCTTATCGCGCGCGGTTCGACAAGGTCTTCAAGGGCGGGCGCTGGTACGCGATGCCCGGCGAGGGCGGTCTGCTCATGTGCACCTGGCCTCACGGCGGCGCGGATAGCGCCGCGGGCAAGAGCGGCGACGCCTGGGCGGCGATGTATTTCAACGAATGCTGGACGGGGTACGAATATCAGGTCGCGTCTCACATGATCCGCGAGGGTCTGGTCGACGAAGGTCTGGCGATCGTGCGCATGATCCACGACCGGCATCACCCGTCGAAGCGCAACCCCTACAACGAGGTCGAGTGCAGCAGCCACTACGCCCGGGCGATGGCGGGGTTCGGCGTTTACCTGGCGGCGCTGGGTTACGAGCACCACGGACCGAGGGGGCATCTGGCGTTCGCGCCGAAGCTTTCGCCGGAGAACTTCAAGGCGGCGTTCACGGTCGCGGAAGGGTGGGGGACGTTCGAGCAGCATTGCGAGGACGGAGGGCTGCGCGCGATCATCAGGATGCATCACGGACGGCTGAGGTTGAAGTCGATCGGGCTGGAACTGCCGGAGGACGCTCGATCCGTTGTGGCGACGCTTCGGCGTGGGGCTGCCGACATCGCCGCGACGGCGGAGGTGCAGGGTCGTCGCGTGCTCCTTCGGCTCGACCCGGAGGTCGTCCTGATCGCTGGTGAAACGCTTGAAACGACGATCAAGACGAACCCACGGTGACGGGTGAAGGACGGTTGCGCCTTGGCGCGGGGGGGGGGCGCTCGGGAGGAGCGTCGCGTTTCGTTCCGTCGCAGTCGGGGTTGGCGCTGTTGCGCTCCGACGGTCGGCGATTGTCATGTCCGTCGGCGCGGGGTAACCTCCTGAAGGGGTTCCGGCGCGGCGACGGACCGGCGGCGCGGTCCGGCGGGGGCGACTCGACTGCGGATCAGTCGAGTTTCTTTCCGCGGGATAGTGGCGCGGAGGGGTCAGGTTTCGGGGCGCGGCGAGCCGGCCCGGAGGTGGCGATTCATGACGGTTCGCGGCGGCGCCCGTCCGATCATTACGGTCCAGCAGCACATTCTCGAGCACCAGCGGCACTTTCCGCACGCGACGGGCGAGTTCAGTTGGCTCCTCTCGGGCATTACCCTGGCGACGAAGATCATCGCGTCGCACGTGCAGCGGGCGGGGCTGCTCGACGTGCTCGGGGACACGGGACAGGTCAACGTCCAGGGCGAAGTCGTTCAGAAGCTCGACGAACTCGCCAACCAGACGATCCACCGCTGCCTCGGTTATCGCGGCAACGTCGGCATCGTGGTGTCGGAGGAGGACGACGAACCGCGCGTGATCCACGAGGCGGGCGAAAAGGGGCGTTACATCGTCCTTTTCGATCCGCTCGACGGTTCGAGCAACATCGACGTCAACGTGTCGATCGGCACGATCTTCTCGATCCTTCGCGTGCGCGAGGAGATTAACCGTCAGGACGTGATGTCGCAGGTGCTTCAGCCGGGTGTGCAGCAGCTCGCCGCCGGATACGTCGTCTACGGCAGCAGCGTGGTGATGACGTACACGACCGGGATGGGCGTCCACATGTTCACGCTGGATCCGAGCATCGGGGCGTACGTCCTGACGCGCGAGTACGTGACGATGCCTCCGAAAGGGAAGACCTACAGCATCAACGAGGCGTACCGGGCGACGTTCCCGCAGGGCATCCAGGATTTTCTGGACTGGGCGAAGTCCGACGACGCCGGGGGCTACAGCCTGCGCTACGTCGGGTCGCTGGTGGCGGATTTTCACCGGACGCTGCTGAAAGGCGGGGTGTTTCTGTATCCGCCGACGAAGAAGGACCAGAAGGGCAAGCTGCGCCTGCTTTACGAGGCGAATCCGATGGCGATGCTGGCGGAACAGGCGGGGGGAGCGGCTTCGGACGGAACGGGGCGTGTGCTGGAGAAAAAGCCCTCGGCGCTGCACGAGCGGACGCCGCTGATTCTCGGGAGCAAAGGCGAGGTCGAGAAGGTGCTGTTGTTCTGGAAGCCGTGATGAAGCGCCGGTCGCGGGAGATGCCGGGCGGGGGTCCGCGTCCCGCCGGGGCGAGGCGCCGGCGCGGCAGCGCTGAGGAGCGGACGAGCGCGTTTACGAGCGTGGACGCCCTGCTCGGACGGGTTCATCTCGGCGACAACCTCGACCTGATGCGCCGTCTTCCCGACGGGTGCTGCCAGCTTGTATACGCCGATCCTCCTTTTGCATCGGGGCGCGCCCGCGTGGGGCGGGACGCAAACGGCGCGACGATGCGATTTTCCGACGGGTTTCCCGGGGGAACGCCCGGGTGGATCACGTTCCTGAAGCCGCGACTGATCGAGATGCGCCGCCTGCTGTCCCCGGACGGCAGTCTCTACCTGCACCTGGACCCGCGCGTCGCCGCGTATGCGCGGGTCGAACTGGATCGCATCTTCGGTGAGGAGAACTTCCTGAACGAAATCGTCTGGTGCTACCGGACGGGCAGCCGCCCCGGGCGACATTTCCCGCGGAAGCACGACACCATCCTGCTTTACGCGCAGCAGCGAGGCAAGCAGGTGTTCAACGTCGTGCGCGACGGCGAGTACCGGACCCAGGGGCTTCGGCGCGACGGGAACGGGCGACCCTTCAAACGCACGCGACGCGGTCCGCTCTACTTTCACGCCGACGGTCCGGCGTTGACTGATGTCTGGGACGTCCCCTTTCTCTCAACGGTTTCGGCGGAACGCACGGGATATCCGACGCAGAAGCCGCTGCGCCTGTTGGAGCTGATGATTCGGACGAGCACTAACCGCGGAGCGGTTGTCGCCGATTTTTTCTGCGGAAGCGGAACGACGCTGGCAGCGGCGCAGCGCCTCGGGCGGAGATGGATCGGGTGCGACGTCTGCGAAGCCGCGGTAGCGGTGGCGAGGCGCCGGCTTGCGCTCGGGAGCGAACCCGATCCGCCAGGCCCGAACGACCCACCTGTCGGATTAGGAGACCGGACCGCCCCGATGTCTCAGGGAGCGTGGGCAGGGGACGGGTTGTAGCGACAACCTCCCTCTTCCCAAGCCTCAATATCATCCCATCTTAACAGAACCCCAGCGCCCATGTTGGTTCCGAACCGCAGCGGATGCGTCATTTCCTCCTGTGCTGGTGCGGAACCGGGTGAGCGGAGAGGAAGGCTTCCCTTCGAGGTTTCGTATTCGAAAACATTTATAGGACAGTAGCTTGTATCAAGCTCTGGTCTGATTTATGAGAGAAGGGATTGCGGCGGGAGGGGGGAGGCGAGGGGTCCGCAAAAGATTATTTCTTCGGGTTCGATTTCTCGCTTGACTTCGGCAAGGCGTTCTGGTCAAATGAGGCGATACTTGCGGAGTCGTGTTCCGTCCGGAGGCGGTTTGGCGGAGGCTTCGCAGGTGGAGGAGCGGGAAGGCGGATCTGCGACCAGCTTTTCACACCCAGCTCCGCGTCAACGGAGGTCCCAGTCGCGTTGGGAATGTCTGATAGTTGCGGCGAAATTGGAAAAGCGGACACGAGGGTCGCCGTTCCGCTTGACGGGGGAGAAGAAGCCGCTGCTAAGATCAGTCGTCTCGACGATGGGAGATTCGTTGCCACACGCATGGTGGACGGACTGGATTGAAAAAGGAGGTTGAGGAAATGAGGAGATTGCCGTTGAACATTGTCGCCGTCGTCGGGGCGGCGATGCTGATCAGCCCGGTGCTGGCTCAGCCGAGCAACGACCTTTGCGAGAACGCGATTCCGGTGGAATGCAACTCGTTGACGTTGGGCACTACGGTCGGCGCCACGACGGATAACGGGTTCGCGGCCTGCGGCGACACGGGCATCACGTCGCCCGGCGTCTGGTACGCCGTGATCGGAACCGGTGGGATGGTTGTGGCGGATACGTGCTCGGGTTCGACCACGTACGACACGAAGATCCACGCCTTCCGCGGTCCGTGCCAGGGCGCGGTGTGCGTGGCGGGCAACGATGACGATCCGAACTGCGGTCTGAGCTCCCGCGTGGAGTTCAACACCGTGGCGGGCGAGCTGTACCTGATCCTCGTCAGCGGCTTCGGCGGCGCGACGGGCGACTTCGGTCTGAACGTCGCGTGCGAGCAGGTCTTCGAGGACTGCAACGGCAACGGTGTTCCGGACGAGGACGACATCAACAACGGCACGAGCACGGACTGCAACAACAACGGCATTCCCGACGAGTGCGAAAACGATTACACGACTTACACGTTCGACGTGAACCTTCCGATTCCGGATCTCGGGAGCGTGTCGGACACGCAGAACATCGGCGACAGCGGCACGATCGGCGACGTGAACGTCCGCGTGGTCATCACGCACACGTTCCTGGGCGACCTGATCATCGACGTTGAGCACAATCTTACGACGGTGCGTCTGTGGGACCGGCAGTGCTCGTCCAACGACAACATGGACGTGATCTTCGATGACGCCGGCGACCCGGTGATCTGCGGCACCCCGACGGTCGGCACGTTCGAGCCGGTTCAGCCGCTCTCGGCGTTCAACGGTGACGACCTGTTCGGCGACTGGACGCTGACGGTGTCCGACAACGCGGGTCTGGACATCGGCACCCTCAACTCGTGGGAGCTGATCATCGGCATCCCGCGCGTCGTCTGCTGCACGGGCATCCTGATCTCCAGCGACACGATTCCGGACGGCGGCATCGACGCTCGTGAGGAGCATGAGTTCTGCGATCCGGCGACCCTGACGGGCCTCAGCTCATTCGAGTTCACGTTCGACGACAGCAGCACGATCACGGCGGACTGCTTCTCGGTCAGCGAGACGGGCGGCGGATCTCCCCCGAACGTGGTGAGCGTGGATGATCTGGGCGGTAACCGCGTTCGTCTGAATCTGGACCGGCCGATTACGGCGGGCCAGTGGACGACGGTCGGCTACAACGGCATCCAGCGCAGCCTGGTGGACATCGGCTTCCTGCCGGGCGACGTGGACCAGAGCGGCGTGGCGACGACGTTCGACATCTCGGCCCTGGTGGACTGCCTCAACGGCATCGGCCAGTGCGCGGTGTACCAGACGGACATCGATCGCAGCGGTCTGAGCAACGGCAACGACATCACGCGGTTGCTGGACGTGCTCCAGGGTCCGGGCTGCGATCCGTTCATCTGGCTCAACTACGAACTCCCGCCGGAACCGAATCCGTAATTCGGTTGCGTAGGGTCTGATAGTCCGATCCATCGAATCCCCGTCGCTTACGCGGCGGGGATTTTTTTTTTGCGCGCGGTTGCTCTTTCCGGTCGTTCCTGCAACGCGCCGCCGCGCGATCTTCCAGCCCAGACCCGGGCCGGCCCGTAACGACGCGATACGGATAGAACGGCCGGCCCAGGACGTGCTGACCGGGCCTGGGAAATCACATCGGAAAGTGATGTCCCAGAGTCTCACATTCGCTGCATGATCGCGGATCTCCGGCCAATTCTGTCCGGCATCTGGGGATGGGGGCGTGTTGAGGGTGGCGGAGGCGGGTTGCGGATGCGCAGGCGGGGCATGCACTGGCATCCCGGAGTGCCGGGGTGCCGGGGTTCCAGGGGCGAGGAGGGTTCTGATGCGGATGTTGGCAAACGTGCCTCGGGGCATGACGCGGTCGTTGCCCCATCTGGGACCGTAGTTGTTGAAGTCCGCCAGCCACGCCACCGTGGGCGTCTTGCGGGGCGCGCCGGCCCGGTCGATCAGCTTGCGCACGCCCGCACCGTGTTTGGCCAGTTCGCATTCCAGGCGGCGACGTTCGCCCTGAAGCTCTCCAGATCCATCCTGATTCTGCCTGCACTCCTAGGCCAACGCACGGGCCAGAACCTCGTCGTCCTTGCCGATCGCCTTGATGCGTTCGAGGACGAACCGCTCGATCTCGGCGGCGGGGACCGACTTGTTCGGGCAGTTCTCCCAGCCGCGCTTCTGGACGTTGAGGCAGAGGTAGTAGCGGTAGCGCCAGTTGCCCTTGCTGGTGAGGTGTGCATCATCCCACAGCCGCGGGGGCCGCAGCGTAGACATGCACGCTATCTGATACCCGAAGTCACATGCTCACGCAAAGTACAGCGAGAGCATGCCCTCCCGGCACAGGACCGTGGCACATGCACCTGTCCTCATTTCGCCAACTGCCGTAACACCGTCTGAAGGATGCCCCCGTTGCGGTAGTAGTCCACCTCGACGGCGGTGTCCACGCGACAGAGGGCGGTGAAGGTTTTCGACTTGCCCGTCTCGGAATCCGTGGCGATGACGCGCAGCTCCTGGCGCGGTTTGAGGTTGTCGGACAGATCGGGGATGTCGAAGACTTCGTGACCGGTGAGGCCGAGGGTTTCGCGTGTTTCGCCGGATTTGTATTGCAGGGGCAGGACGCCCATGCCGACGAGGTTGCTGCGATGGATGCGTTCGAAGCTTTCGGCGAGGACAAAGCGAACGCCGAGGAGGAAGGTTCCCTTGGCGGCCCAGTCGCGTGAGGAGCCGGTTCCGTATTCCTTGCCGGCGAGCACCGCGGTGGGAATGTCCGCTTCCTTGTACCTCATCGCGGCGTCGAAGATGGGTAGGGCCTCTCTCCGAGAGTCGCCATCGTCCGAAAGGGACGAAGCGGGCATTGCGTCTCTGCGTGAGGCCGGTTGTCCCGTCGGAGGGAGGGAGTCGCCCTTATTCCCTCGGAAAGACGATGTCCCCAGGTAGATCGTCACGCCGCCTTCGGTGCCGGGGGCAAGGAGGTTCCGGATGCGCGTATTGGCGAAGGTGCCGCGGGTCATCACGCGGTCGTTGCCGCGGCGGGCGCCGTAGCTGTTGAAGTCCGCCGGCTGCACGCCGTGTTCGATGAGGTACCGGCCTGCCGGCGAATCCTTCTTGATCGAGCCTGCGGGCGAGATGTGATCCGTGGTCACGGAGTCGCCGAGCATCGCGAGAACCCGCGCACCCTTGATCGGGGCGATCCGTCCGACCTCGCGCGTCAGCCCCTCGAAGAAGGGCGGATTCTGGATATACGTGTTCTTCTCGTCCCAGCGGTAGGTCGGGTCGCTGCCCGCGGTGATCTTCCGCCACGCCTCGCTGCCCTTGAAGACGTCGGCGTATTGCTCGCGGAACTTGTCCGGGGAAATGCACGCCGCGATCGTGTCGTTGATCTCTTTCGCGCTCGGCCAGATGTCGCGGAGGTACACGTCACGCCCGTCGCTCCCCTTGCCCAGCGGCTGCGTTGAGAGGTCGATGTTCACCGTTCCGGCGATGGCGTACGCCACCACCAGCGGCGGGGAGGCGAGGTAATTGGCTTTCACATGCGAGTGAATGCGTCCCTCGAAGTTGCGGTTTCCGGAGAGCACGGCTGCGGCGACGAGATCCTGCTCCGTGATGGCCTTCTCGACGGATTCCGGAAGCGGTCCGCTGTTGCCGATGCAGGTCGTGCAGCCGTAACCGACGGTGTGGAAGCCGAGTCTTTCGAGGTGCGGCGTCAGGCCCGCGTCATTCAGATACCGGGTGACGACGGTGGAACCGGGCGCGAGGCTGGTCTTGACGTGCGCGGGGACCGTGAGTCCGCGCTGGACGGCATTTCGGGCGAGCAACCCCGCGCCGACCATCACCGAGGGGTTCGAGGTGTTCGTGCAGCTCGTGATCGCGGCAATGACCACGCTGCCGTCTTTGAGCGTCGAGGAGCGGCCGTTGACGCTGATCTTCACCTCGCGCGGCGCCTCCGCAACGGCGGTCCCGCCGCCGGACGACGCCCCGGCGCGTCCGTAGTTTTTCGCGAGCGCCGTGTGCCACGCCTTCTTCATGCCGGACAGCGCGACGCGATCCTGCGGTCTGCGCGGGCCGGCGAGCGACGGCTCGACGGTGGACAGATCGAGTTCCAGCGTGTCGGTGAAGTGCGGGTCCGGCGTGGCGTCGGTGCGGAACAGGCCTTGTTCCTTGCAGTAGCGCTCGACGAGATCGATGAGGTCGTCCGGTCGGGCGGTCATCCGGAGGTAGCGGAGCGTCTCGTCGTCCACGGGGAAGAAGCCGATCGTTGCGCCGTACTCGGGCGCCATGTTGGCGATCGTTGCGCGGTCCGCCAGGGACAGGCTGGACAACCCCCTCCCGTAGAACTCGACGAACTGTCCGACGACGCCTTTCGCGCGGAGCATCTCCGTGACGCGCAGCACGAGGTCGGTGGCGGTCGAGCCTTCAGGCAGCGCGCCGTGCAACTTGAAGCCGACAACATCGGGCATGAGCATGAAGTTCGGCTGCCCGAGCATCGTCGCCTCGGCCTCGATGCCGCCCACGCCCCACCCGACGACGCCGAGACCGTTGATCATCGTCGTATGACTGTCCGTTCCGACCAGGCTGTCGGGCATCGCCACGAGCTTCCCGCCCACTTTGCGCGCGATGACCACCTGGGCGAGGTATTCCAGGTTGACCTGATGCACGATGCCGGTGGCGGGGGGGACGACGCGGAAGTTGTCGAAGGCGTTCTGCCCCCAGCGGAGGAATTCGTAACGTTGGCGGTTGCGGGTGAACTCAAGATCGGCGTTGATGCCGAGGGCGTCGGCCCGACCGAAGGCGTCCACCTGAACCGAGTGATCGATGACGAGGTCGATCGGAATGAGCGGATTGATTTTGCGCGGGTCGCCGCCGAGCTTCTTCATCGCGTCGCGCATCGCGGCCAGGTCCACGACGCAGGGGACGCCGGTAAAGTCCTGCATGAGCACGCGAGCGGGTTTGAAGGGGATGTCTTCTCGCTCAGCCTTGGGTCTCCAGGCGGCGAAGGCGCGGACATCGGCGGGAGTGACCGTGAAGCCGTCGCAGTTGCGCAGAGCGCTTTCGAGTAACACTTTAATTGAAAAGGGCATTCGCAACAGGTCGCCGAGATTCTGATTCGCCAGGGCCGGCAGGCTGTAGTAAGAAACCTCGCCCTTGCGGGACGAGAGGGGACGGACGACGTTAAAGGAATCAGCGGCCGAAGTATTCATGATATCCCTGAGCTTTCGAAAAACCCGCGAAAAGGCCGATCCCGTGGCGGTGCGCCCGCGAGGCGTCCGGCTGAGAATATGCGCGGCGCTCGGTCCGTCAAAGCCGTGGTTGCGGTCTAAGAGAGATGTCGTCGGAACGAGGCGGATTGTTGAGGCGGGATGAGGGTTGTCGGGAGTCGGGGGCGGCGTATAATCGGGGATTCTTGGCCTGCGGGAACGCATTAATGTCAGAGAAAATGACGGCTGCACGGGTTTCGGACGAATTGATGAAGATTCTGGTCTGCCCGCAGACCAAGGCTCGGCTGATCCAGGACGGGGACTGGTTGTATTCGACGGACGCGCGGACGCGACGTCGGTATCCGATCGTGGACGGGATCCCGATCCTGCTGGTGGACCGCTCCGAGGTGGTTGAGGAGAGCGAGTTCGGTCGAGTGATGCGGGAGGCCGGGGTCGCGATGTGACGCGACGCCGTGGATGAGCGAGTTGGAATCGGGATCATTGCGCATTCGAGCGCCGGGAGAATCGAGCAAGATGGCGGAACAAGGTCAGCAGGGGATGGACCGCGGGGATCGGGCGCATCCGATCGCCCTTCGTGCGAAAGACAAGAGCTGGGTCGGTCCGGTCATCGACTACAAGGACATCGACATCCTGCGCAAATACCTGACGGCGAGTCACAAGCTGATGTCGCGGAAGCGCGCCGGGACGACGGCGCAGCAGCAGCAGGCCCTGAAGATTGCGGTGAAGCGGGCGCGGTTCCTGGCGCTGGTTCCGTATTCGGGAACGTAAGCCCGGCTCCTGCGGCGCCCGCGGGAGAAACATCATGATTCGCACTCACCTGGGTCGGGCCAGGGCGGCGATCGCGCTCGCCTCCGCCGCAAGCGCTGGAGCGTTCCCGAGCGACGGGTCTGGCGGCACGCCCTTGGTCTGCATCGCCGAATGCGGGCGCTGCCCTTCCTAACAACCCGTTGAAGAAATCGCGATCGGCCTTTGTGATGCCGGTTTTCTCGGTGAAATTTGCGTCCCGGAGGGACGCGCGCCCCTTTCTCAACGGGCTGCTACGCCGACAGATCCAACCCCGCGTCGGCGGTGACGCGGAGCGCTTCTTCGACCGTCGTCAGCTCGTCGCGGACCTTGGTCATCGCGTCCTCGCGGAGGGTGATCGCGCCGTGGGCGACGGCGTGCTTCTGCAGGTGCTCGGTCGGCGCCTTCTGCATCACCAGTTCGCACAACCCCTCGTCAAACTGCACGAACTCGAAGACGCCCACGCGATCGTAGTATCCGGAGCGGAGGCAGCGGGCGCAGCCGGCGCCGCGGGAGATCCGCGCCCCGGTGCGCTCCGGAGGGATGCCCAGCAGGCGGCGCTCGGTGGCGTTGGGCTCGTACCGCTGCTTGCAGTTCGGGCAGATGCGGCGGACGAGGCGCTGAGCGATGCTGCCGACAAGAGAACTGGCCACGAGGTAGGACTCGCAACCCATGTCCAGCAGGCGCGTGACCGCGCCGACGGCGGAGTTGGTGTGCAGCGTGGCGAAGACGAGGTGTCCGGTCAGCGACGCCTCCAGCGCCAGGTGCGCCGTCTCCTCGTCGCGGATCTCGCCCACCATGATGACGTCCGGATCGTGGCGGACGATGCTGCGCAGGGCCGACGCGAAGGTGACGCCGAACTCCGCGTTGACCTGCACCTGGTTGACGCCGGCGATGCGGTACTCGACGGGATCTTCGACGGTGATGATGTGCTTGTCGGGGGTGTTGATGACGGAGAGTGCGGCGTACAACGTCGTGCTCTTGCCGCTGCCGGTCGGACCGGTGATCAGGATGATGCCGTGCGGGCGGCGGATCAGGCGTTCGAAGGATTGCCGGAGCTGAAGCCCCATCCCGAGACGGTCCAGCGTCAGATGCGACCGGTCGGTCGAGAGGAGGCGCAGCGTCGCCCGCTCGCCCAGCGCCCCCGGAATCACCGCGACGCGGAGGTCCACCTGCTGATCGAAGCTGCGGTGGCTGAACCGGCCGTCCTGCCCCCGGCGGTGCTCGGTGATGTCGAGCGTCGCCAGCACCTTGATCCGCGAGATCATCGCGGGCAGCGCATCCAGCGGGTAGGCGCGGGCCTCGATCAGCCGCCCGTCGATGCGGAAGCGCACGCGGAGGCGATCCTCCTGCGGTTCGATGTGGATGTCGCTGGCCCGGCGGTCGACGGCTTCGTCGATGATGCTGTCGAGCTGCTCGACCATATTGAGGCCGGTGTCCGTGACGCGGGTCACCGCCTCGGACATCGGGACGCCGTCGGCAAGGCGCGCTCCGCGAGCGCGGGCCTGACCGTAAATTTCGTCGATGCACTCGAGGATCTGATAGCGCGGGCTGACGACATACTGCACGGGGCGCTGGAAACGCGCGGCGACGGCGGACCGGACGGAGGGATCCACGGGGTCGGCCACGGCGACGACAAGCTGCCCCGAGACCTCGCCGAACACGAGGCAGACCTTGCGCCGGGCGACGTTTTCCGGCAGCACCAGCGTCCACGCGGCGGACGGTTTTCGCCGCGACAGGTCGAGGAATCGCAGCCCGTTCTGCTCAGCGACGGCCTTGGCGATCTCCGCTTCGCCGATCAAATCGGCCCGTAGAAGAACCTGCACGAGCGGAAGTCCGGCGATTTCCGACTCGAGTCGAAGGTCAAGCAGGGTGGATGCGTCAAGCCCGCGCTCGCGGGCGACGAGTCCGAGGACGAGGGGTTCACAGACTTCTTCGAGGATCATCGCCCGGTTCCTTCCGGTGCAGCGTCGTCCGCGAGGATGTCCGACCTGGCGGACAAGGCGCCGGTTGACGTTCGACCTGCGCAGGAACGCTTGCCCTTTGCGATCGGACTCGCGTGCCAGATTGAGAGAGCGCCCGCTCGCCGGCGGGCGCAGCTCGGTTCAGGCGCGGCGGAAAGCGCTCACGCGCGAGTTAAGGGCGGAGCGGAGTTCCGCGGTTCCGCAAAAACGCGCGGAGCTTAACGACTCTCCGCATCAGCCCGAGGTGAGCAGGAACACGAAGAACAGAATAAGCCCCCAGAACAGCCAGACTGAGTCCATGTGATTTCCTCCTACTCCGTCGGCGCGGGCTCGACCACGCAGCTCATGCTTCCCGCGCTGCGCGGAAGGCGCCAGTCGCGCCCGAAACCGTGAATCTGCTCCTGCTTGAACTCGGCGTCCTCGCGCGTCGTGGTCGCCACGGCGGCGCGCCCCGAGGCGTCGACCTCGGCGGCGAGCTGATACGCCGCTTCCTCGCTGACGCCGAACAACGACTGCAACATGTGCGTGACGTACTCGTAGGTGTGATCATCGTCGTCGAGCAGAACGACGTGATACAGCGGATACCGCTTCGGCGCCGGCGTCATCCGCGGGCGCTCGACCGAGACGTTCGCGACCGGGTTGCTTCCCGCACGCATGATGGTCCGATCTCCTTCTGCCCCTCCGCATCGCGCCTCGCCAGCGCGAACTGATGCTTCCGCGGAAAACTTATGTCCCGGCGTCCTCGTCCGCAACCACCCCGACGCCGTCCCGCTTCCGCAGGGTCGCGGGTCTGCGGCGGGGTGGAGCGAACCTCACCGACCGGGACGCGACCGGGGGGGTCGCGGCGGTTAGAATCCTCGACCGTGCATGAACGCCGGCCGACCCATCACGGTGCTCCTCAACGCCGCGGCTGCGGGAGATTCGCAGGCCGCCGCGGAGCTGCTGCCGCTGATGTACGACGAGTTGAAGGCGCTGGCGCGCTCGCGCCTCGGACGCCTTCCTGCGGGGAACACGCTTCAGCCGACGGCGCTGGTCCACGAGGTTTACCTGCGGCTGGTCGGGCAATCTGACCCCGGGTGGGAGAACCGGGCGCACTTTTTCGCTGCCGCGGCGCGGTCGATGCGGCAGATTCTGGTGGATCAATACCGGCGCAAGTCGTCGCAGAAACGAGGCGGCGACCGCCTGCGCCTGGACGCGGACGATGTCGAACCGGCGATCGAACCCCCGGTCGAGAACATGTTGGCGCTCGATGAAGCCCTGAACGAGCTGGAGGCGACGGACGCGCGCAAGGCGCAGATCGTCAATCTTCGCTACTTCGCGGGGCTCTCGGAGGAGGAGACGGCGGCGATGCTCGGCGTTTCGACGCGGACGATCGAGCGGGAGTGGCGTTTCATCAAGCGGTGGTTGTTCGTCCGCCTGTCGGACGCGGCGAACGAGGAGTGACGCGGAGGGCAAGTCGGACGTGGAGCGGTTGCGGCAGGAGCGCGTTGAACAACTCGTGCAGGACGCGCTGGATCTCGACTCCGCCGACCGGGCGGCGTTTCTCGATCAGGCGTGCGAAAGCGACGCCGATCTTCGGTCCGAGGTGGAGCGACTGCTCGCCGTCCCGGATCAGGATATCGAGACGTTTCTCGACATTCCTCCGATATCCCGGATCCTCGGTGCGGGGACGGACGATGCCGTGGCGGATCGGCTTCCGCTGCGCGTCGGTCGCTACAAAGTCGTGCGCAAGGTCGGAGAGGGCGGGATGGGCATCGTGTATGAGGCGATGCAGGAGGCGCCCCGACGGCGCGTCGCGTTGAAGGTGATCCGTCCGGGGCTGGTCGGACGATCGCTGCTGCGACGGTTCCGGCATGAAGCGGAGGCGCTGGCGCACCTGAATCACCCGGGGATTGCACACGTTTATGAAGCCGGCGTGGGAGAGGTGTCGTGGCCTGGGGCGGACGGCACGGCGACCGCGAGCGAGCAGCAGCCCTTCCTCGCGATGGAGTTCGTCGAAGGTGAGCCGATCACGCAGTACGCGGCGCGGCGGACCCTGCGCACCGTGGAGCGGTTGTCGCTGGTGGCGCGGCTTTGCGATGCGATCCATCACGCGCACCTGAAGGGTGTGATTCATCGGGATCTGAAGCCCGGCAACATTCTGGTCACCGAACCGGAACCGGATCGCCTCGACGCCGGGTCTGCGTCCTCCCCCGGCGACGGCTTGGGTTCGCCCGTCCCGTCCCGTTGCGTTCCGGAACCGCAACCGAAGATTCTCGACTTCGGCGTGGCGCGTCTCGTCGGCGACGACGCGACCGCGGTGACGCTTCAGACCGGGCAGGGCCAGGTGATCGGCACCATCCCTTACATGAGCCCCGAGCAGATCGCCGGGGACATACGGAACATCGACGCGCGCACGGACGTGTACGCGCTCGGGGTGCTGCTTTACGAACTGCTGGCCGGCAAGCTGCCCTTCGAGCTGCACGGTCGCCCGCTCGCGGAGGCGGCGCGGATCGTCCGCGAAGACGAGCCTTCACGCCTGAGCACGTTTGACGCGGGCTTTCGTGGCGACATCGAGACGATCGTCGGCAAGGCGATCGAGAAGGACAAGGAGCGGCGTTATGCCTCGGCGGCGGAACTGGCGGCGGACATCCGCCGGTTTCTGCGCGATGAGCCGCTGATGGCGCGGCCCGCCAGCGCGTTGTACCAGCTCCGCAAGTATGCGCGGCGCCACCGGGCGCTGGTCGGCGGCGTCGCGGCGACGGCGCTGACGCTGGTCGTCGGAATCGTTCTGTCCTCCTACTTCGCGGTAACGGCGATGCGGCAGCGGACGCTGGCGGACCGGAATGCGGAGGCGGCGACTCGACTTGCGTACCGCTCAGGACTTTCGGCGGCGCAAGCGGCGATCGAAAGCCACGACGGCGCCCTGGCGCGCCGCGCGCTGGATGAGACGCCGCCGGAGCTTCGCGGCTGGGAGTGGGAGCACCTCAATTATCGGTTGACGCGGGGGGGGCGCCTTCTGGCGCCGGGCGCGGGAGAGATCGCCTGCGCCGACGCCTTACTCGACGGATCCGCGCTGGTTTGCGGAACGACCGAAGGCGACGTGGTGATCGTGAGCACCGACGAGGGTCGGATTCTGCAACGCCTCCCGTCATGCGGCGCGCCGATCGATCAGATCGTGCTCAATGCGGACGACACGAAGCTGGCGCTGGCGATCGGGGGGCCGGAAGGGCGGGTTGAAATGCGGAGCTTCCCGCAGGGCGACTTGCTCTGGCGCGCCGAGCACCGCGGGCAGATTTCACGTTGGGCGTTTCATCCGGACGGTCACCGCGTGCTGGTGGGAACCTGGGCTGACCGCGTTGAGGCGCTCGACGTTGACACCGGCGCGCTGCAGCAGAGTTATCAACTGCGGCGGGCGCTGGACACGTTCGTCGGGTACAACCGGGACGGCACGATCGTTCTGGCGGGACTTGACCACGGGTTCGGAGCGGGCGTTGATGCGGAAACCGGGCGCGAACTCTGGACGGGCGCGATGAGCCGGTTCGACTACGGACAGCCCGGCGGACTTCTTGCGGTATCCGTGCCGGGACATGCCTCGGTCCTGGAGCCGTCGACGGGGCGACACCTCAGGTCGTTTCCGCCTTCCGCGGGGTTGATTCTGGACGTCAGCATGAACGACGAAGGCACGCTTGTTGCTGTGCTGGAGGAGACGGGAACCACCTATCTTTACGATGTGGAAACCGGCGAACCCGTCACGCAACTTCTGGTTCATCCCCCGACCGAACCCGTCCGCTTCTTCCGGCGCGGCGGGGGGATGTTTGCGCCCGACGGAGAGACCCTCCGAGTCTGGGATGATGTCAACGGACCGGCGCCTTTCCTGATCAGTGCGATCCACGGACCGAACTTTCACGCGGTGTTTCGCAGCGACGGACGACGCGCGTACTGCGGGGTCTGGGGCGCGATCAAGGTGTGGGATCCGGGCACGGGGGCGGAGATCTGGACCAGTCTGATGGGGCGGCCCGATGTGCGGCGCCTCGACCTGAATGATGCGGAAACGCTTCTTGCGGCGGCGTTGTCGGATCGCCGGGTGGTCCTGGTTTCCGAGGAACGGGGTCAGGTGCTGGCGACATCGGCGCCACTCGAAGCCGAGATTCTCGGGCTGATGTGGACGACCGCTTCGACGCAGTTGCTTGTGCTGGATGCGCGCGGCAAGCTGCATGTTCTCGACGGGCGCACGTTGGCCGCCGTGGAAACGAGGGGCGTCGTGACTCAACCCACGACACTTGCCTGGGACGCGGGACGACGCCGGATCGCCGTGGGTGACGCCGCCGGCCGGATCGTGCTCTGGGATGTCGAGCCGTGGCGCGAAATCGGGCGCATCATTGCGTCCTCCGAGGCCGTCACGGCGACGGCTTTCTCACACGAGGGGGATATCCTGGTTTCAGGCGACGCGGCGGGGGAGGTTCGCTTTCACGCCTTCGGTCAGATCGGACGCGGGACGACGCCACGCCTTTCGACGGAAACTCCGGTGCAATCGCTGGCGTTCTCCCCGGACGGGGAGCGCGTGGCGGCGGGAACCGTCGATGGGACGGTCAGCGTCATTGACACGAGGACCGGGACGGAGTGGCTTGCGCTGCGGGACGGCATCGGCGCTTGCACGGGTCTGACCTTCGCCGTGCAGGGGTCGGCGCTGTTAAGCGTTCACACGAAGTCGATCGAGGTTTATGAGAGCCGTCCGATGCGGCTCGACGCGGGCGCGAGGCACCAGGTGCGCCGCGTCCGGTCGCACGTTGACGCGGCCTTCGAGCGACACGGGTTGTGCGACGACGTCGTCGCGGCGCTGTCCGCCGATCCGACGCTGAGCGAAATCGAGCGAGCGCTGGCGATGCAGATCGCAAACGCCCGGGGGAACAACACGGGCTGGCAGAACAGCGAGGCGTGGGGGATTGTTCTTTATGCGGATCGTTCGGCGGAGGAATACGCTTATGCGCTCCGTCTGATCGAGCCGATCTGTGCCGCGTTCCCGAAGGAGCCGGCGTATCTGAACACGCGGGGCGTGGCCGAGTTCCGTCTCGGAGAATTGGAGAAAGCCCGCGCGACGTTTGAGCAATGCCTTGCGTTGATGCAGGAGAGGGGACAGCCTCCGCAGATCGCCGACCAGATTTTTCTTGCGATGACGCTGCACCGCCTCGGCCGCGCTGACGAAGCCGCAAGCCTCTGGCGCGTGGCGCAGGAACGGGCGTCAGGCCTGATGTCCGACAAAGAGATTCGGAACTTCGTCCGGGAAGCGGAGCGGCTTTTCTCGAAGCCGGCCCCTCAACCCTGATCCTGAGCGATCGCGCATCCCCGCCTTCCGGGGGCGGCGGCTCAGTCACAATTGACGACGATCGGCTCGACGCATCCGGCCGGCGTGGTCAGCGTCACCGTCGCCTCGCCGGCGTAACCGCTCTCGCTGAGCTTCGCCTTGGTCCAGCGGCGTCCGCGGGTGAAAGCGGCACGGTGGTTTTCCCCGTTAATCCCGATCAAGACCGCGTGCCCGGCGTAGGTCTCGTCCGCGAGCCTCACTTTTGATTTGACGGTTCCTTTGCGGCAGACGGCCTTGAAGAGGGCGAGGTGTCCGCAGGGGATCGGCGTTGCGCCGGTCGCGGCGAGCGCCTCGTCCGCGCGGACGCGTCCGTATCCGTAAAGCTCGTCGAAGCCCGGATCGCCGAGATCCAGGGCGGTGTTCCGCAGAAGCGCCGTCACGTCATCGACGGTCAGGTCCGGGCGGACGCTGTAAAGCAGGGCGACGACTCCCGCGACGTGCGGCGACGCCATCGACGTGCCCGTCAGCGACCCGTAGGAGTCGGTATTCGGAACGTACGTCGCCTGAATGTCTACGCCCGGAGCGCCGACGTCGAGCCAGGCGCCGTAGTTCGAGCTGCTGTAGCGGTTGTCGCGGCGGTTGGTGCCCATCACGGCGATGACAGGGTCGTATGCGGCAGGGTAGAAGGGCTGATCCGTGTCGCCGTTGCCGGCGGCGGCGACGATGGTCATGCCGCGGGCGTAGGCGTACTCGACCGCTTCGGCGAGGCCCGCGCTTCCCGAGTACCCGCCGCCGCTGTAATTGAGCAGCGTGGCGCCGTTGTCCACGGCGTAGTAGACGGCCAGTTCGATCGCCTCCCACGTTCCGCCGCCGGAGTCGCTGAAGACTTTCAAGGGCATGACGGTGACGTTCCCCGCGACGCCGGCGATGCCTTTGTCGTTGGCGAGGCGGGCGGCGGCGGTCCCGGCGACGTGCGTGCCGTGTCCGTGGATGTCGTCCAGCGTGGCGTCGTCGTTGTAGAAGTCGTACCCGCGGACGTCGTCCACGTAGCCGTTTCCGTCATCATCCGCGCCGTTGTCGGCGATCTCATCGACGTTGGTCCAGACGAAGTGCTCCTGCAGATCCTGATGCCCGAAGTTCAGACCGGTGTCCGCAACGGCCAGAACGACTTTCGCGCTGCCGCCGGCGGTAATGTCCCAGGCCGCTTCGCAGCCGATCCGCTGCGGTCCGTATTGCTGGGCGTACATCGGGTCGGCCGGGACAGCGGCGGTGTGCGTGCGGCCGTTAGGCTCCGCCCAGGCGATCCCCGGAATCGCGGCGACGCGGGCGGCCGCCGCGGCCACATCCGCCGCGGCGTCGATGCGCAGGCGGCGGCGGAAGGCGAGCGGATGCGTCGAGACGGGCGTATTGCCTCGGGCGACGCTTTGCGCTGGATGCGCGTACGCCTCCCAGCGAACGAATTCGGGCAGAACCGCGGCGACGTCCGCGAGCCTCGCCTCGTCGGGGACGTCGTCAAAGCGCACGAGGATCTCGCCGGGGATCGGATCGAACGTCTCAGAAACGGTCGGCGACGGGCGTCCTTCGCCGGCATTGAGCGTTGAAGAGGAATAATGAAGGAGCGAAGGAGCGAGTCCCGCCGCAACGACGGTCACCCCCCCTGCGCGCACGGCTACGCCACGTTTCCGAGAGATCATCTTTCCCCGTTCCCCCTCAGAAAAGGTCTTCGCAGACGCTGACAACCCCCTTCGCCGCCCGTCATAAAGGCGAGGGCGGCTGAGGGACATTGCCCCGGTGATCCTGAGTATTCTTAGGCGCGCCAGGCGGGCTTGTACAGGAGTCGCGGAGTCGCAACCGGTTCGACCGGCCTTGGCGCGAGGTATTATCAGTTATCCGGGCTGTCATACGGGAGGGAGAGATGATGCAGCGACCGAAACGTTGGATTCGTGGGGTCGTCATTTTCGTCGCCGCAGTGATGACGCTCGGCGTGTTCGGACTGCTGCTTTTCTCCGTGACGACGACCGGGGGCTGGGAGCGGTATCAGGAGGACGTGCGGGCGCGCGGCGAGCCGCTGACCTTCGAGGAAATCGAAGCCACGTTGCCCTCCATCCCGGACGAGAAGAACTCGGCGCTGATCCTGGACGAGCTGACGGCGGTGCTGGAGGCGGTGGGGGAGGAGGCCAAGGAAAAGGGCGTCTACCTTCTCTCCGACAACAAGCTCGACTTGTTCCGGGGCGTGGATCCTGAGCGGCTCGAAACGTCACGCAAATTCCGTGCGGAGCACGCGGAGACGTTGAAGCGGCTCGCCGCCCTCATCGACCGACCGGAAGGCCGGTGGCGGATCGACCCGACGGCGGCGGTTGACCCGAGCACTCAACTGGACCTCCCGGGCATCAAGGTGTTGCGGTCGGCCTCGAAACTCGTCGCGCTCGACGGAGCCTTGAAGGCGATTGATGGGAAAGCCGACAGCGTCGCCGAGAGCGTGCGGCTCCAGTGGCGCCTGGCCGACGCCAACAAGTATACCCCCTCGATGATTGCGGCGCTGGTCCGCGCCGCGGTGGACGCGCTGGCGCTGGATACGATCGAGCGCGGGCTGCGGCTCGGCCAGTTTCATCCTGATGAGTTGCAGGAGTTTGAGCAGACGCTGGTCCGACGCGCGGAAGAGGATCGGTTCCGCCTGGCGCTGCTGGGTGAGCGAGCCTACCTCACGGGCATGCTCGACGGGATCGTGAGCCGGAAGTTTGATCCGGGAAAGGCGGCTCCCAACGCAGTCGGCCTGCGGAGCGGGTTTACGCCGCAGTTCATCTACCGCCGCAATCAGCACAGCATCGGCCTGATCATCGACCCCCTGCTGGAGGCGAGCGCCAACCCGGAAAGACTCTGGGAGTGCGCGGCGCAGGCGGATGAACGAGCGCAGGAACTCGGCTCGCTGGACTACCTGGCGAAAATGCTCGTTCCGTCGCTGTCACGGGCCTGCGAGTTGAACGCCCGGATTCTCCTGTCGATGCATATGATGCGCGGCGCGATCGCCGCCGAGCGATTCCGCATCGAGAAGGGGCGGTTCCCGGAAAGCTGGGACGACCTCGTGCCGACGTACCTGCTGGCGGCGCCGATCGACATGTACGACGGACGGCTGGTGCGCCTCAAGGCGACGGACGAGGGGATCGTGATTTACTCCGTTTTCGAGAACCGGGTGGACGACGGAGGAAATGTCGAGCCGCCGGCGGCGCGAGGGCGCGCGCTGGACACCGGATATCGCCTCGTGCGGCCGGAGCTGCGCACGCTCAGGATTGTTCCTGAAACCACCGAGCAGACCGCGTCGCCGGAGTAGGGTGCGGCGGAGCGTAAGAGCACCCGCTTCCTGACGGGCGCAGCTCGGTTGGGCGCGGGAGTGTCAGGGTTGCATCGCGGCGGCGTCGATGTTGAACGCGAGCTTCGCTATGACAGGGCGCTGAAAAGACCAAGTCTGCCTTGCGTGCTCCAGCATCGTCGTCACGCTCGGCCGCACCTGCCCGTCATAACGTCGTTTTCCGTTGCAGATCAGCGTCACCGGCTTGGCCAGGTCGACCAGCCCCGGCGACAGCAACACCTCGACCCGGTCGCAGTGGGTCACTTCGAGCGTGATTGTCTGATCCTCGATCCGCCCCGATAACAACGCGAGCTTTTCCTTCAGGACGCTCGTGATGTACGTTTCGGCGTCCGACGTCGGACCGGGCAGGATCGACAACTGAGGGTGCGTCCAGACTTCGCCGAGAAACCGCGTTTGAGCGAGCCAGGCGCTGCGCCCTTGCTGCGGGTAGCGGAAGCGGTGGGTGAGGGCTTTTGCTGGCGCCGGTCGGCGGGCGTTGAAGAACGTTCTGATCGTCGTCGGGTCGTGTGTCCGCTGCGCGAGATTCGCATCGGCAGGCCACTCTGTTGCGCTGAAGTGAACCTTCCTGCCCGGCCAGTCCCTTATCGCGCGGTTGTGGGCCGCCACGGCGGTCTCCCGCCGGACAAGGATCCCCCCTTCCGGGTGCGGCTCGTCGGGCAGGTCCGCGGAAGCCCGCCAGCCCGAAAGCACAGGCAATCCCGGAATATTCTCGAAGAGCAGCGGAAGAAGCTGTGTCGCACAGGGGAGGCGCGGGTAGCCGTCCTCGACAAGCAGGCCGGCGAAGACGTCCGGGTGTGAAAGCGCCCACTGCCACGCCGCGTCGGCGCCGACGCCGGCCCCGAGAAGGTAAACGCGGTCTTCGTCCACGTGAACGCGCCGGCGAAACTCGGTGAGCAGACGCTCGACGACCGCTGCTTCCTCGCCCGGCGCGTCGAAGGTCGCCTCCGGAACGTCTTCAAGGCTGACGATGGCGGCGGGCGGGTCGCACAGCCCGGCGAGTTGATCCCGCGTCAGGCCCGCGCACGGCGCGGCGCCGCCTTCATCGGGCAGGACGATCATCAGCGGATGCCGGCGCTCGGGGTCATACCCCGGGGGCACAAAGACGAAGCAGCGGATCGGGCGGCTCCAGCCGGCCTCAACCTCGATCGCGGACGCGCCTTTGTCGAGGTCGATCCAGAGTTTCAGTTTCGACAACTCCGCCGCGACGGCGTCGGGGGCGGCGCCGGATTCTTCGATCCCGGCGAGGGCGTCGGACCGCTCCCGCGCAGTAGCGGCTTTGAAGTAACGTGTGAGTCGGTCCGTCAGCGTCGGCGCAGCCGCGTCCTGCGCGTTGGTGCGTGGCGGTGCGGTCATCGCGAGCACCACGGCAAGCGTCGTCGCGGTTGCGCAAAGACTGCGCGTTGCGCGTCGGCGGCCGACGCGCCGTGTACGCTTCCTGCCCGGGCTTCTGAGTTTCATGCCGGATCATTGTACCCCGAAGCCCGGACGGCGGTCGCGGGACCGGCCCCGGGGTGCGATCGCCAGACCGACACAATCGGACATTTTTTTCTGAACGGCGCGGTTGACACACCTCCTACCGTGGTAGTAGGATTCCTCCTACCGATGTAGGACGCCCGGCTCGGGGCGGCGGGCGTCCGGTTTGACGGGACACACATGTCAGAAACCGGGATTGAACTGGGTGCGGCGGAACTGGAGATCCTGCGGGCGTTGTGGGACGTCGGTCCCGCGACGGTTCGGCAGGTGATGAACCATCTTCATGAGCGAGGCCGGGAACTCGCGTACACGACCGTGCAGACGATGCTCACCCGCCTCGAGCAGAAAGGCTTCGCGGTCAGCAACAAGGCGGACCTTGCGTACGTTTACCGGGCGCGGGTGAGCCGGGAGCGGATGAGCCGGTCGCGTTTGAAGGTTCTGGCGCATCAGCTTTATGACGGATCGGCGGGTCCGCTGGTGCTTCAGTTGGTGCGCAGTGAGCGTCTGACGCCTCAGGAGCTTGCGGAATTGCAGGCGCTGATCGAGCGGCTGGACGGGAAGGACCGCAACACGGGTCGTCAGCGGAGGTAGATCATGCCGGCGTGGGCGACGTCAACCGCGGATGCGATGTGGACCGGCGCGTTAAGCGCGATGCCGCTGGCGGCGCTGGCGGCGGTCTTTTGCCGAGTGCTTCCCTGCCGCCCGGCGACGCGCCACTTCATCTGGTTGATCGTGCTGCTGCGTTTTCTGAGTCCGTTTGTGACGAGTCCCGTCGTCGCTCCGTCGCCGTCGGACGCTGCGGCCTCTGCACCCGCCGTCGAGCCGGCTGACGCTCTCGCGACTGAGCGTCCGACGAGCCCGGTCTCCAGCGCTGGTGGTTTGCTTTCGGCGGAGTTGCAGCGGGATCGAATTCGTCGGGAATCGTCAGAACCTGACCGGTCCCCCTCGACCGGACCGTCTGTTGATCGAAATATGCCCTCGTCCGAGTCGTTCCGTCGCGCGGCGCTGGAGGTGTACCGCCTCGCAGAGTCGTGGCAAGGAGCGGATGAGAATAACTCCCCCGCCGGGCCGCGTGTTCAGGACCCGCTCGCCCCGGCACCGGACTCCGGCGGGGGGTTTTTCTCATCTGCTCATCCTATCACACCGGCGAGCGATCGGTATCCCCCCTCAGCACATTCATCAGATGATTTTTCCTGCGTAGATGTCCGCCGAGTTGTTGCGGAGGCCGAAACTCCGGAGCGTCTCGACGTCCCCGACCTTTTCCGGCGGTTTCCGGCGACGACACATGCGCGCGACTTGGCGCAACCGGCGGCGATCGCCGCGCTGCAGCGACTGCATTTCGATCCAGCGATGTCCGCCGGTCTTGAAGAGAGTGATCCGGCTGGTGCGTCCGGCGCGGCGGCCTCGTCTGTGAGGCGCGATCCGGCACAGAGTCCGGGGTGGAACAGCGGAGTCGTGGATCGGGTCGAGCCGTGGGTGGCGAAATCCCGGCCTTACGTGGCGAGCGTCGTGCGTCTGCGGGACGCCTTGTACGCGGTTCCACGTTTGCCGGATGTGGTCTGGCTGGGCGGAGCGATGATCGTCGTCGTGCTGCTGTGGATGCGGCTGGTGTGGTGCGCGAGCGTTCTGCGCAATGCGCGTCCCGCGCCGGCGGCAATTACGGCGTGGGTGGGCAAGTCAGCGCAGCACGTCGGGCTTTCGCGGTCGCCTGAGGTTTACTTCGTGGACGGAGCGCTGTCCCCGATGATTCTGTGCTGGCGCACGCCGCGGCTTTTGATGCCGTCGGCGTTGTGGCGTGAGCTGGACGCCGTGGGGCGTCAGGCGGTGGTGTTTCACGAGCTGGCGCACCTGAAACGGCGGGATCACTGGGTGATGTGGCTGGAGACGCTGATCGGGGCGGCGTACTGGTGGAACCCGGTGGTGTGGTGGGCGCGTCGGCGGCTTCATGACGAGGCGGAGCTGTGTTGCGACGCGTGGGTGACGCACCTGCTTCCTCAGGGGCGGCGGGCGTACGCGGAGTCGCTGCTGAAGGCGCGGCGGAGCATGAGCGGATCGAACAACCCCGTGCCCGGGTTGGGCGTGGGAGTGATGTCGGGGCGGGCGAGCAGTCTTGCAAGGAGAATTCGCATGATCATGACCGAACGAACTAGGCCGCGTCTGTCGGCGCAGGGTGTCGCGCTGGGCGCGATGCTGGCGGTGGGGGCGTGGATGACGTCGCCCGCGGCGTCGTGTCCTCCGGACGAGAAGGTCAAAGCTGAAAAGACGTCGGCTCGTGCGCCGGCGGCGTTGACCGTGTTAACGCCAGCGGGGGAGGCGGTCACCTGTCAGGCGACCGCTCCCGCCGCGGAGGGAGCAGCGTGCGCGCCGGCGCAGCTTTCGGTTCCGGTGCGGACCGGTCCGGCGCCTCTTCTGATGTACACGTCGGCGCCGTCCGCGCCGTCGGCGATGACCCTGGGCGCTCCCACGGCGCCTGCGCTGCTGGTGACGACGGCGCCCGAGGCGGACGAGCGGGACCTGGAGGCGCGCCTGCGCCGGCTCGAAGATCAGTTGCGCCGGCTTGAGGAGCAACTCACGAGACTTTCGTCTCACGATGCGAACTCGCACCCCGCGCTGCAACATCACCTCGGAGCGCTCCTGGCGCAGTCCGAGGCGTCCAAGACCGACGTCGCCGCGCCGGTCGAAGCGGCGGTGGAGCAGGTTCAGGCGGTTGAGAATGATCCCGCCCGCGCCCAGGCGATCCGTGAGACGATCGTTCAGGCGCGTGAACTCGGGCTAGCCGGACGCGCGGTCGAAGCGAGGGATCTGCTTGCAAACCGGATCAGGTCCGCGGATGCGGATTCCGCGGATGAGGTTGCTTGCACGTACACGCTTCCTGCGGGGAAGTTGAAATCGCTGTCCGAACTGATGATCCGGGACGACGTTCCGGTCCGGGTGTCGCCCGGCGGGGACACGATCACGGTATACGGGACGCGCCGCCAGCACGAGATCTTTCAGGCGTTCCTGCGACTGATCCACCCGGACGGGTCGTTCAACGTTCCGTCGCCTGCGCGAGCGGTTCCCGGTTCGGCGGGCGCCGGCGCCGCAACGCGTTCCTCCGGGGCGGCGGCGAGCAAGGGGGGATCGAGCGACCGCGCGGCGGCCGACCTGATCGCCGAGGAAATTCAGCGGCATCAGGCGATGCACGACGCGGTCGAGAAGGAACGAGCCAACGTCGAGCAGCAGATGAAGGAGCTGATGCTTCGCAGCCGGGAGCGGGAGCGAGAGGCGCGGGCGTTCGAGCGTGAAGCGGAGGAGCTGCGTCGCCACGCCGAAGATGTCCGGTCCGAGGCGGCGCGCTTCGAGGAAGACGCCCAGCGCCGCAGGGCGACGGAGGAGGCGCGCCAGATCGAGCGTCAGGCGGATGAGTTGACGGAGCGCGCCAAAGTGATGCGCGATGAGGCCGAGGGCGTCGAGCGCGAGGCGCAGATTCTCGAACGCGAAGTGCTCGCCTTGCGGGAGCAGTCGCGGACGTCGAAGGACCGTCTGCGCGAGCTTTCAGGCGGGCGTTAGGCGGCCAGGAGTCGGGTCCACGACGTTCCGACGACAACCGTGCCCGGCGGGGCGCTCGTCGCAAACGACCTCGGCGACGGCTCCTCGCGGGCACGGGGATGCGGTCTGCGCTTCCGGCAGCGCGGTTCATAAGCCCGGGTGCAGGTCGTGCGTGGAGCCTTTCAGCGTCATTTGCGGCTGACCGTCATTCCGGACTGGAAGGCGGACGGTTTCGGCGGATTGCGAGGTGAGACATGAGGCGGTCAACAAGGTCCAGATCAGGAGTCGGCAGGGTTCTGTCCGTGTTGTTTGCGGCATCGGGGATCGCCGCCGGGCCTTCGTCGGCGGCAGGGGTGCAGGAATCCGACGGTGCTTTGAGCGACGCCTCGCTTCGGCAGTTGAACGCCGGCAACGGATTCCTGGCCCGCGGTCTGAATGAACTGGCGGAGGCGGAATACCGGGCCTTCCTGTCCGCGCACGGCGCGCACCCGCAAGCGGCTCAGGCCCGTTACGGGCTGGGTGTGAGCCTTTACCGCCAGAACAAAGCTGTGGCGGCGGCTGCGGAGCTTGCGCCGCTTTCTGCGGTGGACGGGTTCGAATTCGCCGCAGAGGCGGCGGCGCTGCTGGGGCAGTGCCTGATGCTCGCGGGAAAGCCCACGGAGGCCGAGGCGGCATATGCGCGCGTTCTTGAGCGCTTCGGGGATCACGAACTGGCGGACGACGCGGCGGGCGGTCGCGTCGAGGCGCTTTATGCGTTGGGTCGGGATGAAGACGCACTGCGGCAGGCCGCGGCGTTCGAGCAGCGGTGGGCCGAGAGTTCTTTGCGAGAGCGGGCGGAGTATTTCGCCGCGCTCGCTCTGGTTCGTCGTGGGGAAGACGTGAAGGCCGCAGCGCACCTGCGTTCGATGATGAAGCGGTTCCCGAAGGGCGCGCTTGCCGGACAAGCAAGGCTTCTGCTTGCGCAGGCGTCGCAGCGGACGGGCGATCTCGCGGCGGCTCGTGATCAGTATGAGCAGTTGCTTCAGGACAAGTCCTCCCCCGTCGCGGCGGACGCCCTGCTGGGGCTGGGGCAAGTGCATTACCTGGAAGGCAATCCGCAAAAGGCCGGCGCAGCGCTGGACCAGTTCTTGAAGCGTTTTCCGGATCACGGGCTGACGCCCGCGGTGCATCTTTACCGGGGGTTGGCCTGGTTCTCGCAGGACAAGTTCGATCGCGCCGTCGAGAGTTTCGAGCGAATCCCGGCGTCGTCCGAGGAGTACGTGGACGACGCGGCGTACTGGATTGCGAAAACCCTCCTGCGCCAAGGCGAGCCGCAGGAGGCGGCGCAACGCCTGACGAAAGCGCTGAATGATTTCCCGAAGTCATCGCTGCGCCCCGAGATGACGTACGACCGGGCGGTCGCGTTTGCGCAGGCGAAGGAGTTTGCGGAAGCCCGGCGGGCGGTGGAGGGATTCCTCAAGGAATTCGCTGATCATGCCCTCGCCGCGGACGCAACGTTCCTTGCGGCCTCGGTGCTTCATCAGGCCGGCGAGCATGACGCGAGCATTTCGGCATGCAATGAGTTCAGCCGGCGCTTCAAGGATCATCCGTCCGCGGCGGGCGCGGCGTTCCTGACCGCGGAGAATGAGTTTCTCGCCGGTCGTTTCGAGCGTGCGGAGAAGGCTTACCGCGCGTTCCTTGAGGCATTTCCGCAGGATGCGCGGGCCGCGGATGCGCGGCATCGGCGAGGGCTGGCGCTGTTTCGGCTCGAGCGCTTCGAGGAAGCGGAAGCGTTGCTGGCGGAATCGGCGTCGGGATCTGCGGCGGACGGCGGAAACGTGTCGTTGCTGGCGCTGGGCGAGATGGCGTACCAGCGTTCGGACTGGAAAGGTGCTGAGTCTCGTTTTCGCGAGTATTTGAAGAGCAAGCCGCAGGGGGCGTCGGCGGAGGACGCGACCTTGAAACTCGGTCTCGCGTTGCAGCGGCAGTCGCGGTTCGAGGAGGCGGCGGCCGTCTACGACGAACTGCTCCGCCACTACGAGGGCGGGCGTCACCGGATACAGGCGTTGTTCGAGCGCGGTCAGTGTTACGCGTCGCTGAACCGCCGCGATGACGCGGTCAAGAGCTTTGATCGTGTCGTGCGGGAAGGTGGCGACGTTCCGCTGGTCGCGTATGCGCTTCAGCATCTAGCGGCGGCGAAGCTCGCGGATCAGCAACCGAAGGACGCCGCGGATCTCTTTCTGCAGGCCGCGCAGCGCACCACGGATGTGCCGCTGAAAGCCTCATCGATGCTTCAGGCCGCCGGCGCGCTGATGTCCGCCGGCGCCTACGAGGCGGCGGAGGGCGTGCTGAGTTCGTTCCTGAAAGCGTTTCCGGATCACGAGTTGGCGCCGAGGGCGTCCGCTCAACGTGCGCTGGCGCTCGCCCGGCTGGACCGGCGGGCCGAGGCGTTGAAGGCGATCGAGCGTACGTTGCGCGAAGGCGGCGCCGCGTTGGACGCGGCGACGCGGTCGGCCCTGATGTACGAGAAGGCGTGGTGCCTTCGTGGAGAGTCGCGCCTTGATGACGCGATCGCCGCATATCAGTCGCTGGTCCGCGAAGGCGGGGACGCAGGAACGATCGCGCGGGCGCGTCTTGAGGCCGGGGAGTTGTCGGCGGATCGCGGAGATTTCGAGGCGGCGGCCGGATTGCTCCGACCGCTTCTCGATCAGGCTCGCGCAAGAACCGAGGGGGTCTCCCCCGATGTGTTCGAGGCCGCGCTTTACCGGCTCGGCATCTGCGAGCACAAACTGTCCCGGTATGAAGATGCCGCTGCGGCACTGTCGCGGATGCTCGAGACTTATCCGAAGAGTCGGCTGGCGGCGTCCGCCCTGTTTTTCTGCGGAGATGCGGAGGCGCGGCTGGGCCGTCACGACGCAGCTTGCCGGCGGTTTGAGGCGCTGGTCGAGTCGTCTGCGAAAGATCCCGCGGCCGAGCCTGCGCTGCTTCGCCTTGGAGAGTCGCTGGCGGCGGTTCAGCGCTGGGGAAAGAGCGAGCAGGCGTTCGCCGACTACCTTGATCGATATCCGCAGGGGGCGCACCGATATCAGGCGGACTTCGGCGTCGGCTGGGCGCGGGAGAATCAGGGCCGGCACGAGGAGGCGATCCAGGCATACCGGAAGGTCGTCGAGGCGCATCAGGGTCTGACCGCAGCGCGGGCGCAGTTCCAGATCGGCGAATGCCTTTTCGCTCAGAACAAGCTTGACGACGCGGTGCGCGAGTTTCTCAAGGTGGATATTCTTTATGCCTCGCCGGAGTGGAGCGCCGCGGCGCTTTACGAGGCGGGGCAGTGTTTTTCAAAGCTCGGCAAGGCGGCCGAGGCCCGCGAGCAGTTCAGCGCCGTGGTGCAGCGGTTTTCCGACACGAAGTGGGCGGCGTTGGCAGTGAAGCGCCTTGGCGAGGCGGGCGCGACGGTCGCTTCCGGCCGCGACGATGAGTGACCGCACGGCGGACATCCCCTGGGTCAGATTGAACAAGGCGCCGTCCGGGGTCGGCGTGGAAGCGGAGGCAGCATCATGATGACGACGTTCGCGCGGTCGGTTCTCCTGATTCTCGGGCAGACGGAGGGGGTCGGCGGCGGCAGCGCACCGGCCTCAACCGCGCCGGTTGAAATTCAGTCGGTCTGGGATTTCGTGGTCAAAGGCGGGCCTCTGATGATCCCGATTGCGCTGGGATCGCTGGCGGCGCTGACGATCCTCGTCGAGCGCCTGCTGAGTTTGCGGCGGGAGAAGGTCATTCCCGCCGCATTCGCACGGGGGTTGCCCGCGTCGCTGGCGACGGATGCGGACCGGGCGACGGCGCTGGAGCACTGCCGGCGGCACGACAGTCCGGTCGCGCGCATTTTCGCCACCGGCGTGAAGCGACTGCACGAACCCGTCGAGCTTCTCGAGAAACACATCGAGGAAGCGGGACGGCGCGAGGTGGCGAAACTTCAGAAGTACCTCCGCGGGCTGTCGGTCGTGGCGGCGATCGCTCCGCTGCTGGGTCTGCTGGGGACGATCTTCGGCATGATCGACGCCTTTCAGACGGTGGCGGTCAGCGCCGAGGCGCTGGGCAAGACGGAGCTGCTGGCGTCAGGGATTTATGAGGCAATGATCACAACCGCGGCGGGCCTGCTCGTCGCGATTCCGTCGATGCTCGGCTACCACCTGATCTCGATGCGCATCGACCGGCTGGTCGGGGAGATGGACCGGCTGACTGTCGAATTCCTCGAAGCCCACGGTCCGAAACCGGGCGCCTGGCCGGCGCGGACCGTCGAAGCCGCCCGCATCGACGGCAACGGACGTCCGGATTCCCCGACGGAAGCGCCGTCGCGCGGGAGGATCGAAGCGGCCACGGTCGGTGGCGCCTCCTGAAACGGCGTCGGAATGCGGCAGTGAAAGCCTTCCGGAGACACGTACATGCTTATTCAAGCAGAGCAATCGCGACCTCACCCGGCGCTGGATCTGACGCCGGTCATCGACATGGTGTTCCTGCTGCTGATTTTCTTCCTCGCGGCGACGACGTTTCAGCAGGAGGAGCGGGAGATGAAGATCGCTCTGCCTCATGCGTCGTCCTCCGGTCCGATCAGCGCCGCACTGCGAGAACTGATCATCAACGTGGACGACGACGGGTCGATCCTCGTGGGAGGGCGGACGATCGGCGTCGAGGACTTGCGGACGCTGGTCGCTGAACTCGTTGAGGCGAATCCGGCGCAGAAGGTCACGGTGCGCGGAGATCGTGCGGCCGCGTACGCCCACGTCGTCACGGTCCTCGATATCTGCAAGCAGGCGGGGATTCAGGAGCCTTATCTGGATACGGTGCTGGGCGGGTGAGGTTGAGCAGGGCGGTCGACCGGTGCGCGGGAGGTCCGGCGCGACGCGGGAGGAAGGCGACGATGACGCGGAGCGAGGGTAGAGGCCGGGCGTGGCGGCTGGGCGTCGCGGGGGTGGCGCTGGCCACGGTGATCGTCGTCGTGGTTCTGAGCGGATCGCGGGCTCGGGTTTATTACACGGATGCGGATACGATCCGTGAACCCGCCGAAAGCGCAGCCCTGCGCGACGTTCTCTGGCAACCGCCGACTCCGCTTCCTTCACTGATCAATCTGGACGGCGACGAGTATGAGCCTCGCGTCAGTCCGGACGGTCTGACCCTGTATTTCGTTTGCGGAAAACCCGGAGAAAACGCGGACATCTTCGTCGCCTCGCGCACGCCGGACGGGTGGACGCCCCCGCAGCCTCTCGTCGCGCTGAACACGCCGGACGACGAGTTAGGCCCCGCTCCGACGGTCGACGGGCGGATCCTTTATTTTTACAGCAATCGGCCGGGGGGACGCGGCGGATACGACCTCTGGATGGCGAGGCGCGGCGAGAGCGGCTGGCAGGAGCCGATCAATCTCGGCAGCGGGATCAACACCGAGTTCAATGAATACGGCGTCGCGCCGTCGCCTGACGGCCGGACCCTGTATTTCGCGTCGAACCGGCCAGCGTCGGGCGAGGCGGTCGTCGAGACCGCGGATGCGTGGAAGGCGACCTTGCGCGAGACGTTCCACCGTCGTCCTTATGACCTTTACTCAGTGCAACTCGACGACGACGGCGCGGCTTCCAACATCGCACCGCTCTCCGTCCTCAACACGTCGCACAGCGAGGGCGCTCCCTGCGTCAGTCCGGTGGGAGATTTTCTTTATTTCGCGTCGGACCGGCCGGCGGGGCTGGGAGGGTTCGATCTTTATCGCGCCCGGATTCTCGCAGGTGTCGTGCAGACGCCTGAGTCTCTCGGAGCGACGATCAACAGCACGTCGAACGATCTTGATCCGGCGCTGTCGCTCGGCGGGTTTGCGCTGACGTTCAGCTCCGACCGACCGCTGGACGGCGCGGCGCCCGATCCGGCGCAGGATTACAACCTTTATGCGACCGCTTCGCGGGAGGTTTTTCGACAGTCGGAGCCTGTCGACGGTGGATTTCCGTGGTCTGCGTTCTGGCGGGAAATCTGGCCGAATCTGCTCTGGATTCTGCTGGGGTTGCTTGCGCTGCTCTTGTTGTTGAGACTTTTCAAGGCGACGCGCGACCGTCAATTAAGCCTGCTGGCGCGGTGTCTGCTGGCATCGCTTTTTGCACACCTGCTGATCTTCATGCTGATGACGTTCTGGAACGTGACCGCAGCCGTGGCGGATGTTTTTCGCGGGCGAGGTTCGGTGAAGGTGTCCCTGGCGCCGAGCGTTGGGGCGGAGAGTATCTTCTCGCAGATTCGAGGCGATCTCGTCGCCGTGTCGTTGCCGGATCCGGAAGCGGAAGCGTCTCAGAAGGAATTCGTCGAACTGGCGTCGCTCGCGCCTCGGATCGAGCAGTCGGCGATCTCTCAGCGGATCGAGCTTCCCGTGTCGGCGACGCTCGAAGCCGTCATGCCGCCCGACGGATCAGCTCCTGCGCAGCCGCCTACCACGTCGATGCCGTCGCCCGAAGCGCCGGACATGCCGGCGGAACTGGACGTGACAACTCCCGCGCCCCCCACGGTGACCGCGACAGCAGAATCCGCCCCGTCGCAACCCCCCGTGCATGTGCAGTCATCCGCACGTCGCGCTGAAGCACCCCGGATCGAGCCGCTGGCGGCGCCTGCGCCGGCGCCCGCGGTGAAGACCGATCTGGTGCTTCCGGATCGGGCGTCGTCGGGGCCCTCGCCGGTTTCGACGATCCCGCGCGACGTCGCTGATCCGCGTCTTCCGCAATCGGTGGCGCGCACGCCGAGCATTGAACCTCCGGCGTCTCCGCTGTTGCAGCCTCTCGCGCCGCACATCACGCCGGGGGCGTTGATCGCCAACGAAGCGGCGGTCGCCGATCCGACCGTAGTTCCGATGAACGCGGTCCGGGCGAGTGCGACGGCCCCGGCAATGACTTCCGTCGACCCGATCACGCCTCAACCTGCGCCGACCAGCCCGAAATTGCGGATCGAACCGGAGACGCTTCTCGGCGCTCCGCGCTTTTCAGACGCGGCCTTGCCGGTTGCGGAAGCGCCGCGAACCTCTCGGTCGGAGCTGCTTCAGGTTCCCGGTGCGCCTGCACCGGCGCTGACTGTCCGGACCCCGCGTCAGCAGCAGCCCTTGTCGGCGGCAGCCGAGGCGGACGCCCCACCGGCGCTGGCCGAGGCTCAAATCCTTGAACCGACCTCGCACCGATCGGTGGATTTGCCAACCTTGCATTCCGAGACGTTGACGCCTGAGGCGCCCGAATTCACCGCGCGCATTGAGGCTCCCGTCGTTATCGAACCGATGTCTCTGACCGGAATTGCGCCGTCGGCGGCGATGCCGCGCCCCGAGCCGCCCCCGACGACTCGCCTCACGCCGGATATTCCGCCCGTCGCTCAGATGAACATTTCGCTCCCGCAGGCGGATCCTTCGATCGAAATCCCCGGCGCCATCGCGCCGCCCGAGCCGGTGGGACGCATTCAAGGGCGTGTCCGCGACGCCGGAACCGGGGAACCGCTGCCGGGCGCGACGGTTCAACTGGACATCGTTGACGGCCCGTCCATCCTGACGACCACGGACGTCGAGGGGCGCTACGAGATGTCGCTGCCGCCGATGCCGGAGCATTTCGCGATGTCAGCGTCGCTTCCGGGTTACGCACCTTCGTCGCAGAACGTTCCGGCGCGCCGCCTGCGGCGCGGCGTGCTCGCCGTCGATTTCGCTCTCGAACCGCTGACGGCCGACGTCCTCGCGATGGACGCCACGCCCGACGTGCATCACCTCGGCAACGACATGTTCGAGGGCGCGATCAACAGCCAGTTCCAGCGCCGTGCTCAAGGCGAGTCCTTCGTTGCCCAGTTCGTCATTGAAGCAGGCCGTCTCGGCGCGGCGGCGGTCGAGGCGGAGATCAGCATGTTGGCGAAAGGCGTTCAGTGTCCGCCCCGGATCGAGATCAACGGACAGCGCCTCCGGTATTCCTTCGAGGAGTCGCCGCCGGACGGAAGCTTCGGCCCCTTCCGGGCGCGCTTTAACGCCGCCTGGCTCGCCGAGGGCGTCAATACGATCCGTGTTCGGACGACAGCCTGCCGGGGGGATCTGGACGACTTCGAGTTTGTGAACGTGCAGGTCCGGCTGGTGGAGGGCGGCTGAGATCCGCTACAGGATCGTGCAAGTGCGTCGAACGCGCCGGCGCCGATGCGGATCAGCGTCGTCGGGCGGACTCGCGCCACCCGGTGTACATCGTCATCGCGAAATGAGTGACGGCGAGCAGGGCGAACACGGTGATGGCGGCGATCACCGCACCGCATTGCAGCGCCTCCTTGAGCGATCCGCGCCGCAGGTGTTCAACGAGCGCTTCGTCGCCGCGAATCAGATGCCAGATCAGGAACGTCGCCAACGGCAGCGACACCAGCCCGTAAGGGTAGGCGACGAAGATGAAATACAGCGTCCGCAGAACACGACGCCCCAGGGACGTTCGCGCCGGGCATGAACTCGTGGACGGCGGAGCATTCATGACTCCGCTCCTTTCCGCCCGCTCACGCCGGCAGCCGCAGGGCGACCCCTTGCGACCCTGCCGGACGAAAGATGCCGGGCTGAATCCCGAACCTCGCCGGGAACTTCCCACGGCGAGCCCGTCCCGACCGACGAAAGCTGCACGCATCGTGCCAGCCTCGTGTCGGAGCACAGGTTTCGGGGGATGCTCCGGCGCCTGAAGCACGTCTTGCGCGAAATCCCGCTTGACGGTCACCGCGCGGGGCGCGTCCGTCCCGGTCCCTGTCACCTACTCCTGGAGTCGCAGACAGGGTAAACTGGCTGCCGTGGCGTCGGAGGCGCGTCAGGATGCGCACCGGCGCCGGATGCGGAGCCCAGCGATGATTCGTCAGCTTGCCGGACACGTCGCGCATCATCTGACGCGTCTGCTTGGCGGTCTGCCGACATCGAGGCCCGCGCCTGTGTCAAAGCGTGTGTTCATCGGTGCGGCCGCCATCCTGATCCTCGTCGTCGCCGTCCTCGTGTATTCCTGGCGATCGGGCGGCGGCGATCAGACGGTTTCCCGCGAATTCGGAGCCGTGCTGCGATGCATGAAGTGCGGACACTCCGTCGCTCGCTCGCTCGACGTCGCGGACGCGCCGCCTTTTTCATGCAGCGATTGCGGCGCGCAGGAAGCGTGGTTCCTCAAAAAGTGCCACGCTTGCGGAGAGCTTTTTCTTCCTCCGCTGGAGGGCGATCCTCCCCGCCAGCCGATGATCCCCTCGTGCACCCGTTGCGGCAGCCAGGCCACCGGCGCCGCCTCAACCAAGGAAGCGCCATGAACCCTCGAATTCACCGCCCGATCCGGTCCGTCGGCCCCGCGGCGTTCACGCTGATCGAACTGCTGGTCGTCATTGCGATCATCGCTCTGCTGATCTCGATCCTCCTGCCGTCGCTTCAGAACGCCCGGGAACAGGCGAAAACGGTCGCGTGCGGTCAGAACCTCCACCAGATCGGACTCGGGCTCCAGTACGCCTTCGACGAGCACCACGCCTACCCGAAGTGGGACGACGGCTCGACCGCCGGATCGCCCGGACATAACCGGATCATGTCCACCTGGATCGACGTGCTTTACGTCAACCGCTACATCGACACGTGGGACATCGGGTATTGCGAGAAGGACGCCCGTCCGGACCCGGTGAACGTCGCCCGCGGAACGTCGTGGAACTTCAACTACCCGACGCCGCTGGGCGGAGGGCGTGGCGCAGACTACAGCTACGGCATCGCCGTCCCGCTGGCGTCCTGGGGCGGGAAAACCGCCGACATGGATTTCGAGCGCGAGAAGTTCGACGGCAACCGCATCCTCGCCGCCGACGGCTGGTGGACCTGGATGCACGGCCTCAGCGCGCACGCGCTCGACGGCGTCGGGTTCGACTACCCTTACTGGGGGTCGAACACGGTCGGCTATCGCCACGGCAACCGGGCGTCCCCCGCCGCCAACCTCCTCCTGCGCGACGGCAGCGTGCGCAAACTCACGGTGCGGACGTCCGACCGGTATTCCAACGGCGACCTGCGCGGCG
Organism: Phycisphaerae bacterium; assembly: GCA_013360585.1. Lineage (GTDB taxonomy): Bacteria > Planctomycetota > Phycisphaerae > UBA1845 > UBA1845 > JABWBH01. The sequence goes on along the minus strand of JABWBH010000011.1, from coordinate 57,368 downwards.
TCCGCCCGGACACGGAGTTCTTCTGGCGCCAGCGCGAACACACCAACATCGGCTACGCCAGCCCGCACAACGCCATCACGATCGACGAGCAGCCCTTCGAGGGCGGAAACAACCGCTACCCCGAAAGCACGACCTATGAGTGGCCGGACCTGCTCAACCCGGACTACTTCACCTCGGAAAACCTCTGGCCGCAGGAGGTCGCGCGGCACAAAGGCTGGACGCCCAACTGACCTCTGGTGGCCTACTACCAGCCTGTTAAAGAACCCGGGATCGGTCTTTGTGATGCTGGTTGTTCCCGATGACATTCGCCTTCCGAGGGAGGCGCACCCCTTTTTCAACGGGCTGTCAAGAAGAGAATGCTGGATATCTCGCCGCTCGGCGGTGGGCATCCCGCAGCAGGAGTAAAAGCGTTGTCATGTTGCCGTCCCAACACCAGCATCAGACCGTTGTCGTCTCCGCCGCAGTTCTGACCGTCAGCGACACGCGCACGCCCGAGACGGATTCGAGCGGCCGGCTGATCCGGGAGTTGCTTGAAGGCGCCGGGCATCGCGTCTTCGACTACGCGGTGGTTTCCGACGAGGCGGCGTGGATTGCCGCGCAGGTCGAACGCTGGTGCAACAACGCATCATGCCAGGCGGTCATTGTCTCCGGCGGGACGGGCTTCGCCCCGCGCGACGTGACCTGCGACGCGATCGAGCCTCTGCTGGAGCGGCGCCTTGACGGGTTCGGTGAACTGTTCCGCTCGCTGAGCTTCGCCGAGATCGGTCCGGCGGCGATGTTGTCGGGTGCGCTGGCCGGTATGCGGAACAGAAAAGCCGTGTTCGCTCTGCCGGGTTCTTCGGGGGCCGTGCGCCTGGCGATGGAGAAGCTCATCCTGCCGACGCTGGGACACCTGACGTGGCTGTTGAATTCGTAACGCCTGATAAAGCGGTTCGTCGCTCGCCCGAACCGTGAAGACCCTCGCTCGATCCGCGACGTTTTTCACGATGAGCCGGCGGCGCGATCCGCGAACCTGTCGTCACGCCCCGTCCGTTCAATCCGCGGAAACCTCTGCCCAGGCGCCCCGCGCGATCAGCGAAGGCACTCGCGCCGCGCGGCTAGCGTATCCTCGATGACGCACACGTCGCACTGCGTCTCACGGACGCCGATCGCGTCGGTCGTGACCGGCTGCGACTCCTCGGAATACGCCTGAAGCGTTGTCATCGCCGCCAGCGAAACTTTTGTCGCGCTCGAGCCGCCCCGCGCCATCAGGAGCGTCGGCTGACCTGGAACGTCCACATGAACCAGCCCCAGGGTGTGCCCGACTTCGTGCAGGATCGAGTTGGACAGCGCCGCCGCGAGCTTCTCGATCCGCTCCTTCCGCGAGTACCGCATCAGGACGCCCGCAAGGCCGTTATCCACGTACGCGTTGGAGAAGACGACGGCTTCGGCGGGGCCGTCCGACGGCAGTCCCAGTGCGCTCGTGCTGCCCTGACATCCGCAATGCTCCGGCGCGCCCGGAAGATCGGTGACGACGACGCGGGCGATGATCTCCGGCGCTTCGGCGCCTTCGGATTCCTCCGTCGCCTCCTCGCCGACAATGCGAAGCCCGAATTCGGAAAGGCGCTGACCCGCGAGCGCATGAACCGCGGCGATGACTTCCTCCCGATCGTCCGGCTGAAGATCGAACGCGCGGACGTCGAACGACGGAAGAAGGGTTCCCGCGTGGAACCCGGCGTCGGGCAGGTCGCGCAGCAGGATCGCGGCCCCGGTGACAATCTGAACCGCAAGCTCCCGGCCGGGGTTGCATGTTTCAGCCGGACCGCCAAGGTCCGCAAATGCCGGTGCGGCATCGGAAGCCGTCATCGGAATCAGGGCCGCATTCCCGCAACCGGAAAGGATCATCAGACCTAGCAGAGGCAGATGCCGCATCTTCTTTTCCCTCCGGGGGATCGTAGTCCGGGGGTGACGCGGCTTCCATCCCGAAAGCGCGGATTCCGCGCGGGTCCGCAGATGTGTGCTCTTCTTGCGACTTGGGCCGGGTTCGACGCAGAAGCGCGGACCCTCGCGCCTCATCGGGACGAAGATGCGTTTTCGGACGACGGACGGTCACGAATCCTGGGCGGCTGCGGCGGGAACCGCAGAGGGAGATCCCCCGCGCGACGTCGCCAGCGCGGGCATGACCGTCGCGCGATCCGCCGGACGAATGCGGACCGTCGGCGAAACGATCGCGCTCTTCCACGCCAGATGCTCGTCGAGAAAGTCGAGCACGCGACGCTGGTACTCGCGCGGTTCGGTGAGGATGCTCTGGTTGTGTCGGGCGTCGGGAACGATCCAGAGCTGCTTGGGGCCCAGCGCCCGATCATACAAGAGCTGCGACTGTGACGTGGGGATGTAACTGTCGCGCCCGCCGTGAATCAGCAGAACCGGACGCCGCCCGAGCCGTCGCATCGCCTTGCGAACCGACGGAAACTCACACCCGAACCGGCGGCGGAACTCGCGGAAAAGCAACCAGCGCAGGAACCGCCAGAACGTCGGCGGGTGGTTCTCCGCGACGACGCGAATCCGGGCGAAGATCGTCGCAAAGCGCTTCATCAGGTACTCGAGCGTCGTGTCGCTGGAGAAGGCGCTGTCCGCGATGATCGCCTCGACCTCCGGCGCCCTGACTGACGCAAGGATCGCCGCGCCCGCCCCGCGCGACACTCCGAAAAGTGCCAGCACCCGCGGAAGCCCCCTCCCCTCCAGATTGTCGCACATGCACCGGATCGCTCCGGTCATGTCTGCAAGTTCGCGGTCGCTCGCCCACTGCCGCGGTTTGTACCCCGGTTCCGACGCAGACAGCCCGTGCCCACGGAAGTCGAACGTGAAGAGATCATACCCGGCGTCCTGGAGAAAGCGGCAGTAACGCAGGCAACTGCGGTGATCACTGTCGAACTCGTGCGCGAAAATGATCAGACCGCGCCGGGGACGGTCAGGGTTGCCGCGAAGCAGAAACCCGTGGAGCGGGTGACCGTCCGCAGCGGAAAATTCGATCGGTTCGCCGACGATCCCGTTGGCGCCGCGCGAATCCGCCCCCGGGTCCGGCGCCTGCTCGTCGATCAGGTTGATCATGATGCCGACGTACTTGCGCAGGACGAGCGCCGGATACACGCCCAGCACAAGGACCGCGCAGACCGCCGCCAGCCCCCACCAGGCGTAGACCGGAAGCTCCCACGGTGACACCGCACTCAGCATCGCCGCTTCAGACATCCGTCCGTCTCGATCGCGTCGACATCATGAAGTTCGCCGCCCCGGTCCGCATCCTGACGGCGGGGTCCGCGACAGCCCGGCGCTTAACCGCTCGTTGAAAAACTCACGATCGGCCTTTCCGATGTCCTTTTTTCTCGGTGAAATTCGCGACCCGGAGGGACGCGAACCCTTCTTCAACGGGCTGTTAAGTCCGAACCGCGCCTCGGCGACCCCCAGCCCGAACAAATACGTTCGTTTTTCTACCGAACCGGCAAGGTTTCCGCAAGCCCTCACCCAAAGCGAGGACAAAAGCCCCCTAGCGGGGCGAGGACGCCTTCAACGTTCTCCCACCCGCGCCGCCGCTTATCCCGAACCCCCCGAACGATCCGATGACGTCACGGTCGGGAAGGTTGCAGGAGGCGACAACTTTGGATGTCCCAGGGACCGCAGATGACTGCGGCGGCTACTTCCTTCGCGCAGCCGCCTTCTTCGTCGTTTTCTTGGAGCTTGCCTTGGCCGACTTGACCGCGGCAGGCTTCGTCCGCTTCCCCGGCGCGGCCTCCTTCTTTGACGGCGCGGCGGACTTGGCGGGCTTTGACTCAGCTCGGGCGGCCGGCTTCGCCTCAACCTTGGTCTTCGGAGACGGAGCACCTTTCGGCGCCGACTTCTCAGGCATCGGCAACGGCGCGGTGGCCGCGATGACCGGCGGAGGAGGCGGCGGCGCAATCGGGAGAATCTTCAGGTCCGTGTAATACCCCTCACGCACGGAGCGCTCGAGCTGCGCCTCGACCTCGTCGCGTTCGATCGCCTTGAACAGCGTCAACGTCATTCCGTCGGATCGCCCCACCAGCTTCCACGCGAAAGGGATGACTTCCTTGGCGCCGATCGACCTGCGACCGGAGGGTCGCCCCGCCGGTGCTTCGGGAGCGTCCACCGGGTCGCCGACTTCGGGCACGTCCACGAGGTCCACCTCCGGGAGCACATCGGCGTCTGCGAGGTCCGCAGGCGGTTCGTCCGCCGCTGGAACCGTTTCCGGTTCCTCGAGATCGTCAACAATCTCCGTTTCGTTTTTCACCTTTTTCTTTTTTGCTTTGCTCACGGCGCGGCTCTCTACCAGAAACCTCTCTGACTGACAAACTCGGTGCGGCTTCGAGACGCGAACGCGCGCACACGACTGTTCCAACGAACGACAACCAACCTGAACCCCCGAAACGCGCGAACGTCGCACCTCTCAACCCTGCGGCTTCACCGAACCGTCAACTCAGGAGGAGTATTCGTGACGGACGCCTTGAAGAGGCGCCTACCGCCTTGCACGCCTCGGAAACCGTCGGCAAGCCCTCCCGAAGCAGGACCTTAATTCACGATCGCGCACTTCGGCAACTGCCTCCGGAGGCGCTCCCGGCACGCGGACGTCAATCCGGTCCCCCGCAAAACCAGCCGCCGCAAACCGGTCAGTCGCTCCAGATCGCCGCAAACGGCGTCCGTCACTTTAACGTCCTGAAGCGACAGATCTTCCAGCGTACCCGCCAACCGTGACAGACGGGCGGCGCCGATGTCCGTCACCGCCGTCCCCGCCAGGGAGACACGCTTCAGTAACGGCAGGGAGCAGACCGCCTCCAACGCCCCATCTGTTATCTTCGTACCCCCCAGAAGCAGCGTCTCCAGCGACGTCGCCGACGCTAACGCCCCGACGCCACCGTCCGTGACCGCCGTTCTTGTCAGGTTCAGGTGCGTCAAGATCCGCGACGACGACAACGCTCGCGCCGTTCCGTCTCCGACGCCCGTCCGCGACAGATCAACATCCTCGAGACGCTTGCATGATCCCAGCGCCTCCCCCGCCGCGTCCGTCAATGTGGACTCCGCCAGGTCCAGCCGGGCCAGCGCCTTCAGCGCGACCAGTCCGCGAAGCGCATCCGTCGCCGTCAGGTTCGGGTTGCCGCGAAGCGACAGCGAAGCCAACGTCGGACGCTCCGACAGGCGGACCAGCCCGTCCGGCGTAATCTGCGACGGAAGATCGAGGATCATCAACTTTTCCAACCGCACCACCTCGCTGAGCCCCGCATCGGTGATCTTCGTTCCGGAAAGGTTCAGAAGCTCAAGCTCCTTCAGCGGTTCCAGGTGCTTAAGTCCTTCGTTCGTAATCCCTGTCCCGCTCAGATCCAGCTCGCGCAGACCTTTCAGGTGGCGGATGAACGCGAGATCGTCATTCTTGATCGTCAGACGACGCAGGGACAAGCCGGCAAGGCTCTCCGCCTTGAAATCTGCAAGAAGCTTCACATCCGCGACGGCGGATTCGTTGAAAGCGAGCTTGACCTCCCGTTCCGGCGGCGTCAGCACCGCCCCGCGCGCTTCCACCAAGTCCTCCCACACCTCTCCCGCCTTGGAGCCTTTCTCGCGAACCAGGAAGTGGCCGATCGCGCGATCTTCAGGAAGGAGGTAGCCCCGGCGGGGCGGCGGTTTCGGCGCGGGGCGGTCCGGCGTCGGACGCTCCTGGGCAATGACGGCCGCGGCGGCGAAAAGACACCCCACGACCGCAACGGCGAACTGATCCTTCATGTTGCGCCCCCTCGCGTCATACCCGATCGACCGGCGCTTCCGGCGGCGGACGCCAGCATGCCGCGCACCGGGGCTCGAACGCCTCCGATCCTCCGACGATCCGCCCCTCCACCACCGGCGTCAAGCGCTGGGTGTGCTCGGCGACCGCGCCGCATCGCGCACACGTCGCCGTCAGGCGGATCACGCCGTCGGCGATCTCGCGCAGCGCCTCAATCACCGGAAACGGACGCCCCCAGCTCGTCCGGTCCAGTCCGGTCAGCATCACCGTGACGCCCGCATCCGCCAGCCGGCGGCAGACATCCGGCAAAGCGGCGTCGAAAAAGTGCGCCTCGTCGATGCCGATCACGTTCGCATCCCCGACGGCGCCGGACAACTCCGCCGCTTCTGCGACGATCCGCGCGGGGACGGAAAGCCCCGCGTGGCTGACGATCACGTCCGCCTGGCACCGCGTGTCCTGCGCATGCTTGATCGCGATCGCTCTTGCCGGCGCGCACGACAGAATCCGCCGCAGCATCCGCGTCGTCTTCCCGCTGAACATGCACCCGAGGAACAATTCGACGCCGCCGACTCGCGCCGCGCCGGAGGCGCCGGTTGCGCCATCGATCACCGGAAACGACGCCGAAGGGACCGACGTTTCAGCGGCTTGTCCCCCCTGACGCATCTTCGCCTGACCCCCTCCTCCCCGCATCCGCTCGCCGCGAGGGGGGGAACCCTCCCGTAGGCGCGCCCGACCGCCCGGTCTTTTCGTCATTTCCCGCGCGTCGGACGACGAGACTGCTGGCGCTGCGCATCCTCGGCCATCTTCTGCACGCGCTCCAGCCACAACGCGAAGCGCCCCTTCGGGCGGTTCATCGACCGGGATTTCTCCTTCGGTTTGTCGAACGTCCCCGCGGCCTCCTCCTGCGCGATATGCGCCCGGATCCGCTTCTGCTCAATCGCGCCGAAGATCGAACTCGCCATGATATACAGATTCAACCCGCTCGGAGCGCTGTAGAAGAAGAACACCATCATGACGCTCATGATCGGCATCATCTTCTGCATCATCTCCATCTGGGCCTTCTGCTCCGGCGTCTGATTCGGAGGCGGTGTCGGCTTCGGCATCAGCTTCTGCTGGATATACATCGAAATCCCCAGCAGAAACGGCAGCAGGTTGAAGCTGTGGATCGGACCCATCAGAGGAATGTGGATCGCCGAGGAGAAGGGGATCAGCGCGTCCGGCGCCGTCAGATCCGCGGGCCACGTCCACAGAAAAGGCTCATGCCGCATCAGGATGTTCGTCGACAGGCTCAGGTACAGCGCCGCCCAGATCGGAACCTGAAAGAACATCGGCAGACACGTCAGCAACTGCCCCGCCGGGTTGATCCCCGCCTCGCGCAGCACCGCGCTTTGCTCCTGACTCTGCTTCAGCCGGTCGTTCGGATATTTCCGCTTGATCTCCTCGAACTTCCCCTGAAGCGTCCCCATCCGCTTCTGCATCCGCACCATGCTGACCTGCCCCGCCTTCGTCAGCGGGTGAAGCAGCATCCGCACCAGCAGCACCAGAATGATGATCGCGATCCCGTAGTCGCGCGTCACCGCGTCCAGCACGTTCAGCAGCCAGATCATGAACTCGACCAGCCACGTGAACGTACACCAGCCGAACCCGACCGCGATCTGGAAGTAATAATTCCGCGCCCGGTACTTCTCGACCGACTTGAACGCCTTCGACGCCTTCGGCCCGAGATACGCCTCGACGGGAAAGCTCACCGTCGATCCCGTCTGTCCCGCCGGCGACAACGTTTGCGGATGCGTGATGAACCGCAGGGTCGCGTCGTCCGTTGTCTCCGCCAGTCCGTCCCCGTCCGCCCCCCAGACCTGCCGCACAAACCCCGCCGTGTCGCCGCCGCTCCCCCGCTTCTGCGGAGCGAGGGTACACGTGAAGTATTGGTTATCCAGCGCCACCCAGGACAAGGCGGCCCCCGGCTCCTGCTCCGCCGCGTCAAAGAGCTTCAAACCGGCCGCCGCAGACTTGTGCAGCTCCGTCAACCCCTTGCGCGTCCCCGACACCGCGCCCTCCGCAAGGATGCCGACGTTGAACCCGCGCGCCTCCCCGCGACCGCCTGTCTGCTGCACCCCGACTCCGCCCGTGAACGTGACGATCACCGTGTGCGTGTCATTGCCGAGATTCTCGATCGAAAGATCCGCCGAAAAATCGTGAAGCCCGCTCTCCGCCGTCTGACGCGGCAGCACGTACGTCCGCGCGATCCGCAACAGCGGCGATCCGCCGCGCCGAACCTCCAGCGAAAACTCGACGCCGTCCCGATCCGTCCCCTCAAGCCGCCGCGCCGTCCACCGCCGGCCCTCTGCCGCGATGTCCTGACCGTCCACGTTGATCCGCTCGACAACGAACGACCGGCGCGGATGCGGGTCGGACGCCACCTCATGCAGCAGTCGATAACGCTCGTCGCCTTTGACGCGCTCCCGGAAGTCCGACAGGCGCGTCTCGACCACCGCCGCGCCTGCGTTCGTCACCGTCACGCCCATCCGGTAAGGCCCGCCCGGCTCCGCCGAACCCAGCGTGAACGTCTCGATCCGATCCGCCTCCGCGACGGACAGTTCCTGCGCGTTTCCCGACGCCGAAGCCGGCGCGCTGCCCCCCGAGACGCCCCCCGTCGTCCCGCTGCCTTCGCTCGCACCGCCCGCGCCGTCCGCCGAAACCGGCGTCGTCGGCTGAGGAGGCATCATAAACCGCGGCAGGATGTACACAGCGAGCAGAAACGCCGCGCTCGCCCACATCAGCGCCGACAGTAAGTCCTGTTTATTCCGAGGTTGTCCTTCAGGCATGAATCAAACGCTCAACTGTCGTTCAGGATCCGTCGCTTTCCGCCGCCCAACCGCGCCGCCCAACCGCGCCGCCCGGTCACTTCCCCTCATACAGGCGGTTCCCGAGAAAATCATCCAGCTCCGCGATCTCGAAAATCTTCCGGGCAGCCTTGTCAATGTCATACTCCAGCCGCACGAACTCCAGCGTGGACACCTGCTCCCCCGGGCCCGCCTGCGGCGGATCATAATCCTCCGGCGCCTCCTCGCCTTCGTAGACGACCACGTAGCACGCCCGCGCATCCCGATCGCGCGGCTGACCAACGCTCCCCACGTTGATGATCGCCTTCTCCTCGTTCGTGATCGAGTACACCATCGGTTCCGGCAGCTCGTCCGGAGGCTCGAAATACGGATCGTCGAGGAACACCCCCGGAACATGCGTGTGTCCCACGACGCACGCCTGATGCCGCGCCTCCAGCTTCTCGAAATTCGAGAGAATCTTGTGCGGATTGGTGTAAACGTCTTCCGCAAAAAGATACTCGTTCACCGGACGACGCGGCGACGCATGAACCATCAGCAGCCCCTTCGCCTCGTGACGCAGCGGAAGGTTCGCCAGCATCTCCCACCGCCGGTTCCGCTTTGCCTTGTTCGGCTCGTCCTCCAGCACCGACCGCGTCCAGTACGCCGCCCGCTCCGCCCCGACGTTGAAATTGCACGGCTCGTAGAACACGGCCTGATCGTGGTTCCCGCAAAGGCAGACCACGCACCGCTCGATCACCCGGTCGAGGCATTCGCGCGGACTCGCCCCGTATCCGATCACGTCCCCCAGGCAGTAGATCTCCCGGATCCCGCGCCGGTCGATGTCCGCCAGCACCGCTTCGAGGGCTTCAAGGTTCGAATGAATGTCGGAGATTATTGCGTACACGTTGGCGCTGAGCCCGGCCCCGTCCCCGGATGATCCGCCCGCGCCGCATCGCGCGGATTCCGTCCGACCAGCCCCGCGAATCTAGGGTCCGTCCGACGGGGCGTCAAATTGCCTCGGTCCCGCGATCGCGTCTCATTCTGGATGTCAGAGCCGCGACCGTCAGGGAGCGAATCCCTGTCGCACCGCATCGGAACCGATTTCGAACCCCGGCGGACGCATTCATTGGGTGTACCCGTCGCTTGCGGGTGCGCGCGGCTTTGAAAACCACCCGTCCGCCCGCCGCGCGTCCGGACTGAGACGCCACCCAGCCATCAACGCCCCTTGCTCTGCCACGCCGAGACCTCCACCACGGATTCGCTCAGCCGCACCGTCACCGCCCCGTCATCGCCCGTGTTGTACGCCCGGATGCGCCCCGATCTCGTAAACCGCTCCAGCACCGCCCCAGCGCCCTCTCGCGCCGACTGCACCACGATCGACGGACGCACATGCTCCACGAACCGATCGGTGCTCGCTCGCGGGCTTCCGTGATGCGGCAGAACCAGAACGTCCGCGTCAAGCTCGCCCCGCGACATCAGCGCCTGCTGCGCCTCGTCCTCGATGTCTCCGGTCAGCAGCATCGACTTCCCCGCGTACGTCAGACGCAGAACCAGCGACGTCTCGTTCGCCTCAACATGCGACGGCAAATCCGGCGGCGGCCAGACCCGCTCGATCCGCACGCCCCCTCGCTCTGTCACTGTGGCGCTCTTCAGATCCGCCACCTCGACCGGATGCCCCGCCGCGCACAAAACGTCGATCAACCTGCGCGCCGGCGAACCCGTCGGCGCCCCGTGAAGAAAATACGGCGTCAGAAGCACCGGACCGGTCGGCAGCGCTTCGATCAAACCCGGAAGTCCCGAGAAATGATCCAGGTTCGCGTGACTGACGTACACGCCGTCCACCTGCTGAACCCCGCGACTTCGCAAAAACGGCGCGATGACGGACGACCCGACATCGTAGCGCGCGTCGCTCCCGGCGTCATAAAGAAGAGTCCCCCCGTCCGGAAGCTCGATCACCACGGCCAGCCCCCGCCCGACCGAAAGCGCCGTCATCGTAAGGACCGCATCCTTGTCACGACCCCACGCCGCCCAACTCCCTCCGATCGCCCCCGCCGCCGCGCATACCAGCATCACCGCAACCGGCTTCGCCCGGAGCCCCGTCTTTTCCGGCGCCTTCAGCGCCTCAAACCGGTGCTCTCGCGACAACGGCTGCGCCATCCGGCGAAAACGCCACGCCGCACACGCCAGCACCGCATACCACCCGACCAGGCCCGCCCACGAAGGTCTCGACACCGACATGATCCACGGATATCCGCGCGGCAGCGCCTCCGCGATCCGCAGGATCGCTTCCTGAAGCACGAACAATGCCCCCTTCAGCGGCAGCGCGGCTTCGGGGGAGATCGCACCGAGCAGAATCGCCGCGAACCCCGCGTCGATCATCAGCGTCACCGGCAGCGACAACGCCAGCGTATTCAGCGGCCCCGCCCACTGAATCTGGTGAAAGTGCCACGCCACCAGCGGCGCCGTCGCCGCCCACGCCGAAACCGACACCGCGATCGACAATCCGATCACCCGGCCCGCACGCCGAGGCAACCCCCCCGCCGCGTCCCGCAACCGTGACGCCAGGCGCCACACCGGCAGCGGACCGATGTCCTTCGGCGCCACCACGGGACGATCAATCGCCGCCAGGCGGCGCCGCAACTCCGCCGCCAGCGGACCGTGACGCCGATCCTCAACCCACCGCACAAGCGCCCGCCACCCCCCCGACGCCGCGGGCGTCAGCGTCACGATCCCCACCGCCGCCGCAAACGATAACTGAAACGCCGCAGAAAACGCATACCCCGGCCGGATCAGCAGCAGCAAGAAACACGCCAGTGCCAGAAGGTTCACCGGACGCACCGCCCGACCGATCCCGAATCCGAGACTCACCAACCCGCACACCACCACCGCGCGCAGGATCGGCGCGCTCGGCTCCGTCGCGCCCGCGTACACCGCCGTCGCCGCGAACGTCAGCGCCGCCGCCGCCCGGCGCTGAAACCCCAGCAGCCTCGCCGCAAACCACGCCCCCCACGCGATCGCCGCCACCTGCGCGCCGCTCACCGCCAGCAGATGCGAAACCCCAAGCTCCGCGAAAAGACGATCGATCCGACGGTCCAGCGTCGCACGATGACCGAGCACCATCGTCTCCAGCAATCCACGCGTCCCCTCCGTAACATCAGGCCAGTCCTCCGTCAGCAGCCGTCGGAACCACGCGCGAACGTGCTCAAGCCCGAGCGCCCGGGTTGACCAGGCCGCACCTTCAACCAGCCGGATGTTCGCGGCGTATTCACATGAAAGCCCCGCCCCGATCCCCTCGCCGCGATAATGCGCCGCCGCGTCGAATCCGCCCGGGTTGGACGCGGACCGGAACGCATACAAGCGCCCGAAGGCTTCGACCTCGTCCCCGGGACGCAGATCCAGCAGAGGCTCGTCGCACGTCACACGCACCAGTCCGCTGGTCCGGACCCACCCCTGAAATCGTTCGATCTGCCGGACGTCCAGCATCAGCGTTCCGCGCCGCTCCGCCGGCAGGTAATGATCGAACACAAACGCCCGAGGCGTCGATGTCGGCGTGACTTTCACCACCGTGCCGCGCACACGCGCCAGACAGAAAGGCGTCTCCGCATACAAGCCGATCCCGGAGGCTAACCGGCGCGCCGCGATCCGCTCCAACGCGAGTCCGCCCCCCGCACCCCCAACCGCCACCAGCAGCGCCGCCGCCCAGATCTTCCTGCTCAACGTCGCGGCGCCGGCCCAGCCCCCAACCAGCACAAGAACCCCCGCGCCGACGGCAAGGGCAACGTTCTCCCCGCCTGGCGCAGGCGGTCCCCCGGTCCCGTCGCCCAACCTCGAACCCAGCGCGATCCCCGCAATCAACCCCGTCGCCGGGTAAACAAACGGCGCGCGCCGCCATCCTTCTTCCAAGGCGCTGACCAACCGGCTTGTGAGCCTGGACACGGTTTGTTGCAACCCTCCCGCCACCCACCACCGTCATACCGCGACGCATTCGCGCTGGAAACAAGCCGAGGCCTTGAAACAACCTCTAGGCGCAGCCACGACCTTCTCCCCGATCGACCGCTGTCGTGCGACCCCAGACCGCTTCGACCGTCCGACCTCACCGCCTTCGAGGTCTCAAGTCCGCCGGATCAGACGGGTTCGCGGGCCGCGCGCGATTGAACAACGCACTGTTTTCTTTGCGCTCTTGAACGTATTAGCAACGCAGCACGCTCCGGGCTTTCTTAAAACGAAAATGACGGCGGGGACGCGCGACACAGCTTCGTCGCACGTCCCCGCCGCCGGTTTCGACGCGGAGCGCCGCCAAGGTGTTAAAACTTCACGGTCGCCGCCACAAAGAGGAAATCACTGTCCTCCGCCGGACCCGTGTTCCCGATGAAGCTGCCCGGGAAGAAGTGTGCATACCCGATCTCAAGCTCGGACTTCGGGCACATCTTGTACTTCATCACCAGGTCCACCGTCTGACCCACGCAGTCTCCGCTGCGCCCGGTCGGATCAATGCGCCCCCCCCAGTTCGAGCGATCCTCATCCCGGGCCAGCCAGTACGCCCGGTAGTACCCGTTGAACTCGATCTTTTCATGCGGTTTCAATTGAAGCCGCAGGTTCGGGTTGATGAGGTTCTCCAGGCGCTGGATGTTGAAGTACCCGTAACCCGTCGAGTCGCTGAACATCGGGTCGAAGCGCTCGGCGAGGTGGTCCGTCGCATCCTGGTCGCCCGTCGCGTAGTTGCACAGGACCGCCAGCCGCGGCTTCCACGCGTGATCGAACGTGTACCCCAGTTCCGCATGCGTGGCGTACGCCCGGCGGGTGTTGTCCCCGTCGTTGCCGAACTGCCAGTTGAAGTCCACATCATAATCGAACCCGGTCTTGCCGATCGGTCCGAACACGTGCGTGCCGATCGAATGCACCTCCCGGTCCAGCAGCGCCCGATCCTTCCGGTCCTCGTCCAGCACAAAGTAGAACGTCTCGATCGTCGCCACATCCGACCACGCCCGCCACGTATGTACGAATCCGTATAACCACCGCTCCTCATCCGGACGATCCGGCTCGCGAAGCAGCCGCTCAACCGGCATCACGGCCACCACGTCCACCTGCCAGTCATTCTTCTGCTGCCCGAGCGTCAGGCGGAACCCGTCGAACGCGTTCGTCGTGTTTCGGAACCCGTTGCGCGCCACCTGCCGCCGGTTCGCCAGGTCGAACGCCTGCCGCCCGACGCGAAAGCTCAGCGGACGGTCCGGACCCAGCGCGTCCTTGAAATACAGTTCCCCGAAGCCCTGAAGCACGTCGTACTGATCCACATCCCCGACGTTCTCAGGAAAATCCGCCTGAAACTGACGCGAGTCCTGAAACTCGAAGCCGAACCGCAGCGGGTCAAAGATGTCCCGGATCCCGATGTACACGTCCGTCCGCAGCAGAAACTGGTGCTCGTCCTCCAACGCATTGCGGTAGTCGTCATCCCGGTACTCAAAGCGCGTCCGGTGTTCGAGACCGAACTCCAGCCACGTCAGATCCTCCGTCCCCGGCAGCCCGTACTTGTCGAACGTCTGCACGTACGACGGCGGCTGAGGTCGATGATTGACTCCGTCCGCCTTCGACGCTTTGAAGTAGTTTTTCTCGGCCGGTTGCTCCGCTTCCGCAGGGGCTGCGGCGTCCGGGGCGCTCTCCGCCTTCGCGCCCTCACCGGTCTGCGGCTCGGTCGCGGGAACGTCGGCGGGCGGTTCGATCTCCGGCGGAGTCTGTCCCGCGGGGGCTTCCGGCGGCGGCGAACCCTCCTGCGCCACCGCCGCTTCGATCTGGAACACGAAGAGGCAAATCATCACTGCTTGTGCAATCCGCAGACGCGATCCCGCCCTCACCGTTCTGCGCTGGGTCATGCGATTGTTCTCCGAGTCGACGTGTTTTCGTGTCCCTTCGGCCCGCGCCGTCTCCGCGGCACAAGGACCGAACCCGGAAAGCCCACCGCATTACTCAAAGATGCGCTCCAGCGCCGTCACCACCAGTCCGTTGACCCCGTCCTCGATTCCTGAGGTAATCCCGTCCCGCAGCGCATCCCGGCAACCCGAAACCGACGCCACCGCGAACACCGCCAACATCGCAATCAGCGCCCGACTGATGACATTCTGCTTCGACATGAACGTTTCTCCTGGATCAATGCCACGAAACGACGCTCCGCGGCGAACGCCCGCCGACCGGAGCAAAGCCCGCTTTTCACCTGTCCGCTCAGTCCCGGTCCGCCGCGCCTCGGCTCGAACCCCCGCACGGGTCCACCCGGCAAACTGTGCAGACAACAGCGCCATCGTATCCCGCACACCGACCGCGCCAAGCTAAATCTGGACCGGCGAGCCTCGCATTCGTTACTAAGTCGCAGACTCGGGAATCAGCAACGCAATGACTTCGCAGTCACAGTACGCGCCTCGCCCTACCGCCGCCAGACAGAACTCCTCAATCCGAGCCTTTGACCAGCCTGCTCCCGCCAGCACGCGGCGCGTCTCCTCAAAGGAGCCGCTGCATGACTCTCCCGCGTCATTCCCCAACGCTTCCTTGATCTTCCCGGCCAACCCGGATTTCATCGCCGACGCCATCAACGACTCCGCCTTCTTCGCGACGTCGTCCGACCGCGGCATCCGCAGGTAGTCGTCGATCTCCTCGCCGGGGGTCAGCTCGAACCAGATCAGACCGTGGAAATCCCGCTCAAACGTCTCGGCGGGAATGTTGCTCACCACCACGCGGAAACGCTGCTCCGCGAGAAGCCCCGCGAACCCTCCCCAGCGCACAACCGCCACCGGACGCTTCCACCGCGCAGGCGGGGTCACCTCCACCTCCACCCCCGGTAGCTTCGGCGCAAGGGTCTCCTTCAGAAGCTTTTGCAGCCGCTCCAACTGACTGCGGGCGGTCATCTCCCCGACTGTCGTCTTTTATTTCGGGGTGTCAAGCCGACCCTTCCTCTTTGCAGGAGGGACACGGGCCCGACAATAAGACTCCCGACCCCCCGCGACCGAACCTCTTATGCAAATGCCCCCCGGGCGTTCCTCACACCCCGAAAGTCCATCTCCTGCCCAGCGACCACCACTCCACCGACGTTCGTCCTGATCCCCGGTTCCGACCTCAGGTTGTCGACCCTGGCGCACTTTGCCGCGGATTGCCTGTTGCAGCACGACAAGGTAGACCTCGTCTCGTCGTGGATCTCCTGAATGTCATCGGCGGAACATCGCTCGTTCAGCTTCGTCGCGTCGTCCCGGCTGGATCCGCCGGCGTGTTCGTGAAGCTGGAGTGGGAGAACCCCACCGGAAGCATGAAGGACCGGATGGCGCACGCGGTCATCACCCGCGCCGAAGCCGACGGCCGGCTCGCCCCCGGCGACACCGTCGTCGAATACACCGGCGGGAGCACCGGCGCTTCGCTCGCCCTGGTCTGCGCGACGAAGGGCTACCGCATCCGGATCGTGACCTCGGACGCCTTCAGCCGGGAGAAACTGGATCACATGGCGGCGCTCGGTGCCGAACTCACGCTTGTTCCCAGCGAGGGCGGCCGCACCACGAAGAAACTCATCCTCGACATGATTGAAGCCGCCCGGACCCTCAGCCGCGAACCGCGCACCTACTGGACGGATCAACTCAACAATCTCGACAGCGTCGCGGGGTATCACGCGCTCGGCGAGGAAATCTGGCGGCAGACCGGCGGCGCCGTGGATGCGTTCGTTCACAGCGTCGGAACCGCCGCATCCTCGCGCGGCGTCGCAACCGTCCTGAAGCAACACAATACACGGGTGCGGATCGTCGCGGTGGAGCCGGCCGAGTCGGCGGTGCTGAGCGGCCGTCCGGCAGGCCCGCACAAGATCGAAGGCGTGGGCATCGGCTACGTCCCGCCGCTGTGGGTGCCGGAGCTGGTGGACGAAATCCTCGCGATCCCCACGGATGACGCGAAAGCGATGGCGAGACGGCTGGCGCGCGAGGAGGGCCTTTTCGGCGGCACGTCCTCCGGAGCGAACGTCCTGGCGGCGATCGAGACGGCCCGCCGCCTCGGTCCGCGAGGCGCCGTCGTCACCCTCCTGCCGGATTCCGGACTTAAATACCTCAGCACGGACGTGTACCGCTCAGGCTGATCCGCCGTTGCAGGCCTGAATGCCCCCGGAATCGGCGACCCGGTAAAACGCTCCTTCGCAACTGAACCGCGCCTGTAAGAAGGCGCTCTTATTTCACCTTATCCCGAGGATGATGAACCCGCGTCCGAGGCATGAAACCCTCCGCTTCCCGGCCCTTGACCTCTGCGCAGCCTCAAGCAGGGGAGTCGCGGCTCGGTTAGGCGGTCGAGTCTTGCGGTTGCGGCTCCGGTTTTTACGGGCGAGGGTGGTGCGACGGGCTACGCCGCCTGGATTCCGGCCATCAGGCGCAGGAGGCGGTCCTGGGTGGCGTCGGCGCGGGGGAGTTCGCCGACGAGGCGTCCTCGGGCGAGGATGAGCACGCGGCTGCTGAGGTTCAGCAGTTCGGGAAGCTCGGAGCTGATGAGGAGCACGGCCTTTCCGGAGGCGGCGAGGTCGTCGATGAGGGCGTGAATCTCGGCCTTGGCGCCGACATCCACGCCGCGCGTCGGCTCGTCGAGGATCAGCACGTCGCACCGGCGGGCGAGCCAGCGGGCCAGCGCGATCTTCTGCTGGTTGCCGCCCGAAAGCGACGCCACCGGCGCGTCGATCCCCGCGGCGGCGACGCGCATCTTGTCGAAATACTCGCGGGCGACGGCGCGCTCCGCCCGACGATCGACGAAGATCCAGCGGCGCAGGCGGTCCAGCAGGGGCAGCGAGAGGTTCTCCTTGCACGACATCGATATGACCAGCGCCTGACGTTTGCGGTCCTCCGGAAGGAGGCCGATGCCGCGGCGGATCGCATCCCCCGGACCGCGGACGCGAAGCGGCTGACCGTCGAGAAGGATTTCGCCCGAGTCGTAGCGGTCGACGCCGAAGACGGCGCGGGCGATCTCGCTGCGCCCCGCGCCGACCAGCCCCGCCAGTCCGACGATCTCGCCGGCGTGGACGTCGAACGTGATGTCGTGAAACCGGCCGGCGGCGGTGAGCGATCGCAGCGACAGGCGGACCGGACCGCGGGCAACGGAGGCATGATGAGGAAAATACTCTCCGACGGGTCGGCCGATCATGAGGCGGACGAGATCGTCCGTGCTCGCGTCAGCGATCGACCGGGTCTCGACGTGCTTCCCGTCGCGCAGGACGGTGACGCGGTCGCAGAGACGCTGAATCTCGTCGAGGCGATGCGAGACGTAGATGAGCGTGACGCCCTCGCGGCGCAGGCGGGCGATGATGTCGAAGAGACGCCGCGACTCGCCCTCGGTCAGCGAACTGGTCGGCTCGTCCATGATGATGAGGCGCGCCTTGCGCCCGACCGCGACGGCGATCTGCACAAGCTGCTCCTGCCCGGTGGACAGACGGCTCATCGGCGTGCGCGGATCAACGTCGAGGCCGACTTCGGCGAGGAGCGCCGTCGCGCGTCGGTTCAGCTCGCCGCGTCGAACGAATCCCCAGCGGGCCGGCAATTCTCCGAGAAACAGGTTCTCCGCGACGGACAGGTTCGGGCAGGTGGCCAGCTCCTGATGCACGATGCGGACGCCGGCGCGGGCCGCGTCAAGCGGCGAACGAAACGCGACCGCACGTCCGTCGAAGATGACGCGCCCGGCGTCGGGACGGTGAATGCCCGCGACGATCTTGCCGAGCGTGCTCTTGCCCGCGCCGTTCTCGCCGATCACGGCGTGACACTCCCCCGCGCGGATCTCAAACGACACGCCGTCCAGCGCGGTCACCGCGCCGAACCGCTTCGTCAGACCGTCGAGTTGAAGCAAGGCCGTGGTCATGCCTGAGGTGGCGCCGGGCGTCGGCGTCGTCCGCGCGTCGCATCACGGGGACGGACGATCGGGCGTCTTCAGCGATCGCTGGAGCGCCATCACGCCGAACGCCGCGCCGTAAGGCTTGTCGTAGGCGTGCATCGGGTAATCCCAGATCGCGCCGTCGGTCCCCTGAATCTTCATCACTTCGCGCTGCAACGCCGCCCGGTACTTCACCCGGTCCGTCTCAGGCAGCAGCTCCAGCACCCGCGCCGCGTAGTAGTGACCGAAAAGATAAAAATATCCCGAGTTCAGGTAGTACGTCTCGTGCGGAATCGGCTTGTGCAGGGCGTTGTCCAGCCAGCGATGATGCTCAAAGAAGACGTCCATCCCCCAGCGCAACGTGTCCTGCGTCACCGGATCGCCGCAATACAGCAACGCCAGGTTGCACACCTGAATCCGCGAAAGCGACCCTTTGATCTGGTCGATCCACTCCGCTCCGCCCGGACTGGGGATCGCGTTGACGCTGTAGGTGAACGCGCCGGTCGGCAGACGGCACTGCCGGATCGCCCGCGCGCCGCGCTCGATCGTCTTCGCATCCACCTCGATCCCGCAGCGCTTCGCATCCTGAAGCGCGATGACGGCGGCGGCGGTCGTGAAGCTCGTGGACCACTGCGGGCGCCTCGTGCGCGGAATATCAAACTCAAGATACCCCCAGCCGCCGTTGACAGACTGATACTGCGTAAGCTGCCTCGCGTGTCCCGCGGCCACCTCGCGGATCCGATCTCGCTGCGGCGACTCCGCGAAACGCGGGTGCGCTGCAACCTCCGCCAGCGCCTGAAGCGCGTAGATGTTCGCCCAGCAGTTCATCGTGTCCCAGTCGCTGGGCCGCCGCAGCACCGGATTCGCCAGAAGATAGTCAATGCCCTTGTTCAGCGAAACCGCATCTTCAGGCGTACCTCCCGCCTCCAGCAAAGCGAGCACACACAAACCGGTCGTCGCAACCTTCCACGTCAGGTGCGTCTCCGGGTTGCTCCAGACGTCGCCGGTGAAGGTGTTCGTCCCGTCCTTCAGCCCGCCCCACGACCCGTCCGGATTCTGATCCTTCGCGAGGAAGCCCAGCCCCCGCGTAATCGCGGTCCGCACCTGCTCGACGGAAGGCTCAGGTTTGACGGACTCGGGGGCCGTTGCGGCGGGCGCTTCGCCGACGGGTGGCGCCGACTCCTGCGCTGAGGCGGCGATCGCGACGGACCCGGCGAGGCAAAGCACCGGAACCCACGCGTTTCTCCGGGAAAAAGACGGATGCGCCGGGCGCTCCGCCCGCGCCGGCACGACACCTCTGCGGAACCAGATCGCTGACATGGTTCAATTCTCCCCGGCGGGTTTCGTTTCGGCGGCGTCGGTCTTGACCGGCTCGTCCTTGTCCGGCTGGGCCTGAAGCTTCTTCAGCGCCTCGGGATCGAGGTCCGAGATTTCCTGCTCGATCTTCGCCAGGTCGTTCTCCGCGTTCATCAGCTCCATCCTGCGGTCGATCCGCGAGGACTGGATGTTGCGCTGAGCGGCGGCGATCTCCCGCTCCTTGTTCTCGACGCCGAGCTTCATCTCCTCTTTCTCACGGGGGATCGTCTCGGTCTTGAGCGTGTTGAGATCCTTCTTTTGAAGCACGAGGTCGCGGCGGGACCGCTCGAGGCGTCGGCGGGCGCGCTCCAGCACGATCTCCTTCGTCTCAGTGGCGATCTCGTCCGCCTTGTACGTGATTTCGAGCTGGGCCAGCTCCTCCTCCTGCTCCTTGATGCTGTCTTCGCCCCACTGCACGCCGAGCGTGGCCCGATCAATGCGCTGCGGGGCACCGTTCTTCTCGAAGTCCTCGAGGCGGCGCTTCGCCAGATTCAGCTCCGCGGTCATGCGGGTCATGTTCGACTTGTGATCTTCCTCGGACTGGTCGATCGAAAGGCGCGCCTTCTTCAGCCGCTGCTTCGCGACGGCGTGGCGCTGAAGGAGGTCCGCCAGCTTGCGCTCCTTCTCCTTCGCCTCTTTCGCCTCGTCCTTGACTTCGGTCTGCGGAGCGGCGGCCGGCGCCGCCTGCGCCGTTTCCGCCTGTCCCGAAAGCGCCGACTTCTGCGTATCCGCCTGCGCCGCCGGCTCCCCGCCAGACTGACAGCCCGCGATCGCCCACCAGCATCCCGTCAACGCCAAGCCTGCGACGAATCTCATCATGTTTCGTTTTCCTTCCGCGTGCCCAACCCGGGAAACGACCGGACCCCCGCCGCGCCCCGCGTTCGGAATCCGCGCTACCCCTTCACGACGTTCAAGGTTAAGCTCGCCGCTGCGACAACGCCAGAGGCACGCGACGGCGGCGCGGCTGACGCACCTCTCGCACGTCGCCGGGAAACCAGGGGGACGCGCTCGCGTGTTCGGTCCGGCGGACTGGGTGATCTTCATCGGATACTTCGCCGTAACGCTGGCGGTGGGGTTCTGGTCCGGACGTCGCGAGCGGAACACGACGGATTTCTTTCTCGGCGGGCGGCGCCAGCACTGGCTGCTGGCTGGCGTGTCGATCATCGCCACCGAGGTCAGCGCTCTGACGCTGATCAGCGTGCCCGCCGAAGCCTACGCGACGGACTGGAGCTACCTTCAGCTTTATGCCGGCGCGTTCCTCGGGCGCTGGTTGATCGTGTTCCTGCTGCTGCCGGCGTTCTACGGCGGATCGGTGACCACCGTCTACGAGTATCTCGGGCAGCGCTTCGGACACCGCACGCAGACCACGGCCGCCTTGTGCTTCATGTTCTCGAAGATCGTCGGCGGGTCGATCCGCGTCCTGGCGTCCGCCATCGCGGTGTCGGAGACGTTTAACTGGTCGTTACCGTGGGTGATCGGCGGAATGATGGTGGTCGTCACCGCGTACACCACGCACGGGGGAATCAAGGCGATCCTCTGGACGGACCTGCTTCAGGCGCTGACGTTCATCGGCGGCGGCGTCGCGGCGCTGGTGTTCCTCTTCCTGCTGGTGCCAGGTGCGTGGCATGAGAACGTCGCCGCCGCGTGGCATTCAGGCAAACTGCACACCTTCACGTGGCGACCGGCCGAGGGCGTGTCCTGGGAGAAGGTCTTCTGGCTGCTGCTGGTCAGCTCGACGCTCCAGAACATGGCCGCGCTCGGGACGGATCAGGATCTGACCCAGCGCATGCTGACCTGTCGGGACGTGCGCGAAAGCCAGCGCTCGCTGATCTTCAATCTTTTCGCCGGGTTTCCGATCGTTTGCCTGTTCCTGTCGATCGGGACGATGCTTTTTCTCGCGTACTCCGGCGGGCACGCGGACGGACCTGCATCGAATGTCTCGCGCGAGCGCGTGTTTCCCTTCTTCATTGCGAACACGCTTCCGGAAGGAGCGGGCCTGCGCGGACTGCTCGTGACGGCAATCTTCGCGGCGTCGATGTCCAGCGCCGCGTCGGCGCTGGGAGCGCTGTCCTCCAGCGCGGTGACGGACCTGTACCGGCCTTTCCTGGCGGCGCGCGGGCGTGACCGGGCGGCGCGTTCCGAAGGGCATCATCTTCGGGTGGCGCGCGGACTGACGTTCGCGTTCGGTGCGCTGCTGGCCGTCGTTGCTTACGCGTTAAGACAGTCGCAGGGACTTTTGTGGGAGGCGCTCAGTTGGGCCGGACTCGTTTTCGGAGCGATGCTCGGCGTGTTTCTTCTCGGCGTACTGACGAAGACGCGCGGCAGCGACCGGGCCAACCTCTGGATCATGCTGTCCTCGGCGGCGCTGCTGGCGTGGTTCAAAATCGGGCAGTCGGTGTTCCCGACGGAGCTGGCGCGGTCCGACGACGGGGTCTCGTCCTGGAAGCTGATCCTGTTTCCGGCGTGGCAGTCGGCGGTGGTCTGGCCGTGGTGGATCATCATCGGAACGGCGTGGACCTTCGGGTGGGGATGTTGCTTTGCGAAGCCGGTCGCGCCGGCTTCCGGAGCCGCCGGTCAGGTGGCGTCCAGCAGGAACTCGAGCCCCAGCAGGTAGCTGCCCACGCCCACCGAGCAATGCTTCACCTTTGCCGACACGGACTCCTCGCCGTCATTGATGTGCAGGACAACGATCGACCCCTCAGGCACGCCTTCGCTGCATCGTACCGCGGCGCCCTTCGTGCTCAGGTTTGAGCATTGACCGTAATACGCACGCTCGTCAGGCTGCCCCGCCCGCACCCGCACGATCGCCGGGGCGTACCAGTCAATCCGCGGATGCTTCCGCTTGCCCGAGTAATGATCCGGGCGGCCTTCGGACGCCGCCTGCTCAAGCCACTCACGGACGATGTCCGCCGGTTTGCGGGTTGCAGTTCCCTGCGGTTTCGCGGTGATGTACGCCATCGTTCAGCTCCCTGCCGCCCTTCCGCCCTCCGATCTCTCGCTCCGCATTCCCTAACGCCTCCAGGAAGATCCTGCGTGGATGCTTATACGGATTGACGGACGCCGCATCCTGGAGGTTGAATCCGTTGGGGGTCTTATTCTGATGTTCTGGGACCAGCGGCCCGGCAACCCGCGGCAAGGTCGATGAAGCATGTCCGATAGCGAGGACGGTTATCTGCTCGACGTGGATCGCGCGACGGTCTGCTACCGGACTTCCGCAGGCGCGACGGTCCGCGCGCTCGATGAGGTCAGCCTCCGCCTCCACGAAGGCGAAGGACTGGCCCTCGTCGGCGAAAGCGGAAGCGGCAAGTCCACCCTGGCCCGCGCGGTGATGCGGTTGATCGATCTGGACGACGGCAGCATCCGGTTTCGCGGAGACGATGTGCCCTCACTGCGGGGCGACGCGCTGCGCCGCTTTCGGCGCGAGGCCCACCTGGTGTTTCAAGACCCCGCAGGAAGTCTGAATCCGCGCCTGTCGGTCCGCGATCTGGTGTCCGAGCCGTTGCGAATTCACGGCGCAGAGTCTCACAAAGCGGTTTCCGCCCGCGTCGTGCGAGCTCTTGAGGACGTCGGCTTACGCGCCGGTTTCCTCGATCGTTACCCGGGCGAGCTTTCCGGCGGACAGCGGCAGCGCGTCGCGCTCGCGCGGGCCGTCGTCACGGATCCCCGACTGCTCATTCTGGACGAGCCGACCAGCGCGCTGGATGTGTCCGTGCAGGCGGAGGTGCTCAACCTGCTGATCGACCTGCGCAAGCGACGCGGCCTGTCGTGCCTGCTGATTACGCACAACCTCTCGATCGTGCCTTTCCTGTGCGAGCGCGTCGCGGTGCTCAAGTGCGGGAGGCTGGTCGAGTCGGGGGAGGTGAGCGCAGTCTTCGGATCCCCGGTCGCGGAGTACACACGGAACCTGCTGGCTGCGGTCCCCCCGGCGCCGCTACCGGATGACCGGCGGATTCGCGGATGAGCGGCAACCGGTGCTGCGGCAAGCGTCTTAGGCTCTGCGGCGAGCGCCTCAGGTTCTGCGCCGCGCGTCGGCGCAGCGACGCGCCCGCCACCCGCGCCGTTAAGGCTGACGCCGATATCCGAGGTGCATCCCCGGCGGCGCGGCGACAGACCCGTCCGATCGAAGCGAGGCCCCGGGGCGCTCCGTCGCCGCGCGATCCTGAGGCGTCGCCGCTCCCTCGACCGGTGTTGAACCCGTGCGGTCGGCGGGAACGCCTTCGGACGACCTGCGGGCCTGCTCCTGCTGACGGGCCAGGTTCCCTTGTTCCGCAGCCATCGCGGACAGAAGCTTGCTCATCAGCGCCGGAGACTGCCCTGCAATCAGGATCGCTTTCCCGTAATCCTCGCGGGCCCGGGCGTGGTCCCCGAGTTCCGTCGCACAATTCCCGCGCAGAACCAGGGCGCTGACGTTATCCGGAAACAACTCGAGCACGCGGTCCAGATCGGCGATCGCCGCCGGATGTTCCGATCGCATCATCCGCACCATCGCCCGCCCGAGCATCGCCAGGACGGCGTCCGGCCGGCGCTGCAGCGCCTCGTCGAACGACGCAGCGGCCGCGCCGGTATCCCCGAGATGCAGCTCGACGATCCCGCGCAGGGTACGCCCAAGATCAATCTGAGGATCGAGTTCCAGCGCCTTGGCGATGTCCTCGCGCGCCGACTCCGCCCGCCCGGCCATCAGACGCGCCACCGCCCGCAGCAGGTACGCATGCGCGTCCCGAGGATGCCGCTGAATGAATTCCGAAGCGTCCGTCTCCATCAGATCGAAACGCTCCGTCCGACCGTAAAGCAAGGCGCGCACGTACCGCGCGGCGTCGTTGTTCGGATCGCTGTCGATCAGCAGTGTGATCACTTCCAGGTGACGCTGTGGCCCGGCGTCGTCCTCAAGCGCCCGAATCAGAATGTCGAGTTTCGGGTCCGGCTCCAGCGGGTCAAACACCAGCACCAGGTCGTTGAGCGGACCGGCCTGCGTGAACACCTCCGCCGCCGCCAGCCGGCTTAGACCGTCGAGCGTGCCCAGATCACCTGCCTGCACGTTCATCGTCAGAAGGTTGGCGACGCTCCCCGTGATGCCCTCGGCCTGCGACACAATCGACGGCGCGTTCCGCTCGACAATCTCTCGCCCGGCGTCAAACACCAGCGACTCCGCAGGGAAGAGACGGGCCAGCATCGCGCTGACGGGGTCGCCGGGACGTGCATCGGGGCGCGGGCGGCTCCCGGATGGCGATTGCGGGCCGTCGATCCCGCGTCCCGGACCCGGACGCGGCGGCGGTCCCGGCGGTCCCGGCGGCGGCTCCGACGGATCCGGCGCGGTCGCGACGGGACGCTCAATCCGGTCGCCGCCTTCCACCAGCGTCCCGTCACGCTGAATCCGGCGGATCGTGTCCCGCTGACGGACGATCACGTACGCTCCGCACGCCACGATCAGCAGCACCGCAGCCGCGACCACGCTGAACTTGTGACGCGCCAGAAAACGCCTTCCCCGCTCGACCGCGCCCGCCCGCCGGGCCTTGATCCGACCGCGCGACAGAAACGCGTTCAGGTCGTCCCGGAAATCGTGCGCCGTGGCATAACGACGCGAGGGGTCGCGCTCCAGGCTTTTCAGGCAGATCGTCTCCAAATCCCCCGGAATCCGCTCATTGACCAGCCGAGGGGCGCGCACGTCGCCCGTCAGAATCTGCGTGATCACCGTCTCGCGCGTCCGCCCGGAAAACGGCGGGTGCAGCGTCATCCACTCATACAGCGTCGCGCCCAGCGAGTAGATGTCGCTGCGCGCCGTCACCGTCCCGTCCCCGCTGATCTGCTCAGGCGCCATGTAAAGCGGTGAGCCGACGACCTCGCTGGTCATTGTGATGCCCGGTTGCTCGATGATCCGCGCCAGCCCGAAATCCGTCAGCAGCAACCGCCCGTCGCGGCAGAGCATCAGGTTATGCGGCTTGATGTCGCGGTGAATGACCCCCTGATCATGCGCATACGCGAGCGCGTCGGCGATGCGCGAAAGCTGCGCTGCAATGATCTCGAACCGGTCCGCCGCCGCCGACCACGCCCCGCTGCCGACCAGCATCACCGCCGTGTCTTCGGCGGAAAGCTCGCGCGCCTTCGGCGCGGGCATCGCCCCCGAACCCGTCCGGTTCAATATGCGCGTCGCGTCAAGATCCTCTTCCGGCGCCTCCAGTCCCGCGCGCTGGCGCTCCTCGCGGATGATCTCGTGAAGTCCCCGCCCCTCGATCAACTCCATCGCGTAGTAGTAAATCCCCTGATCCTCGCCCAGCGCGAAGATCGGAACGATGTTGGGGTGATGCAGCTTCGCCGCCGCCTGCGCCTCGCGCTGAAAACGCACGACGTTCCCGCGCGATCCGGCGATGTGTGGCGCAAGAACCTTGACCGCCACCAGCCGCCGCAGCGACTGCTGCCACGCCTTGTACACCGTCCCCATCCCGCCGCGCCCGATCATCTCGCGCAGCTCGAACTCGCCGATCACCTGCCCGGGACGGTTCACCCCGGATCCCGTGGCGTCGAAAGACGCACGTTCCCCTGCGCCGTTGGGCGGCGGGTTGGTGGAGGGTTCATTTGTCGACACACAGGCCTCCTGCGCGTTCCCGATCCTCTTCTGCCGTTATTGACGAAACCGCGTCCTGCCGTCCCGCCAGACTGCGCCAATTCCCGCGAACATCCCGATCAAAGCCGCGGGTCGCCGGGCTTTCCGCTCAGGTAGATTCGCAGACCTCCGGGCAATATGCGATTCAAGTTCGCTCCACCGATTATAACCCCGCCGACGCACTCAGGTTGGGGCCGCGCCGATGTTCGCACAGAGTGGACGGCTCTCGCGAGGCTCACGCACCCCGGGCCACTTCATAACTTTAATGAATATAATATGTTAAATGATTCAAAGTGTCGCCGGGCGGTCCGTCCCCTGGTCTGAAGGTTTTCTACTCATGCAGTCCGCAGGCCGCGGGCGGGTATGCTCCGCTCCCGTGTAGACGACCGAGGCGGAAGTACGTTTGCACCACTTGACGCACGTACTCGCGTTCAGAAGGGCTGACCTCACGAATCTGACGTGCGGGAACCCCCATCCAGACCGTCCTCGCTGGGATCGTCGTTCCGGGCGTCACCAGCGCACAAGCTCCGATAATGCATCCCTCACCCACGTCGCACCCGTCCAGCACCACCGCTCCCGTTCCGATCAGAGCCTCGCGCCCGACCCGACGACAATGCACCACCGCCCGGTGACCGATCGACACCTCATCCTCGATGTGCAGCGGGACGCCGGTCTGCGTGTGAATGATCGTCCCGTCCTGCACGTTGACCCGGCGCCCGATCCGGATTGCGGACACGTCACCACGGATCATCACATGATGCATGATCGTCGACTCCTCGCCGATCGAAACGTCGCCGCCGACGTACGAGGTCGGTGCGATGTACACGTTGCGGCCGATCCGCGGCAGGCTGCCCCCGCCTTTTCCTTCGTTCATACCCTGCCTCACACCTGATTGCGGTCACAAGGCGGATACGTTCGTCAACCTGCGCCCCGCCGCAACTTCGTTGGCGCCGCATCCACCGGACAACAAGGTTACTTGATCTTCAGACCCCCTGAAAAAGCGATCCAAAGTGACGGTATTGCACTACGGCGCAGAACCCTCACCCGTCTCCGGCTCACCCGTCCCGGGGGCCGTGAGAAACTCCGGAAGATAAAACGGCGAACCGTCGGAAATGTGCTGAATCATGCGGGCGACGATCGTACCCGTCAGCTCGCGGACGCGCTGCGGCGGATACCCGGCGGCGGTGAAATCCACGATCCCGCCGTCCGCGTGACAATCCGAACATTTCAACGCCTCAGTCCGCCGCAGCGAGTGCAGCCGATCGACGAGATCCTTTCTTTCCGCGTCGGTCATCGCGCCAGCGGTCGCCCGGTAGCGCTCGATCTCGCTTTCCACCCCAGGATGCGCCAGGATCGGCGCCTCGGTGCCTGCGGCGCGCAGGGCGAGCTTCGCGCCGTATTCGCCCCGGAAGAAGCGGGGCAGAACCGCCCTCGCCCCGGCAAGTACATCTGCGGTTTCGACCGCTTCCGGCGACAGACGGCGAAGATGATCCGCCAACGTGATGAGGATCGCGCCGTCCTGGGCCTCAACCGCCGCGCGGCGCAGGAGGTCCACGAGCACGCGACGGGCGTCTTCGTCATACCCTCCGGGTTGGTCCTCGATCGACAAGAGTTTCGCGTAAGCTTCGAGCACGGCCGGTACGCCTCGGGACGCGCCTGTTGCCGGGTCATACCAGGCCAGGTTCAGCGGTTGCTCATTCGTCTGCATGTGACAGACGCCGCAGTGCATGCTCGTGGCGTGCATGTTGAGAAAGGCCCGGACCTCCTTGCGCTCCGCATGAGGCAGCGGCGGGTGACACCCGCTGGTCGTGCAATTGTTCGCCCGGTCCGGCTGGATCCACGTGTCGAGGCGATGATAATGCGAGAGTGGCGCTCGGGCGTGCTCCGCCGTCCGCAGCCCCGCCCACGCCGCGCGGTCGGTCTCGAGAACGCGGCTGTCCAGGCGCCGCGGAAGCTGCGTCACTTGCGCCGGCGCCTCCGCTGGAAGCATCAACGTGTAAACCAGGTAGCGGAACGCAAAAAAGCTCGAGTAACCGATCACCCCGATCAGGGCGAGCGCGTAAGCCCGCTTCCCGGCGGCGCGCCCGGCGCGACCCAGCGCGCCCAACCACCTGATCGCGCGACCGCGCGACGATCCGCTCATGGCGCGCCTCCCTCCTCGTGCGGATGCAGCCCCAGCTCCCGCGCAGCGTCTTCAACAAACGCGGCGTGTCCTTCGATGAGTTCCCCCGGCGGCGTTGTTCCGGTGATCGTCGCCGGCGACAGCGGAAACACGTGGGGCGAAAGCATCACGTTGTACGTGTGCAGGATGCCGACGTGGACAAGCGC
The DNA here is from genome assembly GCA_013360585.1 of Phycisphaerae bacterium. GTDB lineage: Bacteria > Planctomycetota > Phycisphaerae > UBA1845 > UBA1845 > JABWBH01. The sequence goes on along the minus strand of JABWBH010000011.1, from coordinate 28,642 downwards.
GAGAAACGCTTCGTACGTGTGCGCAATCGCCGCGAGGTTGAACACCCGGCCCGACATCAGGTGCGACGCCGTCTGCTCGCCCCAGAGAATCATGCCCGTGACGCCGAGGATCATCGTCCCCCAGAAGACCCCGATGTACTCAAACTTCTCCTTCAGCGCAAAACGCCCGAACTTCGGACGATCGGACCGCAGGAAGAAAAGATAGGCCAGAAGATGCCGAAGCTTCCGCAGATCATCCAGCGTCATCCACATCGGCAGCGCCAGCAGTGACGCCAGCATGCCGGTCGGCCGTCCGTCCAGACCGGGTCGTCGCGAGCGCCGCACCACCAGCAGCATCGTGTGCATCATGTGACTCAGGAAACCCAGCACCAGCAGAATCCCCGCCCAGTGATGCAAGGCCCGCGCCGCCGCCAGCCCCCCGAACCCGCGGATCAACCACGCCGACCACCCCTGATCCGCGAACTTCAGCGGAAAGCCCGTGAGCACCAGCAGCACGAACAACCCCGCCAGAATCCAGTGTTGAATCCGCTGCGGAACGGTGAAACGCACCAGCCGACGACGCCCGTCCGGGCGCGCCATCAACCGATCGGTCAGTTCACGCACGTGTTCGTCGCGCGGCGACTCCCGCCCGGCGACAAGCTGCACCAGTTCAAGCACGGCCAGAATCGCGGACGGCCCGAACGTCAGCGTCGTCAGCAGGATGAACGCCGCCGCCAGCAGGTACTCGATCGTTCCGCGCGACGCCGCCAGATCGAGATGCACACCGGTGTCCGCCAGGCTGGGCGACGCCCCGGGGTGACAGGCGATCGTGCTGCATGTCGTCGGGAGCCGATCCGTGTGCGTCGGAGAGGCCGGGTCGGTATGCGCAAGCATCGCGTGAACATCGCGGTTGCCTGAAGCATGACACGAAATGCATGACGCGGTCGACTCGTCCCCGAGAAGCGCTGCCTTCCCGTGAAAGGTGCGCATGTAGCTCGCCACCGCGTCGTGACGACCGGGTTCAGCGTGAAACGCCGGGTCGCTGTGGCACACGGCACAGACCTGCGCGACATCCAGCGTCGATCGCGACGGTTGAAGCCGGGCAGCGACGTGCTTCAACGCGTACGCCACGTCCACGCCGAGCTGGTCCTTATGACACGTCGTGCAACGTGCGAGGGCATCATCCCCGAACCTCGCCAGTTGCGGCAGCGCACGCTCGATCCCGCGGAACACCGGCTCGTCATGACAGTAAAGACAGGCGGACTGGTCCTGCGCCAGCAGCGGACCTTCCGACAGAGGCAAGCCCCGCATGATCGCGGGATCATGCACGCCGCCGCGAAGCGCCTCGGCGACTCCCGCATGACTGAACGTCGTCATCACGCCCGACGCCCCGGCGATGTGGCACGTCCGCGTGCAGTCCACGCGCGACACCGGCGCATGAGGAACCACGCGAACCTCCTCGCGCGGGTGGCAGTCAGTGCAGGCAAGTCGCGCGTGCGGACCAGCCAGATCGTGCATGTACGACGGGTCGACGAAGTAGACGTGCAGCTCGTCCCGCTGACGGTCGAAACGTGAAAGCCCGCGAAACTGATGACACAACAGGCAGTTGTCCGGATCGACGCTCTGCGCGACGCTCGACGTTGCGGCGGCCGGCTCCAGCAACAGGCACAGGCTGACGAGATACGTCCTTCGCATCGGCATCCGTCGCAGTTCGTCGGACCGGAGCACGATCGTCGGTTCGGTCCGCGGCGGATTGTAAGCCCCCGTCAACGGGTCGCCAGCGGCAGGGCAAAGTGATGACTCGAAATCCGCATTCGATTGCGAAGGTAAAATCGGTGTGCATCAAAGCGCTGCACGCCGGAATCGAGGTGAAACTCGTCGCACCCCTCCTGACGCGCCAGCGCAACCAGAAAGTCGAACAACGCCTGCCCCAACCCTTGTGACCGCCGAGCCTCGTCCGTCACCAGATCATCAACATACAGGATGCGCCCCCACGCCAGCGCGTCGAAGAACCGGAATCCCGCTACCGCCGCAACCTTCCCGCCGGCATCAACCGCCCCGGCCAGCCGGTAGCCCTGCTCACGCTGGCGAATCACCGCGGCGAGAAACCCTTCTCGACTCAGATGCGGGCGAAGCTGAACCATCACCGGGTAACATGAGGCGACTTCCTCCGGCGTCGACATGAACTGCACCGTCATGCGCGATTCCCCGCAACAAACTCACCTCACCGAACCGGCGCCCCCACCCGCACCCGGTGCGCCGCCTGAGCTGGATACGGTGGAAGGCCGACGGGATGGCGTCAAGGCAAGTTGGCGAGCCAGCAACACCGGGGGGTGCCCGAACTCGGGTCAGACCGAACCGCACCCGCCAAGAAACCGGTCATCCCCTCTGCAAACTCCGGGAGACGCTTTCTGACCGGCGCACCGACACCGGCCGGAACCTGCCTCGGTCCCTGGCGACCCCTGCGGGAGCATCCCCGGTGCCTTCGTCAGATAAGGTAGGGGGAATGCAAGAACCTGCCGGAATGCGACGTTGAAGTAATCTGGAACCAGCCGGAACCGGTCTGCGCGGGCGGACATGACGATCCGGCTGGGACAAGGTGCGCGGGCGCCCCGGTCGGCGGGCCGGATTTGCGTCGCCGAACCTGACTGAGATAGCATTCCGCGCAGTTACCGGACTTCACGCGGCGGCGATGTGCCGCCGATCGGGCTGGCGGATACAAGGGATCCAGGAGATCGAAGATGCTTCGTTCAAAATCGTTTGTGCGTGGGTTGATGGCGCTGGGGCTGATCGTCGCGGTAGCCGTGCCCGTGTCGGCGCGGTTCAGCGACGTGATCGCCGACTGCAAGGCGGTCGTCGCCAAGATGGACGAGTCGAAGGTTCCGCTCGGCAAGGCCGTCGAGGCGGCTGAGGCACATGCGAAAGGTCGCGCCGTCCTGGCGATGGGCGCCGTCACGGAAGGCAAGCTGTCGTATTCCGTCTACTGCGTCGTCGGCGACAAGCTGATGAACGTGACGGTGGATGCGACGGGCAAGGTCTCGGCAAGTGAGGAAGCGACCGAGCTGCCCCTCGATGACGACGGCGATGATGCGCCGACGGGTAAGAAGGGCGACAAAGCCAAACCCGAAAAAGTCGAGAAGGAAAAGCCGGAAAAGGGTGACAAGAAGGATAAGGGCAAAAACGGCGGCTGATGCGCCACGTTTCGGTTGACGAATAACGAGCGGGCCGCGGCGCCAGGGCGTCGCGGCCCGTCTCATCTGCACCCAGGAAATCATCTGGACGCCCTCTCGAAAGCAAGCATGATCGACAACCCCGCTCACCCGCCCGCGATCGACGATTCCGACATTGCCGGCGCTTCCAGCGCGACCGGTGCTTCCGACGTTGCCGGGGGTTCCAGTTCGACCGGGGTTTGCGGCGTCACGGACGCCGCGCAATTCTGGTCGCTGGGCGGCGCACTGCCCGAAACGCCGCCGCACGACCCTTCCCCTCAACCGGAACCGTCAATGCTCGAACAACTCGGCGCGTCGCCCTTTGAACGCGGCGGATTCCCGCTGATCGGCTTCCTCGCCACCGTCTACGAAAAGTGCGCGCACGAAGCCCAGCGCCGCCTCGATCCCCAGCCGCAAAACCCCGCCCGTTCCAGCACAAGCTAAATCAAGATTCACGAATGTGGAGCGCCCTCCGAGCCGCGGGCTTCAGCCCGCGCGAACGCTCGTTTCGTGGTGCGCCGCGGAACTGAGAATGACGATTTGAACTCGTGCAGAGCGGTTCAGCTCATGCGACGACCCCCAGGGCGCAACCCCTCTGAGGAGGTCTGAGGGGAGGTCGTGCCGGGATCATCGGTTTTGGGCGTCAGGCGTACTTGCCGATATGCGCCACGGCCGCGGCGACGATGCGCGACTCGACTTCGGGGATCGTCCCGTCCACGACCGCGCCGGCGGCCTGGTTGTGACCGCCGCCGTTGAACTGCTTCGCCAGATCCAGCACGTCGACGTTGCCCTCGCCGCGGAAGTTGATGCGTGTCTTGCCCTTGTTGCCCTCGCTGAGCAGGAAAGAGAGCTTCACGCCGCGCAGGCTGCGCGGGATCGACACTTGGTCGTCGATGTCCTGCGCCGTGCATCCGGCGCCGGTGATCTCCGCGTGCGTCAGCGTGCTGTAGGCGACGCGCCCGTCGGCGACGACCTTCGTGTTCGCGTAAACGTGACGCAGCAGATCGAACTCGCTGCGCGTCTGACTGCGGCAGAGGTTCTCGCACAACTCGTTCACGTTGGCGCCGAGCGTGACCAGTTCCGCCGCGATGCGCAGACTCTCCGCCGACGTGCTCGGCAGCGAGAAGCCCAGCGTGTCGCCGTGGATGCCGCCGTAGAGCATCGTCGCCGCCATCGGGCTGATCGGTTTGCCCGCGGCGACGAGCAGGCGATAGACCAGCTCCGCGCAACTCGTGGCGTCCGCGACGACCCAGTTGAGATCGCCGAACTGCGTGTTGGTGTCGTGATGGTCAATGTTCACGACCGGCCGGCCCGCCGACCAGTCCACGTCCTTGAACACCGGCTCGACGTTGCATCGCGGCTTCTTGGCCGTGTCCAGCACGACGAATCCGTCGGCGCTCTTGTAATCCTCCGGCGAAGCAACCTCGACCTTCGCCCAGTCATACATGAAGGCGTTCTTCTGCGACAGCGACCCCGCGGGCAGCGCCACCTTCGGCCGGCAGCCGTCGCCCGAATACGCCAGTGCGAACCCGAACATCGACCCGAGCGCATCCGTGTCGGGGACAACATGCGCGACGACGACGGGGCGGCGCAGGGATGCAATACAATCCACAACTTTGCGTGGGAAAGTGTCTTGCGCGGATGGACAGCGAGTGATTGACATAATATCCAAGCCTGTGTTCGGCCTCGAGCAGTTGGTCATTCAGACCTGACTTGCACTATTCTCGTATAAAACTCGCAGCGCCATTTCTAAGTTTGCTTGCGTTGTGGCCGAAATTGGCGCGGCAGGAATATGTCCACCGCAATTGGCGACCCTTGATCTGTCCGGCACCAGATTCATCCGCAAAGGTGACATCTTCTGATGCCGCTCCTCCCCGCATCCATTTGAGTGTTAGCTGATCGCCCTTTATCCCGAAGCAAAACTTGAACGTGCCTGGCGCACGTGGTCTCGTGACTGAGACTACAACCTCATTATCGCTTCGTGAAAGTACTTTTAGAGTCTGGTCTGGTTCTCCATCATACTCGCCTTTCCAGACACTCCCCTCCGTCAATTCGGCCGCCGGATCAACGACCTTGCGGACCAAGGGACCAGAATCGTCCCGGGTCGGCCGGGGTGTTATCTTGGCTTCGAGTTCCGCCTCCGTGGCCGAGCGGAGCGGCTTGATGCTGACCGACTCCACCGACACCGCACCGATATCCGCCCAGAGCACAAGGTCACGGCTCTCGCTCGAATCCTCACTCTCTTCGTCAGACGGAATGCTCAGCGGACGCGTAACGCCGAGATCGGCGCTGACCAGCGCGTCTCGGATGGAAATCAGGGCGTGATACCCGCGCTCGCCGTCGGGCCATGCCTGCGCGCTTCCCTGCCGCCCATCGGGAAGCGGAAACTGCATGTACAGCGGCCCCTCGCCGCCCTCGCTTCGCTTCGCCTTCAACTCAAGTTTGTAGGCGCCCGTCGCGAATTCTCCGAGCGGGATCGTTTTCTTGTCCGTGCCGACAACAAAGGGATCCGCCGCGGCGGAATCGGGCTTGTCAGGCTTGGGAGACAGAAGCGGGCGCCAGGGAGCGATGTCGCTTTCGTTCTGGAACGCATCGCGCTCCGCTTCGAGGATCTTGGCGATAGGGTCGGCCATCGCCTTTTTGCTTTCCCTGATGGCCGTTTCATAGTTCTTGACCATATACTCGCGGTGGTCGATGAACCTCTTGAGTTGGCTCGCGACGTTAACCGAAGCAGGCCAGGCGCCCGTCGACTGAAACGCCTCTCGTTGTTTCGTGACCCCTTCGATCTCTTCCCATGTTGCGTTCTTGCTCCGGAGAGCCTCCTCGGCTTTCGCACACGCGGTCAGCACCTCGTCCGATCGCTCGGCGACGTATTTCTCGTATTTTTTCCTCGCGGAAGCCAGGTCATCGATGGTCCGGTCACTCTTGCCGAGTTGCGCTTGCGCGAGAGCCGGCACCCCGCTGAAAAGAGTCGCCAGCAAACCCAGAATACCGCTGACTCGCTCCATCATCGCTTAGGCGCTCCGTTTGTTTGAGTGGGTCGACGGCACACCGGCCTTTTACGCGTTTCCGGAATACCGACCTGCGGCAGGATCATCAATATCCCGCCGAAAGGAGTCAAGCTTTCCCTGGCGGGCAATTCGCCGGATGGGAACGTGCGTCATCGCTCATGATGCTTGGATCGCCGACGAGGGGTTCTATGAACCCGGATGGCCCGTGGGGCGCGGGCCTGCACGACAGCCCACATCCGACGAAGCGCTGCGGAATCGCGATGATCCCGGGATAGGCCCCCGATGGACCCACCCTCGCATCCTCGACTTCGTCAGCATGTCCGCAATCTCCGGCCGAGTGAACTCCTGCGGCGAACGCTTGCTTTCGCGCAGCTCTACAAAACCTCGACGGCGTAGCTCGTCATCCAGATGTCGAGCGGCTCGAAACGTCGTTTCGCCCGCTCCTTGAATTCCAGGATAAAAACCAGCGATTCACCCGTATCGGGCACATCCACAAACACGCGGATCAACTCATCGCGATACGTCTGCCCTCATGCCGCCGGAATCCTCGGATCGCCTGGGTTTCACAAGAGACGGCGCCAAACCGGTTCTGGAGTTCTTCCAGCGTCTCTCCGATCAATTCGTCCGGCACGGGCCGACCGTCACTGAATCGGAGCGGAAGCAGGATTTCGAACCGACGGTACGATCTGCTCATATCGCGCAGAACCTTCCACCGAAAACGACATCCCCTCCAGCGCCAACGAGGGCAGCGCTTCCTCGGGAACCACCATCGTTCCGTCAGGCCAGCTCTTGAAGGAATACCGTCCGGGCAGCCAGCCCAGCGCCTTGCGTTGCTCCGCTCCGGAGTCGAATCGAATCTGAATCATCGTAATAAACGATAGAACCTCGGAACGGCGAAAACAACCGCGAAGTCGCCTGAACTCGCCCTGCGGCTTACCCCTGCTTCATCGACTTGATCAGAATGTCCGCGATCTCCGGACGGGTGAACTCCTGCGGCGGGCGCTCGCCCTTCATCAGCATCTCGCGCACCTTCGTGCCCGACAGCGACACCTGATCGCCCTCGATCGTCGGGAACGTCTTGTTGCTCACCATGCCGCCGGCGCGCTTCGACCAGAACGTGTTCTCGAACTTCATCGGCTGGATCTTCAACCCGCCGTCCGGCAGCTTGTCGAAGATGTTCTGCGCGTCGTACGTGCCGTAGTACGTCCCCACGCCCGCGTGATCGCGCCCGACGATGAAGTGCGAGCAACCGTAGTTCTGCCGGTAGATCGCGTGCAGGATCGCCTCGCGCGGACCGCCGTAGCGCATCGCCGCCGGCATCACCGCCAGCATCGTGCGATCCGGGTGATAGTAGCCCTGGATCAGCGCCAGGTAGCACTCCATCCGCACCTCGGCCGGGATGTCCCCGTCCTTCGTCGCGCCCATCAGCGGGTGGATCAGCAGACCGTCCACGATCTCCTGAGCGCATTTCGTCAGGTACTCATGCGCCCGGTGGATCGGATTACGCGTCTGAAACGCCACGACCGTCTTCCACCCCTTCTTGCTGAACGCCTCGCGCGTCTGCGCGGGCGAGAGGCGGTGATCCTTGAACATCGGGTCGTGACGCGCGGTGACCACGTCGATCGGACCGGCCAGGCAGTACTCGCCCTCGTCCATCACGCTCTTGACGCCGGGGTGCGCCGGGTCTTCCGTGCCGAAGCACTTGGCGGCGTGCTTCTTCTTGTCTTCCTTGTAAATCTCCTTAACCGTCTGATAACCGAGGAGCCGGCCTTTGTCGTCGTTGAGAACGACCTTGTCACCGACCTTGATTTTGTCCGCGGTGGCTTTGTCCACGTTCATCGTGACGGGAAACGGCCAGACCGTTTTGCCGTCGGCGAGCGTGATCTTGTCGCATACCGCGTCAAAATCGGCCTGCCCCATGAAACCGGATAGCGGGCTCATCGCGCCGACGGCGATCATCTCCAGGTCACACTGTTGGCGCTGGGTGAGGGTGAGCGCGACGGCGTTGTTAAGTTTCTCTTCTTTTGCTCCAGTACGAATGACGAGTTTCCCGCCGTGAGGCTCAATGATCCCGACCTGCGACATTCCTGTATCCTTTCCTTCGTTCAACCGTAGTATGTGTGCAAGCGTTCCCCCGTCGCCGCGTTGGTTTGGAGGTTGCTCCACCTTAGGAACTTTGGCAACCCGCTGCAATAGCATCGGCGATTACGGGGTTAAAACGCAACAAGCAGGGGAATGTGGTCCGGGATGAGCGGGTCTCGAGTCGGTTGGGAGCGATATTGATGTTTCGAATGATGCATTCTGGAAGTTCGCGCAGGGCGCTGGCGTGTTTGATGATGACGGGGGTGTTTCTTGCGACACCCGTCTGGGGCGAGGACGCCGAGCTGGACAAACTCACCAAGGCCTACGCCTCCGCGCAGGAGGACTGGTTCAAGAAGAACAAGAAGCCGGAGAAGCGCGACTACAAGACCCACCCGATCACCGAGTACATGCCGAAGATCCGGGCGCTGGCGGAGAAGGATCCGAAAAGCGCCGTAGCGCTGGAAAGCGCGGTCTGGGCGCTGGAGAACTGCAAGTTCGTCCGGTACACGAATCTGGAAGACAAGGAGGCGGTCTACCGCTGGGCGCTGGAGCTCCTGAAGGGGCCGCAGGCGTCGCAGCCCGGGCTGGCCGCGGCGATCCCGCGACTCATTGAACTGCCCTATCACTACGGACCTGTGCCTTTCCGCGAAATTTACGAGGCAGCGATCCGGGACAACCCGTCGCGCGAGGCGAAGGCGTGGGCCACGTTCGCGCTGGCGGAGACATTCTGCGAGAACTACGGCGACCCCACAACGCGCAACGCCGGCAAGCGCGAGGAGAACCGCAAGAAGGCCGAGGAGCTTTTCAAGAAGGTCGTCGATCAGTACGCGGACACGCCGGCCGCGGATCCGGCTCGACGGCACCTGCGCGAAGTCACCGACCTGCGCCCGGGCAGCAAGGCGCCGAACCTCGTCGGGCGTGACCCGGACCAGCAGCCGATCGAGCTGTCGAAGTTCCGCGGCAAGGTCGTGGTGGTGGACTTCTGGACGGTGGAGTGCGAGCACTGCGCGGAGATTCACGAAATCGCCAAGGAGCTCTGGGAGAAGCACAAGAACGGTCCGTTTGTCTGGCTGGGGATCAACGTGGACCGCAAACCGCCGGATGAAGTGAAGAAGATCACAAAGCGGCGCGGATATGAGTGGCCTCATATCGTCGATGACTCCGAGCGGTCGATCGCCGCATCGTGGAGCGTCGAGGACTTCCCGACGCTTTACGTCATCGACGCCGAAGGCGTCATCGCGCATCAGAAAATCGAGAAAGAACGCCTCAAGGGCGTCGTCGAAGGGTTGATTTCGAAGGCGAAGAACGCCGCCAAGGTGAACGCCAAGCCCGTCGCCCCCCCCTCCGCGCCAGCGAAACCTGCCGACGGCACCGCACCCGCCGGCGCGACGACGCCGGCCGGGGGCGACGCCGGAAAACCGGCGACCCCTCCCGCGGACGCCAAGTCGCCGCCGGAAAAGAGTCCTCCGGACAAGACGCCGCCGCCGACCGATCCGAAGAAGGATCCGTGATCCCCGGAGAAGGTGGTTCACTCCTGACGCACACCGGGCGTTCTCGCTGGTGTCGCGGGCGGGCTCGTGGCAAGATGCCGACATGCCGTCACAGCCGCTGATGCCGCTGGAACACCTCGACGCGGACCATGTCGTCCTGTCGCGCGCCGACGTGTATGAACGTTTCCTGCCTCACCGTCACGAGTTCATGTTGCTGGACGGCATCTGCCACGTGGACCTTCCGGCCGCGATCGTGGCGGGCGTCTGCCGCCTCCGTGAGGATGCGTGGTGGGTCCGGGGACACGTTCCGGGACGTCCCATCCTGCCTGGCGTATTGATGCTGGAGATGGCAGCACAGACGGCATGCGTCGGGGTGCATCTCCTGGATGCGCACGCGGGTGCCCCGCGAAGGGCGTTCGTCGCGTTCGGAGGCGTGGACGAGTGCAAATTCCGCGACGCCGTCTCGCCCCCAGCCACGTTTCTTATTCTTTGCCGGGGCGTCGAGTGTCGTCCGCGCCGTTTCACGTCGCAGGTGCAAGGCTGGGTCGAGCGTCGCCTCGTATTCGAGGCGACGATCTCCGGGTTGACGATGTCCTGAGGCGACGCACATGCGGGGCGATTCCTCAAGACCGGAGGACATGGCTGACGAAGCGGAAGCGGCGCCGTGGACGGAGCGGATCCTCCGCGCCGGAGTCACGCCGAACCGCCTGACCGTGTTGAACCTGGCCTTGAGCGTCGGGACCGCGGGCCTTCTGACCGTCGGCGCCAGCCACGCCCCACCTTGGGAACCCGACGCCCCGGTTCCCGTCAGCGCCTGGCCGATGCTCACCCTCGCGGTGATGAGCCTCGCGTTCCTGATTGACCTCGCCGACGGCGCGCTGGCGCGGTTGTCGGGACGGGTGACGCCCTTCGGCGCGGTGCTGGACTCGACGCTCGATCGTTACAGCGACCTGCTGATCTTCGGCGGATGCGCGCTGCATTTTTCGATGCGGGGGAACCTGACCTGGACGGCGGCGAGTCTGTTGGCGGGCATGCACGCCGTCGTCATCAGCTACGCCAAGGCGCGGACGGAAAACTTCGTCCGAACCGGCAATCACGGGTTCTGGCAGCGCGGCGAGCGCTGCATCCTTTTCACGGCCGGCGTGGCGACCGGACACGCGGCGGCGGCGCTGGCGATCCTCGCCGTGCTGCCCGTCACCACGGTGATCCTGCGCCTGCGCCTCGCCTGCGACGCTTTGCGCGACCGCGATGGCCGAACCGGCGCCGGCCCACCGCCGCCACCGCGCGAACTGCGTCGAGGAGGACCGGCCTATCTTGCGGCGATGGCGGCGATGATTGCGTGGATCGGGGTTGCGCCGCGGGTCTGGCCGGCGTGGTACGGAACACCCGATCCGCTGCGGACCTTCCTCACGCGCCTCGCATCGGACACCTGAGCGTATCCCGCGTCGCTGAGCATCCCCCCCACCGGTTACCGAAAGCAGCGTACACTCTGGCGAATCCGCTTTCCCGGACGGATCGAAATGCCCGCTTCCTCACGAGTGCGGCTCGGTTTTGCAGCAACGTCTGACGGGCGCGGTCCGGGAACGCAACTCGGTCTCAGACCGCGACCGGTTCCACGGCGCTCTTTTTTTGACCGATGAGCGTAGCGACCGCGTCGACGACATCCTCATAACGAATGACGCCTTCGATCATCCGGAAGGGACGTTCTGGCGGCGGGGTGAATCCGCCCTCGAGCGGCGCCCAGGCGCAGACGAGCATCGGGCACGCATGACCGGTCCGGCTTCGCGCGTCCACGGCCTCCTTGACCAGCCGGTCGCACTCGGACCGGGACGAGGCGCTGACGATCTCGACGTCGGGCGCGCCTCCGGTCATCCAGCCGAGGCGGCGGAAAAAATGCGCGAGGGGATCGAAGCCCGGAGTCGAAGCGCGGACCGACACCGTCGGCGCGCCGGCGACTCGCGCCGCGAGCTGCTCGGCGACGGTCCCCGCCATCGGCTGATACTCGCGCGAGGCGTAGAAGAAGATCTGATCCTGCATCCGCTCCACGATGCGGTCCGCGACGCGCTGAAGCGCTTCCTCCGTGATGCCGACGGCCCGGGCGCACTCGCGGATCGGGAGCAGCGTCCCGTCACCGCTGTGACCGATGATCAGCGCATGCGTAAGCCGGTCAGCCAGGGCGACGATCATCCCGGTCTTGCCGGGCGAGCCTGCACGGCGCAACTCGTCGATCGTGCCGTCGTGGAGCGAGGCGGCCGTGGCGACCGCCGAAGCCAGCTTCCAGGAGATCAGAGCGTGCCGGGTCGCCTCGGCGTGCGTGACGCGGAAGACCCGGCGTTCGAGCGCGCCAAGGGACGCGCGCTGCCGCGGCGCGACCTCCAGCAGCACGCCGTATTCCTCCGGGTACGCGGTCGCCAGGAGCATCCGCCCCACGTCGTGCATCAGTCCGGCGAGGAAAAGCATCTCCTGATCCACGGCTTCGAGCTGGACCGCTTGCCCGATTTCCTCGGCGACCGCCCCGACGGCCAGACTGTGCTCCCAGAAATACTGAGGCACCAGTCCGCTGCGTTCCGCGGAGGTGAACTGCTCCATCGTCACCAGCGCGGCGACGATGTTGCCGATGCTCGAAAGTCCGATCCGGTGAACCGCGTCGAGCAACGTCTCGGCGCGCTTCTCGGACCGGAAGAAGCTCGAATTGGCGAACTTGAGGATCCGCACGGCGAGGGCCTGATCCTGCCGGACGACTTGCGCGATCTCATCCAGGGTCGTCGAGCGGTTGTTGACCAGCGACAGTATGTGGTGCAACACCGGCGGGATGGCCCGTAGCGAAGTCTCTTCCGCGATCCGCTCGAGCACTTCGGGGCGGCGCTTCGGCGCCGGGATGGCAGGGGCATCGTCGGCTTCGCAGCGCGGAGAAGGCGCGGCGGCGAAGTCGCCGGGAGAAGGTTCCGAGACATGGACCGGCGCCGCCTCGAGAAGCGCCTTGATCTTCGCCAGCAGCTCCGGAAACGAAAACCGCCCCTTCAGCAGGTATCCCGCCACTCCGCACGCAACGATCTGCTGAACCGTCGATCGTTCGGCGTGGACGGTGAGAATAATGACGGGAATATGACGGGTGTCCTCGAGCGTCCGCATGACGCGAAGACACTCCAGACCGCTCATGTTCGGCATCTCGACATCGAGGATCACCAGGTCCGGACGGTGCTGCTGCGCGAGTTTCAGAGCCTCTCGGCCGTCACGCGCCGCGAGGGTTTCATACCCGGCGTGCCGCAGGGCTATTTCGATCGGCTCGCGGACGATCGCCAGGTCATCGGCAATGAGGATGCGCTTCATCGTCGAAGCTCGACGGCCCTGTCGCCTTCAGCGTCCGCTCCAGGACGGGAGCCTGCCCCGAAAACGGGTATTGCACGCACCGGATCGACGATGATCCGATCAATGAAGGGGTGCGACTAGGGCGACTACCTGAAACGTAACATTCGGCGGTCCCAACCGGTCGCTTTCCCGCGCGACTCTGATACTCTTCTACGTTCAGCGGAATTCGTTGGTCCTTTCATGACCTTTTTGTCATTTATCGGGTCGCCCTGATTCCGGATCACGTAAGGAAAGCGCCTTGAAGTCCTCCAACCACATACCCCCCGACCCGCGAATCCTGCGCATCGTGGCGATGATCTCCGGCGGAGGGCGAACGATGTTGAACCTGCACCGCGAGTCGGTCGCCGGCCGCATTCCCGCTCGGCTGGCGCTGGTCATCTCCTCGCGTCCGGACGCACGCGGACTGGTGCTCGCCGCGGAACAGGGGCTCCCCACGTTGCTGGTGAATCGGCGAACGCTGGGCGACGATGCCTTCCAGTTCGAACTCACCCGCGCCGTGCGAGCCAGTTGCGCGGACCTCGTCTGCCTCGCCGGGTTCCTGCACCTGTGGCGCATTCCCGACGACTACGCGGGGCGGGTCATCAATATTCACCCCGCGCTGCTTCCCGACTTCGGCGGCAAGGGCATGTACGGACGCCACGTTCATGAGGCCGTCCTGGCGGCGGGACGCACCGAATCCGGCTGCACCGTGCATTTCTGTGACAACGAGTATGATCACGGACCGGTCATCTGCCGGCGAACCGTCGCCATCCCCCCCGGATGCTCCGCCGATCAACTTGCCCACCTCGTGTTTCACGAGGAGTTGAAGGCCTATCCCGAGGCGATCCGGATGCTCGCGTCCGGACAGGTCGACTGGCCCGGCGCGCCGCCCCGCACCGGGGCGTAACCGCGCGTTGCGGCGCTCTTTCGGAAAACCCGCCGATCCGCCGCGGCCCCGTTGCGACGATCACGCGCGGGCGAGGGATCGCCGGCGCTGTGCGATGTTCCGCAGCAGTTCATCGAACGAGTCAGAGAAGAGCTTCACGCCTTCCGCCAGGAGCTGGTCCGTGACGTGCTCGATCCGAATGCCCAGTCCGCTCAGCGACGACATCACGCGCCGCGCGTCTTCCTGTCCACCCGCGAGCGTCACCGCCGGGCGGCCGTGGTCCAGAAACGCCTCGATCGTGGCGGGAGGAAGCGTATTGACGGTCTGAGGTCCGATCAGCCCGTCCACGTAGATCGTGTCGGGGTACCGGGGGTTCTTCGTACTCGTGCTCGCCCACAACGGCCGCTGCACCCGCGCTCCCGCCGACAATGACGCCGAAAATACGCCTCCGGAACCGAAGGTGCGCTCGAACGCCGCGTACGCCAGCCGCGCGTTGGCGATCGCCGCTTTCCCCGGAAGCGCGTCGATCGGACGCCCTTCCGCACCCAGGGCTTCCAGCCGCTTGTCCACCAGGCTGTCCACCCGGCTGACGAAGAACGACGCCACCGACGCCAGCCGTCGCACATCACCGCCCCGGGATCGAAAATGATCGACCCCCGCCACGTACGCCTTCATCACCTGCTCGTACGCCGCCAGCCCGAAGATGAGCGTCACGTTGACGTTGATCCCTTCGGAAAGCAGCGTCTCGATCGCCGGAATCCCCGCCGGCGTCGCCGGAACCTTGATCATCAGGTTCGGGCGGTCCACCTCGCCCCACAACCGCCGCGCTTCCTCCACCGTGCCGCGCGGATCATGCGCCAGGTGCGGATTCACTTCGAGGCTGACGTAACCGTCCACGCCGTCCGTGCGGTCGTACACCGGGCGAAGGTGATCCGCCGCGTCGCGGATGTCCGGCAGAACCAGCGCCTCGTACGCCTCTATGTCACGGAGATCGTCCGGCAGCGCGGTCAGGCGATCGTCGTAGTCGTGTCCGCTCGTGACCGATTTCATAAAGATCGTCGGGTTCGACGTGATCCCGACGACCCCCAGTCCGATCAGGCGATCCAGCTCCCCCGACACGATCATGCCGCGGCTCAGATGATCGCACCAGACGGACTGCCCGAGTTCATAAAGCTGCTGAATACGGTTGCTCACATTGAATCTCCGGCGCCGACTTCCGGACGCGGCAGGATTATAAGGCGCCGCGCCCGTGAACGTAACGCCGCTGACCCACGTGACCCGCACCCGGCGCGCGGCGCCAGGACGGCCTGGGTAACCGAGAACCACCGGAGAGGGTTTGAAAAGACCTTAATCTCCCCCGGTTCCGGTTGCCGGGCGTTGAGTCCGCAGGAGCCTACGATCATGTAAGACCTCGCGCCTGAAACCTCGCGGCAAGGGGTTCCGCCTCGCCGGAACCGCCGACCTTCATGTGTCCCGGAAGGCGTCCAAGCATCGTCGGCCCGCACAAGCGGCATCCGCGAGCCGTCACCCTGGAGAACCCTCCGCGAACCGTCGCCCCGGAAGCCCTCAGGGATCTGTCGCTCTCCGGAGAACCCTCTGGGATTCCTAGCCCCGGAAGGGGCGCTGGAATACAGCCCAGCCCGCCAGGGCTGGGAAGCCGTCACCGAAGATCCGGAAGTCCCGGAGGGACGACAGAAGTTCAGGAAGAAGCGAACGCCCTCGCCCCTCCCAGACCCGAACGCACGTCGCGTCACAACGACAGAACATTCAAAGCGCCGAGCATCGGCGTCGGAGGGGACTTAGATGAAAAGAAAGGACGCCGCAAAGCGGCGTCCGTCGATTGAATCCGTTTCAGAGCCCGAGCGTCTTCGGATTATCCGAGGAGCGCCAGGACGTTCTGTGGCGCGGAGTTGGCGAGCTGCAACGCCGCCGTCGCCGCGTTCACGAGGATCTGGCTTCGCGTCAGGTTGCTCGTCTCCTGCGCGAAGTCCGCGTCGCGGATCGCGCTCTCCGCTGCGGCGATGTTCTCGAATGCCACGCCCAGCGAGTTCACCGTCGTCTGAAGCGTGTTGCGCTGGAAGGCGCCGATCCGCCCCCGCAGCGACGAAATCTGCTCAATCGCCGACCGCACGATGCGCTGGCTTTGCGCGAAGTTCCCCGAGGTCAGGCTGTTTGCCTGCCCCGTCGCCAGCGACGAAATGTATCCGATCGTCGCCGACCCGTTCCCGAGGTTCGCGGTCGACACCTCGTAAAGCCCGATCGACTCCTGTCCCGAAAGCCCGAGGTCCGGCGAGATGGCGAACTTCGCCCCGCCGCCGGTGATCTGGAAGCTCGTCGTCCCGCCCGCAACACTGGCGAACGAGGCGTCCAGCGTCACGTCCAGCGAGATCGTCCCCGACCGGACCTGAAGCTCCAGACCGTTGACGATCGCCGCCGTGCCGTTGACGGTCATCGTCCCGTCCACGCCGAACCGCTTCGTCGTCGTGGCGCCATGAATATCGAATTCCGATTGACCGTTGGTGTCGATGCGTTCGACTGAGACGAAGGCGTTGTCCCCGTACCCGGTGCTCGAGAACACCACCGCCTGCCCGGACACGACCGCCGAGACGCCCGTCAACTGCGTCACCGCGTTGATCGCGTCGCGGACCGTCGCCGTCGAGGATCCGGAAACGAAGCTGAAGATCTCCGTGCCGTAATTGCCGCGCACCTGGATCGTCACGTCGTCGCCGAGCGTTCCGCCCGTCCCCCCGCCGACGGCGCTGACGTAAGCGAACTCCGACGGCGTGACCACGTTGATCACCACGTTGGAGTACGATCCCTCCGGCACCCTTGCGGAGTTCACCCGCAGGTTGTCGATGTTGGTCGTGCTCACGCCCGACGTGGTGTAGTCGAACGCGCCGTTCAGCAGCTTCTTCGTGCCGAACGACGACTGCTCCGAGATGCGGTTGATCGACTGAAGAATCGCGTCAAGCTGAAGCTGGTTCGCGGCGACCTCCTCGTCGCTGAGACCCCCTTCGTTCGCCGACTTGTCCAGCAGCGACTCGATCTCCAGGAGCAGCGAGTTGATCTCCTGAAGCCCGCCTTCCGCCACCGCCATGATGCTGTCGGCGCGGTTCGCGTTGTCGATCGCCGCCGTGATCGCCACCTTCGACGCCCGCAGCGTCTCGGACGCGATCAATCCCGCGGGATCGTCCTTGCCGGAGTTGATCCGCAAACCCGTGCTCAACCGGGTCAGCGCCCGGTTAAGCGTATTCTGGTTCCCGGACAGAACCCGCGTGGCGAGAATCGACTGAACGTTGGTATTGATGCGACTCATCGGTATTCGTGCCTCCCAAGGGCTCGTGAAGTCAATGCACGCATCGACCCGTCGATAACCTCGCTTTAGTATCCGCGCGACACGGGAATGAACCGGACGATCCCCGTAACTTCACCGCGTCTTCATGTCGGCGTCAGACCGGCGCCGCGGGCGTGCCTCTCCCGGTTCGCGCCGGGGTATTACCGGACAGCGCCCCTCCGATGCCCGATAAGCGCCGACTGTCACGCAAAAGATTCGCACCTCAACCTCAACGAATTCGACCGCTATCGGACGCGGGCGCGTCCGCACCCTCGGAAAAAACGCGGAAGATCGACGCCGGACCAGGCCTCGGACGGTCAAACGGTGGCGGCGTCCGGTCGCCGTGAAAGCGCCTCGGCATGCGCCTCGATCCACGCCGCCTTGCGCTCAATCACCGGAAGAATCGCCCCCGCGGGCAGATCTCCGAAGCGCCCCGTCCGCGCCAGCGGCGCCACTGCCTCCGCGATCAGCGCCTCCACCATCAGGGGCGGGATTGCGTCACGCTCCCCCGGCTGAAACCGGCTTCGGCTTTCGTACCCCGAAAGAAACGCGCCGAACCGGTCCAGGTCCGGCTCATCCGGCCAGTCACGAACGTCCTCCCCACCGACCAGCGAGAATTGCAGCGCGCCGTTGGCTACGTCGATCACCCGCCGCGAGACCCGCGCCGTGTCGTAGTCGATCACCGCCGCCACCCGCCCTTCGCGGAAAAGCATGTTTCCGGGGTGCCAGTCACAGTGAATCACCGCTGCGGGAAACGTCGGCAACCCGCACGCCGCCGCCGCGCGGGACGCCGCGTCATACGCACGATGCAGACGTTGCAGAATCCCCGCCGCCGCCGCCCCTTCCGTCCCCGGCGCTTGCTCCCGGATCGAGTCAAACGCCCGCCGCACGACCGCGTTGTCGTGATAATCCGCGCGAGGGACCGGCCCCCGTGCTTCTAGCGACGCGGCGGCCGCGTGAAACTCCGCCAGCGTCTCTCCCGCGCTCCACGCCTCAGCCGGCGTCGCCCGGTAACGCTGTCCCGCGACGAACTCGAACAATTCGTAAACGTGTTCGCCGACGCGCAGAAACGTGCGACCGCCGCTCCGCGTCGGGATGACCCCCGGCGCCGGAAACCCCGCACGCTTCAGATGCGCTTGAAGGGCATGTGCAAAACGAATGCGCTCGGGATCGCAGTGCGCGGCGTCGCGACGCTTCAGAAGGAACTTCCCGCGCTCCGCGACAATCCCCGTCTTCGGACTGCGGCGGGAGCCCTTCGTCAGCGGCGTCAGCGACTCGATCACGCCGAGATCGTAATGACTCAGGGCGATGACCAGTTCCGCCGCGTCAAACGTACTGGCCTGATCGTGCGCCAACGTCCGTTCCCTGTCCTGCCTCTCCGCGCCGCTACAATGATCGAAGGTATGAAATGATAGACCTCTCCCGACCCTGAGGCAAAACCTCGCCTACCCGCCGGCGCGCTTGAGGAGCGCCTCCAGTTCCGCCTGCGTCGCCGCATCCAGGACAGGGGACTCCGTGTGCAACGCCCCGGCCTGATTCAGGTACCCCAGCGCCGCCTCCTTCTCCCCCAAGGCCAGCGCGACCCGCGCCAGGTTCACCAGCGCCTTCGCCCACACCGGACGGAACACCTGAGGCGCCTCGCTGACGCGCTCCTCCGCGATCCGGTAGCATCGCTCGAAGTCGGCGCGGGCCCGCGCCAGTTGACCCGATTTCTCCAGAATGTGCCCGCGCGTGTCGAGCACCTCGGGATCCAGCGCGTTCTCCCCCAGCGCCACCGCCCGGTCCGCAAGCTGCAGCGCTTTCGACAGGTCTCCGCCCTCAACATACAGCATCCACGCCGCGCCGTTCAGCGCACGCATCTGCTGATCCGGACGCCCCTTCCCCGACTCCAGCACCTTCTCATAAGCCCGACGCGCCGCGGCGGACTCCCCCTGAAGATACGCCGCCGTCGCCAGCCCCAGCCAGCCCTCCGGCTCCTCAGGCCACGCATGCGTCACAAACTCGAACGTGCGTCGCGCCGTCGCCAGCGCCTCCGGGCGGCCCGACGCCGCCAGAAGCTGCGCGCCGCTCACACAGATCGCGCGGTCCGCGTCCTTCCGCGCCATCTCCGCTCGAAGCAGCTCCGACAATCCCTCATAATCCCCCCTCGACGCCAGAAGACGCGCACGCACCGACCGCAAGTCCGGCGATTCCGGCGCGGTCCTCCCCCCCTCGTCCAGCACCGATCGGGCTTCATCATGACGACCGGCGATCCGCAGCAGATCCGCCAGCAGCGCCTGCGCTTTCGCAGACGCCGGCGCACGCGTCGCGCAATACGCCTTCAATCCGGCGATCGCCTCCTCCAGCCGACCGGCGCTCTGCCGCGCCACCGCCAGCTTCAGATGCGCATCCTCGTTTTTCGGATCCGCCGCGATCAACTCCTCCAGCACCGCGAACGCTCCGTCGGAAAACCGGCCCGCCTGAATGTCCAGGTCCGCCAGGAACATCTTCGCCACCACGTTCGACGGTTCGCGCTGACGCACCTCCTCCGCAAGCTGCCGCGCACGCACGAGGTTGCCCGCGGATCGGTCGATGTCCGCCTCCACCAGCAGCAGCTCGGAACTCCGCGGAAACAGCGCCTTGGCCTGTCGCAGCACCTCCCGCGCCTGCCCCGCGTCCGATTGCTCCCGCGCGATCTGAATGCGCAGAAGATGCGCCTGAAGAATCCGCGGATGCGACGCCGTCAGCGCCGAAAGAATACGCTCAGACTCCTGCCGCGACGCCGAATCCGGACGCGAGTGCAGCACCGCCGCCTGCATCAGCCGAAGCAGCGGATCCTCCGCGTGCTTCGCCAGCAGTTCCTTGAGCCGCGTTTCGCCCGCCGCCCGATGCTCCGACGACGGCGACCCCAGCAGAATCTCCAGCCGCGCCTGCTCCAGCTTCAGGTGATCCGGATAAGCCGCGATCGCCGACTCCAGCGTCGAAAGCGCCTGATCGCGGTTTCCCGTCTCGTCATAAAATCGACCCAGCAGCAGCGCACCCTCCGCCGGGTTGTCCGGAAGCTCCGTCAGCTTCCGAAAATCCGCCTCAGACTCCGCGAGTCGGCCGCGACGGAAGTAATACGGCCCGCGCATCACGTACGCCGCGTAGCCCGGATGCGCTTCCACCTCGCGGTTCAACACCGCCTCCGCCTCGTCGAACCGCCCTTCCGCCTCCAGCATCGAGCTGCGAAGATACGTCGCCAGCGGAACGTGCCCCCCCGACTTCTCCGCTTCATCGAGCAGCGGCGCGATCTCCGCGTACCTCGACCCGTTGGAGAACTTCACCTTCGCCAGAAGCAGCAGCGCCTGAACGTTCCCCGGTTCAGCCGCGCGCAGCTCCTCCAGCGCCGCCACCGCCTCCGTCGGCTGATCCGAACGCAGCGCCACCTCGAGACGCGCTCCGGGCATCAGCACACCGCGCTGCTCAAATTCGTCAATCAGTTGCAACGCCTCTTTGAACCGCATCTGCCCGTTGAGCAGGCCGAGCAACCGTTCCGCCACCTCCACAACGCTGGGATACACCACCAGCACCCGTCGATACGTCTCCTCCTCGCGCACCGTGTCCCCGCGCCGGCGGTACAGATCCGCCAGCATCAGACAGGCATCCACCCGCGATGGGTCCAGCGTCAGCGCTTGCGACAGCAAGGCTTCAACCTGAGGCAGATTCACCGGAGGCGCCGTCTCGGGCGTCGAAGCCCGCAGCATGAGACGCGCCAGGTACACCCGCCAATGCACCCCCTCCGACTCCGACTCGATCCCCTTCAACTCGTTAATCAGCTCGTTGATCTGCTCGGTCGTAAACGCCGGAACGCCCTTCCGGTCCGATAGCGCTGCGTCCAGCAGCGCGGAGCGGCACACCGGGTCCGTCGGGTCCGCCTTCCGCATCGCCTCCAGCTCCCCGACGCCCTCCTCCGCCTTACCCGTCTCCAGCAGAAGCCTCGCCCGCATGAGACGCGCATCCCGCGCCGCGCCCGGGTCTTCCGCCACCGCCACCGCACGATCCAGCGCAGACCGCGCGTCGTCGCCTCGCCCGCCGCGCAGGCAGACCTCCGCCAGGAACATCCACCGTCGCGCGCGATTCGACGCTTCCTCCGCCGCCGTCCGCGCCGCATCGATCGCCTCGTCAGACCGACCAGCGCGCTCCAGCAACCTGACCAGACCTCCCAGAATCAGATCCTTCGGATCGTCGATGCGCAGGTTCGCCCGCAACAGCGCCTCCGCTTCGGCGACCCGCCCCGACTTTTCCTCCAGAACCGCCGAAAGAAGAATCGCCTGCGCGGAACCGCCGATCTCGGGAGGCAGCGACGTCAATTGATTCCGCAAGGCTTCAACCAGCGCCGGATACCGCTGCGCCTGCTCCGGTCGCAGCTCGCTGATCGCCGCCCGCACGTGAATCAGCCTCGCCTCCTCCGCGTGCCGCGCCGACCCCGCAAGCCGTTCCGCCGTCGCCCGCGCCCGCGCCCAGTCGCCCATCTCGAGCTGGGTCTGCCCCAGCAGCGCCAGCGCTTCCGCATCCTCCGGCGCCACGCGCAAATACCGCTCCAGGCAGGACGCCGCCCGCGCCGGCATGTTGATCCGCCGGTACGCCAACGCCTTCATCACCAGTATCCGCGGATCAATGTCCGCCCGCTCCGGAAGCCGGATCACCCGGTACGGACTGTCCGTCCGGTTCGTCGCGAACGCCGCGATGCCCTCCGCCTTCGCCCAGATCGCCCGCTGGGTCTCCACGATCGGCGACGCCGGGTCGATCAGCTTCCGCAGCGCCTCCGCACACCGCCACGCGTCCTCGCCACGCTCCGCCGCCGCGTACATCTCCGTCAATGACGGCAGGTAGTCCCACTCCCGTCCGACAACCGCCTTCAGACGCGCCTCCTCCGCCGCCGCCAGATCCCCCACCTGCGCCGCCGTCATCCGGCCCGCGCCGATCTTGCGCAGCGCCAGCTTCGCCTCGGCCTTGAAAAGAAACAGGGCCCAGCTCTCTTCATCCTCGCCGACGTCGACGACAACCTCCGACTCCACCGCCGACCGCCGCGCCGCGGCATTCGCAGCTTGTGCCGCCCGCAGGTGCGCCTCCGCCTTCGCCAGTTCGCCCAGGTCGCTCCACTCATCAAACAGACGCATGTGCAGCATCGGGTCCGCCGCACCCAGCGCCTCCGCACGCTCCAGGTCCGCCCGCGCCCCCGCGTTGTCGCCCGCAACCCGCAACCGGAACCGCGCGCGGTAGGCGTGCATCTTCGCTGAATCAGGAAACCGCGCAACGCCCGCGTCATAACGTTCCGCCGCCGCCGTAAGACCCTGCGCAGCGACCGTCGCCCCCCGAGCCTCCATCAATCCCGCGAGGATGTACGCATCCGGGGACGCCTCAGGCGACGCGAGAATCTCCTCAAACGTCTTGCGCGCCTCGTCATACTGCCCGCTCTCCGTCTGCGCCCGCGCCAGCCACAACCGCGCCCGGGCGTTCTGCGGATGCGCCGACGCCCACTGCTTCGCCCAGTACAGAAGCTGATCCGGCGGCGCCTGTCCCCTCGCGTGCAGCCGCACCAGCGCATCCAGGTACGCCTCGTGCCCCTGACGCAGCCGCAGAAGCTCCTGATACGCCCCCACCGCCTTGCGGAAGTGCTTCGGCTCGCGCGGACGCGCCATCAGGTTCGCTCGCGCATACGCCTCCAACACCTCGATGTCCGTCGGGTTCCGCTCCAGGTAGTCCTGGTACCGTTTCGACGCGGTGTCGTAATCGCCGGTCCCTTCCAGCCGTCGGGCCTCCGCCAGGGCTTGCGCCGCCAGCGACCGATGACGCCACTTCCGCAGCGAAACCGCCCCCACCCCCACAACCCCCGCAACAACCAGCAGCGTCAGGACCAGACTGAGGTTCACACGACCCGAACGACGCCCTCGAACCGCCTCGCTTATGATGGATTTCGCACCTCGCATGTACATGTCGCTTACTCCTGCGGCGTACATCCTTGATCGAGCGTCGCGCCCCCTCGCCCCGCGCGGCATTGTAACCGTGATCCCCGCCGCTCCCAGTTCCCGCGCCGCATGCCGCGACCGCTCGACGACACGCACGACCCCGGAACCTGCCGAACCGTGTCGCGCAAGGTCTGGCGATGTTCACATCGACGAAAGTTACGGAGGGGCTTTGAAGCGCCGCCGAGAAGAGACGGCCGTCCGGCATCCGTTAACGCTCGCGCGGCATCCCGTCACGGAGTACCGCGCAGTAACTTCACGCCGCGGCTGACGGAGAAAATATGACGGCGCAGAATCGACGGCGCACCGTCCCCGGCGCCCTCAAACCGTCGTTCCCGCGCTGGATCAGAGAGGTTTGGAAAAGGTCGCCGGTCTCACCGCGACCGCATTCGTCGCAATCCGAAAAGACCCGCGAGCAGAAGCGCCAGCGTCGCCGGTTCCGGAACGATCGCCAGTTTCACATCCGCCGACAGAGCGTTCCGGTCTGCGGCGAAGAAGGCGTCCAGATCGTTGAACCCGAAACCCGCAAAGTGAAACTCCCCCAGCGCCCCGAAGTCAAAGAACTCCCGGTCGGAAAGAAGCGTCACCCGACCGCGCGAGCCGTCGCCGTCAGGAACCGGACCCGTGTCGGCGGGAACGCCTTGGAAAATCCAGTCAGAGCTCCCTTCCGGACCCAGCAGCGAGTCCCGGAACGCCTGCGTCGCAAGCGTCCCGTCGAACTGGAAAATCGGCCCGACCAGCGACACCGCCGTGGTGTCCAGCGCGCCAAGAATCGACGGATCCGCGAGCGTTGTCACCGTGTCCGTCGCCGCGAAGTCCCCGCGCAGACGGTACTGATTCGGACCGCCGCCGCGGATCACGTCGAGGGCGAGCAGGACGTCGAAGTTGGCGGCGTTGCCGATTTCAGCCACGTCGAGGATGACGTCATCACCGCCGCCGAACCCGCCGTCGACGCCGAGGTCGAGTTGCTGAAGGCTCAGATGCGACGATGTGCCGGGCAAGATGACGATGCGCCCGACGAGTTCACCCTCGCCCGCATTCGGATTGATCGCATCGTAGTTGAACAGGAGGGACGTCACGTCAAGGAAGACGCCCTCTCCGGCGCGCACTTGCGGCGCGGCGATCAGACTACTTAGAATGAACACCCAGACCCGCGCAGCGCGCGCGCCTGCCGATGCAATAACGGACCTCATGGCGCCCTCTCTCTCCCAGGTTTTTACGCCAAGTCCTGGACTGAATGATCTATCGGGCCCGCGGCGGCTGACCCTCCGTCTCCCCCGGAGATCAACCCGATAAGCATCCCGACAAGCATCCGCGAAACCCAGAAAGCCGCGGCCGGCGTCGAACCGACCGCGGCTCCGTGTTTACATCATACCCGCGTTTCAGGCTCCGATCCACTTTCGGAGACCTGATTTTCCGATGAAAACCGCTCACGCCACCCGGCGACGGGCGATCCACGCACCCGCCAGACCCAGCGACGCCAGCAGCACCGCACCCGGAACCGGCACAACCGTCAGTTTCATGTCCGCCCCGCTGCTTCCCTGCTTGTTCGCGTTGAAAAACGCGTCCAGGTCCGCAAACTGGCCGACAAACTGGAAGTCCAGCAGGTTCCCGGACCGGTACGAACCGCGTCCGTCCGCGATGCTGACCGTACCGTCCACCCCGTCCTGACCCCCGAACTGACCGTTGATAATGTCGTTCGTGTCGGCGGCAAGACCCGTGAACACCCACGAGTCGCCCTGCGACGGCTGAAGAATCCCGTCCGGGTTGCCCAGCGCTCCGCCGAACGAGAAGAACCCGCCGCCGATCGTCAACGAGTCGCTCTTGAAATTGCCCACAATGACGTCCGGAGGTGAATTCACGTCGCCGATGCTCACCGAACCGACGATCGAGTAGCTGTTTGCGCCGTGTTTGAACACATCGCCCACGAACGAAACGCTGAACTGACCCGAGTCGCCGATTTCCGCCAGGTCCAGCAGCGTGTCGTCGCCGCCGCCGACTTCGCCGTTCGCCCCGAGATTCAGGTGCTGAACCACCAGATTCGAGCTCACGATGTCGTGAATCTCGATCTGCCCGAAGCTGCCCGGACCCCCGGCGCCCTTCGTGTACGTGAACTGCAACGTGCTCGCGTCAATGAAGAACCCGACGCCCGCCTGCGCCGCGCCGGCGAACGCCAGCGACGCCGCCGCAGCCCACAAGGCCAATATCCCTCTCCTCATCATAAATGTGCCTCCACTCCCGTTCACGGCCCGGGAGGGACCGCGATCGGACAACCTTCTTTCCCCAATCCTGGATGGCCCGGTCCACCTTGCAGTGCCGAATTGACATTTCGTCTTCGGCCATGAATGCGGACTGACCACTCCACTGACCCGCAGTGGATTTATGACCCCTGTTTTTAACACAAGTCGCCCGGATTCTACGAGTGAAGACTCGTGATTACAAGCGATATCTGCGTGCATTTAGCCTTATTTCGTGCATATGAGGACTTGCAGACAACAATAATGACGTAGTCCACAAAAACAGCGACCAAGACGCATGCATCCGCATTATTCTGGGGCGTGCGCCCGCCAAGTCCGAGAACTGGCAGGTTATTGGACCACCTTTGTGTTGCCAATACTGACTCATAATTGCGCGAGATGCGAACTGAGGATTCGACGCCCAGACCCAATGCCGGAAAACGCGGCCTGATCAACGGCGACCCAACCGCTCACGCGAGCGTCATATGCGATACTTGCCGTGATCCGAGTTTGACGATCATGAGGAGCCAGACGAAAAAAGAGGTTCTGACGACCGGCCAGATCGCGCGCATCTGCAAAGTCGCCCCCCGCACCGTCGCCAAGTGGTTCGACACCGGCGAACTGCACGGCTACCGCATCCCCGGAAGCCGCGACCGCCGCGTCCCCATCAAGGAGCTGGTCCAGTTCATGCGCGCCCACGGGCTTCCCCTCGAAGCCCTTCCTCCAGACCGCGCATCGGTCGTCGCCCTCGACTCCCGGGAGGCGCCCGGCGCGGGAGCGGACGTGGATCCCTGGCGCTTTGCTTTTCACGACCGCCCCGACCTCGATCTGCACGTCGCCGCCACCGCATTGGAGGCAGGGCTTCTCATCGCCCGCCTCGATCCGTGCGTCGTTTTTCTGGACGCGGATGCCCCAGGGCTGGACCTCGGTCTGACGCCGCTCCTGATCCGCAACGAATCCGCGGAAACGCCAACGAAGCTGGTGGCGTTCGGCGCCCCGCGCTCCGCCGAACAAGTGAAAGCTCTGCTCGACGCGGGCTTTCACGGCTGGCTGCCCCGGCCCGTCGCCGTCGACGACCTGCGCCGCTTTCTGCAGCAGCCGTAGACGGAGCGGTTACGGCGTTGGTTCGCCCGGATCCTCAGTCCCGTCGCCTGACTCTCCCTCGGACTCCGGTCGCCGGGCGTTGAGTTCATATGAACTTCCGAGTTCACGCAGATCCTCGCGGCGAGAGATTCCCCCCTCGCCGCCGCAGCCGGGCCTCACCAATCCCCGGGCGGCCTCTGTGCCTTGTCTCTCGTCGATCGTCCCGCTCTCGTCGCCTTCCAAGGATCATCCGCAAGCCTCGGCCCCGGACGATCCTCCGGCGGTCTTGGTGTACCGAGTTGCAAATTCGTTGCTCACATCGGGAGCGCGGACCTCCAGTCCGCACGGGCGGAGTTCCGCGCTCCTCATCCAAGGCAAAGAACTTATGACTCACCACATTAGCGGCACGCCACGAAACGAGCGCTCGCACGGGCTAAAGCCCGCGGCTCGGGGGCGCTGCACATTCGTGAATCATGATTTAGCTCAGCTCCCGCCGCTCGAACATCAGATCATTGTAATCGATGTCCTGGACCGGCTGGCCGAGTTGGCGGAGCATCGACATCGCCTGCGACCGGTGGTGGACCTCGTGAAGCGCGAGTTGGATGACGTAGTCGCCGGCGGTTGCGCAGAGGAGGAAGCGGCGGCGCCCGCGCGTGTCATCGGGGAAGCTCTCGTAGGCGATCCGGCGATCCCAGCCCCGTGACCCGTCGGCCCCGACGGCGTCCGTCTGCGCGGCGAGGACGGAACGCACGCGGACTTCCTGCTCCCGCCAGATCGGCTCGATGACGGTCAGGCTCGGCGGGTTCTCATACTGGATCGGCCACCGCTCATACGGCGGCACTTCCCGACCCTCGACCCGTTCGATGTAGTACCACTCACTGAGCATCATGTGCGTGACGGTCGCCCCGACCGTCGTCAACCCGAAAGGGAAGGGGCGCAGGTACTCCTCCGGCGTCAGCGTGCGGACGGCGTCGAGCACGCGCCTTCTCGCCGCAGCGAGGTAGTCATAAATCCTCAGCGGGTCCATCATCGCCTCCGATCCCGGCTCGGCGGCGTGCCGGGTGCGCCGCAAATCCGGTCCGGTTCATTTCGTGCGGTGCGTCTGCGGTTCCCGACGTTCAGGGCGTCAGGGACCGTCCGGAATCTGCGGCTCGACCAGGTTCGCCAGCATCGACAGCGATTCCTGCCAGCCAAGGTAGCAGAACTCCACGGGGATCATCGGCGGAATCCCGGACTGCACGATCTGAAGCTCCGTGCCGCAGGCGACCGTCCGAAGCGTGACCGTCACCTGCATGTCGCCGGGGAGGTTCGGATCGTCAAAACGGTCCGTGTAACGAAGTCGTTCGTGCGGCGTAAGCTCCACGAACGTCGCGCCGAACGAGTGCGACTTACCCGTGCCGAAGTTGGTGAAGGACATCCGATATCCGCCGCCCACGCGGGCATCCATCTCGTGTATCCGTCCCGAGAACCCGTGCGGCGGGAGCCACTTGACCATCGCGTCGGGGTCGAGGAACGCCCGGTACACCCGCTCAGCCGGAGCGCGCAGGACGCGGTGAAGGCGGACGGTGTTGCCGGAATGCGGTCCGGCGGAGTCGGCGGACGGAGTCGTCATCATCGCTCTCCAGAGTTGATCGAGGCGTCACGTGCCCCGAGGTTCAATCCCGAAGCGCGAGCATATCCGGCGACCACGCGCGTCACAACGACGGCGGCTGCATCTGGGGTCCGTGTCGAGACCGAATCTCCCCTGTCAGGAAGCATTCTTCATCCAGGTCGGTTGGGGGAGACGGATCCCGCGGCCATCCCGGCCCTTCCGGAGCTGGAACCAAAACGGGTTCGTAAGAAGACGCGATCGACCCTCGACAACTGGACGGGATAGAACTGGGCTGTTATGGGGCGTCCTGAATCTCTAACTGCCTCCGGTGACTAACTGTCTGCACGTGATAGGTTTAGCGCCGAGCGCGGCGGCGATGAGGCGGTCGAAGAGGTTCTCCTCCCG
>JABWBH010000050.1 GCA_013360585.1 Phycisphaerae bacterium | reverse complement strand
GGCCGACGCCGCGCGGGTGTTCTTACCCTGCAAAATACGGCATTTCGAGTGTTTTATTGCAAAAATGGCCTTGATTTCACGCTTGATCAGGGGCTAGGCGACCGAGGGCGCGGCAAGCTCCGCCTCAAGGGCCTCGCGCCCGGGGAGTACGAGTGCGCCGTGACGAAGCTGGAAGCGTCGGACGGCGTGACCCTCTGCGAAGGGGCGTTCCTGACCCGGACGGTGACGGTGGAGTAGGGGGCAGAGGAAGGGACAAAGGGACAAAGGGGCGGGGCCGACGCAGGGGGAATCGTAGGTTCACACGGTGTGCCGCGTCGATCTACGCCTTGGACCCCAGCGGCGCGTCGCGATCTACGCCTCGTACTCCGGCAGTGCGTCGATATGCCTTGTACTCCAGCGGGGCGTCGAGCTACGCCTCGTACCCCAGCAGATCGTACAATTCCTGGCGGGTCTGCATTTTGCTGATCAGCGACTTCTGCGTCCGCTCGCCTTGGAGCACGCGCAACCCCTCCTCCATCGCCTTCATCGCGATCCGCTGAAGCGTGACCGGGAAGATGATGATGCGATATCCGATCGCGCCGAACTCCTCGACGGTCAGCATCGGCGTCTTGCCGAACTCGGTCATGTTGGCCAGCAGGATCGTCGGAACGTCCTTCGCAAAGCGGGCGAACTCCTCGCGCGACTGGAGCGCCTCGGGGAAGACGCCGTCCGCCCCAGCCTGGAGGTACAGGTGCGCCCGCCGCACGGCGTCGTCATACCCGGTGACGCCGCGGGCGTCGGTGCGGGCGAGGATGAGGAAGTCCGGGCTGGTTTTCGCCGCCGCCGCCGCGGCGATCTTCTCGCACATTTCGTGCTCGGGGACGAGCTTCTTGCCCTCGAGGTGTCCGCAGCGTTTCGGAAACTCCTGGTCCTCGAGGTGAATCGCGCTGACGCCGACGCTCTCCAGCTCGCGCACGGTTCGGGCCGCGTTGTCCGGACCGCCGTAACCGGTGTCCGCGTCCATCAGGATCGGGATCGAGGTGACCGACGCGATCCGCGCCGCGTGCTCCCGCGCCTCGGTGAGGGTCATCAACCCGACATCCGGCACGCCGCCCACGCTGTTGGCGAGGACCGCCCCCGAAAGATACATCGCCTCGAACCCCTCGCGCTCGATCAGCCGCGCCGAAAGCGCGTTGATCGCCCCTGGAAGGCAGACGGCGTGATCCGACAAGAGCGCTCGGAGCTTTCCGGATCGGTCCTGATTCACGGCGATGTTCATTTGCGTGTGCCCCTGCTTTGTCTGTTCCCTTATGTTACAGGTCTCGGGGGAGTCCGACAGACCCGCCAAGGTTGCGGCAGTGGCGGCGTCCGTGGATCTCAGATTCAGGGATAACCGTGATACGCCCGGCCGGGTGCTCGTGGACGGCGTGCCCCCGGAGCGAGGGCTTCGTCGGACCGGTGCGGCGGACGGCGGGCGGCAGGCGGGCGACCGAGGTTCCGCCAGCATTATCGGATTTTTCTTGGATCACGCCGCCGAACCGGCTACCTTTAACGAAAGCGGGTTCGGGGGACGGCACACCAACATGCGGGTTCAGGCCGCATATCGTCCGCCGCGGACCGCGCCGCGCCGGGGACGGGGCGCGGAGGGGTGGTCGAGAGGGAACGATCAGGCGGCGCGGCGTAGGCGTCCTGACGCCGCGCCAACAGACGAGGAGGAACCAAGATGCAGGGTAGGAAGGCGAGCTTTTGCACTGGGGCGGCGTGGGCTGTCGTATTGGCGTCCGCGGCCGCGACGTGGGCGGCGGATCGGGGGCGAGGCGTGATCGGCGAACCGGTCGCCGAGGATGTCCCCGCGTGGTCGATGTTCCGCGCGGATCATCCCGGGTCGGATCTGTTCATCCTGAACGGGCGGGTCACGCGCGTTTACGGTCAGGCGTTCAGCAGCGGCGAGACGCCCGAAGCCTCCGCGCTCGGGTTCCTCGGGCTTTACAGCGACGTGTTCGGAGTCGAGGCGGCCGACCTCGTTCCCGGAGGACTGATCGGCGACAACCTCGCGACCGTGCCCGTGATGTACCTGCCGGATGAGGACCGGTATCGCTTCACGCTTCTGTCCTACCGCCAGGTGAAGGATGACGTGCCCGTGTTCCGCGCGGACGTCCGCCTTCTGGTCCGCAACGAAGCGGATTACCCGCTTGTGCTCGTCTCCTCCGGTCTGCGGGATCTGGGCGGATACACGGTGACCCGGGACGCGCTCGCCGGGTTGAACGTCGAATCCGCGCTCCGGTCCGTCCGGAACGTTCATCCGGAGTTGACCGGCGTTCTCGCGTTCGAACCGGTGATCTGGGCGGGCGTCGAGGAGATGCGCGTGCAGCCGGCGCTGGCGTTGCAGTTGCTCGTGGATAACGGGCGGGTCAACCAGGAAGGCTACGCCAAGCGTCTGCTTCTGGTGGACGCCCTCACCGGCGCGGTGCTTTTTGATGAGGACCAGATCCGGCACATCGACGTGACGGGAAGCGTCAGCGGGATGGCGACGCCGACCGGCGACGGCGCGGACATCTGCGGGGATGAGATCCCCTTCGTCATGCCTTATGCCCGCGTCCTGGTGCAGGGCGGCAACACGGCCTTTGCGGACGCCGCCGGCAATTTCGTGATCCCGCACGGCGGAAACACGCCCGTGACGGTCGAGTCCGGCGTGCGCGGACGCTGGTTCCGGGTGCGCTACAGCAACGGGGCGGACGCCGCCGTGCTGACTCAGCAGGTGACCCCGCCGGGCCCCGCCCACTTCATGCACAACGCGGCGAACAACAACGCCTCGATCCGGGCGGAAGTTAACGCGTACGTGCAGTCCAACATCGTGCGCGACTTCGCCCTGGCGCAGAACCCGAATTACCCGACGATCAACAATCAGCAGGAGTTCCGGGTCAACGTCAATCTCTCGAGCACCTGCAACGCCTTTTATGACGGAGGCTCGATCAATTTCTACGCCGCCGGCGGAGGCTGCGCGAACACGGCCTTTGATACGGTCGTGCATCACGAGTACGGCCACCATCTCGTGCAGGTCGGCGGCAGCGGGCAGGATTCCTACGGCGAGGGGATGGGCGACGTGATGGGCGTGCTCATCACCGACAACCCGGTGCTCGCATACGGTTTCCAGAACAACTGCAACAACGGCATCCGCAACGCCAACAACAACATCCAGTATCCGTGCAGCGGTCCGATCCACACCTGCGGACAGCTCATTTCCGGCTGCGTCTGGAGCACGCGCGACGAACTCCTCCAGACTCATCCGAACACGTACCTGGAGATCCTGAGCCGCCTTGCGGTGAATTCGATCCTGATGCACACCGGCGGCGGCATCGCGCCGGACATCACGATCGACTTCCTGACGCTCGACGACACCGACGGCGACATCGGCAACGGCACGCCCCACTACGCCCAGATCGCCGCCGGCTTCGGCGAGCACAACATGGACGCTCCGCCGCTGGAGCTGCTCAGCTTCTCGTATCCCGACGGCGTTCCGACGTCCCTGACGCCCAACGTGGCGACGACGTTCGAGGTGCGCATTGACGACTTGGCGGGCGAACTGGACGAGAACAGCCCCCGCCTCAATTACCGCGTCGACGGAGGCGGATTCACCGCGGTCGGTCTGAACAACCTCGGGGGCCGCGTGTTCGAGGCGACCCTCCCCGGCGTGGCTTGCGGGAGCACGGTGGAGTTTTTCCTCAGCGCGATGACGACCGGCGGCGGCAGCGACCGGGATCCGCAGGGCGGAAACCACAGCGCGGGCTCCGGACAGGTCGTCGTCTTCACCGACAACTTCCAGACCAACCAGGGCTGGACGGTGCAGAATGAGAACCTCGAGGACGGACCGTGGACGCGCGGCGTCCCCGTCAACGGCGGCCGCGGAGACCCGCCGGCCGACGCGGACGGGTCGGGCTCGTGCTACGTCACCGACAACGTCGCCGGCAACTCCGACGTGGACGGCGGACCGACGCGACTGCTCTCGCCGACGCTGGACCTGTCCGCGCCGGGCGAGTACGTCCTCAGCTACGCGCGCTGGTTCAACAACGACGACCGCGACATCGACCGCCTCACCGTGGAACTGTCCAACAACAACGGTTCGACGTGGACGACGGTCGAAAGCGTCGGGCACTTCGACGGCTGGGTGCAGCGCACCGTCAGCGTCGCCGACTTCGTCACGCCCACGGCGCAGGTCCGCATCCGCTTCAGCGCGACGGACAACCCGAACGACTCGGTCACCGAGGCCGGCGTGGACGCCGTGTCCGTCAACCGGTTCGTGTGCTCCGAGGTGGATTGCGGGCTTATCAGCCAGCTTAAGACGACGTGCCGCGACGGGTCCTTCAAGCTCAAGGGCGTGGTCAAGTCGTCGTTGCCCGGGGGAACCCAACTGACGTTGACGCTGGACGGATCGGATTCGCAGAACGTCGTGACCAACAGTCGCGGCAAGGCGAAAGCGATCTGGACCGGAGTATCCGGCGGATCGCACACGATCTGCGTGGACGAATGCCCGGCCGTCTGCGGAACCACGAGCTGCAACCCGTAACCGGGTCGCGGCAGCGCGAGACCTGAACCCGTCGGGACGATCCGGGACCGACGGACAGGGGATCGACAGCGGTTCGGGACCGACGGACGATCCGGAACTGACGAGCGGAGGGATCGACGGACGATCCGCTCGTTCGACAGAGTGCGTCTTGGCGACTTAGGACACCCGGCGCGACGGCTTACCCGTCGCGCCGGGTTCTTTTCTGGATCCCAGGGCCCGATCGATCCGTGCGACCCTCGCCAGATCCGCGCCCGGACGGCTGGCCGCAAGGCCGCGGTGAGCATCAAGGAAGAGACAAGCCCGGACGCAAACCCGCGGCGAACGCCTCCGAGAAGCCGGAAACGATCGCCGCCGTCGCTTAGACTTCGCGCAGCGCCGTCGCCACCGGCATGCGGGCGGCGCGGATCGCCGGGAAGAGACCGCCGATGATCCCGATCGCCACCGCCCAGAGGATGGCGAAGATCAGCAGCGGCGGGGTTACGGAGAAGGCGAAGGCCACCTGGCTGAACGACTGCCAGTTGATCGTCGCGGCCTGGAACCCGTCGAACGCCAGGTAGGACGCCAGCGCCCCCGCGCCGCCGCCGGCGACGGCGAGGATCACCGATTCGAGCAGCACCGAGATGATGATCGGGCTGGATCCGAAGCCCAGCGCCCGCAGCGTCGCCATCTCCCGGGCCCGCGCCGCCACCGCGCTGAACATCGTGTTCAACGCGCCGAACACCGCCCCCAGCGCCATCATCGCGGCGATGAACACGCCGATGCTCTGGATGAACCCCGTCAACATGCTGGATTGCTCGGCGAGGTACTCGCTCTGCTTGAAAACCTTGACTTGTAAGCGCGGGTTCGTCGTCAAAGCATCCTTGAAGGTTGCGAACGCCGACGGCGAGGTCAAGCGTGCGGTTACGGACTGGAAGGAGTCCCCGCGCTGAAAGGCGGGTTGCAGCACCGCCGCGTCGGTCCAGATCTCGGATTCCGCCGCGCCGCCGCCCCCCTTGAAGACGCCCACCACCTCCCAGTCGACCTGCGCGACCCGAATCCGCTCGCCGACCTCCAGCCCCGCGAACGCCCGCGCCGCGCCGACGCCGACCATCACCTCGTTGCGCCCCGGCTCGAACGCCCGCCCCTCGACGATCTCGATGTCGCCGCGCACCGCCGCGCCGTTCGTGACCCCGCGAAGCGGCACATTCGCGTCCGTGCCGGTCGAGCGTTTCAGCAGATTGATGATGACGAACAACTCGCTGGACGCCAGCGGTCCGTCCGCCGTGCGTGCGACGCCCGGCGCGTCCGCGATCAGGCGCGTCTCCTCGCGCGACAACCCGCTGGTCATCTCGCTGTCCGCTCCGCTCCGCAGGACGATCACGAGGTCATCGTCGCCCGTGGTCGCCATCGCCGCCCGGAAGCCCTCGGCGATCGACAGCACCCCCACCAGAACGGCGACCACGCCGCCGATCCCCACCGCAGCCGCCGTCGCCGCCCCCTTGCGCTGAGGGACCGTGCCGAGGCTGAACCGCGTCAACGTCACGATCTGCGTCAACCAGTTGATCACACGTGTTTCCTTAATGCGACGGCGACGGGGAGCCGCATCGCGCTCAACGCCGGAAGCAGACCGGCCGCAAACCCCAGCGCCAACACCATCCCGACACCCACGATCAATGCATCCGTCGGCAGATAAAACACCGGCAACATCG
Organism: Phycisphaerae bacterium; assembly: GCA_013360585.1. Lineage (GTDB taxonomy): Bacteria > Planctomycetota > Phycisphaerae > UBA1845 > UBA1845 > JABWBH01. The sequence goes on along the minus strand of JABWBH010000050.1, from coordinate 22,218 downwards.
CCGGAACCGGGCTGCCCTGCGCGGTGAACAACCACGCGGCGCCCAAGCCTGTCATTCCTCCCGCCGCCGTCATCACCAGCGACTCCGCCAGCACCAGCCCGAGCACCCGTCCGTTTCCGAACCCCACCGCCTTGAGCACGCCGATCTCCGCGGTCCGCTCCCGCACCGCCTGCGCCATCGTCGTGCCCGCCACCAGCAGGATCGTGAAGAACACGGCGCTCAAGATCGCAATCAGCATCGTGCTCACGTTGCCGATCTGCTGGACGAAGCCCTGCGCGAACGCGCCTTCAGGCTCCGCCTTGGTCTCGTAAGGCGAGTTGGCGAATTCCGCGTCGATCGCCCGAGCCACGGCGTCGGCATGATCCGGGTCGTTCACGCGGACGCCGTACCAGCCGACCATCCCTTCCCCCTGCGCCCGCCCTTCATCGAAATAATCGTAGCGGAAGTAGAACCCCGAGGTGTCCGTCCCCTTCATCGCGCCGTCGTAGACGCCGACGATCTCGAACTCCCACGCCCCGCCGCTTTTGTGAGGCCAGATCGGCGAGGTCAGGGGAACCCGGTCGCCGATCTTCCAGTTGAACCGCTCCGCCAGGGTCCGGCCGACGATCGCCCCCGCCCGCTTCTCCATCCAGACCTTCTTCTGGTCGTCCGGCAGAACGTATTCCGGGTACATGTCGAGAAACCGCTCGGGCGTCACCGGCATCGTGGCGAAAAAATTCTTCGGCTCGTTCTGGTAAATGCCGTTGAACCAGGTGAAATGCATCGCTGCCGACACCCCCGGTACCTGCTCCATCCGAGGCCCGTAAGTGACCGGTAGCAGCATGATCAGCGACACCTTGTGACGCACGATCAGCCGGTCCGCCCCCGCCACCGTCACCCCCGCCGTGAACGCCTCCTTCAGCGCGCAAAGCAGTCCGAACAACACGAACGCCACGAAGATGCACAACATCGTCAGCGCGGTCCGCAGCTTCCGACGCTTCAGATTGCTCAGAACCAGCCCCAGACCTCTCATTCCGGTTTCTCCGAGGACAGCCGCCCCTTGTCCAGGTAGACGGTCCGCGTGGCGCGGGCCGAGGCGTGCGGGTCGTGCGTGACCATGATGATCGTCTTGCCGTGCTCCCGGTTCAGCGCCTGAAGCAGCGCGAGAATCTCATCCCCGGATTTCCGGTCCAGGTCGCCGGTCGGCTCGTCGCACAACAGCAGCGTCGGATCCGTCACGATGGCCCGGGCGATGCCCGTGCGCTGCTGCTCGCCGCCCGAGAGCGTCCGCGGATAATGTTTTGCGCGGTGCGTCAGCCCGACCACGGACAGCGCCGCCTCGACGTGCCGGCGCCGCTGAGCGGATGACAGCCCCGTCAGCAGCAGCGGCAGCTCGACGTTCCGCTCCGCCGTCAACACCGGCAGCAAATTGTAGAACTGAAACACCAGCCCGATGTGCCGCGCCCGCCACGCCGCCAGCCGGCGGTTCGACATCTGGTCGATCGAATCCCCGCCGATCCGCACCGATCCGCTCGTCGGACGATCCAGCCCGCCGATCAGATTCAGCAGCGTCGTCTTGCCGGAGCCCGACGGTCCCATCAACGCCAGAAACTCGCCCTGAGGAACCTCCAGGTTGAGCTGCGACAGAATGTGTATCTCTTCCGCGCCGCGACGGAAGGTCTTGTTGACCCTCTCGATGTGAACCAGCGCCCCGTTCCGCTCACTCATGACTTCGCCTCCGCGGCCGGATCCCCTTCCTTCAGGTTCTCCGGCCCCTGCACGACGACCCGCTCTCCCTCGGTCAATCCCGCGACGATCGTAACCTCTTCGCCGCTCTCCGCGCTCACCGTCACCGCCCGGCGCTCCAGCTTCCCCTCCCGCACGATCCAGACCACGTCGCGACCCCCGTCGCGGCGCACGGCCTTGCGCGGAATGCGCAGCTCCCGCCGCGGCGCGGCATCCGCGCCAGCCTGCTGAAACGCGACCTTGACACTCATGTCCGGCAGAATGCGCGGGTCCAGTTGCTCGAACCCGACGCGCACTTTCACCGTGGCCTTTTGCCGATCCGCCGTCGGAATGATGGCGATCACCCGCGCCGGAATCCGCCAGTCCGGATACGAATCCAGCGTCACCACGACGGGCTGCTCCGGCGCGACCCGGTTGATGTAACTCTCACTGACGTCCACCTCGATCTCCAGCGACGTCATGTCCACGATCGTGCAAATCCCCGTCCGCGTGAACCCGCCGACGGACATCGGCGAGATCATCTCCCCCGGCTGGGCGTTCTTCGTCGTCACCACGCCGCTGAACGGCGCGCGGATCACCGTGTCGTCGAGCTGCTGCCGCCACAACGCCACCTCCCGCTCGCGCACCACCACCTCGGCGAGTTGCCGCTCCAGGCGCGCCGCCAGCGAGTTCCTCTCCGTCTCCGCCCGATCAGCTTCCACCGGGCTGGCGGCTTGCTGGTCGGCGAGACGCCGCAGCCGCAGCGCCTCGCGCTCCGCAAATTCCAGGTTCGCCTTCGTCTCTCCCAGCGCCGCCCGGGTCGCGTCCAGACCTGCCTCCGCCAGGCGCAGACTCGTCTCGACGTTGGACGCATCCACGCGCGCCAGGACCTGCCCCGCCTCGACGGTCATGCCCTCCTCGATCGACACCTCCGTGACCTTGCCCGTCACCTTGGACGAGACCGTCGCCTGTCGCCGCGCCGTTACGTACCCGGAGGCATTCAGCAAAGTCGCCGCACCGCCGGACGCCACGGCGCGCACCGCAATCGTGCGAACCTCGACCGTCGGGGCGCGCTTCGTCCAGAAGTAGGCCGCCCCCGCACCACCGAGGATGACCAGCAACACCAGCGCCAGCGGCGCGGCCGATCGGCTGCGCCCGCGCTGAGTCCGGTCGATCCGCAAGGCGTCAAGCGTGCCTTTTTCCGGTCCCATGTCGCGACGCACCCGGTCTGTCTCTTCGGGCGCGACCGCTCGCTGGAACAACCCGAAATGACCGTCCACACAAGGCGAACGCGCCCTTCGTGACGGATTTCGATGCTATCGCAGGATCTGGCAAAGTGAAAGCAGCGCGCGTCGGCGCACGTCGCCCGGCAATCGCTTGTCGGCGCCTGCGCGCCGGTCATCCCCGCGTCGCAGGCCGATCCGCAAGGACCGCATCCAGGCGCGGAAAGTCAAACTCGAACCCCTCCCGGCGCGGTTCGGTTGAGGCCTTTTCCGTGCGTTCGCCTTTCGGGATGGCGGCGCCGGATGATCTGCGACGAATCACGAACCGTAAAACGGGTTGGGGACGAGGAACGCGCGGTCCGCGTTTTCGCCTTCGAGGTCGCCGGGCTGGTCGCCGATGTTGGCGAGAATGCGGTAGCCCTGATCGAGGATCGACTTGCGGGCGGCGGCCTTGTAATGCGCCGAGGGCGTGCGGTCGCCGTCGGGCTTGAGAAAGAGCTGCTTGAATCCGGCGAACCCGGCCTTGGCGAGCTGGGCTTCGCTGACGGTGCGGTGGCGCTCAGACCGGCCGGTGATGAAGAAGACTTCGATGCCGGCGGCGCGGGCCTTCTTGAAGAACTCCAGCGCTGCGGGGATCGGCGTCGCCTCCTTCTCCCACGAGGCGTAAAGGTTCTCGTAATTCATGCAGAACCCGTCGGCGGCGATCGTCGCGTAGTTGGACAGCGAGGTGTCGTCGATGTCCATCACGACGGCCGGTTTCGCGGGCGAGAGGTCGCCCTGCCGCCAGCGCTCGACGTGCTCCCACGCCGCCTCGAACACCTGTCGCACGCCGCGCTCGTAACCGCCGCGGTCGTGGTAGTTCTTCAGCGCCGTCTCGGCGCAGGACTTCTTAGCAGGGTCTTGAGCGGGCAACGCCCAGGAGGTCAATTCCCGCCCGCCCAGCAGCACGACCGCGACGAGTACAATCCAGGACAGCTTCCGCATGATCCGTTCCTTTCCTGCGTTCTCAACGCCAGAGAACCCCGAACGAGGCAGAATAATAACAGGATTCCCGGGATTGACAGAACTGGGGGGAGAGGGCGGGCGGTCCCTCTTGAGAACAAGAGCCTTTCGGAAGCGAGGGCGCCTTGTAGCATAGGTTCGATGGACGCGTTTACCTATCAGTACGTCATCGGCGGCGCGGTGTTTGTTGTCGGGCTGATCTGCGCCGCGCGGCGGGGATACGTCGGGTTTCGCGGGAAGGGGTTGGCAGCGCTGGTGGGGCTGCTCGCCGGACTGGGCGTCTTCGCGGGGATTCAGGCGTATCTCGAGTATGCTCCGATGCGGGAGGCGCCGGCCGTCGCGTTCGAGGGGGAATTCAGCCCGCGCAAGGTGCTGGGCACGTGGGTCGATTTCGCGGTCATCGGGGGATATTTCCTTTGCCTGCTGCTGGTCGGCACGGTTTTCAGCCGGAACGCAAAGAGCGTCAACGATTATTTTTTCGCGGGGCGGCGCTTCGGCTGGGTTATGATCGCCTTCAGCCTGATCTCGACGACCGTCGGATCTTACAGTTTCGTCAAATACGGCGAAGTGGGATACGCCTACGGCTTCTCGAGCACGCTGGCGTACTTCAATGACTGGTTCTGGCTGCCGCTGCTGATTTTCGGCTGGCTGCCGATCCTTTACTTCTCCCGGATCACGTCGATCCCTGAGTTCTTCGAGCGCCGCTTCGACCGCAGCGTCCGGTTATGCGCGACGGTGATTCTGTTGATGTACCTGCTGGGATACGTGGGTATCAACCTGTTCACGATGGGCAAGGCGCTGAACGCGCTGGTGGGCTGGCCGGTGCTGACCGCGTCGATCGGGGTGGCGTGCGTCACGGCGATCTACGTCACGGCAGGCGGTCAATCCAGCGTCATCATGACCGATCTTTTTCAGGGGGTTCTTCTGTTGGGCGCCGGATTGCTGATCCTCTACCTGGGGGTGAGACATTTCGGGGGGTGGGAGGGGTTCTGGACGCATCTGCCGCGCGATCATCGACGGGCGTTTCCCGCCAGCGGCGGCGACGCCTCGTTTTCCGGGATGGGCGTGTTCTGGCAGGACGGGATCGCCAACACGCCGTTTTTTTACTTCCTCAACCAGGGGATGGTGATGCGCTTCATGTCGGCGCGGTCCGTCGGCGACGCGCGCAAGGCCACCGTCATACAGATGCTGATCCTCATGCCCCTGGCGGCGTGCGTCGTGGGGTCGGTGGGGTGGGTCGGTCGGGCGCTGGTCCACAGCGGCGTGCTGCCGTCAAACCTTGACGACGGGCGGGTCGTGTTCATCACCACCGAGTTCCTCAGCCAGTCAGGCGTGTTCGGGCTGGTGATGGCGGCGCTGACGGCGGCGTTGATGTCCTCGGTGGATTCGTTGATCACCGGCGTCAGCGCCGTGGCGGTCAACGATGTGTACAAGCCTTATCTGCGTCCGAAGGCGGATGACCGGGAGTTGCTTCGCGCGGCGCGGTGGACGTCGATCGCCGTGGCGCTGGTCGGGGTATGCATCGTCCCCGTGTACATGCAGTTCAAGTCGATCTACGAGGCGCACGCGGCGATGACGGCCGCCGTCACGCCACCGCTGGTTATGACCTTGATGTTGAGTGTGTTCTGGAAGCGCTTTACAAAAGGCGCGGCGCTGGCGACGTTGATCGGCGGCGTTGTGGCGATTCTGGTGTCGGTGCAGTGGCCCCAGGTGATCGATCCGTTTGCGCAAGGGGTTCCCGCGACGGAAAAGAGCCTTCAGGCGGTCGCGGCGGAAGGATTCTTCTCAGGATTGAACCAGCATAAGTTCATGCGGGCGTGCTTCGTGACCGTGGTCAGCGGGATCCTCGGCGTCGTGGCGACCTTTCTGACCCGCAATCGGGGGAGTGACGCGGTGCTTCGCGTGACGGAGGAAGCCGGTCGAGCGCAAGCGCCGGCCGCGACGTGACGCGTCGCCGCTGATCCCGTGCCGCGCAAAGGTTAAGCGGTGTAGCGCTTCTGAAACTTCTGGTAGGCCTCGCAGACCGTCGGGTCGCCGCAGCAGACGTCGCGGATGAACTCGTAATACACGTCGGGGTTCTGCCCGAACTGCTTGCGCAGGGGGCACTTGAGGGCGACGCGCGGCGTGCTGGTCTTGCCTCCGCCGAGGATGAAGGACTGGATGTAGACCTGATTCTTGCCGGCGAAGCATTGCATCCGCTTGTTCAGGATGCGCTCGAGATCGGAGAGGTTGGACGAGGCCTCCTCCTCGGTGATCGGCGGGATGCGGCCCTGCACGTCCTCGGTGTGCTGAAGGGCGGCGGCGACGGCCTTGTCGAAGGCGTCCTGCTCCATCGGATACTCCAGCCAGCCAGCCGCACCGAGGCGCATCAGGGCGGGTTGAAGGGAGAGGGCGGCGGGTTCGGCGACGATGAGGACCGGAACAGAGGCGTTTTCTCGCTTCAGTCCGCGCAGGATGGCTGCGGCTTCGCCCCCTTTCGGCGTCGTATGCGCGAGGACGAGATTCGGTCGGAACTTGGGCAAGGCCTTGATCGCGGCCGGCGCGTCCGCGACGCCGAGCACCTGATGATGCCGGCGGGATCGGCCTTCCAGAAAGGACCGCGGACCGCTCTGTGCGTGAACTACGAGAACTCTGGCCATCCCGACTCCCGTTTGACTGCCGCTGAAGGATTCTGGTTCCGCCCCTCACCTGCTCCGTGAGGGGTTTGCCGATCGTAGGCGCGGGGAGGTGGACGAATCAATCTGGTGGATTCCGGGAAGGTGTGCCCTCTCAACGAGGTTCGGGCGCTCAGTTGTGAGGCGTGTGCGCCGGGGGTACGGTTACGGCGCACGGTGGTGCGGCGGGACGGGGCGAAAACCTGAGGCGAAACGATGCTGACCGGAACTGGGCGATCGAAACGGGGGGCAAAGCGAGTCGGCACGCGGATGCGATCAGCGCTTCTGCTGGGATTGTTGCTGGCGTGCGGGTCCGGGGGTTGCCGCAGCGGTCCGGAGGCGGCGCGGTTTGAGGTCGCGCCGTGGGCGTGGGGCGGGCGAGCGGGGCAGCGTCTGACCAGCGAGCACTTCGTCGTGTACACGACGGTGGAGGATGCGGCGCTGGCGCGGAGCTTTCCGGTTCTGCTGGAGCGGGCGTACCGGGAACACCGCCTGCGCATGCCGGCGCTGCGCCCGAACGAGTTGAGGATGGAGACGTTCGTTTTCGGATCGCGCCGGGAGTGGGAGGCGTACACGCGGACGGAGTATCCGCAATCGTTCGCGGTATACCGCCTGATCCGGGCGGGCGGGTTCACCGAGGGCGGACGGGCGGTGTTGTTTCATACGACGCCGGCGGTGACGCTGGCCACCGTCGCCCACGAGAGCTGGCATCAGTACGTCGAGACCTGCGCGGGGGGGACGCTGCCGGCGTGGTTGAATGAGGGGCTGGCGTGTTATCACGAATCCTTCGACTTCACGCACACGCCGCCCAGACCGATCCCGCTGAACAACTCCTTCCGCCTGGAGCACCTTCGGCAATCGTTGACGACCGGGTCGCGTTTCACGTTGCGGGAGCTGCTGGAGACTGAACCGGGTGAAGTTCTGTCGCGCGATGACGCCTCGGTGACGCAGACGTATTACGCAGGGGTCTGGGCGTTGACCGCGTTCCTGTGTCACGGGCAGGGCGGGCGGTTTGCGAAGGCGTTCGACCGCATGATGTCAGACGCAGCGAGCGGAACGCTCGGGATCCGCGTGCGCGCCTCGGTTCTGACGGAAGGGGCGGCGACGGGTTCGAGCTTCGGCCACGCGGTGTTCGTGCTGTATTTCGGCGGCGTCGACGAGGCGATGGAGGAGGCGTTCGCGGAGTACATAGCGGGACTGGCGGGCGTGGCGGCGGATGTCGAGCGCTGGCCGACGACGACGGATCCCCGAACCGAACCGCAGCGCGTCCCAGAAGACGGAGGTGACAGGATATGAGTCCCCCTCTGACGCCGGTGCGCGCAGCACCCTGAGAGGCTTGAAGATGCGACGCAGCGCGCCCTGACGTCCTGGAGACGCATCCGGGTTTGCCCTGCGGAGGGGCATCCGAGAGCGCCCGGGCATCGGATCACGGAAGTCCCGCAGCGACCGCTGAGAGCTTCCCAGCCTTGGCGGGCTGGGTTTTTTCTCCAGCGCCCCTGCCGGGGCGGAGGCTTCCTGATGATTCTCCGGGGGCGAACTTTCGGAGGATGCGGCGGGGCGAAGACCGCCGGATGATCTTCCGGAACGCAACCCCTTCGGTCGCTCTCCCCGCAGGATCGCGCCAGGTGAGTTCATGCGATTCCAACCCCCGCAACCGGAGCCGGCGGGAGACTCGGGAGAAGGGTTACACGCTGTTTCAAGACCCTCGTGAAAGGCCCGAAAGGCGCGCTTCCTTATCCTTGACCTTGCTTCGCAACGTCAAAGGCAGGCGGGCGCGGCTGGGTCTTGAAACAGCGTCTTATCCCTTACCGTGGCACTGCTTGTACTTCTTGCCGCTGCCGCAGGGGCAGGGGTCGTTGCGCCCGACCTTCGGCTTGTCGCGGCGGATCGTTTCGGGTTTCTGCTCGACGTTCTGGGCGCGCATCGCCGCGTTCTCATCGGCGGCGCCGGTCGCGAACGCCGCGCCGGTCGCGTCGGCGTGTCCGAAGGTCATCGTCGTACCCGGGCCTGGACCGGTTCCGATCGTGGGCGATGGCGCACCGGCGCCCGGTCCGGTCTGCGCCGGCGTCGCGCGCACCCGGAAGATCAGGTCCGTGACGCGGTCGTTGACGCGGTTCCACATGTCATTGAAGAGTTCGCGGCCTTCGATGGCGAACTGACTTTGCGGGTGCGTTTGATCACCGCCGAGCGGGCGCTGACGGATCGCGTGCTCGAGGTGATCCAGCTCCAGGAGGTGGTCCTTCCACGCCTGGTCGTTGATCCGCAGCAGCATGAACTGCTCCAGCCGGGTCAGTTCATACCGAAGCCACTCCCGTCCCGCCGCCTCCAGCGCCGCAACCGGGTCGCCGTCTGATTTCGCCAGCAAGTCCGGGTTAAACGCCGCTTTGAACCGCTGCCTCCCCCAGTCCGTCATCGCCGCCCGGTCCATCCCGGCCGTCTTCGTCGCAATCTCCTGCTTCAACCGCCCCTGGGACTGGTAAGCCTCGCTCAGCGCGATCAACCTTTCATAAAGCTCCTGCGGCGACTTGTTCTCCGCGTCGGCGGCGGTCCACCCCGCGTCGAATTTCTCATTCGCCCAGCGGACGACGATCTGCCCGGCTTCGGCGCTGCCCGGAGGCGCGTTGGCGAAGGCGTATTCGAGGCAGTTCTGCACGGGATACTCGATCTCCCGCCGACGGTACGCCTGCTCGAGCTTCTCGATCAGGAGGTGCGAGACTTCGTCCCGGCTTCGGCCGGTGAAGTCCTCGCGCGAGAGGGCGACGCCGAACTTGTTCTTCGCCCAGTCGATGAGCTGATCGATCGCGAAATGCTCGTCCGCGAAGCGCGCCAGCCCGTCGAGCGGAATGCCGGCGTAGTATGCATCCGCCGCCTCCACCAGCGCGTCCTCGATCTCCTGCGGCGACATCTTCCGCAGATGATTCTGCGAGACGTTCATCTTGTACGAGCGCTCCGCCCAGCGCGCCAGCCCGCCGACGTCCCACTGATGCGGCGGTTCCTCCGGGTCGATGTACTCGCCGAGCGACGTGCGGATCTGGTCGTGCGCCTCCTCTCGCGCCTCCTCGCGGATGCGCTCCACGGCGCGATCCACGTCGTCGAGATCGATCGCTGATTCCTCGACGCTCACTTCAAGCTGCGTCCGCACCCAGTCCGCGGCGCACTTGCGCGGGTACGCCGGGGCGAGCATCCGCTGGACGTTCGTCTCGACGGTCCGCCGGATGACGTCGAGGATGACGCGCCGGATGTCGCGGCCCTCGAGGATGCGCTGGCGATGCTTGTAAAACTCGCGCCGCTGATAATCCTTCGGCTCGTCCCACTCCAGCAGACCCTTGCGGATCATGAAGTTCTTTTCTTCGACCTTCGTCTGCGCCCGCTCGATTCCCTTCGTCAGGCTCTTCTGCTCGAGCGACTGCCCCTCGGTGAAACCGTATTTCTCAAGCATCTTCAGCATGAAGTCCGACAGGAACAGCTTCAGCAGGTCGTCCTCCAGCGACAGGAAGAAGCGCGACGACCCGGGATCCCCCTGCCGCCCCGAGCGCCCGCGAAGCTGGTTGTCGATGCGCCGTGACTCGTGACGCTCCGTGCCGATGATGTGCAGTCCGCAGGGAACGTTGATCGCACACACACGCCGGCCGAGGTCCGGGAAACGCGGGTCGAGTTTCGGCTTGAAGCAATGCGCGCAGTTCGTCGCCGCGTCATACTCGGTGCAGTTGATGCAGCATTTCGTCACGCCGACCGGATACAGATCGCTCCCCCGCGCGCCTTCGGGCATCTCCGCCGGCACGCGGCACGTCGGGTACACCACCGGAAGCGCCAGCTTGATGTCCGTCCCGCGCCCGGCCATGTTGGTCGCGATCGTCACGTTGCCGACGAGCTGCTTGCCGTCGCGCCCGCCGGGGTGAAGCTGGCCGCCCTTGGCGACGATGTCCGCCTCGCGGGCGTGCTGCTTCGCGTTGAGCACCTCGTGCTCGATCCCGTGGACGCGGGTGAGCATCTTCGAGAGCTTCTCAGAGTTTTCGACGCTCGTCGTGCCGACGAGGATCGGCCGCCCGCGCACCAGGTCGCCCAGCTCCTCGTCGTACATCGCCAGCATGTCGTCCACGAGGGTCTTGTCGCTGTCCACGCCGCCTTCGAGCTTCACCGCCTTCTCGCCGCGCTCCATCATCGCGTCGAGCCTTGAAACGTCCTGCCCGAGGCGCTGCTTGATCGGACGCAGCGCCGAGAACACGTCGTACATCAGGAACGGATCGCGCGGGCGCCCCTTGCGGTGAACTTCGTGAATCTCATCCACGATCGCCCGGTACTTCTGCTCGACGCTGCGGTAGACCTTGTCGTTGTGGTCGCGGCGGTTCACCGGGCGGTTCGTCGGTATCTCGACCACGTCGAGCTTGTAAATCTTCATGAACTCGTTGGCCTCGGTCGAGGCCGTCCCCGTCATCCCCGCGATCGCCTTGTACAGCTTGAAGAAGTTCTGGATCGTGATCGTCGCCAGCGTCTGCGTCTCCTCCTTGATCTGCACGCGCTCCTTCGCCTCGACGGCCTGGTGCAGACCGTCCGACCACTGCCGCCCGTGCATCAGGCGCCCGGTGAAAACGTCCACGATGATGATCTTTCCGTCCTGCACCACGTAGTCCCGGTCGCGCTGGTAGACCTTCCACGCCCGCAGCGAGTTCTCGATCAGGTGAGGCCACTCCATGTTCGCCCCGGCGTACAAGCTGCCCATCTCCAGCAGCTCCTGCGCCACCGTCACGCCGTCGTGCGTCAGGCTCGCCTGCTTCCGCTCGATGTTGCAGATGAAGTACCGCCGGTACTGCTCCGCCGTCGGAAGCTTCAGAATCTCGCGCTCGTAGGTCTGGATCGCCTCAACGTGGTCATCCGTCAGGAAGTCCGGACCCAGCGCCGCTTCTTCGTCCGGCAGCGCCTCCGCGTCCTCCGCGCTCAGCTCGGTGCGCTGGATCTTCTTCTTCCCCCAGCCGAGGATGTTCATCGCGTCCTGGAGCTTCTCGATGTCGTGCGACTCGCCGTCGTAGCGCGCCACCGTCTTTTTCACCTGACGGTCCCACCGCTCCTGACGATGCACCAGCTCCTCCGCAACACGGTTCGCCCGCGCGTACCGCGTCACGTCGTCGCGCGCCGGTCCCGAAATGATCAGCGGCGTCCTCGCCTCGTCGATCAGGATCGAGTCCACCTCGTCGATGATCGCGAAGTCCAGCCGTCCCTGAACCTGGTCCGCCAGGCGCGTCTTCATGTTGTCGCGCAGGTAGTCGAAACCGAACTCGCTTGCGGTTCCGTAAGTGATGTCGCAGGCGTACGCCTTCTGCCGCAGACCCTCGCGGCCGGAGGGGTCCATCTGAGACTGGATGTACCCGACGGAGATCCCCAGCAACTCGAAAATCGGCGCCGCGAACTCCGCATCGCGCTTCACGAGGTAGTCGTTGACCGTGACGATGTGAACTTTCTGACCGCTGAGCACCTTCAGCAGCGCCGCCAGGTGGCAGACGATCGTCTTGCCCTCTCCGGTCTTCATCTCCGCGATCTTGCCTTCGTAGAGCACCCGTCCGCCGATGACCTGGCAGTGAAAATGCCGGTGCGCCTGCGCCCGGCGCGACGCCTCCCGCAGGACCGCGAACGCCTCTTCCTCCAGGGCCGACGCGGTCTGTCCCTCCGCCAGCTTCTTCCGCAGCGCGTCTGCACGCTCCCGCAACGGCGCTGACAGCTCCACCCGGATCTCCTGGAGCTTCCGCCGGTGCGTCGCCACCGCCTCCGCGTCGTTCGCGTCCGGCGCGGGCAGCGCCGCCGTCCGACGTGCAAACGCCTCGTCGTAGTCCGCGCCCTCCGCGACCAGGGAACGCATCTGCGGTTCGTACGCCAGCACGCGCGACGCCGACGGTGCCAGCCGTTTCACGATCCGCTCATTGCGCGAACCGAAGATCCGGCGCGGCAGACGCATGAAATACCGGCCGAGTTCCTTCACCAGGGACAACAGAATTCTCAAGAGATTCATCGAAGTCATCCGCGGACCGTTCCGCTCGTCGGCTGATCAGCCCGGCGGAAAGCCCTTGTACCATGCCAACGTGGGAAACGAAGATCGAAACCGTGACGGAAGAGGTGCAACCGGACGCTGGACCGGATCGTCACGGGCCGTAAAGACCGCCGACCCTCGCGGTCCGCAGCGCCGACGTGCGACGATGCCCGACCAGCACCGTCACCAGCGCCACGACCACCAGTCCCGGCAGGGCGAAAATGATAAAACTCGCCGCCGACGCCTCCGATGCGACGCTTTCCAGGGACGGCGAAAGCAAAACGTCCGCAGCGCCGATCATCGCCGCCCACTGCGCGCCGGAGGGAGCGCGACCGCCGGACTTCGCAGACTCATTCACCAGGAGGGCGACGCCCGCCGCCAGCGCGACGCCTAACGCGATCCCGCGCAAAAGCGAACCCGGCGTCGCCGCGCACACCGCGCCGGTCGGCTTCCGATCCAAGCCGGATTGTCCGCAGACCGTGATCAACGCACGCGCTCGACGTATTCGCCCGTCCGCGTGTCCACGCGGATCTTCTCCCCCGGTTCCACAAAAGGCGGGACTTTCACCTTCGCGCCGGTCTCCAGAATCGCGTCCTTCGACTGATTCGTCGCCGTCGCCCCCCGGACCACCGGCGGAGTGTCCTTCACCAGCAGCTCCACCGTGTTCGGCAGTTCGACGCCGACCACCTTATCCTGATAAATCTGGCAACTGAGCTTCTCGTTCGGCCTCAGGAACTTCAACCCGTCCCCGACGAGATCCTTGTCCAGCGGAATCTGGTCATACGACTCCAGGTCCATCACGACGAGGTGGTCGCCTTCAGGGTACAGGTACTCGTAGGCTCGTGTCTCGACGAAGGGAACGTCCAGCTTGTCGTCCACGCCGAAACGGGCGTCAATGATCGACCCGGTCTTGAAGTTCTTCAGCTTCGTCTGAACGTAGCTTCGCCAGTTCCCCTTCGAGACGCGGTGCGCCTCGTGGACAATGAAAAGCTCGCCTTCGTAGATGACGGTGTTCCCCGCGCGCAAGTCGATGGCGCTGATCATGATGTGTGCGTCAAGACGCTCCCTGCTCCGGTCTCCGCTCCGGGGCCCCTTTGACCGCCGCGCGCGGACGCTGCCGTGAACCGAGCATCATCCCTGAAGACGCCGTGCCCGTCAACCCGCGAGAAAGAAGGTTCCCCGGCGGTTTCCGGGAAACGCCGGATGAACCAGAAAAAACCGGTCTTGTCTCCGTTTCGTCTCACCCCAACGCCTCAGATGCCGCCGCGCGCCGATCTTGTCTGCCGGACTTCAGCAGCCTGATCCCGAGAGGACAACGCCCGCCGCTCGACGACGGCTCATACCGTCCGCGCCGCATGATTCCCAGCCAGACATTCCTCCAGACAACACGGCTCCAGCGTCACCCGCCGACGATCGGGCCGACGCAACCGCGGCGCCGCCAGCGGAAGCTCCGCGCTCGTCATGACGGTGCTCGTTCGCCGCAAGGTCCGCGCGGGCTGAAGTTCGCGGCTTGCTGCGGCGGACCATCATGAACACGAGTGGAGCGCCCCCCCACCGGAATCCAGGCGATTCGCCGCACGGCTCGCTTGAGCGGGTTGACGGAAGCGGCGTCAACGGCGGGGTTTGCGGAACTGGAGCCGACCGGGATCGAACCGGCAACCTCCTGGTTGCAAACCACCGCAAACGAATCGCACGTTGCGTTTTTCCCGAGAAAAACGCGTATTCTGGGTTGCACTTGTACCACGAGTTCGGATTTAGTCAAGGTAGTTTAGTGGAGCGCTCCACTTTTCGGCGACAGTTGGGCTCTTCCGGTATCGCCGGAACGCAACCCCCTTCATATTATTAATGGGGTCATCAAATAGTTTACACTCGGAAGTTCTGTGTCCGCTTGATGAACCGCGCCCGGGGCCGGCCTACGCCGCAGGCCGGCCCCGGGCGCGGTTCATCAAGCGGACACTGACAATACCTCGGTGCAGTGCGCTCAGGAACACTGGCGGGCGCTGAGCGGATCAGGCCTGCTGCGAGAGGTAATCGGAGGGATTCAGTTCGTCAACGGACTCAGGATGGACGCCGCCTGAAAGAGAACCGTCCACAGGATTTGACAATACCTCTCCAGCGTCGTCAGCTTCCCCTTCAGCATCTTCTCCAGCAGGACCGCCCCCGAAGGCGTCCCCTGAAGCCGCGCCCGGTACCAGTTGTCCGGGTCGAGGTAGCGGAAGTAGATCGCCGCGTCCTTCCCCGAGTTGAGCTTGACCTGCACCTCGGCGATGAAGTCGTCGTCCATGTGACCGGTGAACACAGCCTCCCCGCCGAACTGCTTGCCCTGAACGTTCAACTCGCCCGAGGAGATCGCCAAGACCATCCTCAACCAACAACGGCGGCGTTAAGCTCGCTATTTCTCATTACAGATTTGTGACGTCGCACGTACTAACACTTCACCCACACATTTCCAATCAATGATAGGCTCTGATAATTCGTTGCGAGCACAGCTTCTATATGCATTCCGAGAAGCCTCATATACCTGATCGTTCATCAAACCGTGCAAGAACATGGCATGAAAGTGAGTGATAACGCTGTAGGCTGCACAGATGTACCAACGTCGCGTGGCTTCAGCGTCAAGTTGATCTAGGCGATCTTGATCGGTGCCTAGCGAATTGGAGGCTGGTCTTGGAGTGAATAAACTCTGCAAAACCATTAGCACTAGGTCTAACGTTATCTTGTTCGGAGAGTCGCAAGCAGCGATCAAGGCCGAGGCGTACCAATGCGAGTCACCCGCAGGAGCACCCGGCCAAGCCTGGCGAGCGATGTTTAACCGATCCTCTATGGGCCTAATCACGCATAACGAGTATACGGCTTCTCGTCGAAGGTCTTCGTCGTCCGATTGCGTCCAAGAACGTATTGCCCTCAGTATCTCGCTGTCGCCACGAAAATCATATTCTTTAACAAAGGTCACCAGTAAGCTAGCACGCTGAGAGCTGTTGGTCTCCTCGCACACGCGCCGAAACGCAGCAAAAAGCAAATTATTCCTTGAGGGTACGTGACCCGACGTGCTTTCTTGACAGCGTGTGTCAGATTTCTTATGGGGTGATTGCTGTTCTGATTTCATCTTGAACTCCCTGCAGACGGCTTATCATGCTTTGGATTTCCGCCACTCTGAAATCCTGTTGGTTTGTTCTCTGAAGGTGCTGCAACTGATTCTGTAGAGCATTAATGAATCGCTGAATGCTATTCAGCGCGTCTTGCACTTCTTGGCGGTGATTCCATCCCGGAAGTTTGCCCTGCGCTTCCAGAAGCGCTCCTTGAATGTCAGACGGCTTGAGATGGTCTCGCATCGCGTTTATCATTTTTTGGTATGCGTCTTGAGCGGCTTTACTAAGACCGTTGTAGAGCCTCTGACTCATTCCCTGTAGCCAGTTTGTGATGCGCTGTAGCTGCGTCACTATGGTTGCAGAGACATTAGTAACTCCTATGCTTATGAAATCTTGCAATCGCTTGACAGCCGCCGCAGCTTTAGCAATGTTTCCCGTTGCGATTGCTTTAACGGCGACTGCCTCTTCTGCCAAGGCTGCTGCACCGCCAGCCGTTCCGCCAGCGCTGGCCGAGTCTTGAGCGCATGGCCATAGACCAAGAGGATCCACTGCTTTCAAGGGATGGCTGTCAACGTAGCTATAGAGTGACGGCCCCGACGCTCCGTATCCCAGCGGGTCGCGCTGGAGGAACGTCTTGAGCGTCGGGTGATACGTGCGGAAGCGGTAGTAGTAGAGGCCGGTCTCGGCGTCCAATCTACGGCCCGTAAACAAGAACGGGTTGCCCGTCGGCGAGAAGCTGCGGTTGGGGATGACCATCGTGGTGCTTGCGGCCGGGTCGTTGTACGAAGCATCCCAGGCTTCCTTGTCCGCGTCGCCGCTGGTATTGCTCACGTCGCCGTCGAAGTCGGCGTCGAACGCGCGGTTGTACGTCGAGAGCGCGGCGGTGCGGGCGGTGTTGTCGGCGCTGTCCACGTCGCCGTCCGCGTCGCTGTCGCCGAAGGCCAGGTGGCGCTTGACCAGCGGCAGGCCGTAGGGCTGATACTGCACCTCCTCGGCCACGTCGCCGCCGGGCGTCGTCAGGGCGATGACGTTCCAGTCCCTCGCCCTCCCGCCTTGGTCGGCCTCGGCCTGATGCACGAACCACGTGCCGCCGGCCCCGCGGATCATCAACAGTTGGTCGAGGTACTCGTGGCCCCAGACGTACTGCTGCGTCACCTGCTCCGAGCCGTTGCGCTCCTCGATCTCGCGCAGGCCGTCGTAGAAGAAATACGTCACGCCGTCGAGCTCGCCGCGATTGCTGACGACCTTGCTCGCCCGGCGGTTGTCGGCGTAGTAGGCGTAGACGCCGACCACCACGTCCGCATCATTCTGCGCCCTGACCTTGACGAGGTTGTTCCACGCGTCATAGACATACGCGTAATCCGCGTCCTTCGTCAGGTTCCCCGCGTCGTCATGCGTCGGCGAGACCGTCGCCGACGCGAAGTCCTCGTCGAGGACCACGTCGTCCGACCCGTCCAGGTCGTCATCGTCGTCCGCGTCGTACCCGACTTTCAAATTGTCAAAGAGCGCGTCCCAGCCGGCCAGCGCCACCCCGCCCCAGCCGATGTCCCCGTCCGTCGCCGAAAGCGTCGGCGAGCCCGGCGTTCCCGCGGGATTATACCACACCTTGGCAACATCCCGGCACGGGATGCAGTTCATGCGCACACGAAGTTTGCCTGCCAGAACGACGATCATCAGTCTATCACTCATTCTCATCTACATCGTTATAGACTGAAATCATGATATTACTGTGAGTTTGATGAAGCTCGCCGATAAGTGCGTTATCAATACATAAACACTTAGCAAGCAAGCCTGAACGATCCTCCGGATAGACCGCCACATCAAATTCGATATCCAATTCTGCATAGATATGGTCGCAGCCAGCCGCACTCCAACGCCGCAAGAATGCAATTATCGCATCCCGATGAAGCACCCAATCGGAGCTCGTACACAATTCTCCATTAACGAAATGCGGATTTCGTACGCCTGGCCCGGGGCTCGACACCCCAAACTCAGTCAGCATACGGACGATTGCGTCACTAACATCATCAGCCAATGTTGTGCTGCCTACACGAACTACTGTATACATTCTTAGGGATCCTGATCTCTACCCCTACGCCCTCTCCTAGACTGTTCTTGCAGCTCTTGCCACTGTTCATATGCATCGGCCAACTGATCATCCGTTAAATCTGGATTCGTACGTCCTCCCTTTCCACCAGGAACTTTGACGTCCGGTTTGTACTTGGTATGAAACCATCTCCTGAATGCAGGATTTGTGTTATATGCCTTTCTGGCTTTGCGTCTAGCTTCGTCTAGTGCATTCAAAGCTTTTCGGAGCTCGCTTTTTGCCTTTATGGCATCAAGTATCTCTTCCCCTTTCTTCACAACCCATTTTCCACCGATTTTTAGGATTTGTAGTCCTTGCCGGCTTAAGATAAGCGCCCACATAGCATCGGATGGATCGGGAACAAATATTCCAAAAATAACAATACTGACTTTTGCTGCTTCTTTTGCAACGATTGCTGCTTGCGCGACTTCGTGAGCAAGTTCATCCAATGCGGCATCGGTGCGTATTCTCTTGAGCCTTTCGCAGTGCTCGGCGTCATTTGTTCCATCATCCGCTGAGGGGTCATTGCTCACATCATCCCCTATTTTTCCGGGCCAGGGCTTGCCCGGAATTGGGGGCGGCCAGTCCGGTGGAACATCCCGCGATAGCCCCAACGGGTCTCCCGCCGCCGTCGGCATTCCCCCCACGTACTGATACAGACTCGCCGAATCGACGTACCCTAGCGGATCGCGCTGGATGAACGTCTTGAGCACCGGGTGATACGTGCGGAAGCGGTAGTAGTAGAGGCCTGTCTCGGCGTCGAGCCGTCGGCCGGTGAAGAGGAACGGGTTGCCGCTTGGCGAGAACGCCCGGTTGGCCACGACCATCGTGATTGAGGCGTCGGGGTTGTTGTAGCTCGCGTCCCAGGCGAGTTTGTCCGCGTCGCCGCTGGTGTTGACCACGTCGCCGTCGAAGTCCGCGTCGAACGTGCGGTTGTACGTCGAGAGCGCGTTGGTGCGGGCGGTGTTGTCGCTCGCGTCCACGTCGCCGTCCGCGTCGCTGTCGCCGAAGGCCAGATGCCGCCGGACCTGCGGCAGGCCGTAGGGCTGGTATTGATACTCTTCCGCCACGTCGCCGCCGGGCGTCGTCAGGGCGATGACGTTCCAATTCGCGTCCTGATGCACGAACCATGTCCCTCCCGCGCCCCGGATCATGAGGAGCTGGTCGAGGTACTCGTGGCCCCAGACGTACTGCTGGGTCACGGCCTCGGCGCCGTTGCGCTCCTCGATCTCCCGCAGGCCGTCGTAGAAGAAGTACGTCACGCCGTCGAGGTCGCCGCGGTTGGTCACGGTCTTGGACGCCCGGCGATTGTCGGCGTAGTAGGCGTAGACGCCGACCACGACGTCGGCGTCGTTCTGCGCCTTCACCTTGACGAGGTTGTTCCAGCCGTCATAGACGTAGGCGTAATCCGCGTCCTTCGTCAGGTTCCCGGCATCGTCATGCGTCGGCGAGACGCTCGTCGAGGAAAAATCCTCGCTGATGACCACGTCGTCCGACCCGTCCAGGTCGTCATCGTCGTCCGCGTCGTAGCCGACCTTCAAATTGTCAAAGAGCGCGTCCCAGCCGCTAAGCGCCACCCCGCCCCAGCCGATGTCCCCATCCGAGGCCGAAAGCGTCGGCGAGCCCGGCGTCCCCGCGGGATTATACCACACCTCCAGCGCCGAGCCAACGCATTTGACCCGCAGCACGTCCGGATCCGAAGGAAACGCCGCCGACGAATCCAGCGTCGTCAGCTTCCCCTTGTGCATCTTCTCCAGCAGGATCGCCCCCGCCGGCGTCCCCTGAAGCCGCGCCCGATACCAGTGGTCGGGGTCGAGATACCGGAAGTACAGCGAAGCGTCTTAGTTTGAAGGGGCTGTAGGTCGTCGACAACTCATGGCGCTCGGACTAACTCGTACTCGTCGTTGACTGACCGCACTTCGGCAACACTACGGAACGCTCCATCTTCGTAACGGAACAATCCTCCCGTCGCCTCGATCAACATGGCGTGCTCTTGCGCAAAAACCGCATATGGGCCAAGCGGCTGTCGCCTCAAAATGCTGCAAACCTCGCCTGACGCTAATGAGCATAAAGAGATTTCTACGAGACCATCCGTTTGCCGAGTGCTCAAAAGAAATGCATCGCCATTTTCGAGGATGCAAGCATCCTGGGGTTGCCATTTCTCAGGAAGGCGCACCTGCCACATCTCCGTTTGCTCTCTCAGATCAATGCCACGTGTGACACCAGTTTCACAAACGACAGCAAACCTGCCATCATTGCTGAACGACGCCCTTAGTGGTCGCTGCCCAACGAACGCCAACTCGCGGGCATCGAGTCGCTCCGCGCGTTCATTGATGAACCAATAGCAGTCGCGCTCTATTGAGGGCGCCAATGAAGGTCCGCCATACGGATTCACAAAAACGCGATAAACCGGTTGTCGCTTTACCAGGATTCCAGAATCAACACTCCAGAAGCCGGTGCCTTTCTCCTCGGCACCAATGCCGAAAAGTCTGTTCGTCAGAAAGAAGACTCCATCAATCGGCTTAATGGTCAGATCCTGTTTTCTCGCAAGTGGGGCGCCGATGTACAGCGAGGCGCCGTTCTTGTATGTCGCGGATACGATCGCGCAACCATCGGGAGACAGATCGAGGCGCCCGATATTAACCTCGTATCTGATCGCGCCACTAGTCGTCTTTTGTAGCGTTGTCAGATCCCAGACATCGACGCGATGATCGGACTCGACCCCCAAGGGGCCGCTGGCCTTACATCGCACAGCGCAGAGATATCGGCCGCGCGAATCGCATACCATAGGATACCATGGAACCATAACGGCCTCTTCCAAGCAAGTAACACAGGCGAATAGAACGATTCTTACGCGTATCGGCGGCCACGCTAACCCAAGCGTGGTTGTCGAAACAGTGTCGGTCAGTATCACGATCAGTACATGGCATCACCGCCTCCGAACACCGGTGGGGGAGCGGGCGACGGCGAATATCCACCGCCGTCATCCCCTCCCGCATCAGGGTCGCACCCGTCATAGTAAGGATGTGTGGTGATCATCTTCTCTGGATCAAAGTATGTTGGTTGGATGGGCCGATAAAGTCCGAACGTAAAGTAGTCAAGCAACGCCAGAGCTGAATTGTCGGCGCTTGCAACATCAACAGCCAACAATACCCATCCTATACCAGGTATGTACTTTACAATCCGCTTAGCCCCTCTAAGCGATATGACTCGGCCACGATATCGAGTAGTCGCGGGCCGCATGTGCGCTAACCACTTGGAGAACGCAGATCGCATTGTTTGCAAGTATGCGCGAACCTCATCAGGCGTGGGGAGACGGCCATGTGTTCTCCATATGTGCGCTATCCATGCCCGCCACATGGCATTATACCAGTTGTGAATTGTCTTCCAGAACCTACCACGATGGTACTCCCAGGAAACCAATTTTCCAAACTCTGGGGCATTGTTGTCGATGCCAAGTAGATCCCATAGCCATTGAAATTCCTTCGGTAGTTCATGGTGCCAATCATCACCGACCCAAGTCATCAACCCCAGCGGATCCCCCGCCGCTGTGGGGCTGCCCCCCACATACTGATACAGACTCGCCGAGTCGACGTACCCCAGCGGATCCCGCTGGATGAACGTCTTGAGCGTGGGGTGATATGTGCGGAAGCGGTAGTGGTAGAGGCCGGTTTCGGCGTCGAGGCGGCGGCCGGTGAAGAGGAACGGGTTGCCCGTGGGCGAGAAGCTGCGGTTGGGGACGACCCTTGTCACCGAGGCGTCGGGGTCGGTGTAAGAGGCGTCCCAGGCGAGTTTGTCCGCGTCGCCGCTGGTGTTCACCACGTCGCCGTCGAAGTCGGCGTCGAAGGCGCGGTTGTACGTCGAGAGCGCGGCGGTGCGGGCGGTGTTGTCCGTGCCATCCACGTCGCCGTCCGCGTCCGCGTCGCCGAAGGCCAGATGACGCTTGACCTGCGGCAGGCCGTAGGGCTGGTACTGCACCTCCTCGGCCACGTCGCCGCCGGGCGTCGTCAGGGCGATGACGTTCCAGTTCGCGTCCTGATGCACGAACCACGTGCCGCCGGCGCCGCGGATCATCAAAAGCTGGTCGATGTACTCGTGGCCCCAGACGTACTGCTGCGTCACGGCCTCGGCGCCGTTGCGCTCCTCGATCTCGCGCAGGCCGTCGTAGAAGAAGTACGTCACGCCGTCGAGCTCGCCGCGATTGCTGACGACCTTGCTCGCCCGGCGGTTGTCGGCGTAATAGGCATAGACGCCGACCACCACGTCCGCATCATTCTGCGCCCTGACCTTGACCAGGTTGTTCCACGCGTCATAGACATACGCGTAGTCCGCGTCCTTGGTGAGGTTCCCCGCGTCGTCATGCGTCGGCGAGACGCTCGTCGAGGAAAAATCCTCGTCGATCACCACGTCGTCCGACCCGTCCAGGTCGTCATCGTCGTCC
>JABWBH010000010.1 GCA_013360585.1 Phycisphaerae bacterium | reverse complement strand
CATCTGTCGGCGGTCACGCGACGGGGTTCAACAACCGTCCGAACGCGCAGCAGCGGCAGCGTCTATCAATTGACCACCCAGGTCTCGCCGTCGTCGAAGGCTTCCGGGGAGCGGCGATGTCACGCGCTGATCCTGCCCGACGGTGGGCGTGAGCGGATCGGGTAAGCGCATCCTTGCCCGGCACGCGGCGGTCGGCGTCACGGAACGGAACGACATCGATGCCCGGCTCCTGGACCTTTGGGCGGAAGTCGCCAAGCTTCCCGCGATCCCGGCGGCGGGACGCGGGGCGGCGTCCGCCAAGGCGACGGGCACGGACGGCAAGGCCGCAGCTTCCCCGCGCGGGCGTGCGCAGGGGGGAAGGGCTGGATAAAACCGGGCACGGACCGCGTTGTACTCCCGGTTGCACTTCACAACGGCAGACGGGGGGAAACGCGGCGTCTGCCGGCATGACGTGATAAGTGCCACTGTCATGACACTTTCAGAAAAACCCGAGAAAACAAGCGAGTTTCGCGGAAAAATCGACTACCGGAGGAGGGACTCGAACCCTCGGCCTTCTGATCCACAGTCAGACGCTCTAACCAACTGAGCTACCCCGGCATCGGGCGCCGTATCAGCCGGAGGTCCGAGCAGTCCGGACCGCTGCTGAATTCCGATGATTCTACGTTGAGCCGCACGAAGTTCAACCGCCGGGCGCTCGCATGCGTGAGGCTTGGTCGCCGAAGGCTCGACTGTGCGAGATTCGACGATCCGAGGTTCAGCGATTCAAAAATCAACCGCCCGACGTTCAACCGTCCAAGGCTCGCCCGTCGGAGGTTCGCTCGGCGGACGGCGGCCCCCGGGTGATTAACTGTCCCGGAGAGTGCCGCCTCAGTCCGGCGTTGCCGTTCCGGGCCGGGGTCCGGCGTTGCCGTTCCGGGCCGGGGTCCGGCGTTGCCGTTCCGGGCCGGGGTCCGGCGGATTCCGCCGGTTTAGCGGACGGCGGGTTGTGCCGATACCTCGATATGCGGCGCTTCGCCCAGGCGGGGCGCGGTGCGCATGACCGTCCAGGCGCGCGTGACCGAGCGCGCCGGATGACCGAAGCGGAGGCGCAGATATGAGCGGCATCAGCACGGGCGTCGGACTCCTATCAGGCATCAATCATGCGCAGCTCATCGAGCAATTGATGGCGATCGAGGCCCGGCCTTTGAACCAGTTGCGTCTGCGCATGTCCGGCGTGGACGCGCAGAAGACAGCGTATCTCGAGATCAGCGCGAAGATCCTCGCGGCGAAGAACGCGAGCGTGCGGTTCAAGACGGCGGCGTTGTTCCAGGTGTTCTCGGCGTCCAGCTCGAAACCGGAGGCGCTGACCGCGACGGCGTCTTCCGGGGCGACGCCGGGGACGTTCACGTTCCGGGTGCGCCGGCTGGTGACCAACTCGCAACTCGTCTCCCGCGGATTCGCGGACGCGAGTCAGACGCCGGTCGGGGCGGGCACGCTGACGTTCGAGCTGGGCAAAGGCAAGGTCCATGACGCGACGGAGCTTTCGGTTCTGAACGGCGGACAGGGTGTGCGCCGGGGATCGATCAAGATCACGGATCGCAGCGGGGCTTCGGCGCAGGTGGATCTCTCGTTCGCCCTGACGCTGGAGGACGTGGTCGCGGCGATCAACGCGGCGGACGGCGTGAACGTCCGGGCGCGGGTGACCGGACTCGAGGAGAACGGCGCGACCGGCGACCGCCTCGTCATCGAGGATCTGACCGGCGCCACAACATCGGACCTGATCATTGATGACGTGGGAGGCGGCTTCACGGCGACGGATCTGGGGATTGCCGGTCGGTCGCCCGGTTCGCGGCGCGACGGTCGGGCACTGCTTTCCGTGTCGGAGCGGACATCGCTTTCGTTCCTGAGCGACGGCAACGGCGTCGGGCGCTTCGCCAACGGCTCGCTGAATGACGACCTGGTGTTCGAGATCACCGGCGGCGAAGGCGGCGGGTTCTCCGTGTCGCTGACGGATTTTCTTGAAGGTTCGACGCGGATCGAGGCCTTGAACGCCGGCAACGGCGTGCGCCTCGGCGTCATGACGATCACCACGCGAGACGGACAGAACACCGACGTGGACCTGGCTGGTGCGAAAACCGTGCAGGAGGTGATCGACCGCCTGAACAACTCCGGAGCGTCGATCCGCGCCCAGTTCGTGCAGTCGCACCTGGTGGTGACGGACGAGAGCACGGCGTCGGGCGAGGCTCCGGTGTTCAAGATCGCGGACAAGACGGGCAACGCGGCCGCGGACCTCGGCATCCTGGCGACGAAGACGGACGGCGCGACGTCGATCTCGGGTCGGGACATCTACCGCGTGCAGTCGCTCGGCGACGTCGTCCGCGCGATTCAGTTTGCGGAGGGCAATGACGGGCGCGTGACCGCGCGTGTTGACGGAAAGAATCTCGTGCTCGAAACGTCGCAGCCGGACGTGACGATCGCCGTCCGCGCCGGAAAAACGTCGGACGGCGTCGCTTCCGACGCCGCCGCCGACCTCGGGATTCTCGACGGCGAGTTCTCGGCCGGCGCGTCCCTGGTCTCGCGCGACCTGGTTGGCGGATTGAACACGGTCCTGCTGCGCAATCTTCAGGGCGGCGCGGGCGTCGGGCTGGGGCAGATCAGCTTCATGAACCGCAGCGGCGCGTCGGCCACCGTCGATCTGGCCGGGGCGAACACCTTGCAAGACGTGATCGACGTCCTCAACCGCGATCTGGCGGCGATCAACCTGTCCGCGACGATCAATGCCGCGGGCAGCGGGCTGCGCATCGTGGACGCCTCGGGCGGCGGCGGTCAGATTCAGATCAAGGACGTCACGGGCAGCAGCGCCGTCGATCTGGGCATCGCGGTCGGCGACGGCTCGGGCCGGGTCGCCGAAGGCGACGTCGTCGAAGGCGGGAACGTGCAGCGGAAGTACATCGCCTCCGGAACGCTCGTTTCCAGCATGAATCAGGGTCGAGGGATCACGTCCGGCGAGTTCGCCGTCACCGCCGCCAGCGGACATAGCTTCAGCGTCACAATCTCCACCAACGGCGTCAAGACCGTCGGACAGGTGATCGAGCGCATCAATGCCGCGGCGAAGCAGGCCGGTGTTGACGTCCTCGCGCGAATCAACGACACGGGCGACGGCATCCTGCTCGAAGACCGGACGGAGGGGACAGGCCGCCTCACGGTTACGGACGAAGGCGGAACCACCGCGCGCGACCTGCGCCTCGTCGGAACCGCGAAGGAGGGTCAGGCCTTCATCGACGGTACGTTCGAGACGCGCATCGATATCGCGGCTGGCGACACGCTCAACGATGTCGCCGCGAAGATCAACGCCACGGGAGGGTCCGTCACGGCGGCGGTGGTGAATACCGGCGGCGGCGACCTGCCGTTTACGTTGACGTTGTCGTCGAAAGTGTCGGGGCGGGCGGGCGACCTCCTCGTGGACGCGGGAGGCATCGACCTCGGTCTTCAGACGCTCATCCGCGCGCAGGACGCGATCCTCACCTACGGCGACGGCGACAACAGTGTGCTGATCACCAGCTCCAGCAACACGCTGGAGAACGTGATTCCCGGCGTGACGCTCAACCTGCTGGACGTATCCGAGGATCCGGTGACGCTGACGGTGTCGCAGGACGTCGAGAAGATCGTCGGGGCGATCCAGACCTTCGTGGACGCGATCAACGGCGCGCAGTCGTCGATCGGCAACGCGACGAAGTTCAACTCTGAGACGCTGGCGCGCGGCGTCCTTTTCGGCGACTCCACCGTCTCCACCGTCCGCGCCCGGCTGACCAACGTCTTTTTCAGGCGCTTCGAGGATGGCGGCGACCTTTATCGCACGCTGTCTGCGATCGGGCTGTCGATCGGTACGAATCACACCCTCGAGTTCGACGCTGAGAAGTTCCGCGAGGCCTACGCCGCCGCGCCGCGGCAGATCGAAGCGCTCTTCACGAACGACGGAACCGGTCTGGGCGACGTGCTCGAGGAGACGTTCGACGGGTTGACGGATGAGGAGGGCGTGATTCCCGCGCGGACCGAGCTGCTCGACAATCAGAAAGAGTTGTTCAGCGACCGCATCGACGCCTTGACGCTGACGCTCGACGGGAAGCGCGCCCGCCTGGAGCGACAGTTCCTCGCCCTCGAGACGTCCCTCGCCCAGCTTCAACGCAGCCAGAACGCGCTTGTCCAACTTCAGGCGCTCGCCCAGCAGGCGCGGTAGAACTCAAGCCGGGCAAAGCGCAGTCCCGCGGCGCGACGCTCCAGCGCAAGCAGGCGCTCCTTGTCCTTCAAACCACCGGGCGAGGAAAATCCGCCCAGCGAACCGTCGGAGCGCACGACCCGATGACACGGCACCACGATCGGCAGGCGATTGTGCGACATCACGCCGCCGACGGCGCGGGCGGCCCCGGGCTTTCCGGCCTGTCGGGCGAGCTCGCCGTAAGACAGCGTCCGCCCCGGTGGGATCGCCCGACACTTCGCAACAACCTGCCGCTGAAACCGCGTGAGGTCGTCCACGTTCAACTCGACGTCGAAAGCGAATGTTTCCCCCCGGAAGTACGCCTGCACCTGTCGCTGGAACCGCGGCAACGCCCCGGGATCCTCGCGAACCTCACCGAACCCCCGGCGGATACGGACGATCGCGTCAGCGCGTGACGCGGGAAGGTAAGTCGCGACAAGCCGGTCGTCGCGCGAAACGAAGCTGAACGTACCCCAGTCAGTGCGGACGAATGTGAATGCGGTCATGCCCGGATTTTACCGCCGACACTCCGGTCCGACCACCCTCCTGCTCCGCCGTCCGAGCCGTCCGACGCTGAAGCGACTTCACGAACCGCGCCAACCCGAGCAGCTTCTCATATCCCTGCGTGGACGCCTCCAACCCGATGAATTGCAGCCCCAGCGAAGCTGCCCCGTCGACCGGAGCTTCCGCGTGACGAAGCACCGCTTCCACGGTCAGCGCCATCCGCGCCGCATCCGACCGCAGACTGCAAAGGTAGCCCGCGCCGACTTCAATCTTGCCGGTCAGGTTCGCACGAACCCTGATGCCGCCGGCCGAGATGTCGATCAGACTCCCGCGGATGACTCCGCCCGTTGAGGTTCCGCCGGGCAAGGCCCGCAATTCCACCTCGATCGGACAGTCCTTCGTCGGTTCGGTGCGCTCGAAGACCCGCCGCTGAAGCTCCTGCACCTGCCGAGGCCGCCGCAAACCGATCCGGGTCACTCCGCCGCCGCTTTCGCATCGTTCGACGGTGCAGCAGCAGATGCACTTCTTGTGTCCCCGGCGAAACGTCAGCCCGATCTCCCGTCCCGGCGCAAGACCCGCGCCTCCGACTCCGCCGGGTTCACGCGGCTCGTCTCCCAGTTCAACCCAAATCAAACCCTCGCCTCCGGTCTCAGGCAGGAACGTGCCCGTGTGCATGCGCCAGCCGCTTTCCCCACGCTCCGTGACCGTAACGCGCGTGCCGCGGGCGATCACCTGTTGCAGGATGGCGTCACGCCGGAAGTTTGCGGGAAGGGTTGCCGTGGTGGACATATCGTCTCTCAGTTATGTGATCAGAACGGCGCGTGAACCAGCGCCTCACAGACCCGTCGCCGGGCCTCAGCGTTTCTTGAATCCCGCGTGAAATCCAGTCCCACGCGGCTGTGTCCGGGCTCCGAAGCGTCGCTGACGTGCGCCACCCGTGCGGCCAGCGTCAACCTCGCCGCCGCTCCAGCCAGTCCCAGGCTGCAACGCACCTGCCCCGACGCCGTCAGCATCGCCACGGCATCCGACGATACGAGACACGCCAGCCCGTCCTCCGACAGATTCAGCAATCGCCCCGTGACGCCGACGCCCGGATCCCCGGGCACGGCAAGCTCCACCGCTGTCGACGGACGCCAGTGCCGGTGTGAAGCGCGACGACCCGTCGCCGGCGCCGCCGCGACCGCGCACCCCTCACCGCCGACGGGTCCGAAGCGCGTCGCCGCCGCTCCGCTCGAGACGTACGCCGCCGGACTCTCCTGTCTGTCGATGCGCATTTGCGCCCCCGTTTTCATCGACCCCTTCGACCTGTCCCCGCGCGCCGTGCCGGTCAGCGCCTTGTCTTGCCGCCGGCGCTTGTCGCGCCGCGCTCGCGTCACGAATCCGCTTACGCAACCGCCGGCGCCGCGAGCAGCTCCCGCACGTTTCGCGCCAGCAGCTCGTAGACCGAGCCCGCGACCACGTCGATCCGCAGCAGCTTCGCCAGTTCGTTGACCTCGCTCTCCACCTTCGGAAGCACCTCGAGCAGCATCGTCAGGTCGCAGTCCGCCGCCTCCATCGCCTTGCGGCATTGCTCTTCGATCGACGCCTCGTCAGGAACCTCGCAGAGCAACCGCGATATCATGTCCGCGCCGTGAATGAAATGCGCGATCCGAGCCGCCTCGCCGCCGCTGCCTGCCACGGTTTCCGGCGGCGACGGATGCATGCGGACCGCCGCGACCACGACTTCCGGCAGCTTCCAGAAATCCAGCACCATCGCCGACACTTCCGCGTGATGCACGCCCACCGCCCGCACCTCGTCTTCCGGCGTCACCGGAATCCCGTAAGGCGCATACCGCTCGCTGATCGGCCAGTACTTCTCCGTCATCGCCTGCGCCAGAATCGGGATCCCGATGTCCGCCAGCAGCGAGCTGATGAACGTTTCCTCGCGCACCTGCGAACGCCGCTTCCCCGCCAGTTGCGACGCCACCACGGCGCACACCAGCGACCGCCGCCAGGCGTAACTCATGTCCAGCCCGTCCACGTCGCGCCCGCCCATCGACTCCACCAGATACCGCCCCAGCACCAGGGACCGCGTCCGCTTCGGACCCAGCAGCGTCAACGCGGTTTTCAGCGACGTGATGTCGTGGCGCGTCCCGAACAGCGGCGAGTTCGCCAGCCGCAGGATCTCGCTCACCGTCCCCGGATCGGCGGACAGCACGCGCACCACGTCGTCATACGTGAAGTCCGGATCCTGAATCACCTCGAGGAACCGTACCACCACGGCGGGCATCGACGGAACCGCCGCACTGCGCTTGATCGCTTCGATGATCTCCGGCTTCATGTCCTGCTCCGCGACGATCCGCTCGACTCACGCGCCGCGCCATCGCCAGCGCGCCCCTCCCGGCATCTATCGGTAGCCGCCGCCCCGCGACGCACCTCCACGTCCGCGTGGATCGTCCGCGTAATCGGCGCTGCGCCGCCCCGCTGCGCAGCCGAGCCGGTTTACACGGCGTCGGCGGCTTTTCGACCGTCCATCACGGAAGTAAGGTACAATTCGCGGACGAGAGGGCGTCAGCCTCCGCCTCTCAAATGTGGCCGGGCTTCCCGCGTTATCGGCGGCGTTTCACCACGAACCCACCGGACGCGATCGAACTCGTCGCCAGGATCACGAAGCTCCGCTTCGCACGCCGCAGCAGGATCGCGAAGCTCCCCTTCGCACGTGCGGACAGAACGCCTGCGCTCCGAGTTGATGCAACAACCCTGCAACAAAGAACCTCAGCACGTCCCTCCCCGCCGGTCCGCGCCTGTCTTTTCCCCTGCCGCGGCGTAAAATGATCCGGCTGTCGATCCAGAGTTGCACCGGCCCGCCCGGCGAGGGCGCTGCGCTTGCGGGCCTTGGAGATAAACCGATGTCGATTGCGTCCTTGAACGTCCTGAATCACTCGGAAGGAAAGGAAGAAACGCCCGCACCCAGCGCGCTGCCCTCGCGCAGCGTCGGACCGCTTCCCGGTTCCAGCCGAGTGTACCTGCCCGGTTCGTTGCATGCGGAGCTGCGCGTGCCGATGCGGCGGATCGACCTCGCCCCGACACGCGTCGGCGAACGCATCGAGGCGAACCCGGCGATCTTCGTCTACGACACGTCCGGTCCTTACAGCGATCCCGACGTGGCGGTCGACGTGCGGCGCGGTCTGCGTCCGATGCGCGCGGCGTGGATCGCGGCGCGCGGCGACGTCGAGGCCTACGACGGGCGGAAGGTTCAGCCGAAGGACGACGGCTACGCGCGGGCGGAATCGGTGCGCGTCGAGCGGTTTCCCGCCGAGGCGCGGCGGCCGGTGCTGCGGGCGAAGTCCGGTCGGCGCGTGACCCAGATGCATTATGCCCGTCGCGGACTCATCACCCCGGAGATGGAGTTCGTCGCCATCCGTGAGAACCAGTGCCTCGAGCGCATGCTGGAGCATCCGCGGTATGCGGAGTTCTTCAAGCAGCGGCATCGCGGCGAAAGCTTCGGCGCGGCGCTCCCGGCGCGGGTCACGCCCGAGTTCGTGCGCGACGAGGTCGCACGCGGACGGGCGATTATCCCGTGCAACATCAACCACCCCGAACTGGAGCCGATGATCATCGGGCGCAACTTCCTCACCAAGATCAACGCCAACATCGGCAACTCGGCGCTCGCGTCCTCCATCGAGGAGGAGGTCGAGAAGATGGTCTGGGCGACGCGCTGGGGCGCGGACACGGTGATGGACCTCTCCACCGGCAAGAACATCCACGAGACGCGGGAGTGGATCCTGCGCAACAGCCCCGTGCCCATCGGAACCGTGCCGATCTATCAGGCGCTCGAGAAAGTGGACGGCCGGGCGGAAGAACTGACGTGGGATCTGTTCCGCGACACGCTGATCGAGCAGGCCGAGCAAGGCGTGGATTACTTCACGATTCACGCGGGCGTGCTGCTGCGGTTCATTCCTCTGACCGCCAAACGAGTGACGGGCATCGTCTCGCGCGGCGGGTCGATCCTCGCCAAGTGGTGCCTCGCGCATCATCAGGAGAACTTCCTTTACACGCATTGGGACGACATCTGCGAAATCATGTCCGCCTACGACATCTCGTTCTCGATCGGCGACGGGCTGCGGCCCGGATGCATCGCCGATGCCAACGATGAGGCACAGTTCGCCGAGCTGCATACGCAGGGCGAGCTGACGCGCCGGGCGTGGGAGCATGACGTGCAGGTGATGAACGAGGGCCCGGGGCACATCCCGATGCATCTCATCAAGGAAAACATGGAGAAGCAACTGGAGTGGTGCGGCGAGGCGCCGTTCTACACCCTGGGCCCGCTGACCACGGACATCGCGCCGGGGTATGACCACCTCACCAGCGCGATCGGCGCCGCGATGATCGGCTGGTACGGCACGGCGCTGCTGTGCTACGTCACCCCCAAGGAGCATCTGGGCCTGCCCGATCGCGAGGACGTCAAGCAGGGCGTCATCGCCTACAAGGTCGCGGCGCACGCGGCGGACCTCGCGAAAGGCCACCCGGCGGCGCAACTCCGCGACGACATCCTCAGCAAGGCCCGCTTCGAGTTCCGCTGGCAGGACCAGTTCAATCTCAGCCTCGATCCCGACACCGCCCGCGCGTTCCACGACGAGACGCTCCCGCAGGACGGCGCGAAGACCGCCCACTTCTGCTCCATGTGCGGTCCGCAGTTCTGCTCGATGAAAATCACCGAGGATGTGCGGGCCTACGCGGCGAAGATGGGCGTCGGCGAGGCGGCGGCGATTAAGGTCGGCATGACCGAAAAATCCGCGGAATTCAAGGCGAAAGGCGGGGAAGTGTATCATCAGGCGTGAGATCGCCCGGCGGCGGGGCGAGCGGCCGGATCCCTCAGGCATGAATTCGATGTTCTCTTCGCAACAAGGAACTCGAAATGCCGTATCTGCGAGGTTAGAACCCGCACGGCGTCAACCGTGCTGACCTGCAAGGAGGCTTTCCGATTGCCCCGAAATCGAGCACAGATTGCGTCGCAACGCAAGTGTCGGAGCGGCTGACGGCTGCGCAATCGGCAGTGGACGGAGCAGCTCCGGTCAATGTTCCGTGGGGCTGAATGCGGAACTGGCGCGGCGCATGCAACAGGCGCGGGCTGAAGCCGACGGGCTGGCCGCGGCGCATGCCGTGCATGTCGATCTGCAACCCGTGAACGTGCGCCGACTGCGGCTTCCGATCAGGCTGTGCGACGTGGTGGTCGCACTTCGCCAGACGTTGCGCCGGGCTCTGATCTCGCACAAACCGCTCCGCGCCAGTGGGAGCCGTTGCCGTGTCATCATTGCGGCACACGACACGATTTGCGGCAGACGACACGAAGCGGTCTTGCGGCCTGTTGAATCCGCCCGGAGGAATCCGCCGCAACGCACAATGTCGCGGGCGCTCAGCGCTAACAGCCCGTACAGGCTGTTACGGGTCGAGGATCGGGGGGGGGCGGGCGGTGGGGATGGCCCGTCGTACGGATTCTGGGTTGGGGCGGTTATTGTCTTCCTTTCCGGGTATCGCGGGTTCACCGCCGGTTGAAGGACTCACGACCGACCCTTGGAATGCCGGGTTTTCTCAGTGAGATTCGCATCCCGGTGGGACGCGCCGTCCTTTTTCGACGGGGTTGTTAAGCCCGGCGGGTCAGGACTGGTGCCGGACGATCTGCCCGGTGATGAGATAGATGATGTCCTCGGCGATGTTGGTCGCGTGGTCGGCGATGCGTTCGAGGTTTTTCGCGACGGACAGGGCGTCGAGCATCGCGGCGGTGTTATCCGGGCCGGTGGCGCCCTCGGCGGTGAAATCCTTGATGATCCGGGCGTAGAGATCGTCGATGACCGTGTCGCCGCGGCGGATGGCCTGCGCCGCCTCGAGATCTTCTGCGCCGTAAGCCTGGATCGCGCGGCGCAGCGTCTGTTGCACGACGTTGCACAGTTCGCGTATCTCCACATCGGCGCGATAGACCGGATGATCGACGAGGTGCTTGGCACGCTCCGCCACGTTCACGGCGCAGTCCGCAATCCGTTCGAAGTCGTTGTTAACCTTCAGAATCGTACAAAGCAGGCGCAGGTCCGTCCCGACCGGCTGATACAGCGCGAGCAGACGGATCACCTCTTTCTCGACCTCGACCTCCTCCGTATCGACGCCTTCGTCGCGCAGAATGACCCGGCGGGCGAGGTTCTCGTCGCCAAGCAGGAGGGCGTCGCACGCCTCGTTGAGAATGTCCTCGACCAGCGCCGCCATGCGCAGCGAACGCCGTCGAAGATCGTCCAGCAGATTGATGAAGTGGACCGTCATGCAATCAGCCGAACCGCCCCGTCAGGTACGCCTGAGTCTTCGGGTGCGTCGGCTGAGTGAACATGTTCTGGGTTTCGTCCACTTCGATCAACTCCCCGAGATACAGGAACGCGGTCCGATCCGCGACGCGCGCCGCCTGCTGCATGTTGTGGGTGACGAGAATGACCGTGTAGCGCGACTTGAGCTGATCGATCAGATCTTCGATCCGGCTGGTGGCGATCGGATCCAGCGCGGAACAAGGCTCGTCCATCAGGAGGACTTCCGGCTCCAGCGCGAGCGCCCGAGCGATGCAAAGCCGCTGCTGCTGTCCGCCGGAAAGCTGAAGCGCGTTCTGCTTCAGCTTGTCTTTGACCTCGTCCCAGAGCCCCGCGCGCCGCAGGCACTGCTCCACCAAGGCGTCCATGTCTCCACGGAACCCGTTGATCATCGCTCCCCACGCGACGTTCCGGTAGATCGACTTCGGAAACGGGTTCGGCTTCTGAAACACCATCCCAATCCGCCGGCGCAGCTCCACCGGATCGCACGCCGCGTCGTAGATGTTGCGTCCGGCGTACTCGACCCGACCGGTTACCCGGCAGTTCAGGGTGAAGTCGTTCATGCGGTTCAGCGCTCGCAGCAACGTGCTCTTTCCGCATCCGCTGGGACCGATCAACGCCGTCGCCTGGTGGCGCTGAAATTCAAGGGAAACGTTCTTGACCGCCTCAAAATCGCCGTAACGGATGGTCAGCGACACCGTCCGAATCACCGCATCTTGCGCCGGCTGCTGGGGCGAAACTGGCGAGGGGCGAATCATAGCCGGAAGCCTTGTTGTCCCGACGGCAACAGTCGCATGTGCTTTGGCCACGCACCTCTCCTGAAGCATGACGATGAGGCGTCTCAGAGACCTTAACCCAGCGGATTGTCTTGGTGGATTGTTATCATAGCGCTAAGCTCGCATTAACTTCGCGACGCAACCGTGGACGAAATGCGTTTTTAATGCAATTTTCTCATTGTATATTTATGCCCACTGCTTGTGCCTCGGCTGCTTGCGCCTCGGAAGAACCAGCTCCGCGGCGTTCCCCGGTCCCAACGCAGTTGTATCGCTCGGGGGCAGCGTTCGATCCTAGCCCTCAACCGCAGGCGTTCGATCCTTGACCCCCACGGGGTCGCGGCACGGCAGCCGACCTTTCAACCCGGCGCAACCGTTTCAGGGTTGATCGAAGGGACGACGCCGCAAACCCAAGATAGGCCGCCCTCGGCGTCCAACCTCAGGCTTAAAGGCCGCAATCCCTTCGGGATTGAACCGAGCGCGCCCGACGATCGCGCGCACTTTTCAGGATTGAGACGAACGCCCCCGGAGATCCTCCGTTCCCTCCGGGACGGTCTGGTTCGATGCTCCGCGCCGCCGCCACAAATCGCCGGGCAACTCCCGCCCGCCTCTCCGAGGCGCCAAGTCGCTGTTTCAAAACCCGCGTGAAGGGTCCGAAAGGCCCGCTTCCTGACGGGCGCGGCTCGGTTTTGCAACAGCGTCCAAGACGTACCGGGCGACAGTTCCAAGGTCATCCAAGGATCGTACCCCGTGTTCAGAGGAAGACTCATGCCTCTTTTTTTGTTTTTCGCCTGTGCAAAACTCACCGCGCTGGGGAACCTCCCTGTTTCGTTTGCGCTTGACGGCGCAGGAGACGGGGTTAGTCTGTCGATGCGGTCTTGGCGGCTTCGGCGCGTGGGGCCGCAAACGTGACAAGTGAATCCTTTGCGGTAGCAGGTCGGGCGCGATGCCGCGCTCGAAGAGGGAAGGTGGTGCGAATCCACCGTGGACCCGCCGCTGTGATCGGGGACGAAAGCCGGATGCGCCATTCGGGCGGGGCTTTGCAGGTTTTGAGGCTTGTGAAGCTCGCGCGGAGAAGGCCCGGCAAGTAGAGTGATCCGTCAGCCAGAAGACCTGCCTGCCACCGCGTTCGGACGTGGCGCCTCGGGGACGGCGGCCGCGACCAGCCCGATCGGGCGCCGTTCCGTCGCACACGTGCGCGGCGGGTTCGGCGTTTCCTTCCGAGACGTGCGGTCCCGGCGCTTTGCTCCGCGAAGCGCCGGGATTTTTTTGTTTTTCGGGCGCCCGGGTTTGGCGCCCCCGGCACAAGAAGGAGGAACGCATGTCGATCGGAAGCCGCGCCTTGCGGCGCTTCACCTCAGTTTGTTCGCTTGTTCCCAGTTACCGCTTTTGTTTGAGCGGCTGGAAGCACCCGCTTCCTGGCGGGCACGGTTCGGTTTTGCAGCGGGGTCTCATTGCGATTGCGGGGATTGTCTCGTTGATCGGGGCGAAGGCGTTGGCCAGTGACATCGGCGGATACGGTCTGCGCGGGGCCGTGCCCCTGCCCTCGGCGGGGGCGTTTCAGGACATGTTTGACGTTCATCCGGACGGGCGCGTGATCGTCGTCGCGGCCAACGATGTGTACATCGAGACCTCGCCGGGGTCGCGGCATTTCGAGCCTCGGGGGGCGCTGCCGGGAGAGGGCGGTCCGGTGTCGTATCCGGCGTTCGTGCGGGTTTCGCCGGACGGCACGCGCTTCGCGGTGGGGAACAGTTTCGACGCGGTGGGCGTGTTCGACGTGCAGACGCTGGCGGGGACGTGGTTTTTCGTCGGGCACTACGACGCGGAGTGGTTCGATGACGTTCACCTGGCGATCCGCGACGCGGGCGAGATGACGCTGCTGGACACGACGAGCGATCCGAAGGCGCCCGTGAATCCTCGGTTCATGACCGGCGGTCCCTTCTCGGCCGGGGTGGCGTTCGACGCCGCGGGCAACCTTTACACCGGGACCGGTTTGAAGCTCAACGGACCGAGCGAGACGGGCTGGGTGAAGGGGTTTACTTACGCGCGCTGGCGCGAGGCGGTCGAAGGCGGCTCGCCGATCGACTACGAGGCCGAGGGCGTGCAGGTCTGCGACGTGCTGTCGGCGGCATCGCTGGGCTTTGACACGAGCGGCAACCTTCACACGGGCGGCGGTGATTTCGCGACGGGCGACGTGGACGCGCTGGGTCTCGTCGCGGCGGAGGCGATCGAGGCGGCCTGGCGTGGCGAAGGTCCGGCGGACAACGACGACCCGGACGAGGTGCGCCGGGTCGATCCGGACGGGGCGAACGACTCGAACTGGTACGACGCGACGCACAACGCGGCGCCGGGCGAACTCCTCGTGCGCGATGCGTGGACCTCGCTGGCGTACGTGTACACCGTGGGATCGGGCGTGACGTGCGATGACGTGCGGGTGTTCCGGGCGCGGTGCGGCGCATCCGGTCGGGTGCGGGCGCGGGCGCGGCTGAGCGGAGAAGCGCAAGACGGCGTCGTCTTGTACGCAACGCTGGACGGCGTGCCGCATCAGGGAGCGGTGAACGGGCGGAAGGCGCGGTGGACGTGGCAAGGCGTGAACTCGGGAGAGCACGCGGTCGCGTTGACCGATCCGGCGGAGTGCGGCGCGGCGGTGACGGTGACGTGTCCGTGATTTACGGAAAGAAAGGAGCGGACCGTCATGTTGACTGCACTGATGTTGATTGCGGCGGCGGTTGCGTCTGATCCGTGGGCGGACACCATCGTGGAGTTCAGCCCGTCGCTGGACGGGCGCGGGCTTTACAATGATCCGAACGCGGCGCTGGGCGAACCGACGCGGACCTTCATCGACCCTTTCTCGGGGCAGACCTTTCGTGCGTCGGTGGTCGTTGCACCGCTGAACCGTGACGAGTCGGGGCGCAAGACGCTGCTGACGCTGCGGCGCGGGGAATTCGTCAAGGTGCGCTTCGACGATCCCGTCGAGGATGATCCGCGGAATCCTTTCGGGATCGATCTGCTGGTGTTCGGCAATGCGTTCTTCATTGCGGACACCGGCATCGACCCCGACACGAACATGGACGCCGTCACGATCGTCGGCGGACTTTTCCGCGAACCGGTGATCGTCGCGGTCAGCCCGACGGGCGAGGGCGACCCGGAGAGCAACCCCGAGGCGTGGCATGTGTTCGCGGACGGGCCTTACGGGGACGGTCTTTTCCCGACGAATGCGTATCTGTGGGACTCCTGCGCGCACGCCTGGGGCGCGCCATCGGATTTCACGCGACCGGTGGACCCGGCGTTGGTGGAGACGGATTTCATCGGGCTGTCCGCGGGAGAGGCGATCGCGTGGTACCGCGGTTCGGGCGGCGGGGCGGGGTTCGATCTGGCGGCGACGCCGTTTGAGTCGGTTCAGTATGTGTATCTGACGAGCGAGGCGCTGGGAGAGGTGGACGGGCTGGCAGACGTCGCCCCGGGTTTCGCCGTTTCGGGAGACATCGATCTCGACGGCGATGCGGATCTGGCGGATTTCGCTCGGTTGCAGCGGTGCTTCTCCGGAGGGGGAGGAGAGATCGAAGCCTGTGATTGCCGGGCGGCGGACCTGGACGAAGACGAAGACATCGACCTGGAGGACTACGTGCGGGTGTACGAGGGCTGGTCCGGGCCGATGTAAGTGAATGAAGAATGCGGAATGAAGTGTGAAGAATGAAGAAATCTGAACGACCCAAGGAGAGGTGGAGGGCGGCGCGGCGGGATCGGGGATGCGACGATGCCTCGCGGGCGTTCACGTTGATTGAGCTTCTCGTGGTGATCGCGATTCTGGCGCTGCTGGCGGCGATGCTGCTGCCGTCGCTGTCGAAGGCGCGGAAGCAGGCGGCCGCGGTGCAGTGCGCCTCGAACCTGCGGCAGATCGGGACGGCGGTGCAGACGTATGCGCATGTTTATTCCGATCGGTATCCGATCGCGCAGTATGTGGACGAGCGAGAGGAGGCGTTCGTGTGCTGGGACACGCGAACGCCCTGGGGCAGCCCGAAACAAGCGTCGGCGGGTCTGATCTGGGAGTACGCGGACGGTGGAGCGGTGCAGCAGTGTCCGTCGTACGAGGGACCGAGCATGACGACGGGTGATCCTTACACCGGGTACAACTACAACACGACCTATCTCGGGCGCGGACAGGGCGAGCAGGAGTATCTCGGGATGGGCGAGGAACCAGCAATGACGGCGCAGGTGCGGTCGCCGTCGTCAGCGGCGCTGGCGGGCGACGGCGGTTACCGGGCGGGAGCGAACAAGTTCATGCGTGCCCCGCTGGACGCGAGCGTGGCGGAGAGCACGGTACATGCGGGGGCACAGGCGTTCCGTCACCGGGGAGCGACGAATATCGCTTACGCCGACGGTCACGGGGACATGATTCGGACGCCGTCGCGCAAGCCCGGGGCACGCCCGGAAAACGAGGCGCTGCTGAATTGGCCCGCACACGGGTTCCTCAGCGCCGACGATCGGGCGTATTCGCGGTTCTGAGTTGTCCGGGATTGTGCGGCTTGGCTTCCGAGAGGGTTAACGCCGGAGTCTGCGGATCGTCAAAGAGGTGGAAAGCCGCCTTGCGGGCGGGCTGCGGTTCTGCCCGGATCGTCGCTTCGGTGGATTCGCGTTGTTCGGAGGTGCGGATCGGGCTAGAATCACCGATAAGATCGTTGAGCGTCCCCTGAGACGATATCAACGTGAAAGCGGGGTTTGACGCGCGGTTTGTTGCAGGCTGCGCCGGGGGACCGGCCTCCGGCAGGAGTCTTCGTCATGAGTCACTTCGAACGGCAGGTTCACGTGGCGCGGCGGCGGATCTGGCTGAACGGCTGGATGAGCCGGGTGTTCTGGTGCTTGTGCGGGGCGGCGGTCGGTTTTGCGGGACTGACGGTGACGCAGCGACTGACGGAGGCGGCAATCCCGCTGGACCTGTCGGCGGCGGCGCTGGCGGCGATCGCGGTGCTGGCGTCGTTGATCTGGTCGCTGGCGGAGCGCCGGAGTCTGGAGTCGGCGGCGGCGGCGCTGGATGAGGCGGCGGGATTGCGAGAGCGTCTCAGCAGCAGCTTTTATTGCCGAACGTCTGACGATCCTTTTGCGCAGGCCGTCGTGTCGGACGCGGAGCGGGCGAGTTCGGCGGTGTCGGCGCGCCGTCACATCCGGTTCACGTACCCGCGCTCGGCGAATTACGCGGCGGGGGCGTCGCTGGCGGCGGCGTTGTCGCTGCTGGTTCCGGCAGGACTGCTGGGCGAGGAGAAGAAGCCCGCGGATCCGGTGCAGGTGGCGGCGGTCGAGCAGGTGCAGGCGACGGTCAAGAAGCAGTTTCAGGAGATCATCCGCAAGGCCGAAGACAACCCCGCGCTGGAGGAGTTGAAGGAGGAGATGGAGCGGCTGGCGGAAGCGCCGGCCGCGCCGCTGGACAAGCCCGACGCGATCCGGCACGAAGCGCAGAAGAAGATCGACAGTCTCGCGGACGCGGTGAAGGATAAGCTCGACGATCCGGGATACGACAAGGTCGAGCAGATGCAGAAGATGATGCGGGGGTTGAAAGTTCCGCAGGAGGCGGACACGCCGGCGAACGAACTGTCGAAATCGTTGGCGGAGGGGGATTTCAAGGAGGCGCAGGAGCAGATCGAGAAGCTTCAGGAGCAGCTCGCCACGCTTAAGCACGACGAAGACAAGGAGATGGCCGAGCAGCTCAGCAAGCAGCTCGAAGACCTCTCAAAGCAGCTTGAGCAGCTTGCGCAGAACAAGGAGCTGGAGCAGAAACTCCAGCAGGCGGGCATCAAGCCGGAAGACCTTCAGCGCATGCTGGAGAACCTCAGCAAGCAGGATCTCGATCAGGTCAAGAAATCGCTGGAGCAGCAGGGGTACAACCAGCAGCAGATCGAGCAGATGGCGAAGCAGCTTGCGCAGCGTCAGTCCGCCAGCCAGGGGATGAAGCAGCTTTCGCAGGCGATGAAGCAGGCGTCGCAGTGCAACTCGCCGGGGTCGATGTCGGAGGCGGCGGCGGGGCTTTCCGCCGCGTCGGACCAGCTCAGCGAGCTGGAGCAGCTTCAGACTGAGATGGACCAGCTCAACTCGACGTTGTCCGACCTTCAGGATGCGAAGGACAGTATGAACTCCTGCTCGCAGTGTCAGGGCACGGGGCAGCGCAACGGCGGGAAATGCTCCGGGTGCAACGGAACGGGGCAGTGTCAGGGTGGCGGCAAGCAGGGCAACGGCGGGATGGGTCAAAAACCGGGTCAGGGTCGCGGAGGCCTTGCGGAAGAGCAGCAGACGGCGGTGGCGTTCAAGACCGAGCGGCAGAAGGTGGAGACGCGCAAGGGCGCGATCGTCGGACAGTTCCTCATCGACGGCGAGCAGGTGAAGGGTCAGGCGAGCAAGGCGCTGGCGGAGATCGTCACCGCGGAGGAGCGCGAAGCGACCGACGCCGTGACCCGCGACCGCATCCCCCGGCAGTATCAGAAGTCCGTGAAGGCGTTCTTCTCGACGGTGCAGAAGGCGCTGGAGGGGCAGAAGGCGACGGACGGCGAGAACGACAAGACCGAGGAAGCGGCGCCCGTCGGAAAAAGCGACGACGAAGAAAAGGCCGACGGCGACTCCTGATGGCGCGGAGACGGCGCTGGGGGCCGCACGCCGCGGGTTCGGCTGTTGTAGTCGGCGCCTTCGGACACAGACCGTCGGAACAGCATTACGAGCTGGTCTCCGGTTCGGGATTCGCAGCGGCTGAGCGCTCGCTCCAGCGTGTCGAGCGGCCAGGGGAGGCGGGTCAGGCGGCCTCGGGTCAACACGCGCAGGACTCCCTTAAGCAGCCAGAAGGCGCGCATCGCCGGGAAATAAACCCGGTGTGCGACGGGCACGAGGGTCGCCCCCCGCGGGGGGGGGGGGCAGCAGCTTCAGCAGATCCCTGACCCGGTAGTGTCGGTGCCAGGGGTTTTCGGCGGCGAGGCTGCCGAAAAGGCCGGTGCGCCGGCGGCGCTCGTCTCCGAAGCGGGCTTCGTAGTAGGCGCGGCGGCGAAGCAGGGTGCAGTAGACCCAGCGGTGCAGGCGCGGAGCGACGACCTTGAAGTTAGCGGGGTCGAGGAAGGTGAGCAGGCCCTTGTGCGGGGTGGTCAGGAGCATCAGGCCGCCGGGTTTGAGCACGCGGAGGAGTTCGCCCAGGACGAGGCGTTCGTCGGCGACGTGCTCGATGACTTCGAGAATGAGGACGGTGTCGAAGGCGTCGGCGTCGAAAGGGAGCGGGGCGTCCGGTTGTATCCGGACGGGGTGAAGACCGGGGACTTTCGCGGCCTCGGCAAGCGCGTCGTCGTCGACTTCCGCGCCCCAGTATTCCTCAGCGCGGTTGATCACGCGGGAAGCGAACACGCCGCTTCCGCAGCCGTAATCGAGGACTTTTCCGAGCGGAAACGTCAGCCAGGCCTCGGCGTAGGCATGCCAGCCGAGACCGCGTCCGGGGTTCTTCCGGGCGAGTTCGCGGAGATCGGGCGGGTGAAAGTTCATTCGGGAAGTGTAGTGGGAGGCGGGTTGAGATTCGAGGGACAGGGGGCGGAGCGTTGAACGTGACACAACCGGATTCAGGCGCCCGCAATCAGAGGTCGGGGGGGGCGCTTCCTGACGGGCGCGGCTCAGTTAGGTGCGGTTTGGCAAGAGGGGGCGCGAAAGGGCGCGTGTTGGCGGGGGTTCTGGCGCTGGCGTGCGCGAGTGTTGCGGGTTGTGAGAGGAAGGGCGGCGCGGCGGGGGAGAGTCCGCTGCTGTATTGCAGCGTGGACACGGAATTCGCGCGGGAGGTTCTGGCGGAGTATGAGCGTCGGACGGGAGTGAAGGTGCGGGTGATCTTCGACACCGAGGCGGCGAAGACGACGGGTCTGGTGCAGCGCATCCTTGATGAGGAGGGGCAGACGGGGGCGGACCTTTTCTGGTCGAACGAGATTTTCAACACGATCCTGCTGTCGCGGCGCGGGCGGCTGGCGGCGTACGTCAGCCCGGCGGCGGCGGACATTCCTGAGGCGTACAAGTGCGCGGCGGGAACGTGGACGGCGTTCGGGATGCGGGCGCGGGTGGTGGCGTTTGACTCGGCGGTGACACCGCGCGCGTCGCTGCCGACGACGTGGGAGGCGTATGCGGCGCCAGAGTGGGCGTCGAAGCTGGCGATCGCCAACCCGCTTTTCGGGACGACGCGCGGACACGTGGCGGCAGCGTTCGCATTGTGGGGCGAGGATCGCGGGCGGGCGTATCTGGAGCGCCTCCGGGCGGGCGGCGCGGCGGTGCTGGATTCGAACAGCGCGACGGTGCGGGCGGTGCTGTCGGGGAACCGGGTGATCGCCTTCACGGACACCGATGACGTGATCGTCGCCCGGAAGCAGCGTCCGACGCTGGACATGATCTATCCGGATCTGGGAGACGGCGGGACGGTGCTGATTCCGAACTCCGTGGCGATCGTCCGAGGCGGCGCGCATCGTCGGGAGGCGGAGTCGTTGTACGACTTTCTCGTGTCGGCGGACGTGGAGCGGATGCTGGCGCGGAGCGACTCGCGGAACATTCCGGTGCGTTCGGCGCTTTGCGAGGAGCTGGGCGTGACGGCGCCGCCGGCGTCGAAGCTCACCTTCGCCCGGGTCGCGGATGCGCTGGAGGCGTCGGCGCAGGCCGCGAGGGAGATTCTTCTGAAGTGAGTCGTCGCGTTGCGTGCCGGACCGTGTTCCTCTTCGCCGTGGTCGCGATCTGCGGCCTTTACGTGTTTCCGCCGGCGGCGCTGCTTGTGCGTGCG
Source organism: Phycisphaerae bacterium (assembly GCA_013360585.1). GTDB lineage: Bacteria > Planctomycetota > Phycisphaerae > UBA1845 > UBA1845 > JABWBH01. Next base: position 82,539 of record JABWBH010000010.1, on the reverse strand, counting down.
TCGAATGAAGGCTGGCAACCCGAGCAAGGCTGGGTGCTGTCAGCGCGTCAAAGCGGACTTTTCCTTGAGACACTGATCCTGACGGCGTGTGCGACGGCGACGGCGATCGTCGTGGGGCTGCCGGCGGCGGCGTGCTGGGCGCGGCGCGGGGCGTCGAGCGCGATCACGATCGGGATGGCGGCGTGCATGATCGTGTCACCGATGACGATGTGTTTCGGGTGGCAGCATCTGCTGAAGCTGAACGGCGCGCCGTCGTCCTTCGGACACCTCGGGACGGTGCTGATCTGGGCGGGCTGGACGTGGCCGATCCCCGCGCTGCTGCTGGGCGAGGCGTGGCGGCGCGGTCCGCGCGAGGCGTACGAGTCGGCGCTCCTGTGCTGCAGCCGGCGCCGGGCGTTCGTTCACATCGTGTTGCCGGGGATGCGGGCGGCGCTGGCGGCGTCGGCGCTGGCGGTCGGAACGCTGCTGGTGACGGAGTTCGTCGTGCCTCATGCGTGGGGTCTGAATGTTTACGCGACGGAGTTGCTGGCGGCGGCGGAGAGTTCAAGCCGGACGCTGGACACGGTGGGTCCGGCGCTGCCGGTGTGCCTCTGTGCGTGGCTGGGGCTGATGCTGGTGTCGCGGATGCGTCGCAGCCTTGCGGGCAAAGGCGGCGTTTCGGAGTCGTCACAGGCGTGGGCGCCGCCGTTGTGGATGCGGATTGCGGCGCTCGGGGTGGTTGTGTTGACGGTAATCGTCCCGGTGTCGGGTGCGGCTTACCGGATGCAGTCCTGGCGCTGGTTGGGGGAAGTGCTGAGGGTTCACGGGGGGGATCTGACGGGGTCGCTGGGGACAGCTGCGGCGGCGGGTGCGGCGGCGGTGGGGATTGCGACGGCGGGCGTGATGAGTCGGCGGTTCGGGGCGATGACCGTGGCGGTGGCGGTAGGGGTGGGGATCCTGCCTGCGGTAGTGGTGGGCGAGGCGATCATCTGCGGATACGGCGGGTGGTCTGCGACGCAGGATCACTGGGTGAAGCTGGCGGCCGGGTGGGCGGCGCGTTTCGGGTGGTTGCCGGTGGTGGCGGCGTTGGCGACATCGGCGCGATGCCGAGAGATCGAGGAGCAGGCGGTGGTGGACGGAGCGGATGCGTCGCGGATCGCGTGGTCGCTGCGGGTGCGGAGACAGGCGCCCTTGATCCTGGCGGGCGGTGCGGCGGCCGGGGCGCTGTCGCTGGGGGATCTGGCGACGACGGTGCAGGCGCAGGTGTCATCGTTCGTGCCGATTTCGGTGGTTCTGGTGGACAAGATGCACAAGTTCGAGGACGGTTACGTGCTGGCGATCAGCCTGATCCTGGCGCTGGTCGCGGCACCGTGCGTGGCGGCGGCGGCGTGGGCGGTGCGGCGCGTGTCGTGAATCGTCAGGCGCATAACAGTGAAGCAGGCGGCTCGTCGGTAGAGCGGGCGAAAACCGGCGAACCCGCGCCGGCGGACACGTGGCGGTGAACGAGCGTTCCGTAGCGCTGCGTTAAACGAGCAGCAGAGGCGGAAGCGGGCGGCGTTGCGACGGGGGGCGGCGCGTCCGCGACGGTTGAATCACGATGACGTGGCGGAGGTGGATTCGCGGGGTTTGCGTGGCGGCATGCGGCGTGATGTTGGCCGGATGCGAGCCGGACGCGCTGAGCCACAACGGGGTGGTTGCTGTATTCGGGGGCGTCGGTCGCGGTCCCGCGGAGTTCAGCTACCCGCGGGCGATCGCGGCGGAACCTGAAGGATCGGTCTTCGTCGTGGACAAAGCGGGGCGCGTGCAGCGCTTCTCCGCGGAGGGCGTGTATGAGCTGGAGTGGACAATGCCCGAGACGGCGCACGGTAAGCCGGTGGGTCTTGCGGTGCATCCGGACGGGCGTCTGTTTGTGGCGGACACGCATTACCACCGCGTCATGATTTTTGATCGCGACGGTCGTCCGGTCGGACATTTTGGGGAGCAGGGTCGAGGTCCGGGGCAGATGGAGCTGCCGACGGCCGTCACGTTCGACCGGAAAGGTTACATTTACGTCAGCGAATATCAGGGAAACGACCGGATCACGAAGTGGTCGCCGGCGCTGGAATACGTTGGGGCGATCGGCGAAACCCCTGTCGAAGGGGAGCGACTTCGCAGACCGGCGGGGATCGAGGTGGACGACGACGGGGTGTTGTGGGTGGCGGACGCCTGCAATCACCGGATTGTGGCGTTTGATGAAAGCGGAAAGGCGGTCCGCGTATTCGGGCGCTTCGGCAAGGAAGAAGGGTTGCTGGATTACCCTTATGACCTGTCGCTGACGCCGGACGGTCAGATGGTGATGGTGTGTGAGTTCGGGTCGAACCGGTTGCAGTGGTTCCGGAAGGATGGGACGTTCGTCAAGAGCTGGGGCCGCAGCGGGCGCGAACCGGGATGCCTCTGGGCTCCGTGGGGAGCGATCTACGGACCGGGAGGGCGCGTGTACGTCGTGGATTCACTCAACAGCCGGATCCAGGTCGTGCGGGCGGAGTGACGGGAAAGCGGGGTCAATTACGAATGACGGATTACAAATGACCCGGAATGCGGTTTCGGACACGGCGGCGACACCGCCGGCCCTCTCTTTTTGGTCATTCGTCATTTGTAATTCGTAATTTCAGGTTCGTATACTGCAACGTTTGAGTGCAAGTCTTTTGATGAATCTCCTCGGTCTGGCCCTTCCTCTCTCCTTCGATCAGCCGCAGTGGCTGTGGTTGCTGCTGCTGATCCCGCTGCTCGTGCTGGCGTCGCTGCGGAGTCTGGCGGGGCTGGACCCGGTGCGGCGGGTGCTGGCGCTTGCGGTGCGGAGCGTGGTGGTGGCGCTTCTGGCGGCGTGCCTGGCGGAGGTGCAGTTCGTCCGGCGGAACCGGGACGTGACGGTGATGTTCCTGCTGGACCGCTCGTTCTCGACGCAGGGGGCGCAAGCGGATGCGGAAAAGTTCCTGGCGGAGGCGGCGGACGCCGGTCGCGTTCCGAAGAACGATCGCGTGGGCATGATCGACTTCGCGGGGCAGGCGTTTCTTCAGCAACTGCCGATGCAGGGGGGATATCACATCGAGCCGGGGCGGCTTCCGCAGATGCCGCGCACGGATCACACCGATATTTCCGCGGCGATCCGCCTTTCGATGGCGATGTTTCCGCATGACGCGGCAAAGCGGATCGTGCTGCTGTCGGACGGGAATGAGAATCTGGGCGACGCGCTGACGGAGGCGCGTCGGGCGCGGGCGGACGGGATCAGCATCGACGTCATCCCGCTGCGCTATCAGAAAACCAACGACGTCTACTTCGATCGCATGATGGCGCCGACGCACGCGGAGAAGGGGGAGCAGGTTCCGATCCGGATGGTGCTAAACACGTCCCGGCGCGTCTCCGGTACGATCGACGTGTACCAGAACGGGCAGCTCGTGCAGATTCCGGCGGAGGATGCGCACATTGAGTTGACGCCCGGAACGAACACGATGTTCCTGCGCCTGCCGGTCAACCAGGCGGGACCGCAGCTTTTCGAGGCGCGCTTCCGGCCGGACGATGAGTCGCTGGACGCCGTGTCGCTGAACAACAACGCGACGGCGTTCTCGTTTGTGTCGGGTCCGAGCCGCGTGCTGTTCCTGAGCAAGGATCTGGAAGCGGATGCGCCGCTGATCGAAGCGCTGACGAGCGAGAACATCGACGTGCAGGCGCGGGAGGCCGCGACGGCGCCGCTCGACCTGCTGAAGCTGCAAAGCTACTCGAACGTGATCCTGTCGAACGTGCCGGCTTCGGACTTCACGGACGACCAGATGCGCGATCTGGCGTCGTACGTGCGGGACATGGGCGGCGGTCTGGTGATGCTCGGCGGGGACGAAGGCTTCGGCGCGGGCGGGTGGATCGGGTCGCCGATCGAGGAAGTGATGCCTGTGTCGTTCGAGATCAAGCACAAGCGGGTGATTCCCCGCGGGGCGCTGGTCATCATCTGCCACAGTTGCGAGATTCCGCGCGGGAATTACTGGGGCAAGGAGATGGCGAAGAAGAGCGTGGACACGGTCAGCTCCCGTGACTACCTGGGGGTGCTGGCGTACTCGTATTCGCCCGGCGGCGTGAGTTGGGAAGTTCCGCTCCAGGAGAACGCGAACAAGGGTGCGGTGAAGGCCCGGATCGACCGGATGCAGATCGGCGACATGCCGGACTTCGACTCGACGATGGACATGGCGTACGAAGGGCTGGTCAAGGGTCGCGGGCGCGACGCGGCGCAGCGCCACGTCATCATCATCAGCGACGGCGACCCCAGCCCGCCGCGGGACTCGCTGATCGCAGCGTACAAGGACGCGGGCATCACGGTCAGTACGATCGGCATCGGCTGGGGCATGCACGTGATGACGGCGGAACTGGAGAAGATCGCGCGATCGACGGGCGGGCGCTTTTACGCGCCGAAGACGGCCAGCCAGCTTCCGCAGATTTTCACGAAGGAATCCAAGGTCGTCCGGCGCTCGCTGATCACGGAGGAAGCGTTTCAGCCGCAGGTGTTCCACGGCGTCAGCGAACTGCTGGCGGGCGTGAGTGCGGAGGAGATTCCGCCTCTGGGCGGGCTGGTGCTGACCTCGCCGAAGGAGAGCACGCACGTTCAGCTCCCGCTGATCCGCCGCACCGCCGACGGGGACGACCCGGTGCTGGCGCACTGGCAATACGAATTGGGCAAGACGGTGGCGTTCACCAGCGGACAGTGGCCTCGCTGGGGGACGCGCTGGGCGGAGTGGGGCAAGTTCGCCAAATTGTGGGCGCAGATCGTCCGCTGGAGCATGAAGCAGGAGACCCCCGCGAACTTCGACTCGCACACGCGCATCGAGGGGAACAAGGGCCGCGTGGTCATAGACGCCCTCGACAAGGACGCCAGCTACCTGAACTTCCTCCAGTTCCGCAGCAAGGTCATCCGTCCGGACGGGACGAACGCCGAGCTGGAGTTCCGCCAGACCGGTCCGGGGCATTACGAGGCGGAGTTCGACGTCGACCAGATGGGGCAGTACCTCGTGACGTCGCAGGTGTTCGAGGGCGGGGAGCATCGCGGCGCGATCCAGGCCGGCGTATCCGCCCCGTATTCGGCGGAGTACCGCGACCTTCAGACGAACATGCCGCTCTTGGCGCAGATCGCGGACCTCACGGGCGGGAAGCTGCTGGAGCTGAACCCGGCGACGGCAGACGTGTTCCGCAAGGATCTACCCCCGACCGAGTCGCATCGACCGGCGTGGGAGTTCGTCCTGGGGTGGCTGCTGCTGCCGATCTTCCTGCTGGACGTGGCGGTGCGGCGGCTGGCGAACTGGCTGGCGCTGTCGATCGTGATTGAAGTTCTGGTGCTGGTGTTCGTGCTGGTCGGGCTCGGGTGGATGTATGACGGCGTGAGGGGTTGGCTGCTGAGTCTGCTGATTGCCGAGGGCGTCGGCTGGTCGGTGCGGTGGCGGTACATCCGTCCGTTGTTCGAGTATGTGACGCACGGGTCGGTGGCGCTGGCGGAGGCGGGGGAGCGCAGCACGGCTTCGCTGGGGCAGCTTCGGGGCACGCGCGACCGGGTGAAGGAGGATCTGTCGGCGGACAAGGCGTCGGGCGTGCGTCGGGTGGCGAAGGAGGAGGCGGCGCCTTCGGACGCGACGACGGCGAAAAAGAAATTCGACCTTGGGGAGGAAGCCCCGCGCGGTCCGACGGCGGATCTGGCGGACGCTCTGGGCGGGGCGAAGGCCGGCGCCGCGCCGCCGGCGGAGAAAAAGCGAAAGCCCGCCGCCGAAGGCGAAGCGGAATCGCAGGAAGAGACGACGTCACGCTTGCTGGCGGCGAGGAAGAAGGCGAGAGAGGGGCTGGACAAAAAGGAATAAGAGCGCGCCGAGCGGTCGGGGCACGCTTCGAGCGGCAAGCTTCAAGCGCTCCGCCGGGTCCGAGGAACCGTTTCAGACACGCAGAGAAGCAGAGAAGCAGAGAAGTAGAGAAGTAGAGAAGAAGTAGAGAAGTAGAATACCTGGCTGGCGACGTGCAGCCGGCAGCTAGGAGCCGGCGGGGGAAGCCGGCGACTTACTGGAGTTCGACATGGCCACGCAAATTGATCCCGCGGTCGAAAAAGCGACGCAGGAATTTCGGAGCAAGTTCAATCGGCTGAAGGAGGAGATCGGCAAGGCGATCGTCGGACAGACCGAGATCGTCGACGGGGTGCTGACGTGTTTGTTCACCGGCGGACACGCGCTGCTCGAGGGCGTTCCGGGGCTGGGCAAGACGTACCTGATCCGCACGCTGGCGGAAGCCGTGCAACTGGACTTCTCGCGCATCCAGTTCACGCCAGACCTGATGCCCGCGGACATCATCGGGACGAACATCGTGATGGAGGACAGCGAGACGGGTCGGCGGCACTTCCAGTTCCAGCGCGGACCGATCTTCGCCCAGATCGTGCTCGCCGACGAGGTCAACCGCGCCACGCCGAAGACGCAATCGGCGATTCTCGAGGCGATGCAGGAAAAGAGCGTCACGGTGGCGGGGACGACGTACAAACTCAAGCCGCCGTTCTTTGTGATGGCGACGCAGAACCCGATCGAGCAGGAGGGGACATACCCGCTGCCCGAGGCGCAGCTCGACCGGTTCATGTTCAAGATCGTCGTCGAGTATCCGACGAAGGACGAGATCAAGACGATCCTGGACCGCACGACGACGGGGCACGTGCCGAAAATCGAGCGGGTGATGACGGGCGATGAGATTCTCGGGGCGCAAACCCTGGTGCGCCGCGTGGTGATGGCGCCGCATGTGCAGGACTACGCGGTGCGCCTGGCGATGGCGTCGCACCCGGGCGGGCCTTATGCGGTCGAGGACACGAACAAGTACGTGCGCTGGGGCGTCAGCCCGCGCGCGGCGCAGGCGCTGACGCTGGGGGCGAAGCTGTATGCGCTGCTGGACGGACGGTTCAACGCGAGTTTCAGCGACATCAGGAAGGTGTACCTTCCGGCGATGCGCCACCGCATGTTGCTGAACTTCGAGGGCGAGGCCGAGGGCGTCACGACGGACGACGTGCTGCGCCAGATCCTGGAGAAAACGCCGACGATGGCGGAGGCGGCTTAGCCGCCCGTTGAAAAGGGCAGTGTGTCCCTCCGGGACGCGAATTGAATCGAGAATAATCGGTCTTACCGAGGCGGATCGTGAGTTCTTCAAGAGACGGTTAGGGAGAAAGAGCGGATCATGAGTACGGTTCCATCGGACACCGCCGCGCTCCTCACGCCCGACTTCATTGCAAAGATCGAGCAGTTGCAGCTCGTCTCGCGCAAGATTTTCATGGGCAAGATGCGCGGGGAGCGTCGGAGCCGACGGCGCGGCGAATCCGTCGAGTTTGCGGATTACCGCAACTACGTCGTCGGGGACGATCTTCGTCACGTGGATTGGAACATCTACGCGCGTCTTGAAAAGCTCTTCCTGAAACTCTTCCTTGAGGAGGAGGATCTGCACGTCTCGATTCTCGTGGACACGTCGAAGAGCATGGACTGGGGCCGGCCGAGCAAAACGCTTTATGCGCGGCGCGTCGCGGCGGCGATCTCCTACATCGGACTGGCCAACCTTGACCGCGTGAGCGTGTATGCGTACGCCGGCGGACTGCAATATGAGATGGCGGGCCTGCGCAGCCGGCGATCGCTTCCGAAGCTGTTGTCCTTTCTGTCTCAGACGGAGTGCGACGGGGCAAGCGACCTGTCGAAAGCGTGCAAGCAGTTCGCGATCCGTCATCCGCAGGCGGGCATCGTCATCCTCCTGAGCGATTTCTTTGAAAAGGGAGGATATGAGCAGGGGCTGAAGTTCCTTCTTGGGCGGCGATATGATCTGTATTGCATTCAGATGCTCAGTCCCGAGGAGATCGACCCGCCGCTGGTGGGCGATCTGCAACTGAAGGATGTCGAGGACGGCGACCTGGCGGACGTGACCGTCAGCCGGGCGCTGCTGAACCGGTACAAGGCAAACCTTCAGGCCTACTGCGGCGGGCTGAAGGAGTTCTGCACGCGCCGTGGGATCAATTACCTGTTCACGGGGACCGATGTGCCCTTCGAGCAGATCGTGTTGAGCTACTTCCGCCGTCGCGGACTGGTAGCGTAGGAAAGGGAGCTGGCGACGGGGCCTGGCATCGTGGGGCGGGACGGGGTGGCGGGCGTAGCCCGTCCGACGGGGGCGGTGGTAGGGCGGCGGGCGTAGCCCGCCTGACGGGGGCGAGCAGGAAAGGCAACCGGTAAAGACGCGCAGAGGCAGGACCGATCCGCGATCCACGATTCATGATCCACGAATTCCTATGCCTGACTTTCTGAATCCAACGGCGATCGGCATTGCGGCGGCGGCGACGATCCCGCCGCTGGTGGCGCTGTATTTCCTGAAGCTGAAGCGACGGATGCACGTCGTCCCGTCCACGTTTCTGTGGAAGCGGACGGTCGAAGACTTGCAGGTCAATTCGCCCTTTCAGCGGCTTCGCAAAAGCCTGCTGTTGTTCCTGCAACTGCTGGTGCTGACGGCGGGTGCGCTCGCCCTGGGCGTCCCGATGTGTGAGCGGGTGGAGCAGCGTGAGCAGACGCTGATCCTGCTGGTGGATCAGTCGGCTTCGATGAACGTCATCGAAGAAGGAAACAAGACGCGCCTGGACCTGGCGAAGGAGCGGGCGAAGCAGGCGGTGGCGGACATGCCGGCGGGTTCGCGGGCGATGGTCATCGAGTTCTGCGACCGGGCGGCGGTGGCGGCATCGTTCGACACGGACAAGCGGGCGCTTTCGTCGCGGATCGACGCGATCGAAGCGACGCAGAGCACGACCTCCCTGGGCGAGGCGCTGTCGCTGGCGGAGGCGTATTCGCAGAACGTGATTATCGGCGGCACTGAAGAAGGCAAGGATGTCGCGCCCACCAGCGCCGCTCCGGACGCCACCGTCCTCCTTTACACCGACGGGCGGATCACGGACGGCGACCGGCTCGCCGTGGAGCGACTGAAAGTCGAGGCGATGGAGGTGGTGGCGGTCGGAGCGCGGACGGACAACGTCGGCATCCTTTCGATGGACACGAAGCGGCATTATGAGCGGCCGGACGTGCTCCAGGTGTTCGCCAGCCTGCGCAATTTCGGACCGGAACCGGTGCGCCTCGATGCGTCGCTGTATATCAATGACGCGTTCGTGGACAACCAGGGGGTGGAGCTGGAGGGGTTCGTGCTGCCGGAGGGCGCGCCGGACGCCGTGCTCACGCCGCCCACGCCGGGCAGCGCCAAATCGATCGCCTTTGACGAAGTGAACTTCAACACCGCCGGGGTCGTCGAAATCCGCCTGCGCGTTGATGATGCGCTGACGGCGGACAACCGGGCGTGGTGCGTCGTCGAGCCGCCGCGGAACGTGCGTCTGCTGCTGGTGACGCCGGGCAATTTTCTCCTGGAGGAGGCGCTGGGTTGTCTGCCGGTGCAGCTCGAGGTGATGCTCCCGTCGGCGTTCGAGGCGGCGGTGGACGCGGGCGATGCGAAGGTGATGGACGGCGAGCGATGCCGTTATGACGTCGTCGTGATGGACGCCTTCTCCACCGCGAAGCTTCCGCAGGGGAATTACTTCTTCTGGGGCGGGGCGCCGAAGATCGACGGGGTGACCACCGGCGCGCCGATCCGCGATCAGCGCTTCTTCGACTGGGACGACACGCATCCGGTGCTGCGGCACGTCCCCGTAGCGGCGGTGGACGCCTTTGAGTGGCTGGACCTGAAGGTTCCGGTGGACGCGACGCCGCTGATCAAGGGACAGTCGTCACCGGTTCTGGCGCATCTGACCCGCGGCGCCAGCCAGTACCTGATCTGCGCGTTCTCATTGATCGTGCAGGACGACGCGGGCAACCCGATGCTTAACACCTTCTGGGTGACGAAACCGCATTTCATTGTCTTTCTCCAGAACGCCGTGCAGTTCCTCTCCTCATCGCTGATGAGCAAGGGCGTGCTCGGCGCACCGCCCGGTCAGCCGGTGACGATCCCCGTGCCTCCGAAGGCGGCGGAAGTAGCGATCTCGCGCCCGGACGGGCAGACCGATCGTGTCCCCTCGGCGGGGTTTAACACGGTGCATTACGCGCGGACGCGCGCGACGGGTCTGTACCGCGTGGACCCGGCGCTGCCGGGGCATGAGCACTTCGCAGTGAACCTTTTCGATCCGGTGGAAAGCCACGTCGCGCCCCGCACGAAGATCGCCATCGGCGCCGAGACGGTGCAGGCGACGACCACGGAGCAGCCGACCAACCGTCCGGCGTGGCCTTACGTGCTGCTGGCGATGCTGCTGGTGTTGTCGCTGGAGTGGGTCGTGTACAACCGAAGGGTGTTTGTATAAAGACCCGCCCGATCCGGCGCCGCACAGTCCCGGGCCGCGACGGCGAGAGAGCGGGAGCGAAGATCGTCGTCCGCCCGTGCTTGTGTCCCGCATACTCTCGGCGACGGCGAACGCTGCGATCCAGGCGACCGGGATTCCTGCCCGCCGGAAGGAGGCTCCCTCCCCCCCTCCCCCCCGCGAGACCGGCATCCGAGGTTCCCCCTCGCCTCCCGGAAAATTTCTGTTGAGATTGCGTCGCACAATCACTACGGTGCAATAAGGAAGGTTCGGCCGTCGTCGGTGTCGTCGAATGAGACTCAAGAAGGAGTGAAGCATGTTCAGGGCAGGTCTGTTTCTGACCGGTGTTGTTGCCGGGGGCATCGCGTGCGCGGCGAGCGAGGCGCGGGCGCAGTCCGTCCGGTATGACTGTCTGTTTGATTCTGACCGAAGCGGACTGGACGCTGACATAAGCTTCCACGCGAATACGGGCGGCACCTTGATCGGGAACTGGGACGAGTTCGACAACCCCTCGGGAACCCGCACCAAGCCGGGATTCTTCGGCGGTTTCGGCGAACGCGAAAACCTCCCGGTGGATGTTTCGTTCGACTTCGCACTCGGCGGACCGTCGCGGTCCGCGTCCGCCGGCGCGTTTCGCCTGCGGATCAACCCGCGACGCGAGCGCGTCCGCCTCTCCCGGCTGGAGGCGGACCTGCTCGCCGACGGACCGCTCATTCTGCCCGCCGAGCTGACGCTGGAGACGGACACTTTTCGGACGCGAAGCCCGGATTCGCTGTTTCCGGGTGACGTGCCGATCACGCTTCCGCTGGGGGAAATCGCGCTGACGGAGCTGCGTCTCGTGCAGACGGAAGACGCCGCCGTCGGGACGCTGTCGCGGATCGAAGGCGACCGTTATGCGTTCGAGGTTATCCTGATCGTGCAGGTTGGCGGCAGGGTGAGCGTGCTTGAGAACGACTTCGAGCTTCCGCCGACGCCGGTTCCGCTGCCGCTGACCGGAGAAGTCGTCGCCGGTCCGCTTTTTGCACAGGTTATTTCAGTTCAGCCGATCGACCTTTCGCAAGCGCAGAACCCGGAACTTGAGCTGCCCGAGTTCCCGCTGGACCTCCCCACGATCCTGCCCCCGGGGCAGACGGCGCATCTGCTGATGAACCTCGTGCTTCAGGAGATCGGGGCGACGTTTCAGGGAGAGTTGCGCTTCGAAGCGGAGGGCGTCAGGCAAGGCCCGTGAACCCGGCGCCTGCGATCACGATCCGCCGGGGATGAAGGCGAAAAGCTCGCGTCCTCCGACGGTGCGCAGGCGTTGGAAGCGTTCGGGGTGACGGCGGACGTAAGCGTGGTGCGCAACACCGCCGCCGACGTCTGAGCAAACGACATGCGTGACGCCGGTCGCTTCGTAATACCGCGTCAATTCCTGCTCGATCATGCATTCGTGCGCGGCGATGCCTGCGGGGGAGATCGCCCCGTCGATGTTCGAGAAACGCGCGTCGGGGGCGTAAAGCAGGTGCGTGGACCGGACCGCGGGGACGAGCGGAACCGCCTTGTGCTCCGTGCGAAGCGCGAGGACATGGCTTGCGGTGGACGCAATGACGGAACCGGGCGGCAAGGAGCGAAGTTCCGCGGCGAGCGCCGCCTGCTGCGCCGCCTCGCGCTGAACATAAGGGTCGTTCAGGATGCGCGAAGCGCCCCCGACGTTGATCAGAACGAGCACGGAGGCGGCCAGCAGCGTCGCAGCGCCGCTGAAACCCACGGACGGCGCGGAACTCGAAGCGCCCGAAGCCGCGGGACCGGCAGGAGTCAACTTCAGGCGTGAGGACGCGATCGCGCCGAGTCGCGCGACGAAACGATGCAATCCCGCGAGCACCGCGCCGACGATCAGGGGCAGGACGGGGATCAGGAAGCGCGCCGGGTCAAACGGCCAGACCAGCACGAGCGCGAAGTACAAACCCAGAAAAAGGTGTACATGCAGCGCCGAGCGACGGTACGTCGCCGCCGCCCCCAACCCGGCGAGTCCCAGCGTCGCCAACGCTCCGGTCCACGCCAGCACGGTCAGCACCCCGGGCGTGCTCGCCATCGAAGGCAGCCACCGTCCGGCTGAACTGACCATCGCAAACATCCCCACGATCAAGCGCGAGGTATTCAGAAAGATGACCCGGAAAAGCGTCGGAGCGTCCTCCGGGATCCAGGATTCATAACTGAGGTCGTACGCCAGAGCCGAGACCTGCGGGAGGCTCCGGTTCAGGTTTTCCGCGGAACTCTGCCAAATCAGCCATCCCGCGACAAACGCACCGCCCGCAGCAGCGGCGAGGATTGCAGCGCCTCGTCGGCGGCTTAGAAGCAGTCCTGTCGCAACGGCGACAACCGCGGCAAGCCCGATGCTGCGCGACAGATACGCCGCTCCCGCGAGAACTCCGGCGACAGCCGCCAACACACACAGGATCCGACGGTCGGTTGTGGCGGAGGCGGTTGAGATTCCCGGAAAAATTCCCGGCGAGGCTTCCGCATCCGCCGAGTGGGCGGGAGTTTCTTTCGACGCCGCAGCCGCAACCGCCAGTCCGGCCATCGCGAACGCGCCGAAGACATGCTCGCTCATGATCTGGCGGATGAAGTCCCACCAGTCTGCGTGCGTTGCGGTGATGACGATCGCGGACGCCGCCAGCCAGCGCGGGACCCGCCAGACCCGGCGCATCAGGACGTATGCGCCCGCCAGCCCCGCCGTGGCGGCAACCGCGTTGAGGAGGCGTCCGCCGAAGATCGCCGCATCCAGCGATCCTCCCGCTCGCCACCCCAGCGACAGCATCGCCGGATACAACACGGGATACTTGGTCTGATACGGTTCCCCCGGCAGGCTGGCGTGGCGGTATCCGCGTCCGTCGGCGAGCGACTTCGCCGTCGAGAGGTAAACGCCGTCGTCCTCGATCCGCCCGACGACCGTGGGGGCGGAAAACGCCATCACGACTGAATATGCGGCGGCGGCGATGCAGAACCCCCGTGCCGGCCCGATGCGCTTCAGGGTTGCGGTCGCGGTCCTGACAGGTGTCTTTTGGTGCGAAGGCGCAGGCATGATTTCCGGGTTTTAACGCCGCAACAGAGATTCTCAAAGCGGCGGGAAGCGTCGACATCAACATCTTGTCGGGCGGGCGCCGGCGTCCGACCGGACTGCGGCAGGCTCTCACCGGGCAGCGCCGTGCGTCTTCTCGCTGTCGGCGGCTTCCGGGCGATCGATCGGGATAAAGAGGTGAAACGTCGCGCCGCCGTCGAGTGCGCTTTCGACCTCGATGCGCCCGTGATGCTCGACGACCGCCTGCCGCGCGACCGCAAGCCCCAGACCCGTGCCCGCCTGTCCCTTCGTGGACATGAAAGGTTCGAATATGCGCTGCTGGTCCTCGACGGGAATGCCCGGTCCGTTGTCGCAGATCGAAATCCGCGCCTCCCCTTTCGCCTCATCGTAGTCGGTGCACACCGTCACGCACCCCATCCCGGGCTGCACGGCGTCGATCGCATTCAGGAGAATGTTCTGCACCGCCTGTCCCAGTCCGTAAGGATCGACCGGGATGGCGGGCATCTCGGCGAACTCGGTGAGGATCATGACGTTCTTGTCCGCGACGCGGTCCGCCGCGCTGCTCAGCGCCTCCTCGACGAGCGACGAAAGCTGCACAAGCTGGACCTTCGGCTGACGCTGACGGCTGAACGAAAGCATGTTCGTCGCCAGCACGACCGCCCGCTCCATCCCGCGGCGCACAATGCGCCAACCGGAGCGGATCAGCTCGAGCTTGCCCTGCTTCAGGCCCAGCTCCACCACGTCCGCGCCGCTGCGAAGCCCCTGAAGAATGTTGCGGATCTCGTGCGATAGCCGGGCCACCGTCTGTCCGGTGGCGACGAGCCGCTCCTGCCTCATGCGCGTCTCGAGCAGGCGGGCGTTCTCCATCGCCAGCCCGATCATGCGCCCCACCGCCGTCGCCAGGCGAAGCTGCTCCGGCGTGTACGCATGATGCGCCATCGACGTGTCCAGGTGAATGACGCCCACGACCTCGTCCTGAAGCATGATCGGGACGCAGAGGACGCTGCGCAGCCCGAGCTGGTGGATGCTGTCGTGTTTGCTTTGCTCGGTGAAGCGGCGGTCGGTCATCGCATCGGCGCAGAGCACGCCCGAGCCGGTCTGGATCACGTACTGGATGATCGTCCGCGACGTGTGAATGCGCGGCTTCTTGCTGCGGCGCTTCGTGCGATAGCGGACGAGTTGCGGAGAAAGGTCGCCGGTGCGCCGATCCAGTCGGAGGACGACCAGCCGGTCCACGACCAGGTGGTCGAAAAGGATGTCCGCGACGCGCTCCAGAAAATCTTCGACGCGCGGGACGGTGCCGATGACTTCCGCGATGCGGTAGATGATGTTCCACGCCGCGACCTGCTCGACCGTCTCCGGCGCCTGAAGGATGACGCTTTCTTCAGAGGACGCCAGCGACGAGAGGATCGCGGCGTCGCCCGGTTCGCTGGCGACGTTGAGGTCCACCAGATCGCGGATCCGCTGCTCGCCGCTGGCGCGTCCGACCGCGTCCTGGCTGCTGAACACGAGGATCGTCGCCCCGACTTTGATCTGATCGCCGTGCTGGAGGCGCGACGGCTCGAAGACCCGGTGGCCGTTGTGAAACGTGCCGTTGGAACTGTTCAGGTCGCGAATCTTCCAGGCGCCGTTCTCACGCCGGATCTCAGCGTGGCGGCGCGAGATGCTGTCGTCCGTGAGACGCAGACGATCGGCGAACCGCCCGATGAGCGTCTCGTCGTCCGTCAGCTCGAAAACCAGACCCTTGTCTGGTCCTCGCATCACATAAAGCGTCGCCACGTTCTCCGTCTCCAACCGTTCCGGCAGGCTTCATCGGATCGCGGACCTCCGGTCCGCCCCGGAACCGACACCTCCGTTTCGCCCCTTGCGACGCAGAGCATCGCCGCTCAGGGCAACTTCGCCCCCAAGCTGCAACTTACCGCACAAACCGCAGGTTAACGAAATCCGCCCTCCTGAGTTTTCCCTGACGCCGGCGGCCGGGCGTTGAGTTCGCAGGAGTTCACGATTTCGCGAAGGCCTCGCGGCGGGGACGGACCTCGCCGGGGTAGCCGACCCTCACGGTTCTCGATGGGGCGTTACAAAAGCCGTCGGTCAGGTCTGGGAAGCCGTCCGGCGGGCAGACCCGATCACCTCAGGCGACCCCCTCCGGGTTCGGATTGCGGACGGACAGGCTCGCCGGGTAAGATAACAGCGCCGGATCGGCAACTGCGATCCCACGTCAGGGGCGCAGCCGGCCCGGCGCTTGTGAGGGTTTTCGATGAAATGCGTGTTGAACGGAACTCTGACCGTGTTGACTTTTTCTGCTTTCGCCTTGGCCCAGAGCGACCCCGTCGCAAAAACACTCTCTGCTGGCGCCGCCGACAAGCCGCTGACGTCGGTGCTGGACGCGGTGGTCAAGGACATTGACGGAAAGGACGTCTCCCTGCGCAGTTTCGAGGGCGAGGTTCTGCTGATCGTGAACGTCGCGACCAGGTGCGGGCTGACCGCGCAGAACTACGCCGAGTTCGAACCCCTGTATCAGAAGTACAAGGATCGCGGGTTCCGCATTCTTGCGTTCCCCTGCAACGACTTCGGCGGTCAGGAGCCTGGCACGCCCGAAGAAATCAAGTCGTTCTGCCGCTCGACGCATCACGGAACGTACGACCTTTTCGACAAGGTGAGCGTGAAGGGCGACGCGGCGTGTCCGTTGTACAAGTACCTGACGACCCATCCGGACGAGAAAATCCGCGGCGACGTCCGCTGGAATTTTCAGAAATACCTGGTCGCGCGCGACGGGACCGTGCTGGAGAAGTTCGATCCGCGCACGGCGCCGAATGACGCGAAGCTCGGCGAGGCGATCGAGAAAGCGCTGGCCGCGCCGCGACCCGAGAAGAAGAAAGAACCGGCGGCGTCGAAGTCCGGGTGATCCCCGCGACGCCGCCGCGCCCGTCCGGCAGGATGCCGGTCGCGCCGCCCGCCGCGATGAACGCGACGGGACTCCTACGCAAAGGACAGCCGAACATGGTGCAGGGACATTTCTGGTCTCGTGTGACGAACCGGCTCCGGGGGCATCGCAGCGGCGCGCCGGTGGAGTGGCCTTCAGACCCGGCCTCGCAAGCGCCGGATGACGACGCGCCGCCCGACGATCGAGGCGACGGCGCGACGCTGATCACGGGCAAAGCCGCCGCGATCCGCTCCCTCGACGGTCTCCAGCGAACGCAGGAGAAGGTGGTCAGCCTGATCGAGTCGATTCAAAGCCACCTCGTCGCGCAGCAGGATCGGACTGCGCGGATGGCGGAAGCCCTGGATCGCCTGGCCGACAGCGTCTCGCAGCTTCCGCGCGCCTCCGCGGCCCAGGCCGAGGCGATTACGGCGCTGGCGGGACAGCTCGAAAGCACGGCGGTGCGCACGAGGCGGCTGGACAATCATCTCGCCCAGCTCCCCGAACTGGTCGAACAACAGCGGCGCACGGACGCGCGGATCGCGGACGCTCTGGGCGACCTGAGGGGGTCGATCGAAAGCCTCACCCGGGTGGAAACCGCGTCGGCGACGATGGCGGAGCAGCTTTGCCGGGCCGCGGGCGAGCGGGAGGAGCGCATCCTGCGGGTTTTCGCGGATCACACGCGGCGGCTGACGCGCGTGCTGTCCGGGGCGATCGCGCTGGCGGTGTTGTCGGCCGTGCTGGGGCTGGTGGCCGTTCTCAGATAAGCGGGGGCTTTCGGCTGGCACCGCGACGCCGCCTTGCCGTTGATATGCGGAGTTGTGACCAATACAATAAGTGCGCTCGATGTCGAACGTTGCAGCCATCGAGGAATGATGAACGTCCAAAAAAGTCGAGAGACTTACCTCTGAGGAGGAGAAGCCGCCATGAAGACTCAATGCCTGCGGACTCCGCCATTCGCCTGTCTCGTGATTTTCACCGGTGCGGGGTATGCACAATCCATGGCGATCGCCGGTTCCCAGCGCCGGGTGAATCCCACCGGCACCATTTGGCGCGAATGCTCCGTCGCCGTGCGCTTTGACCAACCCAACGAGGCGGTGGTCGCCGCCAACAACATCTACGGGGAGCCGGTCGCCGTGAACGTCGGATTCGGTGTGACGTTCAACGGCGGCTCGTCGTTCACCAACGGGTCGCTCGGTTTATTCTCCGATCCCGGCGTGGTCGCCGATCCCGTTACCGGGCGCATGTGGATTTCCGCGCTCGGATGCACGGGAGGCATCGGAGCCGTGTACAAGGACGCCGGCAGCAGTGTTTTCAGCGATATCTGCTGCATCAGGAGCTTCAGTTCCATCGACAAGCCGCTCATGGCCATTGGCGCCGATGGGCGTCAATACGTCAGTTACAGTATACTGACGGGCAACTGCCCGAGGGCTCTGTGGACGGGGGCGTCCTCGACGCCGACGGATTGTCCCTGGCCCGCCGGCGTGCGCATGGAGCCGCTCAACCATCCGGGCGATTGCCGGTGGGTCGGGCTGGGCGCCATGCCCGTCGTGCTGGACACGGGGCGGGTCGTCGTCGTGAACCTGAGTCGCTTTGAATCGGGGGATCGTATCTACAACGACCTTCTGCCCTTCGTCTTGTACTCTGACGACGACGGCGCCACGTGGCTCCCCGACGCGGATGTTCCGGTGGCCGTGGCGGAAGACTCGAACATCCGCTACGCCCGTCCCGAGGACACGCCCAACGGCCTGGACCGTAACGTGAACTATCCGTCCATCGCCGTGGACCCGACCGACAACAGCAATGTCTATGTGGCGTTCACGGCACGGGCGGAATCGACGCTGGACGCCGCCGATCGGAACACGGATGTCTACCTTTCACGCAGTACAAACGGTGGTCTAACTTTTCCGGATGTCCCAATCCACTTGGTGCCCCTCACCGACCTCTTGCTCACCGGACAGCCGGGTGGGCTTCGTGGCCCGGACCAGGTCATGCCCGCCATCGCCGTCGATGCCTGCGGCGGCGTCAACGTCCTGTTTTATGACGACCGCCATGATGCGGACTTGAACGACAGCGTCCATTGGTACGACCTCTACTTTGTGCGCATTACGGGATATGGAACCCCAGAGCAGGCGATCCAGCAGATCCGCCTTACGCCAACGTCTTTTCTTCTGACGCCGGCGGCGGGGTTCTTAGGCGACTATCAGCACATGGCCGCAGCGCCGCCGGGCGCTGCGACGCCCACGGCGACGGTTTACCCGGCGTACATCGCCATGGCCAAAGACGCCAACTTTCAATGGACGCAGCAGAACTGCTACATGCACAAGATCCAGATCCTGTGCGGGGAGAGCCTCGGCGGTTACGGCGGCGGGGAGGGCGCATTGGTTTTCGAGAAGCTCTGCGGCGACGGCGTTCTGGATAGCGACCTCAACGGCGACGGGAGCGTGGATGCGGGGGATCAGGCGATGTTCTGTGAAATCTACGATAGCGAGATGGCGAAGTGGAATGAATGAGGACGGTGGGGGGGTGCTGTAACCCACGGCGTGGTGAATGGACTATGTGCCTTTCTTTGCTTTTATTCATGCTCTCGACTGTCTCCCCCGTTGCAGCAGACGACCCCACACCCCTGTGGACTGTCGTGTACTTGCACCCGAGTCCGACGAAGGAGTCAGACGCCTTCTCCGCATCCGGCGGACGTCAGGGCGGGTACAAAACCGTGCGGGCCTACGGCCGAAGGCAGCGCCATCCGATCCTTTGGGATGCGTCCGGCGACGATTATGTTGATCTCCTGCCAGAAGGCATGCGCATGGGGGTCATCTACGGCATGAACGGCGAATGGCAGGTAGGGGAGATCAGAAGCCTCAGCGAAGGGCCGTTCGCCACATTATGGCATGGAACGGTGGAAAGCCTCGTTGATCTGACACCTGGGTTCCCGTACATATGCGCCTATGCAAGGGCCGTTGCCGGCGCGCAGCAGGTGGGGGCGGCATGTTCATGGACGGACGGCATGCTCCACGCCGCCCTTTGGTTTGGCACTCCCGAGAGCTTCGTCGACCTTCACCCGGCTGTTGCGCGCTGGTCCGAGGCGTACGCCACCGATGGCGAGCACCAGGGCGGGCGCGTGGACATTAACGATCCCGATATTGGAATCCACGCGGGCTTGTGGCGCAGCAGCGCTGAGAGCTTCATGGATATGAATCCCGAGGGCGCCCGGGAGTCGGTGATTCTGGGCATGGCGCCGGGCGTGCAGGTAGGCTGGGGAATCTTCGAGGGGCGGAACTTAGCGGTGCTGTGGCACGGCACGCCGGAAAGCGCCATCGTCATGAATCCCGCGGACGCCTATCACTCGCAGCTCTACGCGACGACGGGAACGTTCCACGCCGGTTACGTCACGCACGGCTTCGGCTCGGCCGAGGCGGGCCTGTGGATCGGCGACGTTCCGGAGAGCTTCATCAACCTGCAGGACTACCTCGCGCCCGACGGCTATTACGCCTCGGTCGCCAAGGCGATCACCGAGCACGAGGGGCGCCTCTACGTGGTGGGTTCGGCCGCTTCTCCGCGCGGCCGACACGAGGCCATCCTGTGGATCGGACGGGTTCCGAGGACGACGGGGCCGATACGCCGCCCCTGTCCGTGAATCCCTTTCTGCCCCCCAGGGATCGTCCTTCCCTTCCCGAGTTGTTCGCTGCGGGCGGCAATTTACAACGTCCTTCCTTGATGGCATGATCTTCTGCGTACTCCCAAGGAGATGCACATGTCGATGACCCAACTTCCTCCCCCCGCCGAGGCGATGCAGAATCTCCTCAACGGGACGACGCAGTTCCTTGCGTCCGACCTGCACCTGAAAGTGCATTACGCGCCGTACTACCGTGTCGGCGGACTGTTGCGCAAGGTGGCCTCCGTCCCGCCGATCGACTCCAACGACTACATGGAGGCGATGCTCAAGTCGATCATCCCGACGCACAAGCTGCACGATTACGAAACCAACGGCTCGATCGACTTCTCCTACCGCGGCGCCACCGGCGACCGCTTCCGCTGCAACGTCTACCGCTCGATGGGCGAGATGCACGCCGCCATCCGCCGCGTTCAGAACAAGATCCCCACCTACGCGGAGCTGAACCTCGCCCCGATCTATGAAAAGCTCATTCACGAGACGCGCGAGGGCCTCATCTGTGTCACGGGCGTCACCGGCAGCGGCAAGAGCAGCACCCTCGCCGCGATGATCGACCACCTCAACCACATCGAGGCGATGCACGTCATCACCGTCGAAGACCCTATCGAATATTCGTTTACTCCGAAAAAGTGCATCATCTCCCAGCGCGAGATCGGGCTGGACGTCCCCAGCTTCCCCATCGCCCTCCGCGCCATCGTCCGCGAAGACCCGGACACCATCTTCATCGGCGAGATGCGCGACCGCGAGACACTCACCGCCGCCCTCCAGGCCGCCGAGACCGGTCACCTCGTCTTCGGTACGCTCCACGTCGGCGACGTCGTCCAGTCCTTCAACCGCATCCTCGAGTTCTTCCCCCGCAACGAGCACGCCTTCATCCGCTCCAGCATGGCCAACAGCCTCCGCGCCATCCTCTGCCAGCGCCTCATCCCCGGCATCGAGCAGGGCAAGGTCTACCCCGCGTCGGAAGTGCTCATCAACACGCCCGTGGTCAAGGACAAAATCCGCAACGAAGAGGACGAAGACCTCCCCGCCGTCATCGCCCAGAGCGAACACGAAGGCATGCTTTCCTTCACGCAGTCGCTTGTCCAACTGATCGAGAAGGAACGCATCCACTATGACACGGCCATGGAATACGCCCCCAGCCGCGAAGCCCTCCAAAGCGCCATGAAAGGCATCAAGGCGTCCGCGCAAAGCCTGGTCAGCCGCATCCGGACGAAGTAGTGAAACACCGACCGCTCCTTCGGGGGTTCGGCGCTTTGGGGGGGATGAAACAAGCATGACCCGGGCGCGTGGCTTTACCCCGCGCGATCGATCGCGCGGGGTAAAACCACGCGCCCCAGAGAAGGTCCGCCCTTCTGCTCGACCCTACGTCGCCGTCTGTTTGCGGACGATCATGTCGAAGCCGCGGACGAGGGCTTTGTAGAGGCTGAAGACGATGAGGGCGTAGATGCCTGCGGCGATGGCGCTGCCCATGAAAAAGGCGACACGCAGGGAGGCGGCGTTGGCCGACAGACGGGAGAAGTCGCCGTCGGTGAGGACGACCGGCTGGGTCATGGCGTAGATCGCGGTGTAGGGCGTCCACGGGGCGAAGAACGCGCCGATGTGCCCGTCGGGGGCGCCCAGGATCGGGAGGAAGATCGCCGTCAGCGCCCCGGCGAGCACCAGCATGAACGCGATGCTCATCATCGTCGCCTTGACCGTCTTCTTACTGGTCAACGAGAACTTCAGACACACGACGCAGGACAAAGCGACGTACATGACCAGCACGGCGCCCAGCTCGACCGCCAGCTCGATCCACGCCAGCGGCTCCTTCCCGCGCGGGATCAGGCCGACCAGCCCGAAGAGCAGCAGGCTGCCCACCGGAACGGCGATGAGCGGCGCGGCGAAGCTGACCAGCCCGCGGAGTTTTCCCCAGATGATGTACTGGCTGGTCAGCGGCGTCGTCAGCAGCACCTCCATGCTTTTGGATTCCTTCTCCTTGGTCATGGAGGTGGCGGCGGTGTTGGTGGCGATCAGCAGGGCGATGGTGAACTCGATCATGAGCACGGCGCCCAGCCACTCCTGCGTAGTCTGGACCGAGAGCACCTTCGAATCGGTCAGGTGCAGGAAGAGCAGGCCGACGGCGGCGAGCGCCCCGCCGATCAGCAGGAACCAGCGCAGCAGCCCCCCCGCCCCGCCGGACGACTTCGTCTTCGCCTCGCGCCAGGCGACGGGGTTGCTCCAGACGTGGCGCGGTTTGCGGCGACGCTCCTCGTCCGCACGACGTGTGACGCCCGCGCGCAGACGCGACCAGATCGTCGGTTCGCCCTGCCGCGCCCCGCTGCGGACGAAGAACATGCTTGCGACGGTCAGCAGCACGCCGACGATCAGCGTCCAGGTGATGTACGCCGCCGACGGGTAGGCGAGCGCCCGTCCGACGATCGCTCCGTGTCCGGCGACGAGCGCATAATCCGGCGCGGTCACGCGGTTCAGCGACACCTCCAGCGCCAGGAACGGATGCAGCGGGGCGAGCACGGACATCCGCTGACCCTCGACGTTCGGCGGCGCGTCCGCCGACCAGGTCCGACCCCACTGTCCCAGCAGGTACACCGCCAGCAGGTACAGCGCGATCGTCATGTAGAACGAAAAGATGGTCCGCCGCGTGCCGATCCACACGACGCTGATGAAGATCGCCAGCGCCCCGGTGATGACGGCCGTCGCCGCGGACAAACCGAAGCTCTCGATGATCTGGGAGGTGGTGACGCCGCCGTAAACCATCGTCGTGAAGAAGATCGGAAGCCCCGCCACCAGCAGCATGACGACGAAGTACAACCGGCTCAGCAGCGATCCGAGCACGATCTGAGCGTTGGTCAGCGGCGTGGACAGGAGAATGTTGTAGGTCTGGGCGTCGCGCTCCTGGGTGATCGCGCCCGCGGTGAACACCGGGGCGAGGAAGCACATCAGGCCGAGCTGAAGCGTGGCGGCGTATTTAAACGTCTGCGACGCGCCCTTCGCCAGCTCGTTCAGACCGCTGGCGTCGCCCATGAAGGTCATCAGCGACAGCAGCACCACCGCCGCCAGGAGGATCAGGTAACCCGCCCGCAGCCACAGATGGCGCACGCGCTTGCTGGCGCCGCTGACGACGCGGATGAGGATCGGATTCGCGGGCAGCAGCCGCCAGAAGGACCACGCGATCTTGTTCAAAACCGTCGACATGCCTGCCAATGCCTCAGGTGCAGTGAATACTTTCTCTAACCCCCTCGATCTCGATTCCGGCGATACGATACGGCGTCACTGCACCATTCCCTTCGTCAACCGCATGAACGCCGTCTCCAGGTTGACCTCCTCTTCTTTGATCTCCTTGATGCGGAAATTGTTGTCGAGGAGGAGACGGGCGAGACCGGTGAAGTCGTGCGTGGTCCTCTCCAGCTCGACGATGAGGTGCCCGTCGCGCTGCTCGACCGCCTTGACGCCGTTGGTCTTCTCCAGCAGCATCGCCGCCAGATCCTGCTGATCGGTGACCGCGACGCAGACTTTCGTCCCCGTCTTGGCCCGGGCGATGATGTCCTTGATCGGTCCGTGATACAGGAGCTTGCCCTGCTCGAGGATGCCGACGGTGGTGCAGAGATCGGCGAGCTCCGGCAGGATGTGCGAACTGATGAGGATCGTCTTGCCCATCCGGCGCAGTTCTTTCAGCAGTTCACGGATTTCGATGCGCGCCCGCGGATCCAGACCGCTCGCCGGTTCGTCCAGCAGCAGCACGCGCGGGTCGTGCAGCAGCACGCGGGCGATCGACAGGCGCTGCTGCATGCCGCGGGACAGCGAGTCCACCAGGGCGTCCTTCTTGTAGGACAGGTCGGTCAGCTCCAGCACGTCGCCCACCACGCGCTCGCGCTGTTTGCCCGTGATGCCGTAAGCGCTGGCGAAGAACTCGAGATACTCCTGCACGACCATGTCTTCATAAGCGCCGAAGAAGTCCGGGACATAGCCGATCAGCGGGCGGATCTTCCGCGACTCGTACCCGACGACGTACCCGCACACCCGCGCCTCGCCCCACGTCGGCTGAAGCAGCGTGGCGAGGATCTTGATCGTCGTGGTCTTTCCGGCGCCGTTGGGACCGATGTACCCGAAGCACTCGCCGTCCTCGATGTTCAGGTGCAGATTGTCGAGGGCAACGAGTTTCCCGTAGCGCTTTGTGAGATTGATGGTTTGTATGATCATGAGGGACGGGGTTGATTCGCAACGGCCCGCGAAACCCCAACGCCGGCCGAGGATGGCTTCTGGTTCGTTCCTTCTGCTTTCGTCGTCGCCCACCCGGCGGCATGCGCCCCGAGGCTTGTTCTCCCATCAACCGCCGGTTTCATACCGTCGGTCTCATCGTTGGACCGGGATCCGCACCCGGTACATCGTCCACGAACCGCCCTCGCGCGGTTCGATCACCCGGAAGTCCCGCTGCGAACCCGCGCTGCGCGACGCGACGCGGATCGGACCGGGGTCGTTCGCGAACCCGATCAGGATCGCCGTGTCCGACCGAAGCGCCTGCCGCAGCTCCAGATGACGCACATGCTGCCGTGACAGCACGGAGGGTTGCCCCCACTGATTCGTCCGCGGCTCGACCTCCTCCATCGTGGACGCCAGCAGCAGCGTCGCCTGAAACGGTTCGAGGCGCATGTCGAACTGACCGGCCGGGACTTCCGCCGTCAACGATCCGATCATTGAGCGCACCGACCGGTTCCACCGCTTGTGCTCCTCGACGAGGAGGTACTTGTGCAGCGGGTTGGGCTCGTTGTTCTGGAGCCCGCGGCGTACGTCATGAAGATGGGGGAAGGTTCCGACATTCATCGACGTCCCCGCCGCGATCGTGCCCAGCGGAATCGCATAAAGCGACCGGCGTCCGCGCTGGTCGATGAACGCTCCCGTCTTCGGAAGAACGTGGTCGTCCTCGGCGTAAAACAGGTAGGCTTTGACCAGATCCACCGGAAGTTTGTTGGTCACGGCGCTGTCGGCGGTAAACAGCGACTCCGCACCCGGACGCGACGCTTGCGGCAGGCGCTGCAGCCGCCCCTCGACGCTTCCGGCGATCTGCCCCGTCCAGCGTCCCTCAAGCTTCTTGAGCGTCGCCCGGAAGGACACGCCTTCGATCATCGCATTCGACGGGGCGAGGTTGTAGCGCTCCGGATCCGCGTAGGTCGTCCGCGACTCCAGACCGTCGACGGAGGTCGCCACGGGCGCAGGGCGCAACATACATGACGTCGTACCCGGCTGGCGGTCCATCAAAGGGTCGGCCGGCAGCCAGAGATCCAGCTCGGTGTGCGTTCCGGTCTTCAAACCGAAAAGCGCTGATCCGCGGGCCCTGATTTCGCCGGCGTTGACGTCGATGATGGAAAGCTGCTCGACGGTCTGGCCGAACCCGCGCACGCTCTGCACGATCAGCACGCTCAGGAAGCTCGACGCCAACGCCACGGCTGAGAAAGCCGTCCAACTGTGCCGATGCCACCCGCGCTGCTTAAGCAGGTGCCACGACCCGAACGTCGCCGTGCCGACATAGGCGATGATGAGCATCAGGCTGAGGATCAGGAAGAGGGCGGAGTTGGCGGCGAAATTGATGGGGGCTTGCACCTGCGGGTATACCCCTTCGGAGGCCGGGTCCACGTTGTGCAGCTCCTGGCGCAGGAAGAACACACGCTGGAAGAATTCGACCGCGCTGCCCGGCTGCACGCGGGCGTTCTCCAGTGGAAAGACCTCCGTCTGCCGAATGCCCGGAACCTTCGTAAACAGGTCGTGAAGCGTTACGCCGAGGAAGATAACTTCGCCGCTGCCCCATGTCCGGCGCGTCAGCAGCTCTCCGAGCACCGGCTGATCGGTATCCTCGTAGTAAGAGAACACCGAACCCTCGGCCCGGGTCTTGCAGGCGACGATCGTCGCCGGTTCCAGAAGGGGTGGCGGGCGCACCTTCTCCTTCTCCGACGGAGGCGCGTCGGGCATCGGAATACTCATCAGCCTTTGCGGGAGGAAGCCGAGGTCGCCGGCGATCTGCGGCGGCCCGATGTCCACCGGCAGCATTTCATTAATCATCGCCGTTGTGGTCAGCGCCCCGGCGGTGCGCGACGCCGCGATCAGCAGCGTCCCGCCGTGCCAGACCCAGTCCGTCAAGGCCTTCAACTGCGCGGGACTTTTGAAATCCGCCGGATCGGCCTCGTCCCAGATGATGTAATCCACGGCTTCCAGGCCGATCCAGTGCTCGGGAAGATCTCCTGCAGCGAGGCGCGCCGTAAAAACGTCGCGGTTGAACAGGCCTTTCAGCTCCGGATCGCTCAGCGCCCCGGCGTGAGCCCCGCTCCCGACCGAGATGTCCAGGATCAGGATTTCATCGGTGATGATGTGCGGAATGTCCTCGGTTCTGACCGTGCGGTAGGGTACGCCGTTGTAGAGGGCGGTGACGGCTTCACGGTTTTCATCGAGAAGGTCGAGGCGCACCTGGCGGTCGGTGTCGATGCCGGAAGGGAGGACGTAAAGGACGTACCTCCCCGCGCCGCCGCCGGACGACGCCAGCAGGTGAACCGGAACCTCGTCGTACGCCACATCGCCGTCGGGGTCGAACTGGCAGACGCGAAGACTTCCGTCGAACGATGCCGCGTTCTCCAACTGAAGATCGACCACGATCGGCGTCCAGGTTCCCGTGCGGATGACGCCCTCGTGGTGGGCCTGTCCGAATCCCCGGGCCTTGAATCCCACGCCGATGCTCTGGACGACTACATCGGCGAAGGCCGGGGCGCCGCTCGCGGCGGAGACGGTTCCCGCGAGCATCAGGATCCAGCACTGAAGGCGGGATCGTTGTCGACGGAAAGACCGCGGGGTCCGGGCGATCCCTGTGTGCTTCATGTATCTCGAAGCCTCTCATCGTGCGGCGCCGTCTCTTGATGCGCCGAGCTGCGCATTCTAGGACGCTCCCGGAACGCGGACAACGCGATCGGCGGCCTCGCCCGGTCCGCATCGAACGACGGCTCGTCTAAGCCGAAGACGTTCTGCGGAGACGAACGTAAGCGGTCGCGTAACTCGGCGCGAGTACTTTTGTTGTTCCTCTCGCCGAGACTCGCCCGACTCCCGTCGCCGCAGCGCCGACCGCCGGTCGTCTGTACCTGATGGTTCTCAGCGTAGCGGCGGTTATTGCGAGTCCGCGCGGCGAGCCTCTGCCGGATGTTTCACCGGGGTTTGTACCTGCGCCGGTCCACGCTGATGCAAAAACCGCATGACCCTGCTGTCCGGAGGATGGGAAGACCGTGTGGCGCGGGAACTGAGGTATCGGACGTGATGGACTCCGACAGAAAATTTTTTCAGTTTTTTCTTGACAAGGAATTAGCGCCGAACCTAATGTATAGCTAATCTGGGTTGGATGGCGAATTTGAACAGACTGGAGAACTAGGCCGAGATCAGGAGGAATCGGCGCGCCATCCCGTGACGCGAGGATCGCATGAGAAACGGACCTGACAAAACGGTCTTCACCACCGGCGAGGTTGCGCAAATTTGCAACGTCAGCCAGCAGACGATCATCCGCTGCTTCGATAACGGCCGGCTGCGCGGTTACCGGGTTCCCGGATCCCGGTTCAGGCGGATTCCGCTCGATGCTCTGCGGGTGTTCATGCGTGAGAACAACATTCCGCTGGACGCCCTGGAGACGGGCAAGAGGCGCGTGCTGATCGTGGACGACGATCCGCACATCATCGACATGATGCGGGATCTGCTGGAGCGTGACGGGCGCTTCGAGGTCCGGACGGCGGGGAGCGGATACGACGCCGGCATCCAGACCGAGCAGTTCCGCCCGGACCTGATCCTCCTGGATTACAAGCTTCCGGACGTTAACGGCAACGTGGTGTGCAAGCGGATCCGCTCGAATCCGGACTACCAGCATATGAGGATCGTACTGGTCAGCGGCGTCGCTGATCCGGACGAAGTCAAACAGTTGATCGAAGCGGGGGCTGACGAGTTCATCCGCAAACCTTTCGCGGTGGACAAGCTGATTCAGCGCGTCGGCGAACTGCTGGAACTCGTGCCCGTCTAACCCCTTCAACCCCGCGAGCCGCACCGCTGTGACCACAACGACGCTCAACCACAAGGCGGCTCGATCCGGCGGCGCGTCCGGCAGGTCGCCGGTCCGAGCCGAGATCATCCTCGATCATCTCAACGAGCTTCCCGCGCTTCCGGCGGTAGCGGTCCGCGTGCTCGAGACGACGGCGTCGGATGCTTCGGCGGCCTCGGACGTGGTTCGCCTGATCGAGTCTGATCCGGCGCTGACGACGAAGGTGTTGCGCCTGTTGCAGCGTCCGGGCCACGGAGTTCGTTCCGGCGCGGGGACGGTCGAGCGGGCGGTCATCCTTCTCGGGTTCGCGCAGGTCCGGGCGGCGGCGCTGTCCGTGTCGATCTACGACGTATTCCGCGGGGTGGACGCCGGCGAGGCGGGGTCGCCCGCGTTGCGCGCGGACCTCTGGAAGCACTCGGTGGCGGTGGCGTGCGCGTCGCGCCTGGTGGCGCAGCAATGCCGGGGACCGGCGGCAAAGCCCGAGGAAGCCTTCGTCGCCGGATTGCTTCACGATGTTGGGAAGCTCGCGCTGGAGGCGTGTCTGCCGAAGGCGTATCAGCGGGTGGTGGATCGGGCCGTCAAGGAGCACCGGCCGATCTGCGACGTGGAGCAGGAGGTGCTCGGCGTCGATCACACCGTGGCGGCTCGACGGCTGCTGACGCGCTGGGGACTTTCTCGGGAGGTCGTCGAAGCCGCGTGGCTGCATCACCTTGACCCGCGGTCGCTTCCCGCGGGGCTGGCGGCGCCGACGATGGTCAGGATCGTCCACGCAGCGGACGCCCTGGTGCGGCAGTTGCGCATCGGGATCTGTGCGGGGCCGGGTCCGGGGGACGTCGAGCGCCGTTGCGAGGAACTCGGGTTGACGCGGGATCAGGCGCGCGAGCTTTCGGCGGCGATCCCTGGCGAGTTTGAAGCCTGCGCCTCGGCGTTCGATCTGAACGCGGCGCCGACGGACATGACGCTGGTGCGGGCGCTTTCGGAGGCGAACGCGGAGTTGGGTCGGGTCAATTCACGGCTCGACGAGGCACACCGTGCGACGCTGCGCCGGGGGCGGTGCTTTGAGGCGTTCCGGCATTTTGCGGGCTTGCTGCACGCGGATGATCCGATCGGAACCGTCGCGGAGAAGATCGCGGAGACGGCGGTGCTGCTTTTTGACAGCGGGCGGGCCGCCGTTTTCACCACGATCACGGACCCTGCGGTCGCAGCGACATGGGACAAGGACCGCGCCGGGCGTTCGCAGCGTCTTAGCGGCGTGAGAGCGGAAACCGGCGCCTCGACGCTGGGCGGTTCCGGCGGATTCCGCGCGGCGCAACCGGCGGATATCGACCTCTTGCGCCGCATCGGCGGTCTGGAAGGTCCGGGTGAACCGGTTGTTCTGTCGCTGAACCACGCCGGAAGCGAGGTCGGCCGCGTCGTTCTTCGCCTGCCCGAGCACGCCCTTTCCGCCTGGAACACCGCCGGTCGTGAACTGGAAGGCCTGTCCCTGGCGTGGGGACTCGCGTTGTCGCATGCCGCGGGGCGCGAGCAAAGCGAGCGGTTTCAGGAGGCGCTGGTCGAGGCGAACCGGCGCGTGCAGTCGGCTCAAGCGGAGCTTCTGCACCGAAAGTCGCTTTCGATGGTCTCAGAGATGGCCGCTGGCGCCGCGCACGAGCTGAACAATCCGCTGGCGGTTATCGCCGGACGGGCCCAGATGCTTTCCGCCGACAACACGGACCCAGCGACGCTCCGCGCCCTCGAGATCATCGCGGAGCAGGCGAAACGCGCGTCGGGCATCGTGAATGAACTGATGTCTTTTGCGAAGCCCCGGCAGCCGATGCCGGTTCCGATAAGACTCGCGGACTTCCTCGAAGTGTTGTGGAAGCGGTGGACGGAGGAATCCAGCCTCACGGAGGATCGTTTCGAGGTGCGCCTCGCGGACACGGGGGTGCAGGTGTACGCCGATCCTGCCGCCCTTCAGGAGGTGTTCAACGCCCTGCTGTCGAACGCCGTCGCCGCGATGAAACCCGAGACGGCGCGCCTCATCATCAACTCGCCTTCGGCGGCGTCCGATGAAACAGTCCGAATACGCATCGAGGACAACGGCGCGGGGATGGACGCCGAGGTGCTCGAGCGGGCGTTCGACCCGTTTTTCTCGCACCGGCATGCCGGACGCGGGCGGGGGATGGGGTTGTCGCGGGCGCTGCGGTTGATCGAGATCGGGCGAGGGAAGCTCTCGCTCGAATCCTCGCCCGGCGTCGGGACGACCGTCTTCATCGAGCTGCCCGCCCGGGCGCCCGCGGACCCTGCGGTCGGCACGTAACGGCTGACGCGGCGTCACCCCTGAGGCGCGGCGCAGGACGACGCCCGGTCCTCCGACGGACGCTCATTTTATGCATGAACCGTTGCACAAGATTCTTCTGATCGAGCCCGAGGCGCGCGTCGTCGAGATGATGATCGAGGCGCTGACGCGGGAATTCGCCGCGCAGATCACCTGCCTGTCGCACGGCGCCGAAGCGCTCGACGTGGAACTGCTCGAGCCGCACGACCTCGTCGTCGCCACGATGGACCCGCCGGACCTTGAGGGCGCGGAACTGGCGGAACACCTGGCGTCGATCAGCCGCCGGCCGGTCATCGTCACCGCTCGCGACCTCAACGTCGAGGAGACCCTGCGCCTCCTGCGCGCGGGCGTGCGCGAAGTATTGCTCAAGCCGTTTCCGATCGCCGGGCTGGTGGAGACCGCGCGTCGCGCCCTGGAAGCACATCGCCTTCAGCGCGAGCATGCGCGGCGGCATCGCCAGCTTCGCGAGCTGACTCGCCGGTTCGTCCGCGAGCGCCGTCAGCTCAACGAAAAAGTTGAACTCGTCTGCCGCGATCTGGTCGGCGCGCATCGCCGCCTCGTCCAGCGCGTGCTCCGCCTCGAAGATCGCGCCGAGACCCTCGCGTAACGGCGCGCGTCGACGGCGTAACGTGTCGGTGTTCCGCCCTTGAAGGGGGTAAGGATTCAAGGATCTTGACTCCTGAACCTTGAATCTCTCCGCTGCCTTTCTCATCGGGCGGTCTCGTCGGTGCGGCCGGGTCTTGCGACGACGTCTTGAATCCCGGTTCTCCTCCTCGCGGACGCCCTTTTCCCCCGTCCCGTCCCGGCGTATCCTGCCGGACATGGATCGGGAGCGCATTGCACGTGCGGTTCGGGAAATCCTGATCTCCGTCGGGGAGAATCCGGACCGCGAGGGGCTGCGCGACACGCCGCAGCGCGTCGCCCGCATGTACGAGGAGCTTTTCAGCGGTCTGAACGAAAACCCCGCAGACCTCCTGACCACTTCCTTCACGGAGCGTTATGACGAGTTGGTCGTGCTGCGCGACATCTCCTTCAACTCGATCTGCGAACATCATCTCATGCCCTTCGAGGGGAAGGCTCACGTCGCGTATCTTCCCGACGGCAAGGTCGCGGGCATCTCAAAGCTCGCCCGGGTCGTCGAGGCGTTCGCCCGCCGACCGCAGGTGCAGGAACGCCTCACCACGCAGATCGCCGGGCTTCTGATGGAGCGGCTTGAGGCGAAGGGCGTGGCCGTCGTGATTTCCGCGGTGCATACCTGCATGACCTGCCGCGGGGTGCGTAAGCCGGGCAGCGTGATGATCACCTCGGCGGTGCTGGGACTGTGCCGATCGGACCCGCGCACGCGCGCGGAAGTCATGTCACTGCTTCGCGGGTGAATCCGTCTGTCTGCCGAGGGATCGCCTGCGGCGGCGGATCGCACGGGCGCCAAGGCGTTCGGAGAATGAGGACGCTCCGCTCCGGTTCCGATAGCGCGATCGAACTCAATGCAAACAATCAGCTTGGGTTCTTGAGTCCCGATCTTTCCTCCTTGATTCCAACGGCGCGTTTGGTCGGTCTACGATCGGCGAAGCCTCGACGCCGGGATGCGACGAAGCTCCGCGCTGCGGGCGTGTCCCTCCAGGCCTTCCAGCCGCGCCAGCGCCGCCGCGTCGTCGATCATGCGTTCCGCCGTGCCGTCCACGATTTGTCCCGCCGCGCCGAATCCCGGCGGGGACGTGACGTCCGCGCGGTTCAGCCGCAACCAGGTCTGACATCGCAGAAACGTGAACACAGACAATCCCGAGGCATACCGCGCCGTCCCGCCCGTCGGCAGGGTATGATTCGGGCCGGCGCCGTAGTCGCCGAGCACTTCCGCAGAGTCTTCCCCGAGAAAAACCGCTCCGGCGCACCGGATCCGCGCCGCAACTTCCCGGGGATCACGAACGTGCAGCTCGACGTGCTCGGCAGCGACACGATTGCATACATTGATCCCCTCGTCCGTCCCGCCGACCACAACCGCAAATCCGTTACGCAGCGCGCTGGCCGCCGTGTCGCGAGAAGGCAGCTCCGCCAGTTGCAACGACAATACGCGCTCGACTTCGTCGATCAGGGACTCCTGCGTCGTCACCAGCATCGGAACCGCGTCCGGATCGTGCTCCGCCTGCGCGAGAAGATCCGCCGCAATGCGATGCGGATCGGCGGAATCATCGGCAAGGATCAGCAGCTCCGAAGGGCCCGCCAGCAGGTCAATGCCCACGTCTGCGGAAACGAGGTGCTTCGCCGCGGTGACCCAGCGGTTGCCCGGACCCACAACGACGTCGCATGCCGGAACCGTCGCCGCCCCGTAAGCCAGCGCTGCGATCGCGTGAGCACCGCCCACGCAGAGCATCCCGTCGGCCCCGGCGATCGCGGCGGCGGCTCGCATCACCGGCGTCGGCCGCGGCGAGCACGCCCAGACCTGCCCCACGCCCGCCGCTCGCGCTGTGACCACCGTCATCAGAGTGCTGGAAACAAGCGGATATCGTCCGCCGGGCGCGTAGCAGCCGGCGATCGCGACCGGCAGCACCGTGTGCCCGGCGTGACCACCGGCCACCGGAAACGAGAGATCGCTGAGCGCGGCCCGCTGCGCGACCGCGAACGCCCGGATGCGATCCGCGACCCGCTCCAGAAGCGCTCGAACAGGCGGCGTAAGGGCGTCGCGCGAGGCTTCCAAGGAAGTCCGGTCGATCGCCAGCGGCTCATCCGGGGGCAGGCCGTCCAGCCGGCTGGCGTATTCCCGCAGGGCGATATCCCCCCGCTGTCGCATATCCTCGACGATACTTGAGGCGCTCTCCAGGGTGTGCGCGTCCACTGCGCGACGGCGTCGCGGCGCGAGAGCTTCAGGACTCATGCGACAGAGCCAGGGCGGATTCACGTCACCTCCTTTGCAGACTTCGCGTCGCCCGACCGGCGTGAGACCTTCATTGCCCTTCGAACAAGTTCTCGCTCAACGTCCGCAAGCGAGATGCGCGCTTGCGCCAGTCGCGCCAGCGAGAAGTACAGTAAGTCAGCTGCCTCATGCACCACGTTCCGCGGATCAGCGGCGTCCGCGAGTTCGGCAGCCTCTTCGACGAGCTTTGCTTTCAGGAGTGCCGGATCCTCCAGCAGCCGGCGCGTGTAGGATCCCGGGGGGGCGACGTCCGCACGCCCGCGCACTCTGCGCTCGATCCCCGCAAGCCCGGGATCGTCTCCCCAGCACGTGCGCGTCCTTCGGTGACAGAAGCCCGGCGCCTGCTGTCGGACCGTAAAACGCAGCGCATCACGATCACAGTCGGCATCCACGCGAAGCAGCTCCTGCGCCGCGTCCGAAGTCTCCCCCTTTATCCAGACTCCGCGACGTCGTGAGTGATAAACCCCGCGCCGAGACTCCAACGCCTGATGAAGGCTTTCCCGGCTCGAATATGCAATCCCCAGCGCGACGCCGTGCTCGTCCGCGACGACGGTGGGCCACAATCCGTCCGGCCGGTCGCTGACCAGCGGCGCCGCGAAGGCCTCCGCCAGCGACATTCGCCCCTTGTACAGCGCCATCCCCACCTGGGCGTCCGCGCCAAGTCGGTCCAGCGCCGCGATTTCCTCCGGTGTCGTGACTCCGCCGGCGATCGTCAGCCGCGCCCCGCCCGCGACGCTGACCAGCCTCTCGACGGCTTCGAGCTTCGTTCCGCCAAGCCGCCCCTCTCGCTCGACAAACGTCACCAGGAATCCGCCGACGAGACCGTCAAGCTCCTTCATCCGTTCCGCCACGGTGGTTCCCGTGCGTGTTCGCCACCCGTGCGTGACGACCTCTCCCTCCACGGCGTCCAGCGCCGCCACCACTCTTTCCCGCGGGAGCCGTGAAAGAATCTCCGGCGCCGCGGCGGTCCCGATCACCACCTTCTCCGCACCTGCGTCCAGCCAGCGTACTGCGTCGTCCACGCTGCGAATCCCGCCGCCCACGCGACACGGCGCGATCCGCAGCAACTCCTGGATCACGTCCGCGTTGGATCCGCTCCCCAGCGCGGCATCGAGATCCACGACCGCCACTTCCCCCACAACGCTGAAGCGCTCCGCGATCGGACAGGGATCGCCCGCGTCCAGTTCCAGCGCCTCGCCGCCGACAAGCTGCACCGCTCGCCCGTTCATCAGGTCGATCGAGGGAAGAATCATCGCCGCACCTCGATCCCTCGCGATGACAAATATCCCTTCACGTCCCCGACGGTCGTCGCTCCTTCATGAAAAAGACCTGCTGCCAGCACCGCATCCGCTCCGGCCTCGAGCGCCTCGAAGAAGTGGATCGCCGACGCCGCTCCCCCGGAGGCAATGACGGGAACGTTCACGACTCGTGCCGCTTGGCGCACAAGCATCAGGTCGTAGCCGGCGCGGGTTCCGTCGCGGTCCAGGCTTGTCAGCAGGATTTCCCCCGCGCCGCGCTCAACCCCTTCCCGGACCCACGCGATCGCCTCGCGCGCCGTCGGTTCCTTTCCGGACCGGACGACGACGCGCCACCCGCCCCTCCCGTCGTCCGCGGCATCCACGGACAGCACCGTGCATTGCGCACCGAACTCCGCCGAGAGCGCGTCAATGATCTCCGGCTGCGCTGCCGCCGCTGAATTCACCGCAACTTTGTCCGCTCCGGCTTCGAGAAGCCGCGCCGCGTCCTTCAGACTTCGTACACCGCCCCCCACCGTCAGAGGGATCGACAACCCTTCCCGAACCGCGCGCACCGTGTCCGCCTGGTGTGCTCGCGCCTCGACGGTCGCGGCCACATCCAGCAGGACGATCTCGTCGGCGCCTTGGGATTGATAAGCGGTCGCCAATTCGCTCGGCGACCCCACGTCGCGCAGGTCGGCGAAGCGCACCCCTTTGACCACGCGGCCGTCACGACAGTCAAGACAGGGAATAACTCGTCGCGTCAACACGATCCCGTCTCCGAACCCCCGGCTCCCAGCCACCGCCGCAGGAGTCCGATGCCCCACGGCCCGGATAATTCCGGATGAAACTGACAGGCGAGCACGCTTCCACGCTCCAGCGCTGCGACAAAGCGACCTCCGTGATCTGACCACGCCGCGCACCAGCCCTGCGGAGCGGCGTCCAACCGATATGAGTTGGCGTAATACGCATATCCCTCGCACAGATAGCGGAGCCCCTCGCCGCAGGTCACGGCGTTCCAGCCGATCTGCGGCACGCGGACATGCCCCGGGAAACGTTTTGCTCCTTCGGCGAATACGCTCAGTCCCGGGATTCCGCGGCTCTCTTCGCTGCTGCCGCCTAGAAACTGCATCCCGAGACAGATCGCCAGCGTCGCTCGGCCCGCCTCGATCCGCTTCCGCAGCGGTTCGACCCAGCCACACACCGCCAGTCTCGCCATCCCCGGCGCAAACGCCCCGACGCCCGGAAGCACAAGGCGCTCCGCGTCCTCAGCCGCGCGAGGATCCTCGGCCACGACCGGTTCTGCTCCGGCGCGACGCAGCCCCGCCTGCACCGACGCGAGGTTCGCCACGCCGGTATGCACCACGGTCACCGGAACAAATCGCATCAGAGCACCCCCTTCGTGCTCGGTACTTCGTCCGAGCCGTCCCGACGAACCGCTTCGCGCAAAGCCAGAGCAACCGCCTTGAACGCCGCCTCCGCCCGGTGATGATCGTTCTCTCCTTCCAACACTTTCACATGCAGCGTCATCCGTGCCGCTGTCGCCATCGACGACAAGACGTGTCCGACGTTTTCGCACGACATCATTCCGAGACGGTCGCGGCGCAGCCCCAGCCGGACCCGCGCAAAGGGCCGCCCGGAAAGATCCACCACCGCTCGCGCCAGCGCCTCATCCAGCGGGACGTACGCGGAGCCGAAGCGCGCGATTCCGCGGCGCTCCCCCAGCGCCCGGTCGAGTGCCGCTCCGACCGCCAGGGCGCAATCCTCCGCGGTGTGATGATCGTCCACCCCCAGGTCGCCCGTGCATGACAGCTTCAGCCCGAAGCGCGCATGCCGGGCAAGCGCCGTAAGCAAGTGATCGAGGAACTCAAGGCCCGTGCGGACGTCCGTCTCCACGGCGCCGTCGAGAATGAGCGTCGCCGAAATGTCCGTTTCCCGCGTCCTTCGTGTGAACTCGCCTCGCCGCACCGTCATACTCATTTTCAACTCTCCCCCTGATCGGTCATGATTTGTCGAAGCGCGTCGGTCAATCGCGCGAAGGCGGAGGGCTCCCCGGGGCAAGTGATCCGAAGGTGGTTCGTCAGCAGAGGATGCGCCGGGAACGCTCGCACGCCGACGCCGCGTCGCGCCAGCCCGGCGCCGACGCGTGCCGCATCCTGGAATTCAGCCAGAACAAAATTCGCTTCGGAGGGTAGCGGATTCGCGCCGAGTTCGCGCAGGAGTCCCGCCAGCGCCGAACGCTCCCTCCGCACACGGTCGATCCACGCTCGCCGATCCGCGCTCCCCACCTTCAACCACGTGGCCGCCAACTGCGCCGACAGCCCCGAGACCGGATACGGATTTCCGGCACAACGCAGCCAGCGGATCACCTGCGGCGCGCCGATCGCGTATCCGACGCGCAGCCCCGCCAGTCCCCACGCCTTTGAAAGTGTTCGTATGACCAGGGCGTTCGGCAGGGACAGCGCCGTCGGCGTCAAATCCACATCCGCGAATTCGGTGTACGCCAGGTCCACCAGCAGCAGCGCGCCCGGCGCGGCGAGGCTCAACCGGCGCAAATCCTCCGCGTTGGCAACCGCCCCGGTGGGGTTGTTCGGCGTGACGACCGCCATCACCGCGGTGGTCGGTCGAATTTCTCGCATCACGGCGACGGTCGGATACGCGCCCGTCGACCACGCAACCTCAATAATCCGTCCTCCGGCGAGGGTTGCATACCGCTCCAGCATCTCGAACGTCGGGACGGGAAGAATGAGCTCCCGGCTGCGATCCAACGTCGCAAGACAGGCGCGCTGCAGGGCGTCATCCGCGCCGGCCGTAACCAGCACCCTGCCGGGCGAAACCCCGTGACGTTCGGCGACCTCCCGCTCCAACGCGTCCACGTTCGGATACCGGCGCATCAATTCGTCGGCGCCGTGAATTTCCGCCAGCAGCTCCGCCGGAGGCGCGGCGCCCTCGTTGCCGCTGAGCCGAAGATCGATCGACTCGGACGGTGCGACCGCGGCATACGGCGTCAGACCGCGGAGGCGGTCCGCGGGTCGGAGAATCACCGGAATATCATCGCGCCCCGAAGGCGCCTCAGTTTTCATGGCACGATCTGCGAAAGCTCGCTGACCACGATGTCGGTTCCGCCCAGCGCCTTGATCCTCGGAATCAGGTCGGGAAGCTCCTCACGCCGGACCGCGACCTTCACCGCATAACCGTGATGACCGTGCAGCGGCGCGATCGTCGGTTCGCGCATGCAGGGCAGCTTCGCGACGACTCGCTCCATCGCGTCGGCGCTGACGTTCACTTCCACCATCACCCGCCGCCGCGCTTCCAGCACCGACTCCAGAAGCATGACAAACCCGTCGATCCGTCGGCGCATCGCCGCGTCGTTCAGCGCCGCCGGGCTCGCGTACAACCGCGTCGACGACGTCATCAGCTCCTCGACGACGTTGAGGTGGTTCGCCTTCAAGGTCGCGCCCGTCGCTACGACGTCCACGATGCAATCCGCGTCCTCCGGCGGATACACTTCCGTCGCGCCGAACGAGCGCAGAAACGTCGCCCGCAGCCCGCGACGACGGATCCAGTCATTTGTGATCCGCTCGAACTCGGACGCGACAATCAGGGGCTCGTCGGCGAGGAGACCCTCCACGAGATTCTCGACCGGCGCCGCCGCGACCACCCGCACCGGATCCAGACCGGTGTCAAGCAGCTCGACGACTCCCCCCCCGAACTCCGCCACCCAGTCTGCGCCCGTGAACCCCAGGTCGCGGCTGCCCACCTGGAGCATCTTCACGATCGCCTGCGGCTTGAGGGTTTTCGCCGCAAGCCCCGGCAGCGAAATCTCCGGTCGGTAGGCGCGGGCCCCGGCACGAAGCCGAATCCCCGCATCGTCGAGAAGAGAAATGACGCCCTCCGACATCCGCCCCTTCGGCAGCGCCAGACGGATCTGCTGGTCATCTTTCCGAACCGTCATTCAAGGCTCCGTCGTCTGTGACGGCGGCCCCTGATCCGGCGGAAAACGAACGACGCCGGCAGGAGCCGGCGTCGGTGGTGATTACTCGTCTTAAAACGGCGACACCATCACCCGGCCACGGCCCCGTGGTGATGATGATGATGAACAACAAAAAGCATCCTGACCCGCATCGTGGAATCCAGACTACTCCGGACGGCCGGCAATGTCAAGGGCGCGTCAGGCCTTCGCACCTGCGCGGTTGCGGTAGAGGTTCTTGTCCACCACGGGCATCATCGCGTCAGCGCTGACGCCGCCGCCGAGGAAGTGGGCCAGCGCGTCCACCTCCTCGCGCGATCCGCCCAGCAGCTTGTTGTAATTCGTGAAAATCAGGTCGATGTAGCCGGATCGCTCCTTGATCGTCGAAAGCGTCTTCTCGACGTGCCTCAGGAGCATTCGGCGAATTTCATCATCCTTGACGGAGTCGTCGTACGTCCCGCGACGCACGAGCATCTTCTTCTGGGACGCGATGATCTCGTCGATGTTCCGTCGCATCCAGATCACCTTGTACCGATATCCGGGTGGCAGTTCGACCAGCAGCCGTGAGATGACCTTCACCACCTTCCCCACCGCGTCCGGAAGCCACGCGACGTCTCCTTCGGTCAGCTTCTTGACCCGCTCGAATTCGTAATAACCCTTCGGGTTGTCCTCATCCGCGGTGCGCACACCGTCCTGAAGAACCTCGAACCCCGCAGCCTCCAACATGCTCATCATCATCGAGGTGCCTGAGCGCGGCAGCCCCGAAACGACCGTGATGTAATCTTGCTTTTTCATGCCGAACTGATTGATGTACGTCCTCGTGACCGGTCCCGGCGGCACATCCGCCCCCCACGGAGGTTATCGTAGCGGGCGCGCCGTCGCTTGCAACGAACGCGGATTCCCGGTCCACGTGCGGCGAGGCCGTCCCGGATTCCGCGAGGGGCATCCGATAACCAGGATCAGCACACCTTGAGCATCACCTGGAAGCGACCGTCGCACCTCCGCACGCGCGAAAACACGCCGCAACCCCGCCTTCGCCTCGGGCGCGCGGGCGCGGTTCCACGGGAGCGGTATCTGCTCAGTACGTTTCTGGTCATTGTCTGCGGCTTCACGGGCTGTCGCAGGCCGGCGCAGCCGCCGCCGGCCTCCGGACCGGCGCGGCGGATCGTCACGATCTCTCCCAGCGCCGACGAGGTCCTCTGCGCGATCGGCGCCACCGAGCGGATCGTCGGCGTCAGCACGTTCACGTCGTATCCGCCCGAGCTGACGACGCGACCCCGCGTCGGCGGTTTGTTCGACCCGGATCTGGAGGCGATCGTCTCCCTTGATCCCGATCTCATCGTGGTTCGCGGGCACAACGCCACGCTGGAGGACTTTGCCGCCCGCCGCGGAATCCGCCTCTATCGCGATCCGACGGAGGGGCTTGACGACCTGAGAACCTGCATCCGCGACCTCGGCGACCTCACCGGACTTGCGCCAGGCGCCGACGCCGTCCTGACGTCGCTGGAGGCGCGCCTCGACGCCGCCCGTCGCCGCGCCGAAGAGCGGCGCGCCGGATGCACACCCCCGCGCGTGCTGATGACCCTGGCGCGGAACCCTTCCGAATTGAAGGACATCCTGACCGCGGCGGCAGGAACGACGCACGACGCAATTCTGCGGCAGGTCGGGGCGGAGAACATCTTCGGAGATCTTGAGTTGCCCTACCCGACCGTCTCTCTTGAACAGGTCGTCGTCCGTGCCCCGGACATCATCATCGAACTGATGCCCGAAGTGCGTGTGACCCCCGAGTTGCAGTCAATAATCATCGCGCAGTGGTCGCCGCTGGCGTGCCCGGCGGTTGCATCCGGCCGGGTCTTCGTGCTGGGGGACGACTTGCCGCATTCGCTTGTGCCTTCCCTGCGCACGCCGGAGATCGCGGAGCGCATCATTGACATCCTCTGGCCATCCCAGTCGCGCCCGTAATGAGGCGTTCT
Source organism: Phycisphaerae bacterium (assembly GCA_013360585.1). Taxonomy (GTDB): domain Bacteria; phylum Planctomycetota; class Phycisphaerae; order UBA1845; family UBA1845; genus JABWBH01. The sequence continues at coordinate 42,117 of JABWBH010000010.1, read as the reverse complement.
TTGAGGGTTCTTCCGAGAATTACGAGGACTGAAAGCTACTGCACGGCCCAGGTTGCCCCCCCACCCCCCAATGCACAAGGGGAGTACTGCGAACTCCTTCATCCTCACAGAAAAAGGCCCTGAAGAATCGCCTGCGTTGGCCCCTGAACGGCTTGGGGTAAAGTCCGTCGGGGTGCGTAACTGCCCGTCCCGAAAGGGATAAGAGAAGGTCTATCTTTCCCCGGAAGTCGCGGGGCGTCCTCTTCCGGGACAGCTCTCCGGAGGTCTTGAAGCCGCGTCGTATTCTTTACCGGAATCGAAGGTCGGGAACCCTCGCGGGATGCGGGTGGCGGCTGACGACGTAGATGCAATACCGGCCCGACGGACCGAGCAGAGATCTGCGCGAGGGGCGTCCGCGGCGCGCGAATGATCGAGGCCCGGTCGGCGGTGTGCCGACCGGGCCTCGGGTTGGTCTTCAGGTTGAGCGCGCCGGGCGAGCGTTACTCGTCACAGTGCGCTTCAAGGCAGGCGGCGTAGTTGTCGTCAAAGGACAAACTGCAATCGTCAGCAGCGCCGCCGTCGGCGAGGCACATTTCGTAAGCGTCCGCGGCGGACGCCTCGCAGTATTCCTCGCAGTCCAGCGTGCCGTCGTCGCCGCCTTCATCATCGCCGCCGTCCCCGTCGTCTCCCTCGCCGTCATCTTCGCAATCGTCCTGGATGCAATCCGCAACGGACTCGACGGCGTATTGCCCGCAGAGGTAGGCGTCCGTGGCGGAGGCCGCGCATTCGGCGAGCGTGTCCAGCCCGTCGAGCGTGCAATCCTCGCAGTGAGCGGTTTGGCCGCACTCGTCGGTCATGCAGACGGTGACGCCGTTGAAGGCGGCGTAGGCGCAGGACTCGGCGTCACCGGTTTCGGCGACGCAGCCTTCGTAGTAGCCCAGCGCGCTGACGACGCAGTCCGTCGCGCAGTCGCTGGTCTGTCCGCAGTTCTCATACAGGCACGCGGCGAACATCGCCTCCGCGTCGGACAGGCAGGCGTCCTCCGTCCCGCCGTAAGCGAGACAGTCGGCCATCGCACTGTCGGCAGCGGCGACGCACGCGGACTCGCATTCGTTGGTCGTTTCGTCGCAGTGCTCTTCCTGGCAGACCTGGTAGTATTCGTCGGCCTTGGTCTGGCAGCGGTCGGCGTCGCCGCCGCGTGCCAGGCATTTGTCGTACACGCGGTGGGCTTCGTCGCCGCAGAGCGTGGGACAGTCGCCTTCGGTCCCGCAGTCGTCGGCGAGGCATTCTTCGGCGAACGAGCGCGCCCGGGAGGCGCACTCGGTTTCACCGCCGCCGCTGCGGAGGCACAGTTCAAAGCCGCGCTTGGCCCGCTGGCTGCACTGGTCTTCGCAGTTGCGGACTTCGCCGCAGCCGAACTCCGTGCAATCCGCATACGTCGCGTGGAACAGGTCGTTGCATTCGTCGGTGGTCAGGTCGGAGTTGAGGCACTGCTGGAAGACGGCGTCGGCGCTTTTCGCGCAGAGGTCTTCGCAACTGAGTTCTTCGCCTCCGCACTGCTCGCTCAGGCAGGCATCCAGCGATGCGAGCGATTCCGTCTCGCAATCCGTATCTCCCAGACCCGCGGCGGTGCAGGCGGCGTACACCTCGCGCGCCGCAACGTGGCAGATCTTGTCGCAGTCGATCGGCTCGCCGCATTCGGCCATCGCGCAGGATTCAAGCTGCGTCAGGGCTTCGGCGGCGCATTCGGCGTCGGTTCCGCCTCCGAGGACGCAGTCGTAATAAGCGTCGCCGGACTGATCGAAGCAGATGACCTTGCAGTCCTGCTCGTCGTCCACGAGGACGGGAACGGCGCCTTTCGCGCGGCGTCCGTCGTCGGAAGTGGCGACGACCTGCACGAGGTACTCGCCGGCAGCGTCAAACGCGTGCTCGACCGAGGAACCCTCGCCCGTCGAGCCGTCGCCGAAATTCCAGAGATACGTGAAGCGACCCGCGTCGGAGGCGGATTCGCCGCCGTCGGCCACGACGAACGTCACGGTTTCGCCGGGCAGCGGGTAAGCGTTTGAAGTTTCGATCTGAAGCCGCGCGACCGCACTCGTGTCGACCGTCTGCTGCGCCGTGGTGATCGCGCCCTCGGCGTCCGTGATGGTCACTTCAAAGGTGTACGATCCGTCGGTGAAGATATCCGCGACCGCGGCGCCGCCCGGCAGATTCTCCACGGCGACCGCCGCGGGTCCGCCGGAGAACGACCACTCCGCTTCATAAGGGCGGGTTCCGCCGAAGGGCGTCGCCGTGAGGATCACGGTGGTTCCGCCCTCGGACGCGGGGCGCGTCGTGTGCAGGGTTTTGACGCCGAGAGCGATGTCCTGGGGCGTCGTGCCCAGCGTCGTGTCGAGGTCATCTACTTCCTCGAAGTCGGCTTCGCAGAGTTCCTGAAGCTGAAGGGCGGCCTGGGAGACCGGGTCATCGCAATCCGTCTCGTCGTCGCAGTCAAAGACCGAGTCGAGCACGCCGATCGCGGTGGAAAGGTGCTCGCAGAGGTCTTCCTGGGACTTGCTCAGCAGGGGGCGTCGCTTCGCCGTGCTTGCGTCGGTCCCGCTTGAAGTCGAGGCTTCGGTCACGGTCGTCGCGCCCGCGGTGGACGTGGTGGCGACGACGGTTCCCGTATCCTCGTCGTAGGTGAACGCGGCTTCATCGCCGTCGGAGGAACTGATGTAGACCGGCTGCCCTTCCTCGTCGAGTTGCATCGAGACGGTCGATCCGCTCGCGGTAACGAAGTCGAGCTGGTCCACCGACGTGAGATCGCCTTCGTCATTTTTCGCGCCGTAAGCAGCCGTCTGCGTGTTTTCGCCGTGCTCGGCGACCGCGGCGAGGGCGACATCCGGATCGGTATTGAAGGAGATCGAGCGGTCCGCGGTTCCGTCGCCCGGATCGCCGCCAGGTCCGCCGCCTCCGCCGCCCGGTCCGCCACCGGTGCAACCCGTCATCGTCAGCATCAACATCAACGCCGCCGATCCGGCGGCGAGCCTTCCTGTCCACGTCACTCGTTCGGGCATGCCCATCTCCTTTGTTCGTTGGACCCGGTGCTTGCGAGGGTGGGCGCGCGGTTGTGGCGCGTTCCGATCCCGCATTAAACTTCGTTCAGGCATTTATCGTCGGGCGTTGGATAAGGCTTTTGCCGCAGACCGAGGTCAGATTCTCGGACCGGCGTCTCAGGATCGGAGCGTCCTTGAGGGCGTCTTACGGGACGGAGCAAGGACCGCGGACCCCGCAGGCGGCCGGGGGCGGGGCTTGCGGGAGCTTTCCCGCGAACTCCGGTACACTGTTCTTAATGATCACCCTCGACGGGGGCGGACCTCGGTCGAGGACGGGTCGGACCGGTTATTCAGAGGGGGCTGTCATGCTGACGTGGGTTTCGGCGGCGGTGGCGGGAGCGGCAGCGGGGATCGGAGGCATTCAGTTTCAGATCGACTCGGGGGCCTCGACCGCGCAGGTCGAGTTGTGCGTGCTCGGTGAGTGTGACTCGGATTCTTCGTCACTGACGGGGTACATGACGGCGGTGTTCAACTGCCCGGACGCGCCCGGCGAGATTTCGATCGAGGACTTCGAGATCCGCGTGGCGGAGACGATCAGCCTGCACCTCGACTACGGATTTCTCGGCGACATCTTCGCCACCGGCGAGGGGGTGGCCGTCCTGCACGACGGTCCGCCGGAGCCGTTTACGCCGGTCAGCGGCGGAGCTTTCAACGCGCCGGGCGTCGACTACATCAAGCAGGGGCGGATTGACTACGAAGCGAGCGGGGTCGTCTGCGCGACGATGCAGTCGTTCGGGTACCCCTGCGAAGCCACATTCTTCCTCGAGCAGCAGCCTCCGGCGGCGGCGGACCTCCCGGGATCGGTCAGCGTCCAGCCGGCGCAGCTTGTCCTGACGGGCACGCTCGACATCCTCGAACCGCTGGATCCGAACAACCCGGACCTCGGAACGATCCGCATCACGGCGACGATCCGCGCGACGGCCCCGCGCCCTGATACCGGCGCGGTGCGCAAGTTCAAGGCGAACTGTCGACGGGGAAAACTGAAGTCGGTGCTGGTGATGTCGGATGAGTCCTCGGACGGACAGACCGCGCGTTTCTCGGTGAATGACGAGGTGTTCACGGCGACGATCCGCAGCGACAAGGCGAAGCTCATCCTCCCGAACCGGACGGGTATGCACACGGTGCGCCTGCTCGACCCGCCGCACTGCGAAGGCACGCGCCTCGTGGATTGCGGATAACGAAAGCGGCTTGTGCCGGCATGACGCCTCGCGCGGAAAGAATCCGACGGTGGACTTCAACCTTGATCGCGACATTGTAATTCTCGCGCGAACGCCCCGCGTTCTCCGGTCGCTGCTTGACGGACTTCCGGATGCGTGGACGCGGGCGAATTACGGACCGGGAACGTGGTCGCCGCACGAGGTCGTTGCGCACCTGATCTTCGGGGAGCGGACGGACTGGCTCCCGCGCGCACGCCGCATCCTGGAGTTCGGCGAATCCGTGCCCTTCGACCCGTTTGACCGGAACGGGCACGCCGATCTTGCGCGGCGGCACACGACCGCCGAACTGCTCGATCTCTTCGAGGAGGAGCGGCGGGCCGGTCTTAACGCCCTGCAAGCCCTGCCGCTGACGCCGGAGAACCTTGCCCGCCGCGGGCGTCACCCGGCGCTCGGTCCGGCGACGCTCGCCCAACTCCTGTGTACCTGGGTCGTTCATGACCTCAACCACATCGCGCAGGTGTGCAAGGGGCTGGCGTATCAACACCGCGTCGAGGTGGGGCCGTGGGAGGCCTACCTGTCGATCCTCGCCCCGCCGAACCCGCGGTAAAGGCGCGCGGCGAGGTCGCGGAGGTCGTTCCGCAGCGCCGGGGAGCCGGGCTGGACTCTGCCGATAACTCTGATGACAGAGCCTCGCGGGCAGGTTAGGCGTCGTGCCTGATGCGGTCCGGGGCGCGTCGCACACGGATACGACCCGTGCCCGAGCCTGCAATTATTTTTGAGCATGAGATGCGTGCGGACCGCGACGAGTCGAGACTGCGGACGCCAGCGCGGAGTTCGTCTGCGCTTGATCGAGTCGAGGACACGCCTTGGCGCCGCTCGCCGATTCCGGGTGTTCAGGTTCGCCCGTGGGCGCACGTCAGCCGTGTGCCGGCGCGGCATTCGCTCTCGGTGGACGTCGAGGACTGGCCGCAGTCGGTGCTGGACGGGCGCCTGCCGGTGTCGGACCGCTTCATTGCGCAGACGCTGCGGCTTGCGGAATTGATCGAGCTGCGCGGCGCGCGGGCGACGTTCTTCATGCTGGGTAACATCACCCGCAAAGCGCCGGAACTGGCGCGACGCCTCACACAATCGGGGCACGAGATTCAGACGCACGGGTACGATCACCGTCGCGTGGACCGCATGACACCGGCCGAGTTCCGCGCCGATCTGCTGCGATCGCAAGCCGTCATTGAGGACGTGATCGGGCGGAAGGTGAGCGGTTATCGCGCGCCGCGCTTCTCAATCCACGCCGGGAATCCCTGGGCGCTGGACGTCCTTGCCGAGTGCGGATTCCGGTATGATTCCTCGATCTTTCCGATGCGCCTCCGCGGATACGGCGTCGCCGGCTGGCCGCAGCGCGCGCATCAGGTGCGAACCTCCGACGGGGCGGAGTTGATCGAGATTCCGGTGGCGTGCGGGCGGATGCTCAGCGCGCCGATGCCGCTCGGGGGGGGCGGATACCTCCGCGTCCTCCCGGTGTTCATCGTCCGGCGTCATCTGGCGGTGCAGGAGGCCCTCGGTTGTCCGGAACTTGTGTACTGTCATCCGTATGAGACCGACGCTTACGGCGTGTCGCGCGCCGGACGGCGCGTGCCCTGGCTGACCCGCGTGCATCAGGGCGCGGGCCGCGCCGGCTTTCTGAACAAGCTCGACGAACTTCTCACGCGCTTCCGCTTTGCTCCGATCCGGGAAGTGTTCGGCATCAATGAGAGTTGAGGCGAAGGCGCGCCGACCTCTGCTCAGACCGCAGCGACGTTCCGGGATCCTTTTCGCGCCGCCCGTCGCGTCAGTTCGTCGGCGACCACACCCAGCAGGAGGACAGCGCCGATGATCGCCAGCTCAAGCTGCGTCGGGATCCGCAGCAGGTTGATCGCGTTGTACAACACGCGCATGACGGCGGCGCCGAGCAGAGCGCCCGCCGCCGAGACCTCACCTCCGCGCAGGCTGCACCCGCCCAGCACCGCGCCGGCGATCGCATAAAGTTCGTAAAAGCTCCCGTGGGACGCGGCCTGGATCGAGTTGACGTCCACCGCAAAGAGCACGCCCCCCAGCCCGCTCCCGCACGCGCAGGCGACATAACCGAACACCGTCAGCGCCCCGGTCCGCACACCGGAGAACCGCGCCGCCTCCTCGTTGCGCCCCAGCGCCAGCATCCCGCGCCCCCACGTCGTCCGGTGGAAGAACACGGCGCTGGCGACGCCGAACGCCAGCGCGATGAATGCCGGCGCCGGAATCGCCGCGCCGGGCAGCAGCGGCAGCGGCACGCGCGACCCGAGCACGCTGCGCAATCCCTCGCTCGACGCTCCCAGCCCCACCGTCTGATCACCCGTCAGCCACCGCGCCAGCCCCCGGTAAATCAGCAGGCCGCACAACGTCACGACAAAGGGCGGCAGCGAGAGGCGCGTCACCAGCAGCCCGTGCGACAACCCGATCCCGACCGACATCGTCATCACCGCCGCAACCGCCGCGCCCGCCGACCAGCCGCGCTGCGAAAGCAGCCAACCCAGCACGCTTCCGACGAGGCACACGACGGATCCGATCGAAAGATCGATCCCGCCCGTCACGATGACGAACGTGGCGCTGAGGCTGAGGATGCCGAAAAGCGCCGTCCACCGGGTGAGATTCTGAAGGTTGTACGCGCTGAGGAAGTTCGGTTCGAGCAGCCCGGTGGCGACGAACACCACGACCGTCAATCCGAGGATGCCCGCCAGCCTGCGCATCTTATCTTTTATTTTCCGGCGCCCGCCGTGAGGTTCTTCTTCAGCTCCGCGCGAAACGCCTCGACGTTGTCGCGGACGATGCGCCTCGCCGGAATGTCGAGAAACCCACCCGGCGGCAGCACACTTCGGTCGCCTCGGGCCAGCGCCGCGAGAATCCGCACCGAGTCGTATCCGTACCGGTAGGGGTTCTGCACGATCGTACCCGCGATGTGCCCGTCGAGAATGCCCTGAAGCGTCGCATCGTTTTCATCGAACGCAACCAGCTTGATCCGCGCGAGCTTTCCGGCTTCGCGCACCGCGTCCAGCATCAGCGGCGGGTTGTACTCGAAAAGCCCCACCATGCAGGACAGGTTCGGATATGCGGCGATCGCGTCCTGCGCGTTCTGCTTCGCGCGGGCGTAGTCGAACTGGTCGGTGCGCGTGTCCACGATCGTGTATTTTCCGCCGGACAGAGGTTGGCCGGGGGCGTCGTACCGAGTCCGGTCGTCCGGTCGGTCGAGCAGTTCGTCAATGACCCCCTGCCGGCGGGCGCGGGCGTTGTCCTGCTCGAGGCGCCCGATGAAGATGACGACTTCCCCCCCTTCAGGCAGCGCCTCCTTCACCAGCTTGCCGCACATTCGGCCCCCGACGTAATTGTCCATCCCGACGTAGCACAACCGCGAGGACTTCGGCGCGTCGGAGTCGTGCGTGATCAGCGTCGTGTGCCGGGCGGCCTCGGCGAGCAGCGACGCTTGATTGTCCGGATCCGCAGGGGCGATCGCCAGGCCGTCGATCCCGCGCGCCAGGAGATCCTCGACGATCCGCTGCTGGTCCGCCGCGCCCTGCGCCGGAAGGCGGATGTCCACCTCGACGTTGAATTCCCTGCCCGCGGCCTTGGCGCCGGCGGAGGCGATCGTCCAGAACGCGGCGATGCCGTTGCTGACGAACGCGACGCGCGGTTTACGATCCTGCGGAACCGCTTCGATCGACGCTTCAGAACCCTCCACCGCGGACGCCAACACGGTGAGTGCGGCAAGCGTGAACTGCATCACGTGATGAACTCCGGAACCGGCCGCGGTGCGCTTACCGGATCGCCACCCAGCAGCCGACGAGCGTCATCGTCGCGCAGATTGCCGCCACGATCAACCACCGACGGATTTCCTCCGACCGTCGCGACAATACCCCCGCCAGCATCAGAAACGAAAACGTCGCGGGAATTGCTAGAAACACCGTCACGCCGGCCCAACCCGTCCACAATCGCGACATTGACGGCTCGGTCAAGATAAGCCCGATCATGACCGCCGGGAAAGCGAGCGCCAGCGCGAGGCAGACGGATTGTCCGTGTCTTGCGATCCAACGCATCAGCGGCGGCGCGGGCCTCGGGCCGTATCCCAGGTCGGCGAAATACGTCTCCACGACGCGCAAAGCGGCCTTGTTGAACGCCTTTCCGCATTCGGGACAGACGTGTTGTTCCGGCAATCCGGTCAGGTTGTACTGACAATGCTCGCAGAGCAAGGCGCCGTTTCCCTGGATCGCCCCGCGCGGTGTGCTCAAAGCCAGATGCGACCGCACTCGGGACATCGCCCGGTCTCGTTGCCCTTCAGGTTGTAGCCGCATGCCGTGCATCGCCCCTCACGGGAGCGCCTCTGCTCGCGCAGCGTCAGCCCGGTCCAGCGCAGCTCCTGGCGCTGCATGCGGCGGTATGCCAGCACCGCGACCGCCGCCGCCGTCGCCCCCGGCAGAATCAGCGGCCAGTTCCGCCGGCCGAACCGCGCCCACGACGTCAATCCGCCCCCCCACAACCCGACCAGGAGCACCGCAATCAGCAGGTCAGGCCAGCGTTGCAAGGTGCGGTTGTGTGCTTTTCCGGTGGCCATCGCCGTTGCCTCCCGAAGGGTGGAGATTCGCCCCCCTTTTTCTTATGATAGTCGTATGAGGGAGCGGATGCAGGCGGAGCAGTTTGCCCGGGAGCTGGCGAGGATCGCGTCGGAACTCAAGTCCGAGGACGTCGTCCTGCTCGACTTGCGCGGGCTGACGTCGATCACCGACTTTCTGGTCATTGCCACCGGGACATCGGATCGGCAGATGCATGCCGTCATCGACCACCTGCGCGAGTACGCCCAGCGCGTCGGGGAGAAGACTTACGGACTTGACGGCGAGGATTCCGACCGCTGGATTCTCGTCGATTTCGTGGACGTCGTGGTCCACCTTTTCTCCCGGGAGGCCCGCGACTTCTACGACATGGAGCTGCTCTGGGGCGACGCGCCCCGGATCGCCTGGGCGCGATCTGAAACCGCCTGAGGCTTCGATCCTCGGCTCCTGCTCGGGTGCTCCGCCGGAAAGGGGGAGCGCCGATCGGGGTCTTAATCATCCGGTGAAACGGACAGCGCGTCCTTCCGGAACGCATGTTGACCGAGAAAAACCGGCGCCGCAAAGGCTGCTCATGAGTCCTTCAACGAATTGTTAATCCGCCTTGGCGGAGTCGGCTGTCGCCGGCCTTCCGGACTCGCCGGAGGACGCTGACGGGGGCTTCGGAACGATCAGGATGCTGCCGCATTCCGGGCAGCGCACGCGCTTCCCGCGCGCGGATTCCGGAACCCGAAGCAGCGCGCGGCACTGAAGATTCGGACACATCAACGCGATCGGCATTCCACCTCACCCTCGCAGATTCGGCGCCCCGGTTTCGAAAACCAGAGCGGGCGCGTCGTTGTTTTCGTCGGACTTACCCGCCGCCGGGTCGAACCCGGGCGGCTTATCAGACCTCGGGAGATTGCTTCCCGCCGCATCGTGCGGTGCAAGCCGGACCGGGGCGATCGGCGGCTTCTTGTGGCCGACCGCAGCTTAAACGCTTGCCGCCGCCAGATCGGCTTCTGTCGCCCCGGGCGGAACCGGCTGCGTCGCTTTACACTTCGGATACGACGAGCACCCGAGGAACTTTCCGGTGCGTCCCTCGCGCAGCAACATCTTCTGCCCGCAATCAGGGCAGGCGACGTCGGTCAGGACCGGTTTCGGGCGCTGCGGCGCGGGCATTTCCTCCTCAGCGCGTTTCTTCGCGTCACCGCGCAGATTGACGACGAACCGGCACTTCGGAAAGTTCGTGCAGGAGAAGAACGGACCGAACCGTCCACGCTTCAGCGACATGTCGCTGCCGCAGTCGGGGCAGTGCAACGCCCCGTCGGGCCAGTTCTCGACGACCGGCTTGCCCGTCCGCGTCCACGCGTACCCGGGCGGCGGATCGCCCAGCGCCTTGAAATCCACCTTGCCGTCCGCCGTCTTCGGGATGCTGCGCGCGGAGGACGACTTTGCCTTTCCGCTGGAGGTCTTCAGCAACTCGACCGCTTTGTCGTCAGTCGCCTGGAGCTTCCCTTCCGCGACCTGTTGGAGGAATTCGTCGAGCTTCTCGTGCGGCTTCGAGTTCTTACACCGGGGGAAACCGCTGCACGCCAGGAACTTTCCGCGACGTCCCTCGCGCACGACCATCGGACGGGAGCACTTCTCGCAGTTGAACCCCGCAGGCTCCAGCGCCACCTTCTTCCGCTCCAGGTACACTCCGGCGGGCATCGGGGCGGTGGCTTTGCACGTCGGATAGCGGTCGCAGGCGAGGAAATCCCTCCGGCCCTTGCGCTTGACCTTGAGCGTGCCCTCGCCGCATTCCTCGCACGACCGCTCGATCTCGTCGGCGCGGACCAGCCGCAGGGGTTCGCCCGTCTCGTCGCACGGCACGGTGTTCGAGCATTCCGGATAACCGCTGCATCCGAGGAACGGACCGAGTTTCGAGCGCCGCAGCAGCATCGGCTTGCCGCATTTCTCACACGCGACGTCGGTCGCCTTCGGAATGATGGGCTTCCCGTCGCGGTCGACGTTGTAAGCGCCGTTGCAGTCGGGATATCCGGTGCAGGAGAGAAACCGGCCGGTGCGCGCCCAGCGGTACACCATCGCCTGCCCGCACTTGGGGCAGGTATACGGACTGGGCTCTGAACGAGCCGGCTGCATCTCCACTTCCGCGCGGACCAGCGACTCCTTGAAGGGGTCGTAGAACTCGTGCAGGACGCGGACCCAGTCCAGGTGCTCCTCCTCGATCTTGTCCAGCTCGTCCTCCATGTACGACGTAAACTTCACGTCCATGATTTTCGGAAAATGCTCGACGAGCTTCTCCGTGACGATCTCGCCTTTGTCGGTGGCGTGAAAGCGGCGGTCAACCTGCTCGACGTAGCCGCGATCCTGGATCGTCTGAATGATCGCGGCGTACGTGCTCGGACGGCCGATGCCTTCTGACTCGAGCGCCTTGATGAGCGCCGCCTCCGTGTAACGCGGCGGTGGCGACGTGTAATGCTGACGAGGGTCGATCTGAAGCGGCGCGACCTTCTGATCCGCCTTCAGTGGCGGAAGGACAACGTCCTCCTGCGCGCCAAGCCCCTGCACCCGGTAGAACCCGTCGAACGCCAGCCGCCGCCCCGTCGCCTTGAACGTCGCCTCTCCCGCCGTCGTCGACGCACCGATCAGGACGGTCGTGCTGTCCCACTGCGCCGCCTCCATCTGACAGGCGACGAACCGCCGCCAGATGAGGTCATAAAGCTTGTGCTGCTCCGGCGTGAGGAACGCCTTCGCGTCCTCGGGCGCGATCGTCGCATCGGTCGGACGGATCGCCTCGTGCGCCTCCTGGGCGCGCTTCGAGGCGCCGTAAACGTTCGGTCTCGGCGGCAGATAAGCGGCGCCGAGCTTCTCGGCGATCAGGCGTCGCGCCTGCTCGATCGAATCCTTGCTGAGGTTCGTCGAGTCGGTGCGCATGTAAGTGATCAAGCCGACCGAGCCGCGCGGACCCAGATCGACGCCTTCATAAAGCTGCTGGGCGATCCGCATCGTCCGGCTGGCGGAGAACCCGAGCTGAGTGCTTGCCGTCTGCTGCATCGCGGCGGTGGTCAGCGGCGGCGAAGGCCTGGTCGTGGTGCGTCGCGTCTGAAGGTCGCGCACGGCGAACGTGACCTCACGTCGCTGCGTCGCCCCGGACAGACGAACACGCTTCAACCCGTGCTGGGCATATTCCGGCCAGTCCGTCTCCTCGACGCGGCTCGTGACGAAGCCCAGGGCTTCCGCGATCCGCCGCGCGTCCGCCGCCGTCTTCGCCTCGAACGCCTCGTCGCCGATCTTCACCAGTTCCGCCTGAAGGCATGCGTGCTCCGTCAACCACGCAATGCGCTCCTTCTGGGTGCGCGGTTCATCCGGGTCCGCCGCGGATTCGAGGAACGCCCGCCACGTTTCGCTCAGGGGGTCCGCCGCGCCGACGTCCGTGGCGAACACGGCGAGAATCTTCCACGACTCCTCCGGAACGAACGCGCGGATCTGCGCCTCCCGGTCCACGATCAGCTTCACCGCCACGGACTGCACGCGTCCCGCCGACAATCCCTTGGCGATCTTCTTCCACAACAAAGGGCTGAGCTGATACCCGACGATCCGATCGAGAATGCGCCGCGCCTGCTGCGCGTCCACTTTCGCCGGGTCGATGTCGTGCGGACGCTCAAAGGCCTCCTTGATCGCGGTCTTCGTAATCTCGTTGAAGACAACGCGCCGCGCCTTCGACTTGGGCAGCGCCAGTGCCTCACTCAAATGCCACGCAATCGCCTCGCCTTCTCGATCCAGGTCGGTCGCGAGGTAAACCGTGTCCGCTTCCTTCGCCGCTTTGCGCAGTTCGTTGATGACCTTCTTTTTTCCGGGCAGGATTTCGTAGGTGGGTAGAAAATCCCGGTCCAGATCCACGCCCAGTCCGGACTCAGGCAGATCGCGTACATGCCCCAGACAGGCCCGGACCGTGTGCCCCGGGCCGAGGTAACGCTCGATCGTCCGCGCTTTGCTCGGCGACTCGACAATCACCAGCGCGTGATGTTTTCCGTCTTTCTTGGCCACGTTGGAACCCGCGTATTGCGTATAAGATTATGCAGCAAAAACGGTTATGATCTTTCTGAGCATGCATGTCCCGTCACGACATGCATATCCGATCCAGCAATCTACACCCCGCCGCGCCCGGGCATTCTTCGTGTTGACCGCAACGATGGGTCGGATAATCATGCCTTATCGGCTTTAGCCTTGCCGATCGACCATGTCAAACCGGACACATCTTCATTGATATCGCTTGCAAAGCCCCTATGATGCCCGGATGATTGTCGGCATATAAAGCAAAAGTTAAGTGATTCAATATGAAACTTCAAAAATTCTTCCGGGAAAACCAGAAGCTGATGATGGGCGTCCTCGGAGCGGTTCTCGTCGTGGCGTGGCTTCTGGGTGACGCCCTGACGGCCCTGCTTCAGCCGTCCGGGGGGATCGACCTAGAGGTGAAGACCCGTTTTGGAACCTTGTCCGGCGATGAACTCAACCGGGCGAACACCCACGGAGAATATATCCGCTATCTGGATCCTTTCTACCGGATTGAAACTCCGGTGGACGGCAGTCTCCCTTCGCCGCCGCTCGACCTGATTGAGTGGATCGTTCTCGATCAGGAGGCTCGCTCCAACGGACTTGCGGTTCCTTCGGACGCGGTGTCGTGGCAGTTTGAGGACGCCAACGCGCGAACGATGATCGATCAGATCTCGCATACCCAGCGGGTGCGGAAAGAGCACCTTTTTGAGGCGTTCGCCCGCCGGATGGATATCCAGTGCTACGCCGACGTCGCGGCGACGGCCACGGTTCCCAGCGTTGCGGAGGCGCGCCAGTTGGCGCACCGGGCGTTGGAGAAGGCCAAAGTCCACGTAGTCACGTTTCCTGCGACAGCCTTCGAGGATGAGCATGCGACGTTTTCCGACGAGGAACTTCAAAAGCAGTTCGAGGCGTACAAGGACAGTGAGCCCGGCGCGGGGTTGGATTTCGGTTACGTGCTCGAGGACGCCGTCCGCGTGGAATACCTCGAGATCGACCGCACGGTCGTTCAGGAGAACATGAAGATCGATCCGGCGAGGATCGAGCGTGATGCGAAGCGATTCTGGGAGGAGAACCGGACTCACTCCGTGTTCCGTCGCCCCGAGCCGGAACCTGAAGCGGCTGATGACTCCGCTGCTCCGGAAAGCGCGGAGGACGGAGCGAAGAAGGACGATCAGGCCGCGCCTCCGCCGGCTGGTGCGACGTCTGAAGACCGCGTGGACAAGCCGGGGAGCGAAAATGCCGAGGCGTCGGAATCCGCAAAAGGGGAAGAATCCGGGAAGGAGTCCGCTCCGGAACCCGCGACGCCCGAACCTCGCGGCGGTCCGTCGATGACGCTGCCTCAGGAGGGTGGGGATTCCTCGGCCACGAAGCCCGCCGCCGAGCCGCAAAGCGGAGAGTCAGCACCCGCGTCGCAGGAACCTGCGCCGAAATCGGACCCGCCCGCGACGGCGACGCCGGCGGAGTCCTCGCCGGCCGCGCCTCAGACGCCGCCGCAGCCGGTGATAGGGGAACAAGGCGCGCAGCCGCCCGGGGCGCCGAAACCGCCGGTCTTTTTCACCACGTGGGAGGAAGCGCGCGAGGCGGCGATCGAGCACATGCGCAAGCAGAAGGCGCAGGAGATCTCCAACGCGATCGTGGACGCGCTTAACAAGCGGCTCGACACGCCGTGGTTGGGCCTCAAGGCCGGCGAAGACGGGTACAAGCCCGCGCCGCCGGAGGTGAAAGCTGAGGATTACCTGTCGAAGGTGGCGGCTGCGGTGGAGAAGGAGATGAACCTGACCGGCGCGATCCGCCTCGATCGCACCGGGATGTTCACGCGCGCCGAAGCCGGGACGATCCCGGGGATCGGGACCGCGGTGTACTTTCAGCAGGGTCGGATGGCTTCGGACTCGCTGGCGAACCTGGCGTTCACGGTGCAGGGTCTGACGCCGATTCCGCAGGGCGGCGACCGCTACCGGTTTCTGTCCCTTTACCAGCCGTCACGATATCCGCTGGTGTCCTTCCGGGACAATAAGGTCTACCTTTTCCGCGTCGTCGAGGTTCGTCCGAGCCGTTCTCCGCAGTCCCTGGACGAGGTTCGCGACCGGGTCGTCAAGGATCTTCGGCTCAAGGCGGGATATGAAGCGGCGCAGAAGCGTGCCGAAGCGCTGGTCGCCGCCGCGGGATCGTCTTCCTTAAAGGAGGCATACGAGGCGGATGCGGAGCTTTCCGAGTTGAAGGACCGGGGCGTGACGTTTCATGATCCGCCGCCGTTCTCGTTGTTTACGCTGGGTTTCCGCGGCGACCTGAGCGCAACGCCCTTTGTCAGCCTGGGTTCGGCCGGGTCCGTCCCCGCGGATGCGGGGAAGAAGATTTTCGCGCTGGCGGGCGCGGAGTCGCCGCGGACGGTTGTTCCGCTGGAGTCGCGAGCCTCGGTGCTCGTCGTGGAGTGGAAGGAGACGCTGCCCGCCCGGGAGGACGCCCTGGCGCAGTATCTCAAGCAGCAGACGCCGATGCTGATGAACACGCGGGCGCGCAGCGCGAAACTCGAGTTGACGCGCCCCAGCAACGTGCGGGCGCGCAACGGTCTGACGGCGCCGGACGAAGGCGCATGACGGTGCGGTCGCGGTTTCGCAGATAACTCACAGCGCTGTCCGCCGAGCGTGCGGCGAAGGCGTGCGTTTTTCTGGACAAAGCGCGGGCGACGCCTAGAATCGCGCGCCGGGAGCGGTCACCCGGAGGGGGTCGCGCCCCCGTGTCACCGACCTCGGCGGAGCCGCGCGGATGAGCACCTCGGATCCGGCATTTGTCCACCTTCACGTTCACACGCATTACAGCCTCCTCGACGGCGCGACGCGCATCGACGAACTGATCGAGACGGCGAAGAAGCTGAACATGCCTGCCGTGGCGATCACCGACCACGGCAATCTGTTCGGCGCGATCGAGTTTTTCCAGGCGGCGAAGAGGGCGGGCATCAAGCCGATCATCGGCTGCGAACTGTACCTGGCGAAGGAGCACCGGCGGAAGAAGGAGCCGAGCGAGTCGAAGGAGGCGACGCATCTGCTGGTCCTCGCGCGGAACCTGGCCGGTTACCGCAACCTGCTGCACCTTTCGACGCGGGCGTACACGGAAGGGTTCTACCGCAAGCCGCGGATCGACAAGGAGCTGCTACGTGAGCATGCCGAAGGGTTGATCTGCACGAGCACCTGCCTGGGCGGGGAGATTCCGCAGGCGTTGATCGCTGACGATCGGCGGCGCGCGGAAGAACTGGCGGATTTCTACCTGTCTGTCTTCGGACCGGAGCGGTTCTACATCGAGCTTCAGGATCACGGGATTCCGGACCAGCGGAAGATCAACCCCGAGCTTCTCGACCTGGCGAAGCGCAAGGGCGTCGGCGTCATCGCCACCAACGACGTGCATTACCTGGAATCGGGCGACGTCGAGGCGCACGACATCCTCTGCTGCATCAACACCGGCGCGCTGGTGTCGGACGAGGAGCGCTTCCGGTTTCCGACGGGCGAGTTCTACTTCAAGACGCCGGAACAGATGTCCGCGCTTTTCCGCGGCTGTCCGGAAGCGCTGTCGAACACGCTGCGCGTCGTGGAGCTGTGCGAGCTTGAGCTGGACTTCAGCAAGCGGTATGCGCCGGTGTACCGCGTCCCGGATGCGGAGGCGGAAGGGGGAGCGTCGAATGCGGAGTTGAAGGCGCGACCGCCGGCGTCCGCCGGCGACGTCGAACCGGAAGCCCGGCCTACTGCAATGAGCCTTCAGCCTTCGGAGACGCCGGCGGACGCGGCGTATCTGCGCAAGCTCGTCTACGCGGGCGCGGCGGAGCGTTACGGCGAGATCAGCGCCGAACTGCGCGAGCGCATCGACTACGAGTTGTCCGTCATCGTCAGCAAGGGGTTTGCGAGCTACTTCCTGATTGTCTGGGATTTCGTGCGTTACGCCCGCTCGCGCGGAATTCCGTGCGGGGCGCGCGGCAGCGGGTGCAGCAGCGTGGTCACGTACTGCCTGCGGATCAGCCAGCCGGATCCGATCCGCTACGGTTTGTATTTCGAGCGTTTCATGGACCCGGACCGCGACGAGATGCCCGACATCGACGTGGACATCTGCCAGGACGGGCGTGCGGAGGTGATCGAATACGTCCGCCGCAAGTACGGACACGTCGCGCAGATCATCACGTTCAACACGATGAAGGCGAAGGCGGCGTTGAAGGACGTGGGGCGTGTGCTGGGGCTTTCGTTCGAGAAGGCCAACGCGCTGACGAAGCTCGTTCCGACGGACCTGCACATCACGCTCGACAAGGCGCTCGAGCAGGAGCCGGAGCTGAAGAAGCTCTACCACTCCGACGAGCAGATGCGCAAGGTGATCGATATCAGTCGCAAGCTGGAGGGGCTGGCGCGGAACGCGGGGGTTCATGCGGCGGGCGTGGTGGTGGCGGACCAGCCGATGGTCAACTTCCTGCCGCTGTATCAGTCTCCGAAGCAGGATTTCGTCATCACGCAGTACGACGGTCCGACGGTGGAGAAGGTTGGTCTGCTGAAGATGGACTTTCTGGGGCTGCGGACGCTGAGCGTGCTGGAGCGTGCGCGAAAACTGGCGGAGGAAAACACGCGCACGGCGATCGACCTCGACGCGATCGACCTGGCGGATTTACGGGTGTACGCTCAGTTTGCGCGCGGCGAGACGATGGGCATCTTCCAGTTCGAGTCGCCGGGGATGCGCGACGTGCTCAAGCGGATGCGCCCGAACCGCATCGAAGACCTGATCGCCGCCAACGCGCTCTACCGTCCCGGTCCGATGGCGTACATCGACGCCTACGTTTCGCGCAAGCACGGGGAGGCGTGGACGACGCCGCACCCGATCATGACGGACGTGCTCGCCGAGACTTACGGCATCATGGTGTATCAGGAGCAGGTCTCGCGTCTGGTCAACCGTCTGGGGGACATCGAGCTGAAGAAGGCGTTCCGCCTCGCCAAGGCGATCAGCAAGAAGAAGGTGGATCAGATCGAGGCGTTCCGCGAGCCGTTCCTGGCGGGATGCGAGAAGAATGGGTTGCCGCGGGCGACGGCCGGGGAGGTTTTCGAGGCGATCCTGAAGTTCGGCGGATATGCGTTCAACAAGGCGCACAGCACGGGATATGCGCTGGTTGCGTATCAGACGGCGTGGATGAAGGCGTATCATCCGGCGGAATTCATGGCGGCGCTGCTCACTTACGAGATGGGGGACACCGGGAAAATCGCGGAATACCGGGAGGCCTGTGCGCAGATGGGGTTGACGCTGGAGGCGCCGACGATCAACCGGTCGGGTCGGGATTTCACGGTGGAGAAGGGGCGGTCGGCGCTGCGAGACGAGACGTCGCGGCGGCGCGGCGAAGGCGTGAGCGAACGACGGGGCGAAGCGAGCCGTGCAGCCCCCGAGGCTCCGGTCGGGCGCATCCGCTTCGGGCTCGGGGCGATCAAAGGCGTCGGGGACAAGGCGATCGAGGCAGTTCTGGCGGCGCGGTCGAAGGGCGGGGCGTTTCGCGACATTTTCGACTTCTGCGAGCGGGTGGACCTGACGGCGCTGAACCGGGCGGTGGTCGAAGCGCTGATCTGCGCCGGAGCGTTCGACGAGACCGGGGCGACGCGGCGGGCGATGGTCGAGGCGCTGGATGATGCGATCGCCGCGGGTCAGCGCGTGCAGGAGGACCGGCGAAGCGGACAAATGATGATGTTCGGTTCGGCGGACCTGGAGCCTTCGGGACGAGGGGCGCGACGGTTGTCAAGCGCGGAGTGGTCGGAGGCGGACATGCTCGCGCGTGAAAAGGCGGTGCTGGGCTTCTACATCACGCGGCATCCGCTGGCGGCGTACGAGGCGGTGATCCGAGCCTGCGCCACGGCGCGGATCGCGGATCTCGGGCGTTACGGCGACGGCGTCGAGGTGGTGATCGGAGGGATGATCACGTCGATGAGAACGGTCGTGACGAAGAGCGGAAGGAACCCGGGATCCCGGATGGGGGTGGTGACGGTCGAAGACCTGTCCGGACGGATCGAGGCGATCCTCTTTCCGGATGATCTGACGAAACATCGGGCGCTGCTGAACCCGGACGCGGTGGTGTTTCTGGTCGGGGAGGTGGATCGCCGGCGCGAGACGCCGTCGCTGCGCGTGCGGCGGGTTCTGCCCCGGGCGGACGCGGTGCGCGAACTGTCGGACGCGGTGGTGTTCACCGTATCGAGCGAGGCGCGCATCGAAGCGGTGGCGAACCTCGTGCGGCGTCATCGCGGCGGCAAGGCGGTCTACCTCCGCGTCGCGACGTCCGCGGCGTCGGCGACGCCCGCCGACGCAGATTTAGACGAACCGACCAAGCCGTCCACGGTTCAGACGGCTTACGCGCTGCTGGAGGCGGGTCGGGATTTCCGCGTCGATATCGGACCGGACCTCCTGAAAGACGCCGCGGGGGCGCTCGACGCGGGCGACATAGCGGTGCTGGGATCCGCGCCGCGCCGGACGTGGATGTCGCTGAAAGACGTTCAGACGGCGCTGAACGGCGGATCGCACGTTCAACCCCCCGCACCTGCCCGGCTGGGTTAGCCTTCCACGCTTCCGGGTCGCCGTCCGTTCTTCCAAGGTCCGCAATTCCGCGCGGGAGGCGCATCCTTCGCCTGCCCGATCAAGCCTGCATCCGGGGGATTCGATAGAGGAGTGATGCGTTGCGCGCGTCGTCGGCTTGCACGCCGAGGCGCCACCGAGAGCCGAGACGGGTAACGGCGCACGCCTAAGGGTTGAGCGAAAACGGACATCGATCGGAAACGAATCGTGACGGCGTTCATGCACAAGTTGAGGCGGTTCTGGCTCGAGGAGGAAATTCCGCGCTGGTTCGGGGCGTCGGTGTTCGTCATCTACCTTGCGGGACTCGTGGGGGTGGCGACGGTGAGCGGGCAGGTGGTGCGCGACCGCCTTCTTCGCGGGGCGTCGGCGGCGGTCGAGCAGGCGGTGATTTCGTTCGCGGCGAGTTTCAGCTCGGCGGGAGCGGCGGACGCCGGCGAGGCGCGGCGTCTGCGCGAGTTCGGGACGGCGCTGGGGGCGAGAGAGCTGCGGATTCTCGCCGGAGACGGAACAGTCATCGCGTCGATCGATGCTTCGGAAACCGGGAAGAAAGCGGCGCCGCGCTGGGCGGGGTCGCTCAATCCACGACGGCTGGAGGTGATCGACGTTCCGCAGGAAGGGCACCGGGAGGCGCTGATCGTGTACCGCGCGCCGTTGCGCGGCGAAGCGGAGGGGTCTGAGTCGGGGTTTCGCGCGGGATGCCTGGAGTTTGTGACGCCGGCGGAGCGGGCAGGGACCGCAGGGGTGGAGGAGTGGGCGGCGCCGCTGAGCGTGGTGCTGGCGGGGTGCGGAGCGCTGCTGCTGATGTACCGGCGCTTGCGCGGTCAGATGCGCGGGGCAAGCCGGATCGCGCGGCAGCTGACGACGCACGCGGGGCGGATCGAGACGTCGCTGAACGCGCTGCGCGTGGCGGACGAAGCGGACGGGGTGGCGCGGGAGTGGAACGAACTGGTCTCGCTGGTCGAGACGCTCAGCGCGGAGGTGAAGCGCTCGCAGGCGACGGCGGAGCTTTCGACGGCGCTGTCGCAGGTGTCAGGAGGGCCGCTGCGGACGGCACTGAACTCGCTTCCGGATGGGCTGCTGTTCATCGTGGAGGGGGGGACGATCGAGTACGCCAACGCGGCTGCGCGTCGGCTCCTGAACATTCCGGAAGACGGGGAGCGTGCGGCGCTGGACGCGCTGTCGCCGGAGAGCGGCGGGCGGGCGTGCCTGGACGTGGTGCTCGGCGCGCGTCAGGCGGGGGGCGGATTCGAGTCGCGGGCGCAGGTCGTGGACGTGCCAGAAGCGGACACGCACTTCCGCGTCCGCGTTCTGCCGCAGCGTGGGGGCGACCGGGGCGGCACGTGCGTCGTGATGATCAGCGACGTCAGCCAGCAGGTGAAGGCAGACCGGGCGCGGGAGGAGTTCGTGTCTCAGGTGACGCACGAGCTGCGGACGCCGCTGACGAACATCCGGGCGTACACCGAGACGCTGGCCAGCGGGATGTTCGAGGATCCGAAGATCGTCACCGAGTGCTACAACGTGATCACGAAGGAGACGCGGCGGCTGGCGCGCCTGATCGACGACATGCTGAACATGTCGCAGATGTCGGTGGGGTCGATCCAGCTTTCGGTGGACGAGGTGGACCTGAAGGCGCTGCTGTCCGAGGCGGTGCAGGACGTGCGGGGTCTGGCGGAGGAGAAGCAGATCGACCTTCGGGTGTCGCTGCCGGCGAAGCTGGAGCCGATCCGTGCGGACAAGGACAAGCTGAACGTGGTGTTGAACAACCTGCTGGGCAACGCGCTGAAGTACACGCTCAGCGGCGGGAGCGTGGTGGTGGGCGCGCAGATCACGGGGGAGCAGGTGATGATCACGGTGAAGGACAACGGAATCGGGATCGCGCCGAAGGACCAGGGGAAGGTGTTCGAGAAGTTCGCCCGGGCGGACGATCCCTACGTGAAGGAGCAGACGGGGACGGGGGTGGGTTTGTACACGGCGCGGGAGATTGTGCGGCGTCACGGGGGGGACATCGAGTTGATGAGCGCGAAGGGCGAGGGATCGACGTTCATCGTGCGTCTGCCGCACGAACCGTCGCGCGCAGCGGTGTAACGCGCGGGCGGCGAGCGCGCCGCCGAGGCGACAGGAAGGCGAAGCCGACATGGCCCGGATACTTCTGGCGGAAGACGACCCGCACACGATCCGCGTGATGCAGTTGTGGCTGACGCGCCACAAGCACACGGTGATCGAGACGAACAACGGGCGCGAGGCGCTGGAGCGTCTGCGCTGCACGTCGGTCGAGCTTCTGATCTCGGACGTGAACATGCCGCAGATGACCGGGCTGGAGCTGGTGCGTGCGGTGCGGCGTGAGCTGGGACTGACGATTCCGATCCTGATGTTCAGTTCGCGGTGCGATCACGCGCAACTGGCCGACGACGTGCGCGGGCTGGGCGTGGATCTTTATCCGAAGCCGTTTGTGCCCTCGCGGCTGTGTCAGCGGATCGAGGCGCTGCTGTCGCCTGAGGCGGCGTCGCCGGACGGAGCGGGAAAAGCGGTTGAGGTTTCGATGGTATCGGGCGCGTCCCCCACGAGCAGCGCCGGTCAACACGGTTGGACGGAAGGGAGTGCTGCGTCGTGAATCACGCGGGCGACCTGCTGCTGCAAATTGAGTCGGCGCGGCGGCGCTTCCGACAGGAGCGTCCGGCCGAAGACCTGGACGGTGTGCTCGGGCACCTGATCGAGGGCACGCGCCGGATTCTCCGCGAGCACGAGGGGATGGCGGACGAGCTTCTCGGGTTGTACGAGCAGCTCGGGGCGGTGTTCGAGATCGCGCGGAAGCTCCCGCAGATCCGCGAGGAGCGGGAAGTCGTGGACCTGCTTTGTGCGACGATCGAGGAGACGTACACGCGTTATGAACTCGGGCGGTGCTGGGTGGGGGCGGACGGGTCGCTGGACTTGTGCGCGGACGGCTGGACCGCCGGGACTGAAGAGGCGCGGCGGTGGCTTCTTGATGTGATTGCGGGGACGACGCGTGAGCGACGGGTGATGACCCGCGAGATTCCCACGGAGTTTCAAGGCGCGAAGGTTGCACAATTGCTGACGGCGCCGGTGACCTGCAACGGGCAGCCGATCTGCGTGGTGCTGCTGGGGCGCGCGTCGGACGGACCGGAGCTGCGGGCGAGCGACATGGGCCTGGTGGAGGTGCTCACGACGTTCTGCGGCGACCTGATCGCGAACATCCGCCTGCACCACGAACTGCGGCAGATTTCGGTGGACCTGGTGCGGTCGCTGGTCTGCACGATCGACCAGAAGGATCCGTATACGTCGGGGCACTCGCTGCGCGTCGGGTATTACGCGAAGCGGCTCGGGGAGGAGCTGGGCATCAAGGGGCAGGAGCTTCAGATGCTGGAGTGGTCGGCCCTGCTGCACGACGTGGGCAAGATCGGGATCCGGGACGATGTACTCAAGAAGCCGGGGAAGCTGACGGACGAGGAGTTCGCGCACATCAAGGAACATCCGGTGCGCAGCTACGACGTGGTGAAGCGCGTGCCGCAGTTGCGGTCGGCGCTGGACGGGATCCGGCATCATCACGAGCGTTACGACGGGAAGGGCTATCCCGACGGGCTTGCGGGGGAGGGGATTCCGCTTCAGGCGCGGATCATCCAGGTTGCGGACATCTTCGACGCGCTGACGAGTTCACGCGCTTACCGGAAGGCGTTCGACTGGGAGAAGGCGCTGTCGATCATCGCGGAGGAATCCGGGACGGTCGTGGACCCGGAGCTGGGGCGCGTGTTCATCCGGATGATTCGGCGTGAGTTTCAGGGCAAGCCGGAAGCGTGGGAGGCGATGACGCGCTACGGATCGCAGAAGGGCGACGGAAGCGTTCCTTCGGGCGGCGACGGCGATCGCGGCTCTGACGGTGCGGTTGCGCCGGGGTCGCCCTCGGGGGGCGGCGTCTGAGCGGTCGAGGAGCAAGGTGACGATGATTCATGAGTGGGTGTTACTCTGGTTGCCGATCGTACTCGCCGCGGGGCTGGGCGGACGGCTGCTGGGTCGGGCGCGCGGAACGGCGCTGGGCGTCCTGTGCGGTTTGTTCTGGATCGTGCTGGTGCAGGCGCGCGAGGGGGCGGTGGCGTGGCAGGGAGGGTGGAACGTCGCGGCGCTTCTGACCGGCGCGCTGGCGATCACGGCGGTTGGGGCGTGGGGCGGGGACGTTCGGGTGATGATCGGCGGCGGGCGGGGCGATGCGCCGCCTGCGGCGCGTGTTTCTTCCGGACAACTGCTTTCCTCCGGGGGTTCGTCGATCAGCGCCTTATCCGCGCTGACCCGCGCGATGGAGACGTTTGACGACTGGCTGGAAGCGCACCGCAACGACCCGGATCCCTGGCCCGGGTTCGGGGAGTTCGCGCGTGGCGTTCTTTACGACTGCTGCCGGACGTCGCACGTTCGGTTTTACCGCATTCTCAGCGAAGGGGCGGAGCTGGCGCCGATCCGTGAGGGACATCCCTTCGTCGAGGACGAGATGCCCAGCGCGCGGGAGGGGATCGTCGGGCATGTGGCGACGACCGGGCGTTCCTATCTGGAAGGGGACGCGACACACGGGGCGCTGGTGGACGACCTGGCGCGTCGTTCCGGCCGGCCGCTGGCGTGGTGCTTCGCGGTGACGCAGGGGGCGCGCAAGATCGGACTGGTGACGGTCGGGGCGTTTGACGGGCATGAGCGTCAGGATCTTCAGCATTACCGGGCGGTGGAGCTGCTGATTGCGCACTTCTGGATGACGTTGCTGGAAGTTTGCCGCGGGCGGTCGGCGGCGACGCATGATCCGGTCTCCGGGGCGCTCACGCGGGAGGCCTTCTTCACGCACGCGGAGCGTTCGCTCGACGCGGCGAAGCGCGACGGGGAGCCTTGCGCGCTGGCGGTGCTGTCGATCGAGCCGCTGCGACAGTTCAACGACGCCGGAGACTGGGATGCGGCGGATGAAGTTGTGCGCACGGTGAGCCACGTCGTGCGTGAACGATTGCGCGGCGACGACCGGTTCGGGCGGTTCGACGAAGGCCGCATGATGCTTCTTCTGCGGCGGGTGGATTCCTCTCTGGCGTCACTGATTCTTGAGCAGTTGCTGGAGCGGGTGCGCGCGGCGTGCGCCGAGGCGCGGACGTCGGGGACGGAGGTGCAGGTGCGGTGCGGGGTGGTGGGGAGCGGGACGGGTCAGCCGCGGTTCTCCGACATGCTGCGGCAGGCGGTGGCGCTGTGTCAGGAAGCGCGGCTGAGCGGGTCGGTCCTGGCCAGCGATCTGCGTTCGCGGGAGGAGGCGCTGGTGGGGGACGGGGCGATCTGAGTCGCGTCGCCGCGGTGGTCCATCATGAAACTGGAGCAGCAACAGGTCGGGAGCGTCACGGTGGTTTCGGTCAAGGGCGCCTTGATCGAGGACGACGCGGCGCGCGCCGCGGCTGACGTGAAGCGCACGGCGCAGAGCGCGAACGTTCGTCTTGTGTTGAACCTTCAGGATGTGCCCTACGTGGACAGCGCGGCGCTGGAAGGGCTGGTGGACGTGGCGGATGTGCTCGAGGACCGCAGCGTGCGGCTTCGCCTGGCGTGCGTTCCGGCGACGGTGCGGGAGGTTCTGCAACTGACGGAGCTGGCGGAGCGGTTCGAGTTCTTCGAGAAGGTCGAGGATGCGGTGAAGAGCTTTCTTTAAGCAGGGAGGGTTGCCCGCTTTGTGTCGTGGGCTGCCGGACACGGGCTTTCAGCGACTCGTGTGTTGAGCTGCAAGTTCGTTGCATCTGAATGAGAGCAAGGAGCTTGGCCGCGAACGTGCGGATCGGAGGTCCGCGATCCGTCCTGGGGATACGAATCCGCATCAGAAGACACAAGCGACCTCATGATCGAACAAGCCTTCAAACTCGGCGAGCAGCTCATTGCGGAGGGGTTGATTACCTCTGAGCAACTCGCGGCTGCACTGGCGAAGCAGGCGTCTTCGGGCGGACGGCTGGGCAGCACGCTGGTGTCGACGGGAGCGATCTCGACGTCGGCGCTGGTGGCGACGCTTTCGCGCCGTCTCGGGGTGAAGGGCTGCGTTCTGCGTCACGGGTTGATCGACCCGAAAGTCGCGAAGTGCATTTCGAAGGAGGAGGCCCGGCGGCTGCGCGTGCTTCCGATGTTCCGGGTGCGCGACGTACTGACGGTGGCGATGGTGGAGCCGCAGTCGCTTCCGACGCAGGACCGCCTTCGGCAACTGACGCGCTGCGACATCCGCCCGATCCTGGTGCTGGAGGAGAATCTCGAGGAGTTTCAGAACAAGTACCTGACGGGTGAAGTGACGGTGGACACGTTCCTCGCGTCGATCGAGGAGAGCGAAGTCCTCATCACGGAGCACGAGGCGATCGACGAGGGTCCGGTCACGGACCTCGACCGGATGGTGGACGGCAGTCCGGTGGTGAACCTCGTAAACCTCGCGGTGCTGACGGCGCTGCGTGACGGCGCGAGCGACATTCACATCGAGCCGGACCGGAACGCGACGCACATCCGGTACCGGATTGACGGCAAGCTGCGCGAGCTGCTTAGCCCGCCGAAGGGGCTGCACGCGGCGATCGTCTCGCGGATCAAGGTCATCGGCCGGATGGACATCTCGGAGAAGCGTCTGCCCCAGGAGGGGCGCGTACACATCATGGCGGACGGGCGCGAGATCGACCTGCGCGTGTCGAGCATGCCGACGATCCTGGGAGAGAAGATCGTGATCCGCCTGCTGGACCGGGGGAACCTCAGCTTCGACCTCGGGGCGCTGGGTATGCGCGAGGAGGACCGGGCCGCGGTGGAGGCGATGATCCGCTGTCCTTACGGATTGATGCTGGTCACCGGACCGACGGGCAGCGGCAAGACGACGACGTTGTACTCCTGCCTCGATCTTCTGCGCGAGGAGGCGAACAACATCGTTACGATCGAGGATCCGGTCGAGTATCAGATTCCGCTGATCAATCAGGTGCAGGTGAACGACCAGGTCGGGCTGACGTTTGCGCGGGCGCTCCGCTCGATTCTGCGTCAGGATCCGGACATCATCATGGTGGGCGAGATGCGCGACGAGGAGACGGCGCGGGTGGCGGTGCAGTCCGCGCTGACGGGGCACCTTGTGCTTTCGACGCTGCACACGAACGACTGTCCCGGCGGGATCGCGCGTCTGTTCGACATGAAGATCGAGCCTTACCTGATCGCGTCGTCGGTGCTGGGGTTCATCGCGCAACGTCTGGCGCGGAAGATCTGCCCGTCCTGCCGCACGTCGTATTACCCTCCGGCGCCGCTGCTGGCGAGCGTGGGGTGGGGGCATCGCACGAGCGAGCTGTTTCAGAAGGGGGAGGGATGCCGGGAGTGCCACAACTCAGGGTTCAAGGGGCGCGTCGGCATCTACGAAGTCATGCTGATGGACGCCGAGCTTCGACGACTGGTTCATGAGCGCGCGAATGAGGGCCAGATCCGCGAGTACTTAGCACAATCCGGTTGGCGGTCGCTGCGTCAGAAGGCGCTCGATCTGGTGGAGGACGGCTCGTCGACGCTGGAGGAAGTGCTGCGGGTCACGCGATCCGAATCGGTGGAGGTGGGGGATCCGACGGGGACGGGTCTGGAGCAGGAGGAACCGGTGGGAGCGGCGTAGTTAAGCGAGCGACAGACGGCGGACCGAGAGCGAAGGCGAGGGGTCGAAGCCGTCCCGGATTCGGAGGGACCTGGCGGGAAGGTCAGGTCGTTCGAGGGCGACGTTATGAACCTCAGTTACGAAGCGGTGGACGCGGCGGGAAGCGCCGTCGCGGACGTCATCGACGCGACGGACGCCGCGGAGGCGATCGAGCGCCTTCGGCGTCGCGGGTTGTTCGTGAAGAAGATCAGCGAAGTTGAGGCGGCCAAGGCGACGACGGCGCGAGCGCCGGCGACGCTGAAGCTGCCGCTGAAACCGCTGGTCTTTCTGACGCGGCAACTGGCGATCCTGCTGAAGGCGGGCAGCGCGCTGGTTCCCGCGCTGCAGGTCATCCGCCGTCAACTGAAGAAGCCGGCGCATGAGGCGATGCTTCGATCGCTCATCAATGATCTGGAGGACGGTCTGCCGCTGGCGGACGCGATGCGGAAATTTCCGGAGACGTTCGACCCCGCGTACCGGGCGGTGGTGGCGGCGGGGGAGGCGAGCGCGACGCTTCCGGCGATGATGGAGCGGCTGGCGTCGATTCTGGTGCGGCGGCGGGCGCTGCGGAACAAGATTCTCGGCGCGATGACGTATCCGCTGGTGCTGCTTGTCATGTCGATCAACGTGGTGTGCGGGATGATGATGTTCGTGGTTCCGCGCTTCGCGGGGATGTTCAAGACGATCGGCGTGGAGATTCCGTGGAGCACGCAGTTTCTGCTGAATGTGTCGGGATGGCTGGAGCAATACTGGGCGATCCCGGCGGGCGCGGCGATCGTGCTGGGAGTCGGGTTGTTTCTGCTGCTGGGGTCGAAGCCGGGCCGGCGCGTGCTGGTCAACGTTCAGACGGAGATTCCGCTGATGAAGCGTCTGACGGGGCGACTGATTCAGGCTCGGATTTACCGGACGCTGGGGACGTTGATCGAGTGCCGCGTCGGGGTGCTGGATGCGCTGGAGCTGAGCCGCGAGATCACCGGCAACCGCCGATTCCGCCGCCTTTTCGACGACATCGTCGAGGCGTTGACGTCCGGCGACCGGATCAGCTCGGTGCTGCTGCGGAGCGACTTTATCGAACCTTCGCTGGCGTACTCGATCCAGACCGGCGAGGAGAACGGGGCGCTGGGACCGTCGATCTCCTACTGCGCGGACATTCTGGAGGAGGAAAACGCCGAACTGATCGCCGCAATGACGCGCCTTGTCGAGCCGATGATTCTGGTGGTGATGGGGGTGGTGGTCGGCGGCGTGGCGATTTCGTTGTTCCTGCCGTTGTTTGACGTGACGGCGGCGCTGGGCTGACGAGGCGGCGTAACCCGAATGCTCGGCGGTGCGTCGGGGCGGGTCCACGTTGCGGCGGTGGAAGGGATCGATGTGCTGGGTCTGAGGTCGAAGATAACACGGATCGGACTGGACATCGGCGCGGAAGGGACGCGCGTGGCGCAACTGGAGCGTGTGCGCGCGGACTTCCGGCTGGGGGCCTTCACCGAGGGGCGTCACGCGGCGCCCGCATCCGTGCCGAGCGGAGAAGGGAAGAAGCCCGTCGCGGCGACGCAGCCGACCGTAACGGACCTCGCGCTGCCGGAGCACCTTCGAGAATGCCTGGAGCGGTCGGCGGCGCGCGGGCGGCGGGTGGCGATCGGGCTGGCGTCTCCGGACATCGAGTTGCACCCGCTGGAGCTTCCGCCCTTCAGCGCCGACACGGCGAGCGAGTATGCGCAGATCGCGCACGTCGAGATTCAACGCCTGGCCGGCAAGGAGCACGGCGAACTGGAGACCGCATACTGGGCGTTGCCGAAGGGGGTGGGGCGATCTCCGACCGCGGTCGGCGTGGCGGCGTCGCGCGTCACGGTCGATCGGCTGCTGAGCGTCTGCCGCGAGGCGCACCTGGATTGTGAGACGGTCGATGCGGCGGCATGCGCCGTGGTGCGGACGGCGGGGCTGGTATTGGGGGCGCGTCCCGGCGCGATCTGGGGGGTGCTGGATCTGGGCGCGAGGCAGACGCGGCTCGTGCTTTGCGTGGATCAGACGCCGGTGCTTGCGCGGGCGGTCGGCGACGGCGGGCGCGGCTGGACGGAGCGGATCGCGGAAGAGCTGCGCATCTCCGCCGAGGCCGCGGAGATACATAAGTGCGACGTCGGGATCGAGCCGGGACGGCGAGGCGTCCGGCGGAGCGGCGCCACCGGAACTTCCGAACCCGGCGCTGCGCTACGGGAGTCGGTTCTGCCGCCTGCCGGATCCGAAGGAGGTCGCCGGGAGCTTGCGGAGGTGATCTTCGGCGTGCTTCAACCGCCGCTGGCGCGTCTGGTGACGGAGATTGAGCGCTCCTTCTCTTACGTGCTGAGTTGCTACCCGTCGTCGAAGGCCCGGGATGTGATTCTGGTCGGCGGCGGCGCGGGAATGCGGGGTCTGCCCGAGTTTCTCTCGTCGCAACTGGGAATCGCGGTGCAGCGTCTCGGGGATGCGGCCGGGGGAGCGGCGTCGCGGCTTATGACGCCGATGCAGCGATCCGGTGCATCGTTGTCAAGCGTCAAGACGTCGGTTGCGTCGCTCGAGCGGCTGGCCACGGCGATCGGACTTGCCTTGCGGGGGGATGAGACATGATCGGCGTGAACCTGATTCCGATGTCGATCCGTCAGGCTCAGGCGGTGCGGCGGCACATGCTGGCGTGGGCGATGGCGGTTTCGGGGGTCGCGGGAGCGGGGAGCCTTCCGGCCGTGCTGGCGACGGTGCAGGCGGCGCGTCTGTCGTCGCTGGAGGGGGAGCAGTTGGCGCTGTCGGGAGCGCTGTCGCGTCTGCGCCGCGAGCACACGGAAGCGGTGACCCAGATCGAGGCGATCAACAACGAAATCGAGCGTGCGACGACCTTCCGTCAGAAGCGGGAGTGGTCGTCGTTGCTGGCGCTGATCGGGCGCGCGATGCCGCAGGACGTCTGGCTCGAGTCGATCGCGACGGATCCCGCCCTCCCCACCGCGACGGCTGCTCCGAAGACGGCGTTTCCGGGGGCACCGGCCCCTGCTTCGGCCGCGACGGGAGGCGTGTCGTCCTCGCCGGCGCAGGCGGGGTGCGCGTCCGGGGCGGTGACGATCGAGGCGCCGCGCAAGCTGAACCTTCAAGGGATGTCGCGGACGTACGAGTCGATCCAGGTGTACGCGGCGAACCTGGCGGGCACGGGTGTGTTTTCTTCGGTCGTGCTCGGACGATCGACGTCGGGGGGCGCGGGGCCTGGGTCCGGCGCGCCGGGAGCAGGCGAAGCGTACCGCTTCCTGATCGTGTGTGAGTGGTAGTCGCGGCGACGCGAGGCGGACAGACATGCGGCAGAAGCATCCAACACTGTGGATCGACGTCAGCGGCGCGGGACTTTGCCTGCTGCTTGCCGTGGGGCTGATCTGGTATTCGAAAGGACCGATGGGCAAAGCCGCGCGGATGGACGAGTTGAAGGCGTCGATCGGTCAGATGCACCGCGACGCGGCCGCCGCCGAGGCGCAGGTTCAGGAGCAGCGGCGAGTTCTGGAGTCGCTGCGCGCGACGCTGGCGCAGGCCGAGCGTCTGCCGGCGGACGCGCCCATCCCGCAATGTCAGGCCCGGCTGGCGGAGCTTGCGCGGGCCAGCGGCGTGCGCATCACGAACTTTCTCCCGCTGCCGGACCGGGAGTATCCGGGCATCGTGGAGCGGCGGTTCACGTTCGAGGCTCGCGGGACGACGAAGGACGTGCTGACGTTTCTGAAGGGGATCGAGTCGGACGAACACTGGGTGGACATCGGATATCTGTCGCTGGCGCGCCCGGTGGGCCCGGACCTGGATGCGCGGGGGCGGACGCTGGCGTTCGCAATCAGCATGTATTCGGCGGCGCCGGGCGTTGCGCCGCCGAAGCCCCCTGGCGCATGAGCGGGGTGGGCAGGTAGGTGGTGGCGGTGCGCAAGACGGCGCAAGTGCTGGAAACATGGCGGCAAACCGCAAATACAAGATTTACGGCGCGGTGATCGCGGTCGGCGCCGTCGCGTTGGCGGCGGACCGGTTCCTCGGGGGCGCGTCCAACCCGGAACTGGCGTTAGCAGGCACAGAGATGGGCGCCGATGGTTCTCGAACCGACGCGGTCCGGGCGCAAGTTGTAGGGTCCTCGGCGGTTCTGCTGATCCCCTTTCCGCGCAGCCTGCCGCCGTTTGACGAGTCGATCGATGCGCAGGCGGATATGTTCGCTCGTCCCGAGGAGCGCGGTCTTGCCTCCCCGACCGCGACGGTGCCGAAAGTCGGCGAAGACGGAACGCCCCTGTTGCCGGTGGAGGAGTTCATCAAAAAGCATCGTCTCGAAGGGACGCTGGTCGGCATCGGCGAGGCGAAGGCGTTCATCAGCGGACGCACGCTGACCGTCGGCGCCAAGCTGGACGGATTCGAGGCGGCGTTCATCGGTCCGGACGGGGTGCTTTTCCGGCGCGGCGAGGAAGTGGTGACGCTCAAGAGACCTGAACCGCTGGCGGGCGTCCGGGACGGTTCGAGCGACGCCCCGTAACCGGCGGGACGGTCCGTCGGCGAGCGAAATGAGGGGTTTACGGGACGCTGAGAATTCAACTGATCGTCGGCAAGCGACGATACCCAAGCAACGCATGAGAGGCGGGCCGCGCGATCGCGGCACAGATCTTCGGGCGCATAAAGGGACAGGGAATCATGAGGATCGGGAACCATCGTAAGGCGTTCAGCCTGGTCGAGCTTGTGATCGTGGTGGTGATTCTGGGGATCATCGCGGCCATCGCCGTCCCGCGGATCAGTCGTGGTTCGCGCGGCGCGGGGGACTCGGCGCTGCGCAGCAGTCTGGCGGCGATCCGCAATGCGATCGACCTGTACTACGCGGAGCACGCGAACGCGTATCCCGGCGCCGACGGGACCGAGGCGACGCTGATCAACCAGTTGACGAAGCGCACGGACATCAACGGCAACGTAGGCACGACGGCCGGCGTCCACATTTACGGACCGTATTTGCGCGGCACGTCGTTTCCGCCGGTGCAGGTCGGTCCGAACAAGACCGCAACAGGCGTGATCCTGGCGAACACGGGTCCGACGGTGGATGAGGCGCAGACGACGAAGGGCTGGGTCTACAACTACGCCACCGGCGACTTCATCGCCAACACCGACGACGCGGACGAGAACAGCAAGCAGTACAACACGTATTGATCGTCCTTCACCGCGCTTGCACGAGGCTGCGGGTTGTCCCGGACCTACGTCCGATCACGCGCCTCTCTGCGGCGCAACAGACATGCGTCCGAATTCACGAGGTTCCGAAGCGTTCGAAAGAGCGCTTCGGAACCTTGCCTTATCGGAGCGCCGTCCTGAAGGCGGATGGCGCAAACCGGATCAGGCGCCTGCCCCGACCCTCCCCGCTTCACCGATATCCTAGGCTTTCGCCAGGTGAAGTATGTTCCAGGATGCACGGCAACCGCGACGCGGCGGGTCTCGCCCGGCGTTCACGCTGGTTGAGCTGGTGATGGTCGTCGTGATCCTGGGAATCATGGCGGCGCTGGCCGCTCCGCGGGTCTCCCGCGGTGCAAAAGGCGCAAGCGCGCACGCCCTGGAGGCGACGTTGACGAACGTGCGGAAGGCGATCGACCACTACTACGCGGAGCACGGGCGCTACCCCGGGTACAACCCCGCAGACGGGACGCCCAGCGGCACGGCCTTCATCCGGCAGTTGACGCAGTTTACGGACGACGTCGGCGCGCCGCGGGCGACCTACGGGGGCGCCTGGATATACGGGCCTTACCTGCGCGATCCGTTTCCGGCGAATCCGTTCAACCAGCTTTCGACCGTCGCCGTCGTTCAGACTCTGGCGTCGGCAAGACCCTCGCCGGGGTCGACGGGGTGGATCGCGGTGCTGAGCACGGGGGACTTCAAGGTCAACTCGACGGATGCGGAACTGTCGGGCAAGGGCGGAGTGAGCGATCCGGGCAAGCGGGACGACATGCTCCTGGCGCCGTAGCGGCGCGGGGCGGAGGCGGGGCGCATCCTCGCGGGGCTTGAGAAGGAAACCGGGGATGCTTCGGCTGAGTTTTGAGACGCGAACGATGAACCGCAAGCGATGGACAACACGGGGGCGAAGAGGCTTCAGTCTCGTCGAGACGTCAGCGGCGGTGATGATCGGCGGGATGTGCCTGGCGGCGACCACGTCCACGGTGTACCTGGTCACCACGGGGGGCGACCGCACGATCGCGCGCAGCGACGCGAACAATCATCTGTCGCTGACGCTGCAGCGCCTGCATGATGAGATCGGGATGGCGACGTCGATCACCGAGCTGACCTCGCGGTCAATCACCCTGTCCTGCCCGGACATCACCGGCGACGCGGTCGCGGACACCGTCCGTTACTCCTGGTCCGGGACTTCGGGGTATCCTCTGGTCCGGGCGCTCAACGGCGCGTCTTTGAACGTGCTCGAATCCTGTAACCACTTCGCCCTGTCGGCGCTGCTGGAGAACCCGGTCGAGGAGATCACCACGCCGACGACGGACGTCATCGTGATGGCGTATCACGACGGGTATCCGCTGGCGTACACGGCGCGGTCCATCAACATCAGCACGACGACGTGGTACGGTCAGACGTTCACGCCCAGCTACACCGACGCGGTGAGTTACACGGTGTCGAGCGTGTTTCTTTACGTGCGGCGGTCCACGGGGGGGACGCCGAGCGGGGAGTTCAAGGTTTCGCTCCAGCGCGTCGCCTCCGGAACGGTCAACCCCAGCGGAACGGTGCTTCAGGAAGTCGTGGTCCGCGCGACGGACCTGCCGACGGCGTGGGGCTGGGTCGAGTTCAAATTCGGCAACGTGACGCTGAACAACAATGAATCGGCAGCCGTGGTATGTCGAGGGACCGCCGCCTACACGGGTGAAGTGGCGTACAACGACACGGTGTCGATCGACTGGAACGACGGGCAACAGCGGATGCGGTACACCACCAACAGCGGCACAAACTGGTACCCGACCCTGTTTCAGCAGACCAAGGATCTGCGCTTCTACGCTTACGGTTTTTTCACGCTGTCCGGATCGACGGGCACGGGAAAATACGAGAGCGGAACGATCGGCAGCGTGCATGTGCACCTGGAGCGGCCGTATAACGGCGAGACCCTCGTGACGGACACCGCGGTCAACCTCCTGAGCCGCCCGCTTCTTTCGGGGATGAGCGTCGATGACATGCCGTTGCGCTGACTTTTCACCCTCGATTTGCGCATCTCCGCCCGCGCGGAACCGGCGGACGGGAGCGGGCGCGTCTGCGCGACAACGAATCCACGGAACCGCCTCTGCGGATTTCGGCCGGCGCACACACGGGCGGCGAGGTTTTTCTTACCTCGAAGCCTCAATCTCCGCGTTGATCCTCGGGCTGGGCGTCACGGCCTCGATGAACCTTTACGGGTCGTTCATCCGTGGCGCCGCGGCGGAGAAGGAGCGGCACAGCGCGATGGATCTGGCCGGCGATCTGCTGGCGGAAGTTCTGACGCGCGGGTTCGAGGAGCCGGGTGTTGCGACGGGAAGCTTCGGTGCGGAAAGCGGCGAGATCGCCCGGCGGTTTCTCGACGATGTTGATGACTATCACGGGTGGGTGGAGTCGCCGCCGCAGAACCTCGACGGGACGGTGATGACGGGATATGCGAACACCCGCCGGGAGGTCCGGGTCTGGAACGTTCAGCTTTCAGACATGAAGACGGTCGCGTCGAACGGCAGTACGCCGGCGAAGGCGATTGAGGTGAGAGTCCTGGTGAGCGGCAAGCTGCGAGCAACGGTCGTGGGATACCGGACACGGCATGAAGGGTATGAGTAGGGGATAGGCAAAAGGCAAAAGGCAGCAGGTAAGAGATCAGAGATCCATGAGAGATCGACCCACGTACAATATAGGGCGGCGGCGCGGCGTCATGCTTTATGCCACGACGATGATGATCTCGATCCTCGTGGCCGGCGCCGGAGTGACGCTGGTCAGCCTTCAGTTCGCCAACCGCCGCGTGCAGTCCACGCTGACGACGCGCCGACAGTCGCAGCAGCTCGGGCGCGCCGGGACGGAGTGGGCGCTGGCCACGGTCCACGCGACGACGAACTGGCGCAACGCGTTCACCACCACCCCGACGCAGACGCTCCGCCCTGACGGCGGCGGGCGCATCGACGTCACCCTTTCCGACGACGACGGAAACCTGCTCGACGACGACACGGACGCGGCCCGGATCACCGTCGCCTCTCAGCTTGATACGCAGACGCGCACCTTCTCGCTGACGGCCCGGCCGTATCCGCACGCCACGATGGCGTACACGGTCGCGGCGTCCGGAAACATCACCTTCGCCTCGCTCGCCACCGTCAACGGCCCGATCTACGCGAAGGGGAGCATCATCGGGACGGGCGTGACGGTGAATCTCGGCGCGGCGGCGGCGTTCGACGTACCGGCGGGTTCGGTCGTGACGCCGACCCTGACGCCGCAGAACCTCAACGCTCCGTCGTACGCGATGCCCGCGCCGGACCTTTCGTATTACACCAGCCGGGCGAACACCATCTCCCGGACGGGCAACAGCGGGGGAAACTGGAAGCTGGAAAAGGCCAAATTCACCTCGACATATGCGACCACCGGTTCCGTCAACGCCTACGGTCTGTACTGGATCGATCTCGGGACGAAGAACCTCGACATCCGGGAATGCCTCATCGAGGGGACGCTGATCATCACCGGCAGCGGGGCCAACGTCATCACAGTGGACAAGGCGTCGATCATCCGCCCCGGAACTCAGCCGTACCCGAGCCTGATCATCGCGTTGGGCGCCGGTTCGTCGGTGAACCTCATCATACCGAACGAGTCGCTCAGCGAAAGCTCCGCCGACCTCGATTTCAACGGCGACGGCGACAAGACGGATACGTTTACGCCTTATGTTTCAGGGCTGGTCTACGTCTCGGGCGCGTCGACGACGCTCGGAGGCTCGGGCTGGCTTTTCACGGGATGTCTTCAGGCGGGGACGGTGACGATCGGAGGCGGAGTGGTCCTGGGCGACGGCAGGACGTCGCTGGCGGAGCAGCTTTCGCCCGGCTTTACAGACAAGCTTCTGCACGTCGTCAGCGGAACCACGCAGGAGATGGCGCGATGACGCTGACCCGCCCAGAGCGAACGACAGGTCGGGGATCGGCTCGCGGTCCGATGCGGCGAGCGTTCACCTACGTCGAGCTGGTGATGGTCATGATCATTCTGGCGATCGTAGCCGTCGCCGCCAAGCCGCGCGTCGTCGAGGTCGTGCAGCGCGAGAAGCTGCGCCGCGCCGCGCACAAGCTGCGGCTGGATATGAAACTGCTCCAGGGCGAAGCGCTGCGCATCGGAGCGCCGACGGCGCTGGGGATCGACCCGGCGGGCGAGTTTTACGTGTTGTGGTATTACCGCTCGGTCTCTTCCAAGTGGCGGTTCCTCAGCTCGTACGAGCCTGAGATTCCCTCGGTATTCTGCCTGGGATGCGAACCGGATTATCGCGTGGCGATCGAGACGGTCAGCGACGGATCGAAGTCCATCCAGTTCGACGGATACGGTCTGCCCGCGAAGGATCTGACGATCACCCTGTCGCTCGGCACGCTGCGCGCGGACGTGAAGGTGACCGCCGCGTCGGGCGTGATCGAGTCCGGCGACGTGTATGACGCCGGCGCCTGGAAGGGCAATCAGGCGACAGGCTGGCCGACGAAGAGCGACGCCAAGGGGACCGCGCCAGGCTCAACCGACGAATGACGAACCCGGTGCCGAGGCTTGACGCCGCCGGCGCCGGGATCGGATCTCGGATAGGTTTCCCCCTGCCGGTCGTCATCACTCGCCCACGTAGCGCCAGACGCCGGCGGCACGTGTGCCGATGAACAACCCTCGACGGTTGGACGCGAGGTCGTTCAGCACGACGCCGTCCAGACCGGCGGTGCGAGTCCACGTGAATCCGCCGTCCCCCGAGACGTACACGCCGTTGAGGTCTTGCGGTTCGCGGACGGACCAGACCGCGGCGTAAAGGCGTCCGGCATGAGCGGCGACCGAGAGCACCGACCGTCCCGCGGGGATGCCCGAGTCGCTTCGCGTCCAGGACAAACCGCGGTCGCTGGAGCGGAATACGCCCTCGCCGCCGCTTCCGAAGGCGAACGACATGGCTGCGCCGAGAATGTCGCCCTCGGTCTTGACGAAGCCGCCGAACTCCGGGGGGAAGCCGTTGTTGTCGCGCGGGAGTCCGTTGTTGGACGCCGCCCAGTTTCCGCCGGCGTTCGTCGATCGGAAGATGCCCCGCGTGAACGTGCTGGCGAGGACGACGTTGCGGTCGGCGTACATCGCGTTGACCGGGGCGTACACGGGTTCGTTGAAGAGATTGCGGGCGATGATCGGGAACCCGTTGTTGACGCCCGTCCACGATCCGCCGCCTTCCGCCCGCCGCCAGACCCCCCCGCCGCTGATGTTGAACCGACCGTTGAAGAACTCCGTCCCGTATCCGGTGCCGACGAAAATGTGCTTGTCGGTTCGCACGATCGCCTCCGCCTCTCGGAACTGATTGCCCGCGGTGCCGTTGTATTGCGGATACCCGGCGTTGTCCGCGCTCCAGGTCCGGCCTGAATCGACGGAGGCGAACATGCCGTAGCGATCCGTCCCGACCAGAGCTTTTCCGCGCTTGAACGCGCCGAGGGAGAAGAATTGCGGAAGGTCGTTGTCGCCCGACGGGAGCCCCTCGTCGCCGGTCTTCCACGTTTCGCCGCCATCTTTCGACCGGAAGATCGGATGCGAGACAGCCGCTGCGCCCAGCAGCGTCTTCCCCGCGCCTGAGAGCGCCCGCATCGTCGCTCCGATCATCCCCCGGTTCGAGACGCCCCACGCATCCCCCCCGTCCGTCGATCGGTACACGCCCTGGTTCGTCGCCAGAAGCAGGCGATCCGCGTCCACGTCAAGTCCGCTGGGACGAAGTCGCGCCCCGCGCGGCACGCCCGAGGATGCCGGTTCCCACGTCCGCCCATCGTCGAAAGAACGATGAATGTGATCCGGGCTTCCTCCCGTCAGGTAAAGGACCGACCCTTGTGCGACGATCGCCACCGGTCGGGGACCGCCGGAGATGCTCGATCCCGCGTCGATCCAGGCCTCTCCGAAATCGGTCGTGCGGAACACCCCGCTTTGCCCCGCGACGAAAAGCGCGGTATCCGTCGCGGTGAACTCGTCGTAAATGTCGAAAGGCAGACCGTTATCGGCGAACTCCCAGTCCTCGCCGCGGTTGAACGATCGCATCACGCCCAGCCCGTTGCCCGAGCCGATGAAGAACACGCCTTCGTGGATCGTAAAGGCCGCCGGCGAATCCGGGACCGGGATCTCCGTCCAGGAGTTTCCGCGGTTTGCGGAAACCCACAGCGACCGGTCGTTCACCGCGTACACCTCCGCCCCGTCCACGTAAAACTGCGCGACCGTGTCGTCCGGCAACCGACCGATCAGCCGAGTCCACGTCAAACCGTCATCCTCCGATTGAAACAGCCCCGCAAAGGGACCGGAAGCCAGAACGCGCCCCTCGATGAACGCAAACTCGCTGATCCGCGTGTTCGGCGGCAGCCCCTGCGTCGCCGCCGCCCACGTTTCGCCGCCGTCCTCTGACCGGAACAAACTTCCCGCACCCCCCGCGAGCACGAGGTCGCCCCGCGCCGCGATCCCCTCGAGCAAAGCCGCCTCCGGCCCCGCCGTCTGCACCCAGTCCGCCCTCACGCTCGTCGCCGCCAGCCCCAGTATCACCCACGCTGTTCGTCCCCACCGATTCTTGCCGCGCATCCGTTTTTCCTCGTGTTCAGTGCCGATTCCGAACTCTCTCCCACCGTCCGTCGAACGTAAGGATGACGCGGAAGAATGTCCGGCGCAACCCGATACCTTGCAGCGGAAGGACGGCGGCGTGCTCCGTGGATCGGGCTTCGCGGCTCCGGACACTCCAAGCCGCTGTCTCCGCTGCCGCTTGACCCTCATCCTCCGCGAAGACATGCTCCCGTGACGGAATAACTCATGTCGGCGGAAGCGGCGGACATCGTGATCATCGGGGCCGGGCTGGCGGGCGCCGCCACCGCGTACCACCTCGCACGGCCTCATCTTCAAACCGCGTCCAACTTTCCGCCGTCGAAAGGTTTTGTGCCGTCCAGGATGGCGCGGCATGCAGCCGCGCCGCGCGTCATCCTTCTGGAGAAGGAACCCCTGCCGGGCATGCACTCTTCCGGACGCAACGCCGCCTTTATCCGGGAGTTGATGGACGATCGTGCGATGCAGCCTCTCGGGAGCGAGGGTGCGGAGGTTCTGCGTCGCGGCGAGTTGTGCGACTTCCGCCGTTGCGGGCTGATGCTCGTCGGGATGGGCGAGGAAGAGGTCGCGGCGCATTTCCCGGCGGCGCGCGGGCGCGGACTGTGGAACCCGCAGGACGGCATCGCCGACGTCGCCGCGCTCCTGCAAACCTATCTCGCCGATCAGCATCTTCGGTGTCAGACCCACGTTCACAGCTGGCGCCCGGACGGTGACCGCCTTCGCGTCTCCACCAGTTGCGGAGAGTTTACCTGTCGAATTCTTGTCAACGCCTGCGGTCCCTGGGCGGGGCGCGTCGGCGGCCTTCCCCTGACGCCGCTGAAGCGACACCTCGTCCAGACCCCGCCGATGCCCGGCATCCGTGCCGACTGGCCCTTTGTCTGGCATGCGCGGGACGGCTTGTACTTCCGCCCCGAGTCCGGCGGTCTGCTGCTGTCCCCCTGCGATCAAACGCCTTCGGAACCGGGCGACTACGCCGAAGACGCCGCCGCGATCGAGGATCTCGCCGAGAAAGTCGCGCGGCTCCAGCCGGAATTGGGCGAGCTGTCGATCCTGCGATCCTGGGCGGGACAGCGCACCTTCG
This sequence comes from Phycisphaerae bacterium, assembly GCA_013360585.1. GTDB lineage: Bacteria > Planctomycetota > Phycisphaerae > UBA1845 > UBA1845 > JABWBH01. Next base: position 2,176 of record JABWBH010000010.1, on the reverse strand, counting down.
CCCCGGATCGCCGCTTCGTCATCGGCTTCGACCCGCGCGAGCCGCGCCTCTTTCACGTCGCCGGGCTGGGCGGGCACGGCGTCACGACGTCCTACGCGGTGGGGCGCCTCGCCGCGGGAATGATCCTCGCCGGCGTCGAGCCTCCCGACAACCCCTTCTCGCCGTCGCGACTCATCGCGTGAGCGTCGCCGCCTCGACCCGCACCTGCCCACATCCGCTCCGTAACTTTTCAGCCGTTTGTGACGACGGGCGGGGGCAGTGGAGGCCGTTTACCCGTTTGCAGACAGATCCCCAGGGAAGCGACGAGGATTCGGATCGGGACACGGCCGCGCAGCTTGAGCGCGCGATAAACGCTCACCGGGATCGCCTGCGTGGTCGAACCCGCAAGGAAGCGGAATCAGGATGGATGATTTCGGATTTCGGATCGAGTCCGCCGCGCCGGCGGCACGTCCGAATTCCAACCGGTTCCGACCCGCCCTGTAATGACCGACGCAAGCCGGATCCGCCGCCTCTCGTCAATCACTGAGGCTGAGTACGAAATTCATATAATACGTGTTGTCCAACTGCTCCCGGTCATCCACGGGCCGGCTGTTGTACTCATTGCGCATGCCGACTTTCAGCTTCAGCTTGTCGCTCACCTGAAGGGGGAATTGAAGCGACGTGTCCAGTTCAAGCCGATAGTCGCCGAAGTCTTCCAGCGCCGGCGTCCAGGTCGTCGCGTGGACGAATTGAACCGCCGGAGCGATGTCCAGCCGGTAATCCAGTCCGAAATCACCGACGGCTTCATCGCGCGACGTGTCATCCTCGTAAGTCTCATGCCGATACCCGAGACCGGTCCGCGTCTTCAGCTCGTGCTCGGGACGCTGAATCCAGTAATACCCCAGGCCCGCCGCCGCGGTCGTGCGCAGATCAAGGTTCTCGAACTCGTCGTGCTCCGCCTCGAAGCGCATGTACCAGAACATCCGCTCCGTCAGCTTCTGCTCATACGACACGCCGCCGCGCTGTTCGTTGCGGCTTCGCTTGTCGTCCGTGTCCGCGTAGTCGGCGGACAGGAAGGCCTTGAACAGATCCTTCGGCGTGGCGAGCTGGAAGTCGAGGCGGCCCGAAGCGGTGATCGTGTCCGTGTTGCCTTCAGTCGCGCGCCCGCCGAACTCGATCTTCAGGCTGTGCTTCGGCTGGGCGGCGGCGATCGCCTCCTCCATCTTCACCTTTTCCGCGGCGTCCGCCGGACTTTCCTCCCCGTCGCGCCAGATCATGCGGACCTCGGCGTCCGCAACCGGGACATCGCCGACGGCGCTGTGGATCGTCGTCGTGCCCGCGCCCTCGTCATGTTCGACGCGCCCGACTAGCCGGTCGCCCGACTCGAACTCGACGACGACCGCCTCGTCCGTGGAGATCGCCTTGATGAGTTTCTGATCGATCTTCAACGTCCCCGCAAAGGCCGTCTCCACCACGCAAACCTGCTCGTGCGACTGCACGATCCGCCCCACGATCCGGCTTCCGTCCGCCAGGTAGACCACGTCCGCGGATGCCTCGCCCGCCGCCGTTGCCACAATTGCGATGATGCACAATGTGCTCATCGTGCGCACACGATGTCGGCGTGACCGCGCCACGCGCGCCGCCGGCGCGACGGTCGCTACCCGCGTCAATGCGTGAGAACGCATTATTCGTCATCCTCGAAGGCGTCCGTGATCTGCTCGGTGACGAACTGGTCGATCGGCGTAATGACCAGTCCGCGCACCAGCGTGATCAGGAGATCGTCCACGTCGAGCGTGACCGGAATGCTGATCGTTCCAAACTCACACCCGCCCAGCGCCAGCAACAATCCCAGTCCGGTCGATCGCCGTCCCAAGCGCCACGCTTTCCTCTGACCCCATGAACGCATGAGTTCGTCTCCTGAAAATCCTCGTGAACCGCAAATGAAGTCTCGAAAAACTCCGCGTCATCGACGGACGCACTCCTCTCAAAAGCTGCGTAGATTGTGCGTGAGAACCCTTCTCGTCAATCCTTTTTTTCCGCATTCCAGAGGCACGCGGCCCGGGGTGATGTGAATAAAATGTGATATCAAAAACAGTTCACCTGAATCTCTAACTGCCTCCGGTGACTAACTGTCTGCACGTGATAGGTTTAGCGCCGAGCGCGGCGGCGATGAGGCGGTCGAAGAGGTTCTCCTCCC
>JABWBH010000071.1 GCA_013360585.1 Phycisphaerae bacterium | reverse complement strand
ACGCGACCGCCCGGCCGCCGCGCTCCATCTGCGCGCTGCCACACCGGTGACACCAACGTGGCAACCTGGCACTATTTAACGCTTGATTTGGGACTAGGCTCGACGTTTTCCCTTTTTCCGAGAGGCAGGTTTCGTGAATCTCGAAGGACAACGCAGGCCTTGAGGTTCCGCGACACCAGCCGAAACCACGGGGTTTCAAAGAACTCCCGACCCGCTGTTTCAATCATTCCTGGTGAGGGTGGGGGAAAACGACACCTTCTCCTTGACATCGCAGCGCGACGCCAAGTGCGGGCGACCGGCAGGTTCTCGCGGCCTTACGACCGCGGTCCGGAAGTTCTCACGTCCTCACGGGCGCAATTTGGTTCTAAAACGGCGTCCTCACGGAACCTTACCGCGAATCCTTCACCTCATACTCCGCGTCGATGACATCATCATCGGACTTGGGCGGTCCGGCGGCGCCGGTTTCGTGCGGGGGAGCGCCGCCGGTGGTCGCCGTCTTGCTCGCGGCGGCTTCGTAGATGATCTTGCCGATCGCCTGTGCGTCGTGCAGGAGCGACTCTGACGCGCGGCGGATGGCGGCGGCGTCCTCGCCCTTGAGCACCTCGCGGACGTTGTTGATCGACGCCTCGATCTTGGATCGCTCCTCAGCGGGGATCTTCTCCCCATGTTCACGGAGCTGCTGCTCGATCTGGTAGGCGCGGCTCTCGGCCTCGTTGCGCGCCTGGACGAGTTCGGCTTTGCGGGCGTCGTCAGCGGCGTGGGCCTCGGCGTCGCGCTTCATGCGCTCGATCTCGTCCTTGTTCAGACCGCTGCTGCCCTCGATGCGGATCTCCTGCTTTTTGCCGGTGGCCTTGTCTTTCGCGGAGACGTTGAGAATCCCGTTCTTGTCGATGTCGAAGGAGACTTCGATCTGCGGGATGCCTCGCGGAGCGGGGGCGATGCCGGTGAGATTGAAGCGTCCGAGGGACTTGTTGTCCGCGGCCATCGGGCGGTTGCCCTGGAGCACGTGGACGGTGACCTCCGGCTGATTGTCCGACGCGGTGGAGAAGGTCTCCGTGCGCGAGGTGGGGATCGTCGTGTTCGCGGGAACCATCACGGTCATCACGCCACCGAGGGTCTCGACGCCGAGGTTCAGCGGCGTCGCGTCCAGCAGGACGATGTCGTCGATGTGCCCGCTGAGGATCGCCGCCTGGACGGCGGCGCCGACGGCGACCGCTTCGTCGGGGTTCACGCTTTTGTTCGGCTCCTTGCCGAAGATTTCGCGGCACAGCGCCTGCACGGCGGGCATGCGCGTCGAACCGCCGACGAGGATGACTTCGTCGATGTCGCGCGCCGTGATCTTCGCCGCCTGGAGGGCTTCAAGGCTCGGCTTGCGGCATCGCTCCGTCAGGTGGCGCGTGAGCTGCTCGAAGCGGCTGCGCGTGATGGTTTCCTGAAGATGCTTCGGTCCGGAGGCGTCGGCGGTGATGAAGGGGAGATTGATCGTCGTCTCCATCACGTTGGACAGCTCGCACTTCGCCTTTTCGCATTCCTCCTTGAGGCGCTGCAGCGCCATCGGATCCTTGCGCAGGTCGATGCCGTTCTTCTTGCGGAATTCCTCCGCGACATAGTTGATGAGTTCCTGATCGTAGTCGTCACCCCCGAGGTGCGTGTCGCCGGAGATGGACTTCACTTCGAACGTTCGCGTTTCGGGATCCAGTTCGAGCACCGAGATGTCGAACGTGCCGCCGCCGAGGTCGAACACCGCGACGCGCTGCTCCTTCTTCTTGTCGATGCCGTAAGCAAGCGCCGCCGCGGTGGGTTCCGGGAGAATGCGCTCGACGGTGAGGCCTGCGATCTCTCCGGCCTCCTTCGTCGCCTTGCGCTGGGCGTCGTTGAAATACGCCGGAACGGTGATGACCGCGCGCGTCACCGGACCGCCGAGGTAGGTCTCCGCGGTCTTCTTCAGATCCTGGAGGATCATCGCGCTGATTTCCTGCGGCGTGTATGTCTTGCTGCGGATCTCGACCTTCACCAGCTCCTCAGACCCGCCGACCACCTTGTACGGGACGAGCTTTTCTTCGTGAGCAACCTCGCTGTGCCGCCGACCCATGAAACGCTTGATCGAGAAGATGGTGTTCTGCGGGTTGGCAACCTGCTGCCGCTTCGCAAGCTGGCCGACCAGCCGCTCATGCTTTTCCGTGAATCCGACGACGGAGGGCGTCAGGCGGGAGCCCTGGGAATTGGTGAGCACCTTCGGCTGGTCGCCTTCCATCACCGCTACAACGGAGTTGGTCGTTCCGAGGTCGATTCCGATAATCTTGGACACTTTGTCGATCCTTTCGTCTACGGTTGCGCGACGCGCTGCCCGCTTGACGATGGCAGGAGCACTCACCGTGCCGTCGGCGTTTTGGTTGTAAAATGTTGGTATATAATAATTTAAGAGATGTAACGTCTTCTCCGGTCGCGGAAATCCGTGCCAAGCTGACAGGCGGCGTGCGTCTTTGGCACATGCCGGCAGAGGCTGGGGGGTGTTGAGGATCGGGTAGGACCGACAGAATCCGGTTTGTCTTTGAAGATTCTTCTTTCCTTGCCATCAAGTACCGATAATATAAGTTGCTTATGACCATCGAACCGCTCGAAACGCAGGAAGCGCAAGGCATCCCGACCGTCCGTCAGCAGTCGGTGTTCGTCGAGAACCGCGTTGGGCAGCTCCTTCGCTTAACCCAACTTTTTGATAAAACAGAGGTTAGGATTCTCGCGGTCTCGGTGGTTCATTCCGTCGATTGTGCGATATGCCGAATGATCCTCGATCCCCCGGACAAGGCCTACGATGTGCTCAGTGCGCACGATTTTCAGGTCAGCGAGATTGAGTTGCTGGTGGTCAGTCTGCCGCCGGGACGACGGGCGCTGCTGCACACCTGGGCGGCGCTGCTTCGGGCCGAGGTGAATATTCACTACACCTACCCGCTGCTGGTCCGTCCGTATGATGCTGCGGCGCTGGCGCTACTTCCTGATGATCTGGACGGGGCGGCGCGGGTTCTAAGGGCGGAGCAATTCCGCCTGCTGGATCAGCAGGATCTCGGGGCCAACCGGGATGAGTGGCACTAGACGCCGCCCTGGCCGAAGGTGGATCAGCGTCCGGGGCAGGGCGCTGCGTTACGCAAACCGGCTGGCGCGGTCTTACATGACGTCGCCGATCGCGTTGCCGACGGTGGCCCAGATCATCGAGTTCGTCTCGCCGAGCGCGGATATCGCTCCGATCGCGGCCAGGAGGATCACCGCCAGTAAGAAGGCGTACTCGGTGGCGGTCGGACCGCTTTCATCGACGATGAAGCGGGAAAGGCGAGCACGGGTCCACGTTCGCAGATTCATGATGCCCAGGCGGTTCATGTTCGCCCTCCCGAAAGTCCGGGTCGCGCACTCCTGACGCCAGGGACACGCGACATACGGAAATCTACGAATTAGAACGTCACAATGCGAAAGTTGCCGGTTCCGATCACCTTGCTCCGGGTCCGAGTTGGTAAAAGACCCCTCAAGAAGCACCGGGTTTGTGACGGCGGAAGGAACTCGGGCCACAGCCGGACGTTCGGTTCGACGATGTTCCTGTGGCATCGGAGGCCGGGCTGACCCGGCGTGGGGTGTTCGCCAGCGTTGTATTGCGTTTGCAAAACGGCTATGATTATTCAGTTCGCGGACCCGTGATGGCGCGGTTACCGGAACCGGTTCTGACGGGCATCGTTGAGGGCGAAGGTTGAACGACGCGCGGGTGGTTCGCACCGGGGGGATTCCCCGGCGGATCGGGACGATCCCGGCGCAGCGAGAGAGTTCTCAGAGGAGTGAACGACGTGAGCGCAACGACGGCTGCCTCGGCGGCTGCCAACAAAACGGTGAAGACGCTGGAGCTGGACGAAATCGTCGTCCGGTTCGTCGGCGACTCGGGCGACGGGATGCAGCTTGCCGGGACGCAGATGACGAACACGTCAGCCGTGTTCGGCAACGACGTCGCCACGCTGCCGGACTTTCCGGCGGAGATCCGCGCCCCCGCCGGATCGCTGGCGGGCGTTTCCGGTTTTCAGATCAACTTCAGCTCGCACGACATCCGCACGCCGGGGGACCAGGTCAACTGTCTGGTGGCGATGAATCCGGCCGGCTTGAAGAGCAACATCGCGGACCTCGAACCGGGCGGGATCCTGCTCGTCAACGAAGACGCGTTCAACAAGGTGAACCTTCAAAAGGCCGGTTATGCGGCCAACCCGCTCGACGATGGTTCGCTGAAGGGTTTCCGCCTGTTTCGCGTACCGCTCGACAAGCTGACGACCGAGGCCAACAAAGGCAGTTCGCTGACGAGCCGCGCGCTGGGGCGCTGCCGGAACTTTACGGCGCTGGGCCTGGTGTACTGGATGTTCAACCGGCCTCTCGACGAGACGCTGCGTTGGATCGACGCGAAGTTCGGCAAGAAGCCCGAGGTCGCGGAGGCGAACCGCAACGCGCTGAAGACGGGGTACTACTTCGGCGAAACGTGCGAGACGTTCATCGAGAATTACAAGGTGCCGAAGGCGCGGATCACGCCGGGCCGGTACCGGAAGCTGACGGGCAACGAGGCGCTGGCGATCGGGCTGGTGACGGCGGCTCGCCTCGCGGGGAAGGACGTGTTTTACGGCACGTATCCGATCACGCCGGCGAGCGACATCCTGCACCAGCTTTCGACGTACAAGAACTTCGGCGTGCTGACGTTTCAGGCGGAGGACGAGATTGCGGCGATGACGTCCGTGATCGGCGCGGCGTTCGCGGGTGCGATCGCGGTGACGGGCACGAGCGGTCCGGGCATCGCCCTTAAGGCGGAAGGCATCGGTCTGGCGGTTTGCACCGAGCTTCCGGTCATCATTATTAACGTTCAGCGCGGCGGACCGAGCACGGGGCTGCCGACGAAAACCGAGCAGGCGGACCTGCTTCAGGCGGTGTGCGGGCGTAACGGCGAATGTCCCGTTGCGGTCCTTGCTCCGAATACGCCGGCGGATTGCTTCAACATGGCGATCGAGGCGTGCCGGATCGCGATCGAATACATGACGCCGGTCATGCTGCTGTCGGACGGGTATCTGGCCAACGGCGCGGAACCGTGGCGGATTCCCGATGAGAAGTCGCTGCCGCACCTGAAGGTGACCCACCCGGCGCAGAAGAACGGCGAGTCGGAGTTCCTGCCTTACAAGCGGGATGCGAAGCTCGCGCGGCCGTGGGCGCTGCCGGGAACGCCGGGGCTGGAGCACCGCATCGGCGGGCTGGAGAAGGAGGACGTGACCGGTCACGTCAGCTACGACCCGGAGAATCACGAACACATGGTGAAGACGCGGGCGGCGAAGATCGCGGGCATCGCGAAATCGCTGCCGAAGCTCGAGGTTCTCGGGTCGCCGCAGGGCGGAGACCTCCTCGTGATCGGCTGGGGGAGCACCTACGGCGCGATCACCACCGCGGTGGAGCGCTGCCGGGCGCAGGGGATGGACGTGTCGAGCGTTCACCTGCGATATCTGAACCCGTTTCAGCAGGATCTCGGCGACGTGCTGAAGCGCTTCAAACGCGTCTTGTGTCCGGAGATGAACCTCGGTCAGCTCAGCAAGCTGCTGCGGGCGGAGTTCCTCGTGGACGTCAAGAGTCTCTCCAAGGTGCAGGGCAAGCCCTTCATGGTGCGCGACATCGTGACGGCGATCGAATCGATGATGAAAGGAAACAACGGACGATGAGCCAGGCGCTCACACAACTGACGGCCAAGGATTTCGCCAGCGACCAGGAAACGCGGTGGTGCCCCGGGTGCGGGGATTACTCGATCCTCGCCCAGGTCAAAAAGGTGCTGCCGACGCTGGACACGCCGCGCGAGAAGTTCGTGTTCGTCTCGGGCATCGGCTGCTCCAGCCGCTTCCCGTATTACGTCAACACCTACGGCATCCACAGCATTCACGGGCGCGCTCCGGCGGTGGCGACGGGGGTGAAGATGGTCCGGCCGGACCTGTCGGTCTGGGTCATTACGGGGGACGGCGACGCGCTGTCGATCGGCGGCAACCATCTCCTGCACGCGATCCGCCGCAACATCGACCTGAAGATCGTGCTCTTCAACAACCGCATCTACGGTCTGACGAAGGGTCAGTATTCCCCGACGTCGGAGATGGGCAAGAAGACGAAGTCGACGCCGATGGGCAGCGTGGACTTCCCGCTTCACCCGATCTCGGTAGCGATCGGGGCGGAGGCGACGTTCGTGGCGCGGTCGGTGGACGTGCACGTGAAGCACCTCGAGGATGTGCTCGTCCGCGCCGCAAGGCACAAGGGCACGGCGTTCGTCGAGGTCTATCAGAACTGCAACATCTTCAACGACCTGGCGTTCGAGTACGCCGCGGGCAAGGACACGCGCGACGATCACACGGTCATCCTCGAGCACGGCAAGCCGTTGATCTTCGGCAAGAACCGCGACAAGGGCATCCGCCTCAACGGCACCGCGCCGGAGATCGTTCAGCTCGGCGGCGACATCAAGGAGGACGACCTGCTCTTCCACGACGAGCGCGCCCCCGAGCCGACGCTGGCGTACCTGCTGTCGCGCATGCATCACCCGGAGTTCCCCGAGCCGCTCGGCGTCTTCCGCGCGGTGCAGCGCCCGACCTACGAGGCGCTGGCCAACCAGCAGATCGCCACCGCCCGGGCGCAGCACGGCGAAGGCACGCTCGAAGCGCTCTTCGACGACGGCGAGACCTGGGTGGTCAATTGATAGACGCTGCCGCTGCTGCGCGTTCGGACGGTTGTTGAACCCCGTCGCGTGACCGCCGACAGATG
>JABWBH010000070.1 GCA_013360585.1 Phycisphaerae bacterium | reverse complement strand
GGCCGACGCCGCGCGGGTGTTCTTACCCTGCAAAATACGGCATTTCGAGTGTTTTATTGCAAAAATGGCCTTGATTTCACGCTTGATCAGGGCCTAGGGGAAGCGGTATTGTTCAGATTCCAATAATCTCCCGCCCCGGCTGGTTGACAACCGCCTCCGCCGTGAGATAGTAATCATCATCAACAGCCTGCGCGATGGATTCGCGGGATCGAGGTTGAAAATGGCCTGCTGACGTTTCTTTCACCTGATGGGTCGGGTGAATCAGCGTCGGTGGTTTGTTGAAATGGAAAGCCCGATGAGCCTCCGGAAGCTTCGGCATAGGTTGTCCCTCCGACCGCCAGTCGGCGTCTCCCCCTCCCCCCCCCCCACGCACTGACACTGCAATTTATCGTCAAATCAAGCCAAAACGCTTCATTGAAGCGTTCGGCGGAAGTCTTTGGCCGGCCTGTTCAGGGTCGTCTCCGGGCGACGGGCCGCGCTCTTACGTGTTGTGCTCCCGCGCGTGGAGACGCGGCGTCTCCGCATGGACTGCGCGGATTTCTGTTTCTTCCTACAGAAAGGATGGGTTATGATGATCAGGCAGAAGAGTTGGGCGGCCGGGCTGGCGCTGGTGCTGGCGGGAGGGTCCGCCCTGGCGGCGACGTTCTACTGGACGGGAGGCGGCGCTGACGACGACTGGGACACGACGGGCAACTGGACGTCCACGTCCTGCACGTCGTGCTACCCGGACGACACGGGCGACGACGCTTATTTCACCGACGACCAGTGCGACTGGGGCACGGTGGAGTTGGTGACCGACGAGATCGGCGACCTGAGCATCCTCTCGGACGTGGATTTCCGGGCCGATGCGGGGACGCCGACGCTCACCGTCGATCGCATGGTCGTCAGCGGCACGATCGACTGCGGCGAGGTCGTGCTCACCATCGACGGCGCCACGATCGAGGTCGACTGACGGCGCGCAGGCCCATGACGCCTTTCGTTCCCATCGGACCGCACGCGCAGGGAGGAAATTCTCCATGAAGTCCCGAATCCGCCGCATCGTTCTTGTGCTGACCGGCGCCGCGCTTCTGGCGGGCGCCGCCACGGCGATCGTCCCGCCGGGATACCGGCTCATCCAGGTCACGCGCAACGACAATCTCGAACTGCAACCCAAGAACAACAATCTCGGGCAGTTCGTTTTTGCCAAGCGGATCGGGACATTCGGCGAGGACGAGCGCGACGACATCATGTTTTATGATGGCGAGCAGCTCATCAACATCACCAGCGACACGCGGCATCCACGGAGGGACGCTACTCCTGATATTAATGACAATGGTAACATTGTCTGGCGCCGCGCCATCGGCCCGCAAGGGCCATTCGGTCGTACGACCGAGATCATGATCTATAGCGACGGTGAGACATATCGACTGACCGACGACGACTTGGATGATCGAGCTCCTAGGATCAATAATCTTGGTCATATCGTCTGGAATAAGGCAGACCGCCTTGGTTGTCTTGAGACCAGCGCGCAGCTCATGTACTACGATGGCGAGGACTTTTATCAATTGACGGATGATCTCTATTCCAACCAAGGGGCAGAAATCAATGACCGCAACCAGATCGTCTGGACGAGGTATGATTTCTGCGACTACCCGAACTGGGATTCGGACGTCCTGCTCTGGGAGAACGGAGTCGTGACCCAGTTGGATGCGCCTGAGGAGTTTGAACCTCAGAATGCGCATATCAACAATCTGGGCGTGGTTGCGTGGCAGACGCGCAACCGCGACACCGGCGTTAATTCCATCCGCCTCTGGCGCGATGGAGTGACGACGGTGTTCACGGACTGGGGCTGGAACCCGCGGCTGAACGATCTCGGGGACATCTACTTCCTCCGCTGGCATGACGATGTGCAATTATGGCAGTCCTGGGCCTTTCTGAACGACCAACTCTATCAACTCAGTAACGACGGGTTCTCGAATTACGACGGGGACATCAACAACGCCGGCCGGATCATCTGGCAGAGCGGCGACATTCCCTGGTCGGATATTCGACTCCTTGAACCGTTTTCCAACAAGCGGCGCGAACGAGGCGAAGGCGGACAGCTTGCCCCATCGCTGGACGCCCGGCCCTTCGACCCGAATCCCTGAACGGGCTTCGGACGATTCGCGCCGAAATGCACCTGAAAGGAAAAAACCATGAGAGCGAAATCGCTCATTACTGTTGTGGCTATCGGACTGTTTACGGCCAATGCGTTCGCCACGACGTACACTTTCAGCGTCAGCGACGGAGACTGGTCAGACAGCTCTGACTGGTCGCCGAACGGGACGCCCGGGGCGGGGGACACGGCGATCATTCCGGCGGATACGACGTGTCACGTGACGTCGAACCAGGTGATCGCGGTTCTGGAGGTCGAGTCCGGCGGGACGTTGCGGATGGAGGGGGCCGAGCTGCTCATCGGGTTGCACAACAACGCGACGACGAGCACGATCGACGGTCTGGTGACGTTCGAGACGGTCAGCTCGACGCTCGCCGTCTGGCGGATGAAAGGCGACGTGACCTTCACCGGTTCGGGCACGCTGAACGCCTCGAAGGGTTCGGACCCGGACTACGCGGCGCGCTTCGTGTGCAGCGGTCTGGACGACGGCGATGATCGGATGATCGTGGACTCCGGTCTGCTCGCCCGAGGCTCAATCGAACTGCTGGTGGACCTGACGTTGGAGGGAACGTTCCGGGTCAACGACGAGAACGACGTGATGGTGCTCGGCGAGACGACGTACTTCTGCGAAGAGGGCAGTCCGGAGATCCTCGGCGACGGCCTGTTCGACGTGGTGGACGGTCGGCTGGAGATCCAGGCCGTGGACCTCGATCATAACGACGGCGTTCCGAAACTCGACATGAGCGGTGGGACGACGCAGGTGGTGGATATTGGCTTTGTGGTCAACCGCCGGGTCAACATCAAGATGCGCATCGAGATGTCCGGCGGGACGCTGGACGTGGATGACGATTTCAGCTCGACGCGGTCGATGACGTGGTGCGGCGGGACGATCCGCGTGGAACATGGTGCGACGTTCGAGGTGAACTGAGGCCGATGCAACGGCGGCACGATCAGGAGACGGCCCGGGGCGAAGGCGCTCCGGGCCGCTTTCTTGCGCGGGTCCAGGGCGAAGCCTGCGTCGTCAGCCCGCGCTGGCGGCGTCGTCAGGGTGCTTCGCTGTGCATGCGCGGGCCCGGGGGCTGGGCGGCGATGATGCGGGCTTCAGCCCGCGCGACCACCCAGCCGACGAACACGCCGCCGGATCGGAGCAACAGTTTGCACGCTGTTTGGAAACTTGCTTGAGCCTGTCGAAACACCCGCTTCCGGGCGGGCGCGGTTATCCGGCTCCGGCGCCTTTACAGAAAAAAGCCCCGTGCTCTCTTGGGGAAAGAACACGGGGCCCGTCGAAAGGGGACACGACAGCTTCCATCTACGACATAAGATGCAGATTCCGCGCGGGCAAAATCTGCGCCCGACACAGACGTTCCGCACGTCCCAGAAACCGCCCCCCTCACGGCTTCCCAGAAAACCCCGCCTCACGCGCTCAGTGCAGCCGGCCGCTGCGGAAGATCGCCCAGACCAGCCCGACCCCCAGCACGCCCGCGAAGACGTAACCCAGAACGCCGAAGAACCGCAGCGGAACGTTGCCGAACAACATCAAGTCCTCGCGAGTCGTCACCACGACGCTGCTTCCGATAATGATCGCCGCAATCAGAATTGAGAACGCCAGCCGGTTGCTGGAGCGATCCAGTTCGCGGACCAGGTGATCGAGGTTCTCGTGACGCAGGCGGAACTGCCACGTCCCCGCCGTCAGGTGACGGAGAAAGTGCCTCAACTGGCGCGGAGCCCGCCGCGCCATCGACAGGATATGCCAGCTCGTCAGCGTCGCCGCTCGACGCACCTGCCGCACCGAGAACCGCTCACGCATCAACGCCTTCAGCCGCGGGCCCAGCGACGTCAGCAGGTTGTAATCCGGGTCGATCTTGAGCGTGACCCCGGCGACCGTCGCCAGCGCCTTGATCATCAGCACCAGCTCACGCGGCAGCAGAAGGTCGTTGCCGCGCATCAGCTCCGAAATCTCCTCAAACAGCTTCGCCAGGTCGATCCGCTTCAGCGGCAATCCGTAATACTTGTCGATCAGCGCCCGCAACCCCGCTTCAAGCCGTCCCGTGTCGGTGGCGGGACCGAAGGCGTTCAGGTCGGCCAGCGTGTCCGCGACAACTTCGATCTCCCGGTTCACTGCCGCGTAGACCATCGTCACCAGGTGCGTCATCAGATCGTGGGTGATCAGCCCGACCTGCCCGAAGTCGATGATCCCCACGTCGGCCGGAGGCTCCACAAGGATGTTCCCGGGGTGCGGATCGGCCTGAAACATCCCCAGCTCGAAGATCATCCGGAAGTAGGCGTTGGCGAGGCGGTCGGCGAGGACGACGCGATCGACTCCGCTTAAGGGGTGATCCAGCAGCGTCGAAACGTTCGACCCGGGCAACTCCTCCAATGTCAGTACGCGCGGGCTGCATTTGTCCCAGTACACCTCGGGACACCGCACATGCGGCACGTCACGGAACGCGGCGACGAACCGCGCGGTCGCCGAGGCCTCATTGATGTAATCCAGCTCCCGCGTCAGCGCCTGCTCGAACTCATCCGCCAGAAGCACCGGGCGGTACACGCGAAGTTCAGGCACGTAACTCTCGATCGAGCCGGCCAGCCCCTTCAGCAGATGCATGTCGAGGCGGATCGTGTCTTCAATCCCGGGACGCCGGACTTTGACGATCACCCGCCGCCCTTGCGAGTCCACCGCCCGGTACACCTGTCCGATCGAACCGCTGGCCAGCGGCGCCTCGCCGAACGTCGGGAAGCACGCCTGCATCGGGCATCCGAGATCCTCCTCGATGATGCGCCGCGCTTCCTCCGTCGAAAACGGCGGCACGCGGTCCTGAAGCGTCGACAATTCCGCGATCACGTCCGCCGGAACGATGTCCGGACGCGTCGTCAGCATCTGTCCGAACTTCACGAAGGTGGGGCCAAGGTCCACGCAGACCCGCACCAGCCGGCGCCCGACGAGCGTCCCCGCCGCCACCGGCCGGTCGACACGCGACGCGCGCGGGCGCATCCAGACCGGCAGGTAGCGGGAAAGCTCGATCTGGTCCACGACGTGCCCGAACCCCTGCTGCGTCAGAACCGTGGCGATCTGACGCAGGCGGTTCAGGCTTCGGACGCTTCGCGTGACCTGAAACGGAGTCATCCTCCGTAGCGTCGGCGCTGACGTGAAGCGCGTCAATCATCCGCGCCGTCGCGGACGCGCCCGGACGAAATTCCGGCGGGTCGATGATCTCCCCCAAGGAGGGGATCCTCGTCCCAAGCTCTTCCAGTCAGGAAGTTGCGGTGGGAACCGGCTGGCTGGAAAACCGGACCCCCCAACAATCACAGCGAAAACGCCGTTTGAATATCTACGGAGGGGGGGAACAAGAACGCATCCAGCTCCGGCAACATCCGCAGCGCCCTTGTCATGCTTCTGAAATAACATACCTGAAGCGATCGTGCGAGGCGCCTATCTTTCATTCTGCAAGGCCTTGATATGTGGGCGGCTGAAACGTAACGATTATTGATCGCTGCCGTCTGTAACCGCATGCATCGGATGTCCGGGTTTTCGATCACGCCTCCTCGAACCGCGCCGTGAAGTGCCGCAGAACCGGCGGTTCGCAAGTGATGCGCAGGCCGCGAAGCGTCTGACGGCGCTGGTGCACTTCGGCAACGGCCTCGATGACGTAGTCCACGTGGCTTTGCGTGTACACCCGCCGCGGCATCGCCAGGCGCACCAGTTCCAGGCGCGGCGGCGACCGGGCGGTCATCCCCTGAACCAAAACCCCGCGACGCGGTGCGTCGCTCTGCGCGGGCGTCCTTCAAAACGCGTGGCGTGATCGTGCTGCCGGGGTATCCGGGCTGGTGTGACTGGCACGGCGGCACCGTCGCCGAGCCCGCTTGAGTGCCTTTCCGGTTTCTTTGTCGCGGAATGCCCTATCTCCTGACGGATGACGAATGGGCGGCGCGAGTCGGCGCAGTGCCCCACGGACCGGAAGCAATCCCGGCCACGTGACTCATCACATAATCGCCAGGCTTGATCCCCAATCCCTCCCAGGTGAATTGCTTTGGATCAACAGGCCGAGTCCAGTCCACCTTCAGGACCTCGCAGCGCAGCGTGAACTGAAGTTCGCCGTTCCGCGTCTGCTCCCGCACAATGGTTCTCGGAAACCACACCCCCTCCCTGACGTCGTACTCGACGGAAGCCGTCGATACGTACTGATTGCCCGAGTCATACTGGCTTTCCAACACATATCCCACGATGGACCAGTCTTTGCCGGAGTCGAAAGTGATACTGAGAATCTGAGCCGGCTCGCTCGACGGCTCGACGGGAACCAGATCGATGGAAACCCGACCCTCACCCGATGCCTCCGTCACGTGAACTGCCTTCCAATCTCGACGCAACGCCTTGCCAACGTCCGCCATGGAATCAGGGCGCCCCGGCAATCCCAGCACCATGGGATGAGAAAAGAAAATATTACTTTCTTCTTCGATCGTATAAGGAAAGGCAGCCGGCAGATAAGTCTTGCGCAGCGCCTTCTCGCCATCGAGAACTACGGACTCCTTGACCCTCGGAAGTGTCCCAAGCTCCTTTTCCAAGGACCGGTATACCGTGCCGTCCAGAATGTCGAACCTGGCCATTTCGGTGTTGAACAGAACTTCACTTACAAGGAACGCGTTCCCGTCGGGCGAACTCAGATCCTGCCGCACCGTGACCAGACCCGATGTCATCGGGCGCTGAAAACCAGCCAGTGAAGGGCGCGTGAAAACCAGCCATTTTGAGGGGACGAGGATCCGTCACGTAGCTTCTCCTGCGAAAGGAGG
>JABWBH010000009.1 GCA_013360585.1 Phycisphaerae bacterium | reverse complement strand
ACGCGACCGCCCGGCCGCCGCGCTCCATCTGCGCGCTGCCACACCGGTGACACCAACGTGGCAACCTGGCACTATTTAACGCTTGATTTGGGACTAGGCGGACAGCCTCAATTCTGAATCAGGAAGACTTGAAATGAGATTGATGACCAGGCACCTGTTTTTCGTTTTCGCTGCGATCGCCTCTTTCCCGACGTAACAGCAAGGACTGCCGCCGTCCGACTGCCGCCACCCGATCACGATCCCCGCCCTACGGTATAAGAGCCGTGGAAAAAGTCGGCTCGGGTCGAATGCACCCCCTCTGGCGGGGTCAGGAACGCGGATTTTTTGGCGGGATCTGACTTCTACCACGGACGAACAACCGCGGGGGACAACCCCGGCGAAACGAAAACCCCGGCAGACATGGCTCGGCCTGCGTATGTCGGGGGGATCGGGTGTTCGGGGATGGGGATCGGGTTTCCTTTGTCCCTGTTGTCTCACTAAAACGCTTCCTTGTCTCGACTCTTGCCTTTTTCCGAGGGGCGGGTTCCGTGAATTCCGAGAGAAACCGCAGGTGTTGAGGTTTCGCAACACCCCTTGGAAACACGGGGGTCTAAAACCTAGCGCCGCCGTTCCGATGCGCTCGATCATCCAGGGAGTCTCCAACCTTCAAACACGGTAAAAGTCGAGCTTATCAGCCCGTTGAAAAAACGGAGGCGCGTCCCTCAGGGACGCAAAATTCACCGGAAAAACCGGCATCACCGAGGCCGATCGTGAGTTCTTCAACGGGCTGCTAAGCCCGATGGGCAACCGGTGCCACCCGGCCCTTGACGGCGGGCGGCGACCGGGGTATGCCTCTCCCATGTTGGACTTGGCTCAACCCTCCACGCAGGGACTCCCGCTTCCGACGCGGCCGAATCCGGTTTCCTTCCGCGAGGCGCTCACGTTCGATGATGTTCTGCTCGCGCCCGCCCGGTCGGCGATCGTTCCCGATGAGGCCGACGTGCGCACGCTCCTGACCCGGCGGATCGCTCTGAACATCCCCCTGCTGTCCGCCGCGATGGACACCGTGACGGAGTCGCGTCTCGCCATCGCCCTCGCTCAGGAGGGGGGGCTGGGCGTCATTCACAAGAACCTCAGCATCGAGGCCCAGTGCCGCGAGGTGCATAAGGTCAAGCGGTCGGAAAGCGGCGTCATCGCCGACCCCGTGACGATCGGACCGGATGAGCCGATCTCCCGGGTTCGCGAGATCATGCGCCTCCAGAACGTCGCCGGAATCCCCGTCGTCACGGACGATCACCGCCTCGTCGGCATCATCACCAAGCGGGACATGAAGTTCCTCGAATCCGACGACCTTCGCGTCCACGACGTCATGACCTCGCGGAATCTCGTCACCGCCGGCCCGGGCACGAGCCTCGAGCAGGCCGCCGAGATCCTTAACCGCGCCAAAGTTGAGAAGCTTCTCCTCGTTGATGGGCAGTATCGTCTGGCCGGCATGATCACGATGCGCGACATCGAGCGCAGCCGGCTTTACCCCGGAAGCTGCAAGGACGATCGCGGGCGTCTGCGCGTCGGCGCCGCCGTCGGCGTGCATGATGACGATCGCGTCGCCGCCCTGATCGAAAGCGACGTCGACGTGATCGTTGTCGACACCGCCCACGGACACTCCGACAACGTCCTCGACACGGTCCGCCGCATCAAAGCCCGGTACGCCATCGACGTCATCGCCGGGAACATCGCCACCGCCGAAGCCGCGAGGGATCTGATCGAAGCCGGCGCCGACGCCCTCAAGGTCGGCATCGGACCGGGGAGCATCTGCACGACGCGCGTCGTCTCCGGCGTCGGCGTCCCGCAGCTCACCGCCGTGATGGACGTCGCGCAGGTCGCTTCGCCCGCCGGCGTTCCGGTCATCTCGGACGGCGGCGTCCGCTGGTCCGGTGACGTGACAAAGGCGATCGCCGCGGGGGCGCACAGCGTCATGATCGGGTCGCTTTTCGCCGGGCTGGATGAAAGCCCCGGCGAACTGGTCACCTGGAAAGGTCGTCGTTTCAAGGAATACCGCGGGATGGGCTCGATCGGCGCGATGGTCAAAGGCTCCGCCGATCGCTATCAGCAGGCCGGGCGCATGCGCGGCGGGAAGCTCGTCCCCGAAGGGATCGAAGGCCGCGTCCCCTACCGCGGACCGCTCGCCGACTTCGTCTACCAGCTTGTCGGCGGTCTGCGCAGCGGGATGGGCTACTGCGGCGCAGGGACGATCGAGGCCCTCCGCACCCGCACCGCCTTCTACAAGATCACCGCCGCCGGCGTCGCCGAGTCGCACCCGCACGATGTCGCCATCACCCGCGAATCTCCCAACTACGCCGCCGAAGTCCCCGCGGATTGACCGCCGTGACATCGGCAGGAACACGCGCTGATCAAAGTGCGCGGGGGGTTCCTCGGAAACAAAGCGGGCGGCGCGACAGGTGGTCGCGCCGCCCGGGTCGTACTCCCAGCTTTCATTGCAGGGACCGAATCCCCGCTCATCCGCCGTTACCGGCAGCGCTTGCAGTTGCGCGGCGGGATGTCGCAGCCGACCAGGTCCGCCGAGACCTTGCATGCCGCGCCGTTGCGGCAGGCGTTGAACCCGCGCAGGCGCGCTGCGCAGTCATTCGGGCTGCCGCACTCCGTCGTGCAGACCAGATCGCCCCGGACATACGGGCACACATCGCAGACCAGACCGCAATTGTTGGCCTTGTTCTTGACCTTGCTGACCTGGTAGATGCAATGCGGCGTAGTCGGGCCGCCAGCCTGGAACTCGGCGCCGAGAATCTGCGTTCCCAGCCCCGGCGGGCTGACCGTCTGCAGCAGGTTGCCGGACTTGTCGTACTGGTACAGGTTTCCGCCCGTGCCGAACGCGCCCGGAACCCAGAGCGTGTCATCCGCCGGATCCCACGCGATGCCGTATCCGCCGCCGCTCTGCAGATTGATCGGAAACTCCGAGATCAGGTTGCCGGACGTGTCGAACTGCTGCACGCGGTCCGATCCGCCGACGTTGTTCGTGATCCACAGCGAGTTGTTCACCGCATCGTAGGTGATGCCCGAGCTGCGGTTCGCCGGAACGAACGCCACCGCCAATCCGCCCCAGTCCGCATCCGCGACCAGCACCGCGAAGTTGGTGTTGAAGTCGTTGTGCGCGACGGTCCAGTTGCGATCGCCGTCCGTAGCACCGTCGTAACAGCTCGTGAACGCCGGGTTGAGGTAGCTGCCCGACAGCAGGTTGCCGTTCAGGTCGTACTCCCGTCCCGACGTTCCCCCGTCCTGTCCGATGTGCTTGATCGTGTCCTGAACGACCAACCCCGGACCGTCCGAAAAGCTCGTCCGGTTGAACTGGCGGATGACCTGCCCGTTCTGGACGACGTAGCAGATCGGATTGCTCCAGTCATTCAGGTACAGCTCGCTGGTCTGCGCCGTCGCCGCGGCCGTCGCCGCCAGCAGCGCAACGCTCGCCACAATCCTTCCACGCATCCTCATTGTTGGCTCCTCCCTTCCGTCCCGAACCTCCGGAGGCGCCGCCGCCCCCGCTTCTTGATGGTTTACAGCATACCTTAACGGGGCGATGAATCCAAGCCGGAGCGTCCGGCTGGTCCGGATGTCCGTCCGCGCCGTGATGACGCGATCCTTCATCAGGTCATGCCCGACCGGCGACGGAGCCGCGTTCGAAGTGGCTGTCAACCGGTTCAGGGCGACTCAGTCGACCGGGCGGTTTTGAACTTCGGGCTGATTCGCACGACAGCCTCGACGCATACTCAAGACAGGTCTGGACGACCTTCAGACATGAAGCGCATGCTTCACCAACCGGACGGCGGAAAGAACCGGTGTTTGCAACCCGCGTTAGGTTCGCCTTGGTCCCGCCGACGTCGGGCGGGAAACCTGCCCGAACACCTGCGGATGAGGGAGTCGGGTTGTCTGCGGCGCCATGTCCCGTGGTGTATCCTTTGTAAAGAAAGAGTGAACTTGATGCTTCACGCAGGATTCGCCGCCACTGCTTCAGGTCATCCACCGAAAGAGGACATTGCTCAGCGCCGCCTCGTTATCGCTCCAGCACCGCTGCCGTGAGTGATGCGAGGGCAGCTCCAGCGTCAGCACCGGGATGCCGCGTTCGCGCCCGGCCCAGGTTCCGAAGCTGCCCGGTGTCGGGTAGCCGATCGACGCCGTGACCGGGTATCCGTTGCAGGCGGCGAACGCGCGGGCGAGCTTCTCGCCTGGTCCGTCGTAGTTGTTGCAGAACCGGCCTCGGTTGATGGTATGCACCGCAACGATCCACCGCGGGCGCAGCCGAAGAACGAGCCGGTAAAGCGTCCGCGACTCGGGTTCGCTGAGGGGTTTCGGTCCGCCGTAGTTCCGCCGCCGCGCATCTCCCGGCGCCCAGTCCTTCGTCGGGAAGTTGCGGTTAAGATCCACTCCGCGGGCGTTGCGGCGCGTGCGCCGCGCAAGTCCGTCCGGATTGACCACCGGTAGGATCACCACGGTCCGAGGCGGAAGGTCTCCCTTGAAAGCGTCGCCCTCCGCCTCCTGGAGCGCGCTGACAAGCCTCGTCATGACGTAAGCCGTCATCGGCTCATCCCCGTGGATTGCCCCGAAAAGGAGCCCGAGACACGAATCCGTCGGTTGCTGCGGGCGTTCCTCGCGGTCCGGCTCGGACGTCGAACGAACTCGTCGCTCCTGACGCCTCCTGGTGGTTCGCAATTCGCCCAGGACGTACGCACGGATCGGCCTTCGCTCGACGGACCACCCGACGATGCGCGACGTTTGCCTCATTCCGGGATGTTAACGCAGGTCGGGGTTCCCGCACGGATCGCGTCGGTCGCCAGCGCTGCGCCTCGGTCCGTTTGACGTGTTCGAGGTTCGCTCGACACGGGGGACTTTTCCGGAAGGTCCGTTCCGCCGGCGCGACGCCCCGTTACGCCCGAACCCGCTCCGCCGGCGAAGGAAGCGCGCCGTCACGTCGTGCCGACGCCGGTGTAACGGTCTCGACCACCGCCACGGCGCACGCTCCGTCGGTCGCCTCGCCGGTCAGGCTTGCTCGGGCGGCGCGAGCGATGCCTTCCGCGTCGATGCCGACTTCGGCCAGTTGCGCCGCGCGCGACGCATGAGCAATGAACCGGTCCGTCGGCATGCCGAGGCGCGAGAACCGCCGGATCACAAGCCCCATCTCCTGCGCCGCTTCAAGGACCGCCGATCCGAATCCTCCACTGATCGAGTGATCCTCGATCGTCAGGACGGGCGCCCCGGACTCGAACGCCTCGCGCACCATCCTGCGGTCGATCGGGCGGGCGAAACGGGCGTTCACGACGCGCGCCTCGACGCCCTCCGCCGCCAGTTTCTGCGCCGCCGCCAGCGCCGCCTGACAGGTTACGCCGTAGCCGAGCAGAACGACGTCGCCGCCCTCCCGCAGAACGCGCGCCCGCCCCCGCTCAAACGGCGGACAATCCGGCATCGGCGCGGGCACATTGTCGCGCGGGTAGCGGATCGCGCACGCGCCGTCGAGCGTCAGTCCGAACTCGATCGCCTGCCGCAGCTCGACCTCGTCCATCGGCGCCATCAGCGTCATACCCGGGAAGCCGCGCAGGTACGCGATGTCGAGAAACCCGTGATGCACCGCGCCGTCGCCGCCGACCAGCCCGCCGCGATCCAGGCAGAACATCACCGGATGCCCCTGAAGCACGACTTCCTGAAAAACCTGGTCGAACGCGCGCTGAAGAAACGTGGAGTAGATCGCGCAGACCGGGCGCAGTCCCGCCTTCGCCATCCCCGCCGCCATGTCCACCGTGCAGCTCTCCGCAATGCCCACGTCGAGATAGCGGTCCGGGAACCGGTCGGCGAAAAGGTTCAGCCCGGTCCCGTCGGGCATGCCCGCCGTCATCGCGAAGACGCGGCGGTCCTTCTCGGCGACTTCGATCAGGTTCTCGACGAACGCGCGCGTCCAGCTTCGTCCGCCGCCGCTTTGAATCGTCGCCTTTCCGCCGCAGACCGTGAAGGGCTTCGGGCTGTGAAACCTGCCCGGTTCGGCGGTGGCCCAGTCACAGCCCTTACCCTTGACGGTGTGGACGTGGAGCAGCACCGGATGATGCGCATCCTTGACGAGATTGAGCGTCTCAATGAGGTGCTCCGTGTCATGCCCGTCGATCGGACCGATGTACTGAAAATTGAGGTGATCGAAGATCTGCCCGGGGGACAGCGTCGCCTTGATCCCCTCTTTCAGGTGTAGCAGCATGTCGAACGCGGGCTGACCCAGCAGCGGAAGCTTCGGAAGGATCTGCTTGGCCTTCGCCTTCACGTCCTCGTAGAAGTTGCTCGCCCGGAACTTCGCCAGATATTCCGCCAGCGCCCCCTGCGTCGGTGAGATGCCCCACTCATTGTCGTTGAGAATGACGAGGAACTGCCGCCGCAACGTGCCCGCCTGGTTCAGCCCCTCGAAGGCGACGCCGTTGACGATGCTCGCGTCGCCGACGACCGCCACGATCCGCCGGTTCTCCTTCAGGAGCATATCCGCCCGCGCCAGACCCACGCCGGTGGCGATCGCCGTGCCCGCATGTCCGACGTTGAAGAGATCGTAGGCGCTTTCGTCAATCGACGGAAAACCCGACAGCCCCCCTGCCTTGCGGATCGTGTCGAACCGGTCCGCGCGACCGGTCAGCAGCTTGTGCGGATAACACTGGTGACCTACGTCGAAGAGCAGGCGGTCGTGCGCGAAGTCGAACACGCGATGCAGCGCGATCGTCAACTCCACGACGCCGAGGTTGCTGGTCAGGTGGCCCCCGCCCTTGCCGACCACGTCGATGATCCGCTCGCGCATCTCCTTTGCGAGGTCGCCCAACCGGGACGCGGGAAGCGCCCGGACGTCCTCAGGACTGCGAATATTCGAAAGCAGGCTCATTAAAGTTCTTCCGCTCCTGTCATCCCTGACCTGGGCCGCATGCGACGCGCCCCCGGCGTCTTGTACGTCGGCCCTCCTCTGTCGGTTCGCCCCGCGGCGCGACCGAATCAGCTCCGACGCATCGGAATCCGCCTCGCCAGTTCCCGAAGATCATCCGCCTCCGGTCCGAATCCGTCGAGAGCCTGCACGGCGCTGTCCGCCAGGCGCCGGGCCTCGATCCGGCTGGGTCCGTCCCCGATGCAGGACGGGTACGTCTGCTTGCCCGCGACGCGATCCTTCCTCGTACGCTTGCCGATTTCGGCGGTGGCGCCGGTCTCGTCCAGCAGGTCATCGGCGATCTGAAACGCCAGCCCCAGCCTCCGGCCGTACCGCGCGAGGGCGTCCTCCACCGCCGGAGGTGCGTCCGCGCAGATCGCGCCCATCTTGGCACAGGACTCGAACAACCTCGCCGTCTTCAACTCGTGTATGCGCCGCACGACGTCCAGGTTCGGCGGCGTGTTCTGATGCTGAATGTCGAGCATCTGCCCGCCGATCATCCCCGCCGGACCGGTCGCGTCAGCGAGTTCTGCCACGAGGCGAACCACGCAGCCCGGCTCCAGCGGCGCGGCCGCGAGTATCTTGAACGCCCACGCCAGCAGCCCGTCGCCCGCCAGGATCGCCGTGGCTTCGTCGAACTGGCGATGATTCGTCGGTCGCCCGCGGCGCAGGTCGTCGTCATCCATCGCAGGCAGATCGTCGTGGATCAGGCTGAAGGCGTGGACGCACTCCACCGCCGCCGCCGGAACCCACGCCGCCTCCGGGCGCCCGCCCGCGGCCTCGCAGCAACGCACCAGCACGAACGGCCGCAAACGCTTCCCGGGCGCCAGCGCGGAATACCGGATCGACTCGATCAGCCTTGCGGGGATCAGGTCGTCGTCAGCCAGCATCTCCGCCAGCCGCCCGTCAAACGCCTCAACAAACGCCGACCACGCGACAGGCAACCCCTCAGCCCCCGCCGCCGCAGCGGATGATTCAATGACCCGGTTCATGTCCTCGGGATTCTAAGAACCCGCCGCCGCTCACACTATCAGGAACTTTCAAAAAGAATTGAAAGCTGACAGGGCGGGACCGCAACTCAGCCCGAAACGGATCCCCGCACCTCACCTGCTCCCGCAGAGACTGTCCACGTTAACGCCTTCCTCGCCGCGGTCGTGTTTCTTCACGGGGTGACGCGGCCGGTTCGGCTCATACGTTTCTCCGACGGCTCCTGCGCCGCTCAATCCGATCCGAAGTCGCCTGAGTACCGGAAACCCTCCCCCGGGCATCGGCTCAAGTCTCTCGGACATAAGTTCCAATAATTGTTCTCCTCAACAACTTGACACCGCTGTCCGACCCCTCGGAATGAGCAGAAAGCGAGCAACTTGCCTGCGCGTTCCCGCGACGGTCTGGATCGCTCCGCCCTGAGTCTCCTCTGGACTGCGGTTGGCGGGTGTTGGATTCGCATGAACGTACGATCATGCGCGGAAATCGACGGGCTTTCCTGGCCCCGCAAGATCATCCGGCGATCCTGACCCCGGAGGATCATTCCGAAGTCCCCGCCCCGGCAGGGGCATCAGAAACCAGCCCAGCCCGCCAGGGCTGGGGAAGCCCGCGCGGACAAACTGAAGTCCCGGAGGGACGAAAGAAGTTTGAGAGGAACGAGATCCCCTCGCGCCGCCGATCCGCCGTCCCTCCGGGACTGCGCGGTCCAGCGTCCCGAGTTGCAAATTCGTTGCCCAATTCGGGATCTCGGACCTCCGGTCCGCACGGACGGAGCAGAGCTCCGCGCTCCTCATCAAAGGCAAAGAAATCATGACTCACCCCGCCGCGCCAAGCCCCCCTGCGATCAATCGCCGGGCTACTCTCGGCTCCGGGCCGTTTGCGGCGGGAGGAAGGAATCCGGAACTTTCGAAGGTTCGAAGGAAAACGCAGACATTGAGGT
Organism: Phycisphaerae bacterium; assembly: GCA_013360585.1. Taxonomy (GTDB): domain Bacteria; phylum Planctomycetota; class Phycisphaerae; order UBA1845; family UBA1845; genus JABWBH01. The sequence continues at coordinate 97,786 of JABWBH010000009.1, read as the reverse complement.
TTCACAATACCCGCCGAAACCCCGGGGGCTTTAACACATCGAGGCGCCGTCCTGATGTCGTCTGATCCTCCGAGAAATCTCTCTCCTTCAAAAACAGTGAACGTCGAGCCAGGCCTGGCGCTGGGAACGAGCCTTTCCTCCCCGTGGGGTCTCAGGGCACCTCGGCGCAAATCCTTCATCCGATCCCTTCGGTCGGTGGTATAATGCTCTGCGCGAAGGGCGGCGTTACGGGAAGTCCGTCGTCCGCCACCGCGAGGTGGAGGGGCCGAACATGACAGCGTTACAGGGTATTCGAGGCGGCGTAAGCGCGCTTGTGCTTGGGCTTGTGCTGGCGGCGGGGTCGGTCGCTCAGGAGGCGCGAAGCGCGCCGCCGCGTCAGCCGCATCCTGCGCCCGGCGAAGACGCCCATCCGGTCAACGTCAGCGATCCCGACGACGGCGGGCAGGAACCCGCCGGTTGTCCTCTGATTCCCCCCTGCGAGCAACTCACGGGGTTCAAGGCGAAATGCCGCCTCGGCGTGCTTGGCCGGCTGATCGTGAAGGTCAAGCTCGTCCCCCCCGGACCGGGACCAGATCTCAGCGTCTTGTTCGGCGTCAACGGGCAAGCATTCTGCACGCCGTTCAACCGGCGCAACGTCGCCAAGCTGAAGCTTGACAACCGGGTCGGTCCGCAGTTCTGCGAAGTCCTCGACCCGCCGCGATGCTTCGCGCCGATTCAGGTTGACTGCGGAGGCTAACCAGTGCCCCTTGAGAAGGAAACCGGCTTGTTCTCAGGATACCGGGGGTCTATCAGAACCCGGTGATCCTGGAGGCGGAGTGCAACTCGGGATCGCGGACCTCTGATCCGCACGGGCGGAGCAGACCTCCGCGCTCCTTATCAGATGCAGTGGAACCCAATTCAGGATCCCAGACCTCCGGTCCGCACAGAACCATCACACAACCGGCGAACATCAGCGCGGTCAGGACAAAGGAAACCGCCTGCACCCGAACCCGAAACGGCGATACAAGCATCCCCGTGAGATTCCTTGCGCGACGCGTTGGTCGATAACACCCAACAACTCAGGGCGGAAGCCCCTTTTGTTCACTCTTCCGTGAACAACCTTTCAGAGAGTGAGAAAGCCGAGGCAGGAAAGAGTCCTCAACAATACGTCGAGACGCGGGACTTATCGTTTCCCCGACGGGTTGCTTCGCGGAGCGGAATCCGACTTCAGGACGATCACGCCCGACTCGTTTCCGCCGTCTCCGGCCGCTGCTGATCCCAGAAAGCGACAAGGTCGATTCTGGTCACCAGGCCTCGGATGACGCCGTTGCGGAGGATGATCACGCCGGTGTTGCCGGCCATCAGCAACCGGTAGACTTCATCGAGGTCGGTTTTTTCGTCAACCTGCGGGAAGGGGCGGGCCATGACGTCGCGGACGGGGACGGTGCGCGGGTCGCGGCGGTCGTGGAGGATCCTCGCGGCGGTGATCTCGCGGATACCGCCGACGAGCTTGCCGCCTTCGATCACCGGGAGCTGCGAGAACCCGTTGGCGCGCAGCTTGTCGATCGCGGTCTGCACGACGTCATCCGGGGAGACGGACACGAGGTCGTACTCGCCGCGCGACTCGAGCAGGTCCGCGGCGGTGTAGGTCGCGGACGTGCGGGCGAGGAACCCTTTCTCGATCATCCACTCATCGGAGAAGAGCTTCGAGAGATAGTTGCGGCCGGTGTCGGGGCACATGACGACGACGAAGTCATCCTTCGTCAAACGCTGGGCGTACTTCAGCGCCGCGGCGACGGCGGTTCCGCTGGAGCCGCCGACGAGAAGTCCTTCGAGACGCGCCATGTCGCGGGCGACCAGGAAGGAGTCGCGGTCGCCGATGCGGACCCAGTCATCCACGACCTGCGAGTTGAACGTCTGCGGCACGAAGTCTTCGCCGATGCCCTCGACGGCCCAGGGCTTGGGCTTGTCGCCGGAGAGGATCGAGCCTTCGGGGTCGGCTGCGATGATCCTGATCTTCGGGTTCTTCTCCTTGAGGAACTTGCCGACGCCGGAGATGGTTCCGCCGGTTCCGATACCGCCGACGAAATGCGTGATCCTGCCTTCGGTCTGCTCCCAGATTTCCGGTCCGGTGGATTGGTAGTGGAACTCCGGATTGACGAGGTTGGCGAACTGGTTGGGCTGCCAGGCGTTGGGGATTTCGTTGAGCAGTCGCGCCGCGACCCCGCCGTAGCCCTCCGCCGAGTTGGTTTCCGCCGACGTCGGCGTAATGACCACCTCCGCGCCGTAGGCCTTGAGCAGACTGATCTTCTCCGCGCTCATCTTGTCGGGCATGATGAAGATGCAGCGGTAACCCTTCACCGCGGCGGCCATCGCCAGCCCGACGCCGGTGTTGCCCGAGGTGGCCTCGATGATCGTCCCGCCGGGTTTGAGCAGGCCGCGCTTCTCCGCGTCCTCGATCATCGCGACGGCGACGCGGTCCTTGACGCTGGCGCCGGGGTTCATGTACTCGACTTTCGCCCAGATCGGCGCGGACACGCCCTTTGCGACGCGCTGCAGGCGAATGAGCGGCGTGTTCCCGACGGCTTCGAGGACGTTGTTGAATCGTTTCTGCATCATGCGCCAACCCGACCTTCGCTATCCTGAGGGGGAGTCGTCTCGTCTGACATCCGGATGATACTGCCGGATGTCCTCGATGGGTAGCGCTGAAGACCGACGACAGCCGGTGGAACCGATCCTGTTCGTGTTGCGGTTTCCGGCGGCTCGACGTGATTGAGTTGTCGGATGATGGTGAGGACTTGGGCGTTCCAGCGACCCGGTGCAGGGGGGGTGGCGCCCCCGCTGCCCCGGTTCCGCCTGAGTCGTTACGGGAAAATCCCGCGCTCCTTGTACACGGTCTCGAGCCGCGTCAGGGCGATGACGTATGCCGCCGTGCGCCAGTCGGTGTCGAGTTCGACGGCCTTGTCGCGCACCTTCCGGTAGGCCGTGGTGATCCGTTTGTGCAGCTTGGCGTCGACCTCCTCGATATCCCAGAACTCGCTGCGCTTATTCTGCAACCACTCGAAGTAGCTGACGATCACGCCGCCGGAGTTGCACAGGATGTCGGGGATCAGGTCGATCCCGCGGTTCCTGAGAACCTCATCGGCATCGGGATCGGTGGGTCCGTTGGCGCCTTCCGCGACGAGCCGGACGTTCAGCCACGGCGCGGTCTGCCCGGTGATCTGGTTCTCCATCGCGGCAGGGATGAAAATGTCGGCCGGCGTCTGCATGAACATGATGTGATCGACGAACTCGCCGCGCGGATAGCGGAAGACGCCGCCATGTACGCGGGCATAGCGCAGGAGATCCTCCGGATCGATCCCTTCCGGATGGCGCACGCCGCCGGTCACGTCCTCGACCGCGATCAGGCGGGCGCCGAGCCGCGTCAACAGGCGGGCGGCCCACGAACCCACGTTGCCGTATCCCTGAACGATGAACGTCATCCCTTCCAGCGACAGCCCCTTGTCTGTCGCCCACTCCTGAATCGTGTAGACCACGCCCTGCCCGGTGGCTTTGTCGCGTCCCACGCTTCCGCCGGCCTCGATCGGTTTTCCCGTCACCACGTGGATGTTCCGCTGGCGCTCATGTGGAGGCACGGTTGAGGCGTAGGTGTCGAGGATCCAGGCCATGATCTGGGCGTTGGTGTTCACATCCGGCGCGGGGATGTCGTATTCCGGACCGATGTTGTCGCCCAGGGCGTAGGCGAACCGCCGCGTGATCCGCTCCAGCTCGGGCGCCGAGTACCGGGACGGGTCCATCTGGATCCCGCCCTTGGCGCCGCCGAAGGGAATTCCCGCCACGGCGCATTTCCACGTCATCCACGCGGCCAGCGCGCGGACCTCGTCGAGTCGCACGTCCGGGTGGAAACGCAATCCGCCCTTGAACGGACCGAGCGCGTCATTGTGCTGCACGCGGTAGCCCGTGAACATTTCGACGTGACCGTTGTTCATCTTCACGGGAAAGTTGACCACCAGTTCATTCTTGGTCTGCGCGAGAATCTTCCGCACGTCGGGATCAAGACGCATCAGGTCCGCAGCGCGGTTGAACTGGGTCGTCACGTTCTGGTACAGGCTCTTCCCCTCCACGACCGGCGATTCCGACGGCGGGACCGCGGCGGCCGCGCGGCGCTGCGACCCGTTATTGCGTGATTCGCCGGACCGTTCCTCCCGAATCCTGGTCTGCGTGTCGTGAATTGCAGTCGTCATGGTGATCCGCTCCCTTCCGCCGATTCAAGGCATCTGGTCTGACGGGATTACTCAAACTCATCGCAACTGAAGACGCCGCCCTCAGGAACCGGGAAGACGCAGCCTTGACGCTTCGCGCACGTTCGACACAGCCCGGGGAACCACTCCCGGTTGGCCATCGCCGCCTGCGCCCTCGACCGATCGGTTGCGGCTTCGGGCGTTTCGCGCTTCGTCGCCGTCTTTCCGGCGGGCGTCGGGGGCGGCGCGAACTTCGGCAAGACCCGGGTTACGGTTTCCGCGCCAGGCGCGCCCAACCCCGGGAACCACTCCCGGTTGGCGGTGAGGAACCGATCGCTCGGTCGATCACCGCGTGGCGCGTCCTCCACGGTTCGGTACATGACCTCACGTTCCTTTGCGACCGACGGTGCTGAAAGAGTGTTGGCTGGCATCGGTAACCTCCTTATTTCGAGTTCAGACTGTCTCAGCCCCCGCAGGGCTTTGCCCGCAGCGGCGCCTTAGAGAAGGGCACAAACATGGCCAGAGAGTTCGCCAACGATCGGGAGAGGGGGTGTTCGCAGCGAGAAGTGCATAACTTCAATGATATCAGCTAGTTGTATCCCGCGTCGCCCGGGTGGAAATTTTGAGATGCCGGGTGTGGAGTGCATCGGAAGGTGGGGAGAATCGCCCCGCTGGAGAAGTTCGCCTCGCCCGCCAGGCTGATGCGGCGGCATCCTGTCGAGCGATGAACTCGGTTGGATAACGGGTTCAGTCGGAGTTCCGGGCGTCTTCGGCGATTCCGAAACGCTTCAGGCTCTCGCGCAGCGTCTTGCGGTCGATTCCGAGAATCTGAGCGGCCTGTGTCTTGTTGCCGCGCACGGAGGCGAGGATCTTGCGGATATGCGCGGCCTCGACTTCGGCAAGCGTGCGCGGCGCGGCGTCATGCTCGGGAACGGAGAACCGCATCAAGGAAGGCAGATCGGCCGCGTCCACCTCTTCGTGGTCGGTCATGACGACCAGGCGCTGGATGACGTTTTCCAGTTCGCGCACGTTTCCGGGCCAGTGATACTCACGCAGGCAGCGCCACGCGCGGTCCGAGAGGCGCGGCGCCGCCTTCCCGGCTTCTCGCGCGAACTTTGACAGAAAGCTTCCCACGAGCGCCGTCAGGTCGTCCCCTCGCTCCCGCAGGGGGGGAAGTTCGATCGTGATGACGTTCAGGCGGTAGAAGAGGTCGTCGCGGAAGGCTCCTCGGCGGACGAGGGTGGCGAGGTTCTTGTTCGTTGCGGCCAGCACGCGGACATCGACGCTGCGCGGGCGCGTCGACCCGACCATCTGAACCTGCTGGTCCTCAAGCACGCGCAGTAGCTTCGCCTGCATGCCCAGGGGGAGTTCGCCGATCTCATCGAGGAAGATCGACCCCTGATCGGCGGCGATGAAGAACCCGGCGCGTGACGTCACGGCGCCGGTAAAGGCCCCTTTTACATGTCCGAAGAGTTCGCTTTCGATGAGACCTTCCGGGATTCCCGCGCAGTTGACCGGAACGAACGGCGCTGCGGCGCGTGCGCTGTGGTAGTGAACGGCGCGGGCGATCAGCTCCTTTCCCGTACCGCTCTCGCCGGTGATCAGCACCGTGGCCGACGTCGCGGACGCCTTTTCCACGGCCCGGTAAACGCGTTTCATGGCCGGCGAGTCTCCGATCAACCCCAGAGCGGCCCCGGACGAACGCGCCTCCGGAGATTCGCCGACGCGCCGCAGTCGCTGCTTGTCCAGCGTTCGCCGCACGGCCGCGAGCAGTTCGTCGTCCGTGAACGGTTTGGTGAGATACTCCTCGGCGCCTTCCTTGACGGCTTCGACGGCGCTTTCGATCGTTCCGAAACCGGTGATCATGATGACGGCGGTGTCGGGAGCATGCGCACGAACATGACGGATGAGGTCGAGGCCCCCGACTCGAGGCATCCTGAGGTCGGTGATGAGCAGGTTCGGCGCTTCCTGGGCGAGAATCGGGATGGCCTCGTCAGCGCCGCGCGCTGTAAAGACCACGTAACCGGCGGCGCAAAGGTTCCGCTCGATCACCTCAAGCGTGTTCGCCGAGTCGTCCACGGCCAGGATGCGGGTTGCCGGTTCGCTCATGACAGGGTCGTGATCTTCGCTTCGCGCTCCGGGGGAACGGACGGCAGGCGCACTTCGAACCGCGTTCCCTTTCCCGGTTCGGTCTGAAACCCGATTTCGCCACCGTGAAGCGTAACGATTCCGTGAACCACGGACAGCCCCAGTCCGGTGCCCTCTTCCGGCGGTTTGGTCGTAAAGAAGGGTTCGAAGACGCGCTCGGCGATGTCGGGGGGGATACCCGTTCCGCTGTCCTCGATCATCAGGGAGACGCCGTCGGATCGTCGGCGCGTCTGAATCGCGAGGCGCCCTCCGCCTCGCATGGCCTGGAGGGCGTTCACGCACAGGTTCACGACGACCTGATGAAGCTGCACGGCGTCGGCGAGCAGTTCGGGATCAGCGGGGTCAAGGTCGAGGGCGGTCTCGATCCCGCTATCCCTCAGTCGATGCGAGAGCAGACCGAGACTTTCCCGCACGAGCGCGTTCAGCTTCACGGCGGTGCGCAGGGGCGGGGATTGCCTCGCGAAGAGCATCAGTTTCCGCACGATGTCCCGGGCGTGCAGCGCCGACCGGATGATCTTGTCGAGGTCGTCACTCACCGTCGCGGGGATGTCGGGATGCTTGCGCGCCAGTTGAGCGAAGCCGAGGATCCCCCCCAGGGGTTCATTGATCTCATGGGCCAGCCCGGCTGCAAGCTGACCGAGTGTCGCGAGGCGATCCGCCTGGCGCATTCTCGCGGTCAACTGGCGTCTCTCGGTCCGCGCTTCGCAACGCTGGATGTGGAGGGCGGTCTCCCGCGCAACGGCCGCGAGAAGGTGATGTTCTTCCGTCAGAAACGCGCCCTCGATGAATTCCGGGCGCTCTTCCACGTAACCGACTTCGACCACCCCGCGCCTCACGCCTTCGATCGTGATCGCTGCGCTGTGGCGATGGATCGCGCGTTGAAGGTCGCCGAGAGACCGCTCGTGATCGTCCACCCGGATGCGCGCCGCCACGAGGTCAGGGAACTGCCACGCGGGCGGCAGCAGGCGGACGACGCGCTCGAGGGTGTCCTCGATCGGCCGCTCCGCCTCCTCGAGCACCTGTGCGATCTGGTAAAGACAGGACAGCTCCTTGACGCGCTCCCGCAGGGCGTGCTGCGCGCGGCGGTCGTCGATCGCCAGCCCCAGCGTCTGCGCCAGCGCTTCATGTCGTCCGATCGTCTCACCGGTGAAGAGGTGTTTGCGCCCGCTCCGCAGGGCGATCACGCCGCGACGGTTCGGCGCGATGTCGAAGGGAATCACGGCGAGCGAGACGACGGCGCCGCCGTCGAGCTCCCGCGCCGGCTCCGTCGGACCGGAAAGCGCCAGATCGACCGCGGCGTCGCCGGTCCAGAAGCTTCCGGCGGAGGTAATGCACCGCCCCCACGGACCCAGCGCGCCGGCGGCGGCGGTTTTCATCAGATCCTCGTACCAGGCGGGGCGCTGCTCCACGTCGTCGCCGGTCGGGGCGGCGCCGTGCGCGGGCGCGGGGGAGGCGGAGACGGTCGGGTCGAGCAAGGGCTGCGGCGCAAATCGCTCCTCCCCCGTCCGGGACGCCTGCCAGCGGTAACCACCGGAGTGATCGTCGGCGCAGATGCGAAGCTCGAGCGCGTCGCATCCGGAAAACTCCAGGAAAATGCGAGAAGCTTCGCGAAGAAACTCCAGCCGCCCTGGTCCTCGGTTGGCCAGGTGAAGAATCCGCCGTGCGACGGTAATAAGGTCCTGAGGCTCAATCACGGTTGCCTGATCGCAGCGACTCATCGTCTGGGTTCCTGCTCCCGCGATCCTCCTTGCCGGGATTCTACCGCGTTCGGGGCGGCGGTTCCTCTCCGCCGGTTTTGCCCGACCTCGTGCAAGGCGCGGCGCGCCGGGATTCCGGTCTGTTGGCGACCTCTTTCTCATCCGATAAAAGAGGCATCATGAGCATGTATCTGGTCACCGGCGGCGCGGGGTTCATCGGGTCGCACCTGGCGGGCAGGCTCGTCGCGCTGGGGCACAAGGTGCGGATCCTCGACGACCTGTCATCCGGGCGACCCAGCAACCTGACCGCGGTGAAGGACGCGCTCATCGGATCCGGTGCGGGGAAGGGGGCGACGCTTGATTTCGTCGAAGGCGACATGCGCGACCCGGCGGTCTGCCGCCGCGTCTGCGAAGGCGTTGAGGTTGTCTTTCATGAAGCCGCCGTGCCCAGCGTCCCCCTTTCCGTCGAGAAACCGGAGAACAGTCACACGGCCAACATCGACGGGACGTTCAACCTCCTGATGGCGGCGAAGGGCGCGGGCGTGCGACGGTTCGTCTACGCCGGAAGCAGCAGCGCCTACGGCGACACGCCCGAGCTGCCGAAGCGCGAGTCGATGCCGACGAATCCGAAAAGCCCCTACGCGGTGCAGAAGCTGGCGGGCGAATTGTACTGTCGCGCGTTCGCGGAATGTTACGGGTTCGAGACGATCACGCTGCGCTACTTCAACGTCTTCGGTCCGCGGCAGAACCCGAAGAGTCAGTACGCCGCGGCGATCCCCGCTTTCGTCTCGGCGATCCTCCGTGGCGAACCGCCCACGGTATACGGCGACGGCGAGCAGACCCGCGACTTCACCTACATCGACAACGTCGTCGAGGGGAACCTCCTGGCGGCGCGCGTTCCGAAGGCCTCCGGCGAGGTCATCAACCTCGCGTGCGGCGACCGCATCAGCGTCAACGAGGTCATCGCCCGGATCAACGCGATCCTCGGCACGCGCGTCGCGGCGAACCACCTCCCCGAGCGCGCCGGCGACGTGAAGCACAGTTGCGCCGACATCGCCCTCGCCCGCTCCTTCCTCGGTTTCAAGCCCGTCGTCAGCTTCGAGGAAGGGTTGCGGCGGTCGATCGAGTATTACCAGTCCAACCTGTGACGGTCCGGGGTTGCGCTCGGCGCCGCGTCTCGTGTGCGACATCGTGATCGCGTTGCCGGTGAACTTCGGCCGTGCATGAGGCGAGCGGTCCGTCGGGGGTGTTCAGTCCAACGCACCGTGACCGCCTGCCGCGGTGCGCCTACGACCCGAAGATCAGCCGCATCCCGCCTCCTTTTTCGCCTTCCTCCCGGATCGGAACGGGCAGAAAGCGCGCGATCAGATCCAGGTGCGTCCGGGCGTGGCGGGAAAGCCCCGTCGCGCGGAACGCGCCGGACCCCGCGGCGGCGAGCGGCAGCATGATCTGGTCGGTCAGATATTCGCCCGCGGGGGCGTTGCTCTTCAGATAACTCTCGCACGCCTGGGTCGCGTCTGCGGCGACGGTTTCGGCGGCGCGGCCGACCTCGCCGAACCCGGTGAAGACTTCGGTGACGTGTTCATGTTCGAGGACGAGGATCACGACGTTTCCGGGGCCGGGACTGGTGCGCTCCTCGTGCGTTTGCAGTTCGGCGTCGCTCCACCCGAGGCGCTTCGAGACGAGGTGCAGTTCGCGCTCGGCGATATCAACCGGCAGGCGGCTGACCGTCGCCCGCGCGAGACGGCGCTTCAGCGCGCCGCGCTCCAGCAGCTCGAACCCGGTCAGCGTCGGGGCTGGCTCGACCTCGACGACGATCCGCCCGCCGCCTGCGGGGAAGAATCCGGTCTGCTCCAGCGTCGCCCGCACCTTCGGGCCCATCCGGTTCACCAGGGGAAGGTATGCGCGTTCCAGAAAGTCAAAAGGCGGGGCGTGCGGGTTGTGCGTTCCGCCTTCGAGGACGATCCGACTCGGCGTCTTCGCCGTCAGCAGCGGCAGGAGGACCGTCTGAAGGACCAGCGTCGTGCTGCCCGCGGTCCCGATGCTGAAGGCGTATTCCCCGCCGCGGACTTCGCTCGGCTCGAACGTGACGCGCGTGGCCCCGATCTCGTCGCCGGTGACGCGCGCCTGACACACGCACGTCGCGGCCTGCACCGCGGTCAGGTGCTGCCGCAGCAGCCCCGGCTTCTTCCGTCCCGCGCGGATCTTCTCGATGCGGAAGGGCGTTCCCGTCAGCATCGACAGCGCCAGCGACGACCGCAGAATCTGCCCCCCGCCTTCGCCCTGTGAACCGTCGATCGTGATCATGCCCGGGTTCGCCGCCTTCCGAATGCGTACTTCCTCCCCGGGATCATTGAACCCGCGAGCGCTTCCCCGCTCAACGTGCGGGCGACGGAACATCCCAGGCGCCGCGCCGCCGAGCCCGTCGGCGACCCGGGCGCTAGGTCATGCCGTATTCCTTGAGCTTTCGGTACAGCGTGCGGATGCTGATGCCCAGTTCACGTGCGGTCTGCTCGCGGTTGCCCTGGTTGCGGCGCAGCGTGCTGAGAATCATCATCTTTTCGACGTCGGCAAGCGTCAGACCGGCGAGGCTGGGAACGTTGGCCGGAACGATATCGGTCGTACCCTGAAGCGACTCCGGCAGATCCTCCACGCCGAGCACGTCGGATTCCGCCTCGATGCACATGCGTTCGATCATGTTGCGAAGCTCGCGGATGTTGCCCGGCCAACTGTAGCGCATGAGCTTCCGCAGCGCGTCGGGCGCGACCCCCCGGATCGACAGGGCGTTCTCGCGGTTGACGCGGGCGATGAAGCGGTCGACCAGCACGGGGATGTCCTCCGGGCGGGCGCGCAGCGGCGGGATGTTGAGCGCTCCGAAGGCGTGAAGGCGGAAGAAGAGATCCTCCCGGAATTTTCCCAGCCGGACGAATTCCTGAAGATCCCGGTTGGTCGCGGCGACGAAGCGGACGTCGACGTGGATCGCCTCGTTGCTGCCGACGGGGATGACCTCGCCGTTTTCGAGGGCCCGGAGCAGCTTCGCCTGCATCGTCAGCGGCATGTCGCCGATCTCGTCGAGGAACATCGTCCCGCCGTCGGCGGCGACGAGGTAGCCTTTGCGATCGGCGACCGCGCCGGTGAAGGCGCCCTTGACGTGGCCGAAGAGTTCGCTTTCCAGCAGCGTCTCGCTGACCGCGGCGCAGTTGAGCGGTTTGAAAGGCCTGCCCGCGCGGGGCGACGCGGCGTGGATCGCCTGCGCAAGCAGCTCCTTCCCCGTGCCCGTCTCGCCCGTGATCAGGACGGTGCATTTGCTGCCGGCGAGCTTTCGGGCCCGCTTGATGACCTTCAGCATCGCCTCGCTGACGCCGACCAGTCCCTCGAAGTCGAAGGCCCGGTCGACCTGCTCCCGGAGCATCTGCGTCTCGCGCGTCGCCAGCGCCTGCCGCGCCGCACGCCCCACCACGTCTGCGACGACATCGATGGACGGCGGATCGATGAGGCACTCATAAACCCCGCCGTCCATCGCGTCCGTCTGCGACCGACGGTCGTCACCCAGCGCCTTGCGGAGGGATTCCTGCGCCCCGTCGCGGGCAAGAACGACGACCTGGGCGTGCGGCGTCAGGCGAAGCGACTCGCGCAGCAGCTTCGGTGCGTCCACGTCGCCGGTCAGCGCGAAATCGATGACGACAACGTCCGGCGCGCGGACCTTCAGACTGCCCACCGCCTCGGCGCCGGTTTCAACGAGACTCGTGGCGAGGCGGAACGGCGGGTTTGCCTTCTGAAGGGCTTGCGTCAGCGCTTGCCCCGTCGAGGCGTCGGGCGTGGTGATGAGCACGAAGGCCGTATCCGACATGCGCCTGATTCTCCGGAGATCGGCGGCGTCGGCAAGGTCGCGCGGGATCCGCAGTCAGCCGGCGTCTGCGTCCCGGGGCGTGCGTCACAGCGCCAGCATGTGCCCGAGCTTGTCCTTCTTGGTCTTCAGGTAGGCGGCGTTGTGCGGATTCGCGGGAACCTGGATCGGAAGCTGCTCCGCAATGCGAAGGCCGTAAACCTCGAGCCGGCTGATCTTCTTCGGATTGTTCGTGAGAATGCGGAGCTGGCGCAACCCCAGGTCACGGCAGATCTGGGCTCCGACGCCGTAGTCGCGGCGGTCCGGCGGAAGCCCGAGCGCCTCGTTGGCTTCGACGGTGTCCAGCCCCTGATCCTGAAGCGTGTACGCGCGGAGCTTGTTGTGCAGCCCGATCGCCCGCCCCTCCTGACGCAGGTAGATGAGCGCGCCTTTACCTTCGCGCTGAATGAGCTGCATCGCGGTTTCGAGCTGGTCGCCGCAGTCGCACCGCGCGGAGTGGAACACATGCCCGGTGAGGCATTCGGATTCGACGCGGACGAGCACCGGATCCGGATGAGGGATCGCCTCGCCGTCCGGACCCAGCTCCCCCACGCCTCCGCAGCACAGCGCCAGGTGCGGCTCGCGGTCCACCGGCGTTGTGAACGAGACGAGCGTGAACTCGCCGAACCGCGTGGGCATTCGGACGGTCTGCCCGCGGGTGACGAACCGCTCGTTCTTCATCCGGTATTCGATGAGGTCGGCGACGGTATACATGCGCAATCCGTGTTCGCGCGCCAGGGTTTCAAGCTGCGGTCGGCGCGCCATCGTTCCGTCCTCGTTGAGGATCTCGATGATGACGGCGGCGGGTTTCAATCCTGCGATCCGGCACAAGTCCACCGACCCCTCGGTCTGCCCCGCGCGCACCAGCACGCCGCCGTCGACCGCCATCAGCGGGTTGATATGACCGGGGCGCACGAGGTCGCCCGGTTCGGCGCGGTCCGCCGTGGCGGCGCGGATTGTCGCGGCGCGATCGTGCGTCGAGACGCCGGTCGTAACGCCGAAGCGGGGATGCGCGTCGATCGTGACGGTGAAGGCGGTTCCGTAGCGGGTCGTGTTCTCGGGCGTTTGCAGGGGCAGATGAAGCTGGCGGCAGCGCTCCGCGGTCATCGACAGACACAGGACGCCGCGGGCGTGGCGCAGCATGAAATTGATGATCTCGGGCGTGACGTGCTCCGCGGCGACGACGAGGTCGCCTTCATTCTCGCGGTCCTCGTCGTCCACGAGAATGATCATGCGCCCCGCGCGGAGGTCGTCCAGCGCCTGCTCAATCGGTGCAAACGTTGTCGTGCTCATGTGTGCATCCCGCGGCGGCGCGACGGCGAGGTTCGCCGATCACGAAGATCCGCTCGGCCCGCGACCCGCTTCTTCCGCGGCGTGGACCTCGGAGACAAAACGAACGCCGACGCGCAGATAATCCAGCCACGCCAGGACCGCCGCGCCGCTCGCGGCCGCCCACAGCGCCTCAACGACATCGCGCCACCCACCGGGCATATCCGGGGTCAGCAGCGTCGCCGCCACCATCACGGATTGTACCAGCGTTGAGACCTTGCCCAAAATGCGCGGACGGATCAACGTCCGCTGGGTCGCCAGGTACACCAGCGCGAAGCCGAGGACGGTCAGAACATCCTTCCCCAGGGCGATCACCGGAACCCAGCTCGGCAGGCGAGCCCCGGGCACCGCCGTCGCCTCGATCGCAAGGATGACCACGGCACACGTCGTCAGGAGTTTGTCCGCCAGCGGATCGAGGAAGGCCCCGATCGCGGATTGCTGGCGCCAGCGCCGGGCGAGAAACCCGTCCAGCGCGTCGCTCACCGCCATCACAAGATAAAGCCCCAGCGCCGCGCGCCGGGCGCCGGGCCACGCGTCGTTCATATTCAGCAGACACAGCACCCAGACCGGTACGAGGAGGATCCGGGCGATCGAAATCCGGTTCGGCCAGGTCAGCCAGCTCCAGCTTTCGTTCATGACGAACCCTCCGCGGGCTGAAATCAGGGTGCGGATGACCCCGACGCCCCTTCTTGCGCGGCGAACTGCTCAAACACGGACTGCTCGACGCTGACCAGCATGACGACATCGGGACGGAACCCGTAATAACTGACGTGACGACCGTCGGTGAGGCGCTCCTGCTCCTCCTGCGTCAAAACCGTGTTGGCGACGACTACCGGCGCAAGCTCGTCCGGCGGAGCATCCCAGTACGCGACGCCGCTACATGAACGAAGATACCACGGCAAAGGCCAGTAATCCGCGTCCGGCGACACCACGTCGATCCGCAGGGATCGACCCTTCGGATGAGCGTCCGCAAGCGCTTCGAGGTAGCTCGTCATGCGCAGGACGCCGCCGACCGGATGCGCGTAGACGTAGGGATTGCGCCGGTCGGACTCGAAGCGCGGACCGGTGAGCAACGTCGTTTGACGGGCCAGATGTCCTGTTGCGGCGACGAATAACGCCACCGCAAGGGCCTTCAACGTCGGGCGCCTTGCCGCGGTCAGGACGTGGTTGAATCCGAATCCGCCGGCGAGGATCGCCGCATGAAGGAATCCGAGCATGCACCACGGCGTCTTGTAAGGGATCGCGGAATACACGACGATCATCATCCCCGCGTACAAAACGATGTAGCGACCGAAGGTCTGACGGGCTTCCGCCCCTGCATCCGCATCCGGGTTAGCTCGGCGGAATGCGAACGCCAGCCCGATTACGAACAACGTCAGGATCGCGCCTTCCGACCACGCCGGACCCGGACCCCAGTGCGTGTATGCGAGGATCTGCAGGTAAGTCCACCACGGGTGATCGTGCAGGCCGTAGTTACCGGCCCGGTCGAGGTAGGTCGCGTAGGTCAGAACCGAGTCGACGGGACCGCGGGCATGCGTGAAGAACGCGGAGTAGAACGCGACGGAGACAGCCGCGCCGCAGACGAAAGCAACCGGAAGAGCAAGCCGGACGCCGCGCCCGGATCGGATCACGTCGTCACGCCGCGACTCGGCCCCGGGACCGGTCCTGCGTTCTGCCCCTCCCCAACGCAGGCATAACCACGCCGCCGCTGCGCACGCGAACGCGATCATGCAGGTCTCTTTTGTCGCGTGCGCCAGGCCGGCCCCCGCCCCGGCCGCCGCCGCCCAGCCGATTTTTCTCGAAACCGAGTAACGCCAGCCCGCCGCGAGCATCAGAAAAGTGAAGAAAACCAGCAGCGTCTCCTGAATGTAGTACCGGCTGTAAAACGTCATTGCGGGCGAGACCGCCGTCAGGAGGGCAGAAACGCAGACGCCGGCGCGACCGAGTCCGTCGCGCACGAGCCACAACAGCGGGATCAGGCCGAGTCCGAAGGCGACGGTGACAAGGCGCAAGTGCGCTTCCGAAAGTTCGGCGAAGCTGCGGACGCCGGCGAGGCGGATGACCGGCAAAGTCAGGTAGTAAAGCGTCGGTCCGTGATACTCGTGAGGGTCATAACGGTAGGTTCCGGAGGTGTGCAGATCCCAGAGCTTGACGGCGTGGACGGCTTCGTCGCCGTGCATCGGTCGCCGGGCGAGGTCCGGCAGCCGCAGCGCCGCTCCGATGACGGCGATGACCAGTAAGACGACGACGAGCGCCCCGTCGCGCCGGCGGGTGGATTGCGACGACATGCAGGCATTGTAAGGCGACAGGGGACTGCAAACCACGTCGGACCGATCATGACCGGCGGAACCGACACGGAAAGTTGAATGAGATGCGGCATGCTTGATACGTTGTCACACATGAACGCAAAAGAGCCTGACCCTCGGGGGATCATGAATCCCAGTTCAGACGAGGGTGCGGTGTTGACGGCGCTGCGCGCAGGCGATCCGGGCGCTTTCGAGCGGTTTGTCCGGGAGCACGCGCCGCGCATGCTCGTCGTTGCCCGACGATATCTGCGGCAGGAGGATGACGCCGAGACTGCGGTGCAGGATGCGTTCGTCTCGGCATACCGCGCTCTTCCGGGGTTTCACGGAGAGTCCAGGCTCGGGACGTGGTTGCATCGGATCACCGTGAACGCCGCGTTGGGGCTGCTGCGCAAAAAGCGGCGCCTTGAACGTGAGGCGTCGCTCGAGGATCTGCTCCCGCGGTTCCTGTCCGACGGGCATCGAGAAGCTCCCGGTCTGCCGTGGGTGGAGTCGCGGGAGTCCCGTCTTGAGCAGGTGGAGACGCGACGGAAGGTGCGCGAAGCTCTCGACAAACTTCCGGAGATTCACCGCACCGTGCTGATGCTCCGCGATATTGACGGGTTCGACACGAACGAAACCGCGACATTGCTGGAGATCAACGAGAACGCCGTCAAAGCCCGGCTTCACCGGGCGAGGCTTGCGTTGCGGACATTGCTGGAGCCTTATTTCGGAGGATCGGACGCGTGACCTGCAAGGAATTCATTGACATTCTCGACGCGTATCTCGAAGGAGGGCTTACGCCCCAGCAGCGCGCGGAGATCAGCAAGCATCTTCACCTGTGCCCGGAATGCGTGGACTACCTCGACAGTTACCGCTTTACGATCCGGGCCGCCCGGGACTGCGGCTGCGGCGCCGACGATCCCGTGCCGACCGACGTGCCGGAAGAGCTGGTGCAAGCCGTCCTTGCCGCCTTCAAGAAAGCGCCCGATCAATCATCTTAGATCGTGTGCAGCGCCTCTTTCGCAAAGCGGTTCGACCGCGACCGCGCCGTCGGTCGGCGGCGGGTGCATCCGGTGGTTGAAGACGCCTTCCCGCGTTAGACTTCGCAACGTCTTTTTTAGCGGGGAGGAACGTCAATGTCATCGCGTCCGGTCACGCTTTTCACAGGACAGTGGGCCGATCTGCCGTTTGAGGTCATCTGCGAGAAAGCCGCCTCCTTCGGGTACGACGGCGTCGAACTTGCCTGCTGGGGGGATCATTTCGACGTCGGCAAGGCGAAGGACAGTGACGACTACTGCCGGCATCGGTGGGCGACGCTCCAGAAGCATCGCCTTGCATGCTACGCCGTCAGTTCGCATCTCGTCGGGCAGGCCGTCTGCGACCGGATCGACGAGCGTCACAAGGGCATTTTGCCCGCGCAGGTCTGGGGCGACGGCGACCCGGAAGGCGTCCGACGCCGGGCGGCCGCGGAGATGACCGACACGGCGCGGGCGGCTCGCCGGTTTTTCAATCTCGCACCGGAAAGCGTCCGGCGGAATCTGAAGCGGGTCGTCGTCAACGGCTTCACGGGCAGCAGCATCTGGCCCCTTGTGTATTCGTTCCCGCCGAACCTGCCGCGGCAGATCGAGGACGGGTTCGCCGATTTCGCCCGTCGCTGGCGGCCGATCCTGGATGCGTTCGATCAATGCGACGTTGACTTCGCGCTCGAGGTTCACCCGACGGAGATCGCGTTCGATCTCGTGTCCGCGGCGCGGGCGCTGGAGGCACTCGGGCGTCATCCGCGGTTCGGGTTCAATTACGATCCTTCGCACTTCGCTTATCAGGGCGTGGACTACGTCGCGTTCATCCGCCGCTTCGGGGACCGGATCTTTCACATGCATGTCAAGGATGTCTGGTGGTCGCCGACGCCGAAGGCGATCGGCGTCTTCGGAGGTCACGCGGACTTCGGCCACCCGGACCGGTACTGGGACTTCCGCTCCCCAGGCCGTGGTCGGATCGACTTTGAGTCGATCATCCGGGCGCTGAATCACGTCGGTTACGCCGGTCCGCTCTCCGTGGAGTGGGAGGACGGCGAGATGGACCGCGAGCACGGCGCGCGCGAGGCCGTGACTTTCGTACGCCGGCTTCAGTTCGCCCCTTCCGGTCGGGCGTTCGACGCGGCTTTTTCGCGCGAGTAAGCTGAGGATGGACAGACGGCGACTTCGCGTTGCCGCGCTGGAAAGTTCTCCGCGTCACGCTTCGGCGGCGCGGCGAAAGCGGCGAGGACCAACATGAGCGAAACAAAAATCAAGACGAGTTCGGCCGGCCCGATCATGACGCTGACCTTCACCGCTGAAAGCGGGGTGAACGTTCTGTCCTCCGCGACGCTGCATCATCTCGACGAGGCGGTCCGACGGGTCGGACAGGACGCCGGCGTCCGCGTCTGCGTCTTCACCGGCGAGGGCAAGGTGTTCCTGGCGGGCGCGGACATCAAGGAGATGTCGGTGTTCGACGCGGAGGCCGCGCGGCGGCACGGACAGCTCGGCGCGGACGCGTTCGACGCAATTGCGGCGCTGCCCTGCGTCACGGTGGCGGCGCTGAACGGCGCGGCGATGGGCGGCGGGCTGGAGCTGGCGTTGGCGTGTGACTTTCGTCTCGCGGTGCGCACAGCGCGCGTCGGTCTCCCGGAGGTCACGCTCGGGCTGATCCCGGGGTGGAAAGGGCTGCACCGCCTCACGGCGCTGGTCGGACCGGCGAAGGCGCGGCGGCTGATCTTCTCTGGCGAGGGAATCAAGGCCGAGGACGCGGCGACGCTCGGTCTGGTCGACGAAGCCGTCAACTCGGTCGAAGACCTTCAACATCGTGTTGAAGCGTTCGCGAAGCTGTTTTTTGCAGCCGGTCCGCAGGCCGTGGCGTCCGCAAAGCGCGCCCTGCGCGACGGCGACGATCTGACCGCGTTCGCCGAGTGCTTCCTCGATCACGCCGACGGGCACGAAGGCATGAAGGCGTTCATCGAAAAACGCAAGCCGCGTTGGGCGATCTGAAATCCTCCGCGCGGGTCAACCCCGACGAAGGTCTACGACCCCGGATCCCCAGCCGGTGCGTCAGCGGCGATCTTCCCGGCACGCGACGGCATCGAGCGGGCGCTTCTGAAGCCGCGTCGGACCGCCGCCACCGCGTCCTCCAGCGCCGCGTACGCCACCGGCGTAACCAGCAGCGTCAGCACCAGCGAGAGCGTCTGTCCGCCGATGATGACGATCGCGATGGTCCGCCGCTCCTCCGCGCCCGGACCCGTCCCCAGCGCCAGCGGAAGCATACCAGCGACGAACGAGAGCGTCGTCATCAGGATCGGCCGCAAGCGGTCTCGGCTGCCCCGAAGGATCGCCTCAGCTCGCTCAACCCCCTCCTCGCGCAACTGGTCGATGTGGTTGATCTGGAGGATCGAGTTCTTCTTGACGATGCCGAACAACACCAGCAGCCCCAGCGCCGAGTACATGTTCAAGGTGTCGGATGTCACCCAGAGCGAGAACAATCCGAAGGGCAGCGCCAGCGGCAGAGACAACATGATCGTGATCGGGTGGAGGATGCTCTCAAGCTGGGCCGCGAGCACCATGTACATGAAGACAATCGACAGAAGAAACGCCAGGGCGAACTCGCCGTAAGTGCGCTCCAGCTCGCGCCCACGCCCCGACACCAGCGTCGAGTATCCGGACGGCATCCCCAGCTTCGCGGATTCCTCCCGCAGCACGGCGATCCGGTCGGCCAGCGCGTACCCCGGCGCAACCCCGCCGCGCAGACTCACCTGGCGCTGCCGGTCCAGGCGGTCGATCCGCGACGGCGCCAGCGACGGCGTCAGCGTCGCCACGCTGTCCAGCCGGACAAGCCGACTTCCCCTGCCGGCGACGTAGATGCGGTTCAGCAGTTCGACCGCGTTCCGGTCGGTCTCGACAAGCCGCAACTGCACGTCGTAATCCTCGTTCACCAGCGGATCGCGGAAGCGGGAAACCTCGTTGTCTCCGCCGACCAGCACGCGAAGCGTCGAGGCGATGTCCTGCGGATCCACCCCGAGGTCAGCCGCTCGGCGACGGTCCACCTCGACGCGGATCTCGGGCTTGTCCAGGCGCAAGGAGGTGTCCAGGTCTGTGAACCCGCCGACCCTCTCCGCGCGCGTCTTGAGCTCCTCCGCATACTTCAGCAGAGGCTCGAGTTCGGCCCCGCGGACCGCGAAATCGATCTCAAACGGGCCTCCGCCCAGATTCAGCGAGAAATCGTTGCGCACCCCCGCCCGCACCTGCGGATACGCCCGCAATCGGCGCCGCACCTCCTGCATCACGTCCCGCTGCGAGTAATTCCCGCGGAACGCCGACATCGGATCTCCCACCAACGTCGCGCGCCACAACCGCCCCAGCGAGAAGACGCGTTCGTCGTGCGGTTCGATCTGGACGTACGCTCGTCCCTGATTCACGCCGCCGAGGAATCCGCTTCCCGCGTTGGATTGCACAAGCGTGACGCCGGGGGTGGCGCGAAGGTCCGCGTCGATCTGCTCCATCAAGCCCCGCATCGCGGCGAAACTGGTCCCCTCGGGAGCGTTGACGTTCACGCGGAACTCCGCCTCGTCGATGTTCGACGGCACGTACTCCTGCCGGACATGCCGGTAAAGCGGCACAGTCGAGGCGATCACGCCGCCCGCCAGCACGAGCACTGGAACACGGTAGCGCATCGCGCCGCGCAGCGACGCCGCGTATGCCGCCTCGATCCAGTGATAGAACCCGCGCCGCGACTTCGCCTCCCCGCCGACCGACGCCGCCGGACGCAGCAGCCGCGCGCTCATCATCGGCGTCAACGTGAAGGAGACGAGCAGGCTGACCAGCACCGCCGCTGCCGCCGTGATCCCGAACTGCGAGAGAAACCGCCCGGAAATCCCCGACATGAACGACACAGGAACGAAGATGACCACGAGACTCAGCGTCGTCGCCAGCACCGCCAACCCGATCTCGCGCGTCGCCTCGCGCGCCGCGTCGAAGGGCGCCATCCCCTTTTCCTCGATGAACCGGAAAATGTTCTCGAGCACGACGATCGCGTCGTCGATCACGATCCCGACCATCAACACCAGCCCGAGCATCGTCACGCTGTTGAGCGTGTAATCCAGCGCCCACATCACGCCGAACGTGGCGATGACCGACGTCGGGATCGCCACCGCGGCAATGATCGTCGAACGCCAGTTGCGCATGAACACCAGCACGACCAGCGACGCCAGCGCGCTGCCGACGATCAGATGCACGTTGATTTCGTGCAACGCCGCGTAAATGTACCGCGACTGATCCGCGATCACGTCGATCCGCACGCCGGAAGGAAGCTCGTCTTTGACCCGCGCGAGGTTTGCCTTGACCGCCTCGATCGTTTCGATCGTATTGGCGCCCGACTGTCGCAGCACGTCGAGCGTCACCGTGGGCAGTCCGTTCAGCAGCGACGCCGAGCGCTCCTCGCGCGTCCCGTCCTCGACGACCGCCACATCGCAAAGGCGGATCGGCGCGTCGCCGCGCGTCTCGATCACAATGTCGTTGAAACGCGCCGGATCGAGGATCCGTCCGAGCGTTCTGAGCGTCCGCTCCCGCGCCGGATCCGTGATGAATCCGCCAGGCACGTCGGTGTTCTGACGGACGATCGCGTCGCGCACGGCGGTGATCGGCAGTTGATACGCCGCCAGCCGGTCGGCGCTTACCCAGACATTGATCGTCCGATCCAGCCCGCCGCTGACATCCACCTGCCCCACGCCTTTTGACCGCTCGATCCGCCGCTTCACGACCCGCTCGGCAAGGTCCGTCAGTTCCCGCGGGCCCAGCGGACCCGACAGCGCCAGGCTCAGCACCGGCGTCGACTCGTTGTCCGACTTCGAGATGATCGGCGGATCCGTGTCCTCCGGAAGCCGTCGCAGCACCGTCGCCACGCGGTCACGCACGTCCTGCGTCGCGGCATCGATGTCGCGGTCCAGGCGAAACGTCACGATCACGAACGACTGCCCCTGACCGGAGATCGATCGCAGTTCCTCGATGCCCTCCGCCGTGTTGACCGCCTCCTCGATGATGTCGGAAATCTGCGTCTCGACTTCCTCGGGCGCGGCGCCCGGAAGCGACGTGCTGATGCGCACGATCGGAAGGTCGATGTTGGGGAAGCGGTCGACGCCCAGCTTGAAGTAACTGACGCCGCCGAACACCACCAGCGAGAGGATGAGCATGACAGCGAAGACCGGCCGCCGGATACAGATTTCCGCAAGCTTCTGCATGTCGCCACCCGGCGCCGCCGACTTGGAATCAGCGCTGCTTCTCCGCAACGCGGATTCCGTCCCGCAACGCGCTGTTAGGACGAAGGATCACCCGCTCGCCTTCCTCGACGCCGGAAAGAACTTCGACCTCCAGCTTTGACTCCCGACCGGACCGGATTTCGCGCCACGTCGCCGTCCCGTCTTTGACCACCGCAACCCGGGTCACACCACCCACCCGCGCGATCGCCTCCGCGGATACAACGAGCACCGGCGTCTCATCTTCCGCCACGATCACGCCCGTCGCGAACGTGCCTGCCTTGGTCGCCCCGCCGTCGTTGTCGACCAGCGCTTCGACTTCAAACGTTCGGCTGGACGCCTCAATATCCGGACTGATCCGGGTGATCCTCCCCACCACCGGCGCAGTCCGTCCGAGCGTCTCCAACTCGACCGCCTGTCCAACTCGCACGACTCCGGCGTAACGTTCCGGAACGCGGCTGCGAAGTTTCAAAGGATCCATCACGATCAGCCGGTATAACGCCTCCGCCACATTGACGTACTGCCCCTCCGTCACAAGGCGTTCTGCGACGACCCAGCGCTGCGCCCCCTCGCGCCCCAACGTTGTCGGCAACGGCGGCGCCGGCGTCAGCGTGTCCGTCAGTTTCTGGCGCGCGCTGCGCAGCAGCGCGGCACGCTCTCCCGCCGTCGCCGCCAGCGCCGCCGCCTCATCCAGCGCCAGGCGCCGGTCGGCCTCCGTCACGCGCAAACGCGCTGCCGCGTCATTTAATTCCTGCTCGGCGACCGTCGTTCCGAGCCGAGAAAGGCGCTCGTAAGTGTACTTCGCGTTCTCGAACTGCGCGGTAGCGCGCTGCACGGCGCTGACTTCCGTCAGATCGAACGTCTCGTCCGGTACATCCGGCGTTCCCAGCCTGGCGAGCGTTTCCGACAACGCCGCTTCCGCCGCCGCAACCGCCACCTCATAACTGACCCGATCCACCTGCGCCAGGGGCGTCCCGGGATCGACCTCGGCGCCGACCTCGACGAACGTGCGCCGCAGAACCCCCTCCGTCTTCGTCGAAATCAGCGCCTCGTCCGCCGCATGAAGCGTCCCGACGATCTCCACCCGCAGCGACATTGCGGTACGACGGACCTCCCTGACCTCCACCTCCAGCGCTACCGCAGTCGCCGGAGCTGCCGAAGCGGATGAGGACGGTGGGCCGCCGGACGACGCTCCCGGATCACGTTGACATCCCGGATGCAACAAGTTCAGCGCGGCCGGAAGCAGGCTCGTTATGACAAAATAAACACCGCGACGAGGCGCAACGCTCGTCCCTTTCCCGGCGCGCCGGATTCGCGCCATCCGGAACCTCGATAATGTCGTTAGGTGCGGCACGTCGAGAGCTTAGGCGCGGGCAGGAAGACCCTCAAGGACGCCCGGCGTACACCCGATCCGCAGACACCAGGGGAATAAAACCCTCTGCCCGATGTTCGTGAAGGTTCAACGCGGCGCTTTCCAGTCCGGCGACGTGCGCATTCTGCTGCGACATGATGCCCCGGGACGCGACGCTTGCCGCGCATCGAAGTTCTTCCTCAAGCCGCCGCATCCAGTCCGCGGGGCGCAAAGTTCGAGCCGCCGCGCAGGCTCGCTTAGAGAACCTCGCTCGTTTCGCGGGATCCTGAAGCTCTCGGCACGCCGCCCGGATCGAGTCGCGCGTCGGGTCGTTCGCGCAGACGCCGCATCCCGTCTCACGTACAAAACGATCCACGAAACAACCCCTCGGCACGACTGCGAGGATCGGACGCTCGGCGCTAAGGTAGTCGATGATCTTCGACGGGAAGCACACGCGGATTTCTTCCGGATAAGGCGTGCGCCACCCGAGCGCCACGACGCCCGCATCTGCTGACCGTATTGCAGCCCGCATCGGCCCGGGTTCAAGCCAGTGCGCGCGAAGCCCGGAAAGCAGTGGATGAGGTTTCGCCAGGAACATCAGTTCGATCTCGGGTTCGGACTTCGCCGCCTCGAGGATCGCCTCGACGGCGTCAAGATGCGGCTCGTAGATCGCACCGGAGTAAACGAGCCGCAAAGGACGGGGTTCCTGCGTCGCAACTTCGACCGCCTGCCGGGAAACCCACGTTGCCGACGGCTCCTCGGCGTCGGAGTCGGCGACCGTGTGCGGCAGAACGACGGTGTTCACCAGCCCGCGATGAGCGTAATGCTCGGCGTGCTCGCGCGTCGGCGTCAGAATCAGGCGGCTTTCTCGCAGGATCCGCTCATCCAGTTGCCACCAGAACGCACGCTTCAGTCGCGACTTTGTCAGAAGCGTCTCGCGGAAAAGATCGTGCATGTACGCCACGTGAGGCACGCCGAGCAGCCGGCTCGCCGCCCAGCCCGAAAGTAACCCGTAACGCGTCGGGTACACGGAAAGCACGATCTGCACATCCCACGCCAGATGCATCCTCCACGCTCGCGCCAGAACGTGAACGAAGGTGCGCAGCTCGGCCAGGAAGGTGCGAATCCGGACCGGCCGGTCGTCCGGCAGCGGCCACGCGACGCGCTCGGTCTCAAGCCGCGGCGACGGTGCGTCATCACGCATGTCGCGCATCTGTCGGGTCAGGACGCGGAAGCTCCTCGGCGACGCAGTGTTGAAGAGGCTCGCCAGCACGTTGGCTGAAGCACGGTTGACGGGCGGCCAGTGCCACGAAACCACCAGTGTTCGGGGTGGAGGCGACACGTTGACCGTGCGCCACGGTGGAACGTGTTCAACGCTCCCGCTCGACGCCCCTCCTTCCGTCAGGTATCGCCTCAAGCGCGCGACATATCGCCCGGGGTTCCGAAGGCGCTCCCCGCGCCCACGCCGGTATCCGAACCACTGCGCAGCCGTCAGCAACTCGTTCACCGCTGCGGCTTGCGCCGTCCGCACGATCCAACGTAACGCGCCCGGTCTTTTGCATTCCTGAAACGCCCACCGGGTCGCCGCGCCGAAATGCAATCGCATCACAAGCAGCAGGGTCACCATCAGTGCGCACGCGGCAACCGACGTCAGGTCTTGCACGGCCCAGATCGCCGAAGCGCATGCCCAGACTGCGATTGCCGCGTAGCGCAGCGTCAGATATCGGTGTGCGTTCTCGCCACGGCCCAGGTGTCCCTCGCCGCGGGCATACCCGACAAACTGCCGGAAGACTCCGCGAGCCCTTGCCCGCGGAGTCCACGTCACGACCGCATCTTCGACAAAGGCATACCGCAGCGGCGGCTCAAGCAAACGCAGTTTCAGATCGAACAACGTGTCTTCGGCGGTGCTCAGCCACTCCGGGAATCCTCCCGCACGGCGCCACGCCTCGCGCGTCAGCGCCAGCGACCGGGCGCTCGGATTGAAGCGCACAGGATCGACAGGTCGAAGCATTCCGGGCAGCGACAGTCTCCCGGCGCAACGTTGCAGCCAGCCGCACTGCCCGACCGCGTAATGCCCTCCCGCCACGTCCGCGTCCCCGCGGCGCAGGGGCGCGGTCAACCGCTCCAGCCAGTGCGGATCGGCTTCGCACCCTGCGTCAGTACAGGCGATGATGTCATGCCGTGTCTCGCGGATCGCCAGGTTTCGTCCCTGCGCGATGTTCAGGTCGCCTCCCTCGATCAGGCGGACGCCCTCATGCCGGAACGCCTCGCTGCGGACGGATGCCAGCGCGTCTGCGCCGGAGCCGCCGTCCACGACGACGATCTCGGCGGGAAGGAGGGTCTGCCGGTCAAGGCTTGAAAGAAGTTGTGCGAGACCGGCGGCGTCATTGCGGATCGTGCAGATCACGCTGACCGGGCGGTCAACGTCGAACTCGCGAACCTCCGATCCTCGTTGAATCTCGCCCGTCATGGTGCGGAGGACGCCACCTCGCCCTGAACCCCGCGGTCGAGCGACTCCGACGGCGCGACGGTGGCGCTCATTGCCGCCCCGAAAGCCCTCGCCCAGCCGAACTCCGGCGCGCTCGGCGGAATCGCGCTCAACGAGGCCTGAGCGGCGTTGACGTTGCCCTGCCGCCGGTAGGCGGCTGCGCGAAGCAGCAGTGCCGAAGCGTGTTCCGGCTGCTCATTCAGAACGTCCTGACAGACTTTCAGCGCCGTGCTCAGTCGCCCCGACGCCAGCGCAGCCGTCGCGAGGAGAAGTTTCGTGTCAACATCCGCACCCCCGCGGTTCACCCGGGGCAGGAGCACGCGGTAAGCCGCCCCCGCATCGCCGAGCGCCAGGCAACAGCGCGCCAACGCATTGCAAACAAGGAGCGACGGCGCCTCGCCTGCGATCTCGGCCGTCAGAGGCTCAAGGATCCCCCGAGCTTCCGCGTAACGCCGCTCACGCATGAGAAAAAGGCCGAAATCCGCCGCAAGTCCCGGGTGACTCGTCTTTCGGATCGCTGAGCGGAAGCACTGCTCGGCGAGTTCGGCGTCTCCGGTCAGCGCCGCAAGCCGGGCGCCCAGCGCGTCCAGCGTGGCGTCCGGACCCGCGCCGCACACGCGCGGGCGAAGCAACTCCAGCGCCGCATCGGGCGCGCCCTGGGCAACCGTCAATTCGACTTCAGCCGCAAGGTAATCCGCCTGCTGAGGGGTACGCTCCCGCGCCCGGCGGTACGCAGCCAGCGCCGCCACCGCATCACCTTGCTGCTCACGGGCCACGCCTTCAAGGTAGTCGAATGCGGGCGCGTCCAACCCGGCTGCTCGCGCCGCCGTGATCGTCGCCAGCGCCCCGAAAGTGTCGCGCGCTTCAAGCTGCGCTTGCGCCAGAAGCAGGTAAGCATCCGCGAACTTCGGATCCAGCGCTAACGCCTGACCCGCGCTGCGGACCGCGTCCTCCGGTTTTCCCGCGTCGAACTGCTGCCGAGCCGCCTGATATTGAATCTTCGCCCGGACCTGGTCCCACCGGTTCGCCTCCGCGCCGGACTCCTTCCCGCCCGCGCCGCGACACCCGGACAAAACCAGCATCCCCGCCGCCGTGACCGCCGCGCATCTCCAACTCATGATGACTCCTCCTCCGGCGTTTCCGGCGCCGCGTTTTCCGGTGGCGCAGGCTCGATCCCTTCCGCGCCTTTCAGTTCCGGCGAAGGAAACGGCGGAGCCGGCCGCCCGAAATAAGGTTCGTTCGCCCCGGACTCTTCCTGAAGCAGACGCCAGATGAAACTCCGAGTCGAAACATTGTCTTCGTCCCACGCATGTTCACCGAGGATCTGCTCTTTGAGCTGCATCGCCGGCGCCAGCCGCGAGTAATTGTGCAGCGCCAGGTTCACCCACCACAGCGCTTTCTCGTTGTCGCCGCGCGCGTAATGCTCCAGCGCGCGCCGATAATGATCCTGGGCGAGCCGCTCTCGTCCGATCCACATCATGCCCTGACGCAACCCGACGCGAAGGCCCTCGATGTCCTCCGCCTGCCGGTCGCTCGCCCGGGCGTACGCCGCATGATCCTTCACAACGTGAACCGTCATCAGCAGGATCACTTCCTCCCGAACCAGCGAGTCCTGCCGGCTCTTGAAAAGATCGCCGAGTCCGGGAACGTTTCCGATCCCCGGCACCTGGGAGCGCTTGTCCGTGTTCAACTCGCGGAAGAGGCCTCCGATCAGGATCGTGTGTCCGTCCCGGACCAGGACGTTGCTGGTTACCTCGGTCGTCTGCTCAAAAGGCAAACCCTGGCTGTTTACGCCGCCCGTGCTGTCCTCGGGGTGCAGTTCGACGCGGACGAACCCGTCGTCGCCGATGAACGGCCGGAAAATCAGGCGCGTCCCCGTCTCGAGAAATTCGATCGTCTGCGTCGCCACCGAGTCCGTGAACGTCGTCGTCAGGTATCCGTCGCGACGACCCACGATGAACTGCCCCTTCTGCTTGTTGAGCACGAGCATCTTCGGGTTCGCGATCACCGCGGTGTCCGTCACGTCCTCCAGCGCCCGCAGGAACACCGCCACGTGGTCCTTGATCACGCCGACCGTCATGCCTCCCGGCGGCACGTTCCCGCGGAAATCCGTCCCCACGTTCGAGTTGAACAGCTCGAACCGCTCCACCGGAAGCTGCCCGAGCGTGATGTTCTGCACCCCCTGTGACACGCTTCCCAGCAGTTCCAGGTCGACGCCGCCGACGATGTTGAAGTCGATCCCCAGCGCGTTGTCGTTCGTCAGCGAAGCCCGAAGGATCGTCGCCTCGATCAGCACCTGCATCGGGCGTACGTCCACCTGCGCCAGCGCCGCCGCCACCGCCTCGAGCCGGTCCGGGCGGTCGAACACGTAGATGTAGTCCGTCCCCGCATTCGCGTTGCTGCCACCGTCCTCGGCGTTTCCCGACAGCCCGGTCGCCACCGGCGGTGAGATCGCGGCCTTGCCGACGTCCGACAGCAGCGGCGTGATGACGTTCTGGGCGTCCGCGGGAGTGATGTAATTCAGGTGGAAGAGCCTTCCCTCAGGCGGCGCGAGCATCATTCGCGCCAGTTCATCCGCCGTGTGTACGTAGATGAAGTTCCCCTCGACGCGGAACCCCGCGCCGTTCTGTCTCAGCACGGCCGTCAAGGCTTCCTCGAAATCCACGTCATAAAGGCTCGCCGTCACCGTCCCGGTGACCCCGGGCGACGCGATGATGTTCCGGCGAGATCCCTGCGCCAGCGCCTGAAGCACCGCCGTCAGCGGCACATCCGCCACGTGAAGTTCGATCGTCCCGAGGTCCGACACCGAGACCTTGACGTCCTCCTCCGCGGCGGTCGCCGCGCCGGTTGCCTTCCGGTACTGATCCAGCAGTTCGTCCAGACTCTGCGCGAACGCGCCCGGGCACGGCGCGACGCTCCCCGCTCCCGCGATCAGAAGCGCTCTCGCCCACGTCTTGCGTCGTCCGTTACGCATGTGCCGCTCCCGGTGAACTTACTTCTTCTTTCCCGTCGATCCTGAACCCTCGTCCGACGCTGGCTGCACTTCGACGCGCAACGTCCCGTTGCGAAGCGTGTCAAGGATGCCCAGAAGAATCTGGTTCGACTTGCGGACTTCCTCCAGCAGGTCGTTACGCTGCGCCGTTGCGTCGAAAGGAACCGCCTTCCCCCCGGATTGCTGCGCCTGCGCTGCGTCGCCGTGCGGCCCCAGCCAGACCCGCGCGATCGTCAGGACGATCAACGCCGCCGCGCTACGCTTCAGCCACCGGTGAAACCTCGTTTCCTTATCGCGCTTCGATGAACCCGCGACGCTCGAATTCTCGTGCATGTCCTCGCCCTTTTCTGATTTAAAGCTCGTCATGTTCACCGTCGTTCGTCCTGAACTCGCCCGTCCGCGGGTTGTAATACCACCCTTGACGCGGGGACGGCGGCGACATTGAAACCTCCGCCGACCCCGAGAAGGGGTTTTGCGGAAACGCCAGCAGGTAAGGACCGAACACGAATCCTCCCGCCTCGTCCTCTTGTTCCGAGGTCGCGTGATCCCGACGGGAGTATTCCGTCAGCGCCGCCTTCAAACCCTCGCCGGACCGCGGAGGAAACGCGCCGTGATGCCGTCGGTAAAGCGCGATCTGCCCTCGCACGAGCGACAGAGCCGCCCGGAGTTCCCGCCCTTTTGCGGATTCCGACTTCGGCAACGCCGGCGCCACCCACATCAGCCCCGCGAACACAGCCGCGGCGCCTGCCGCCCGGCGCCACCCTCTCCCTTCGACCGGGCGCCTCGGCGAATTCGCCGTCGTGTTCTCCTGTCGGACCGACCCTTCGGCATGAACATTCAAGATGACGCGATGACGACTCATTGTGTTGTCGAGGGAATATCGGACGATCGTGCAATGCAGCCGCAGCGGTCGACGCGCCGCAGATGCAGGGCGAGGCCGAGGGCATGTTCTTTCGGAGGCTTGAAACCCTCGGTGCGCAGATTCCGCCGGTCAGGGATAGGTCAATCCGGCTGAAATCGCCCCTCGATGTCTGTGCCGCAAGATCAGCGCCCCTGCGCCGGATATCCCGAGGATGCCTATCCCTGCTGCGACTCCGGAAAACGAACGCCCGCCCTCGGCGGAACCCGCAACCCAGATCAGTCCGGCAGACGCCCCGGAAAGCATCCACGCCGACTGAACCAGAATAACCCGCGGCGGGTCGGCGCCGCGCTCGGCGACTCGGACGGCGCCGACGCTCCACCCCGAGAATCCCAGCACAGCCGCCGCCGCGCATCCGACCGTCAACCCCCGATCCTCCGCGCTCCCGACAGTCACCACAGCGGCAGCGACGACGACGGACGCAGCCACCAGCGCCGTGAATATCTTCCACGCGCGGTGCGCCGTCGCCGCCTGACGCGCGCCTAACGCGGCAATGCAGGTGACGATGCCCAAGGCGGCCGCTCCCGCGCTCCTTGCCCACGTTCCGGGCTCCGCGGCGATCGCGCCGTCTGCCGCAACCTCAGCCCACATCAACCCGGCGCCGATGCCCGCGGTCGCCACGCACGCCGCATCAAGCACGCCGCCGCGTCTTACCACCGACGCTCCCCCGACGTCTTCGGAAGTCACAAACCTCTGCGCAACGCCTCTCCCCGACCTCTGAGAGCGCAGCACACAATGACACGCCAGCGCCATCGCCGGCAACGCAGCCGCCCGAACGCCTGCTTCCGCGTCGGTAAAGGGGAGCAGCGCACTAAGTCCCGCGCCCGCAAGCCCCCACACCGGCGGATTCGCAGGAGTTCCCTGCGCGGAGGTGAGTCTCAGGAGGCAGGCAAACGTCCCTCCGAGCGCCAGCATTGACGGCAGGAACACCGCAAAACCCAGTGCGGAGTCGCGCATCGCGGCGCTGCCCGCCGTCCACAAAAACCCCGACCGCAGCGCGTCGCAGATTCTCCCCGCCGTGGATGCGATCTCAGGACCGACTGCGGCCAGCAGACCCGTCGTCAGCGCCAGCACTGCGGCCTGCATCCACCCGAACGTCGCGTCCGCGGGGGCGGCCACCAGCAGCCCGCTCACCGACGCCCGGATCGTCGTCGGCCGCTCGACCTCGCGACGCGCCGCGATCAGAAGCGCGATCCGCCTCGGCAGCACCAGCCCCGCCGCGCACGCCGCCAGTCCTCCGCCGCACACCGCCGTCTGCACAGCGCCCGCCTCCGCAAGAACCTGCCCCGTCCCGCTGATAATCAGCCCCGCACAAACACCCGCCAGCACGCCGTGAAACGCGGAGTCGTACGCGCCGGTCCGGCGCTTCTGCGGCACAACGCCCGATGTAGACCCGCGCGCGAGTTGATCCGTCGGGGCGCGTTCCTGCGTCTTGACGACGCGCAGCGCGCGGGAGCTCCTCCTGTCGCCGCTCGTCAGGGAGCCGCCGTCGCCCGGTCGTCGCGACGGACTCCGAGCGCTTCCTGAAGATCGTGACGTCCTCTTGCGTTGCTTCTTCATTGACTCCGGGCGTTCCAGCGCGAACGTTCTCACCGGACCCGTCACTCGTTCAAGCGCGCCGCCTCGGATCGGTCCCACTCCCAGTCAATTGCCGCCACCGGGCGCCGCCGATCCGCGTACACAACAAGGATGATCTCCCCGGGGCGATGATCGTGATGATCAACGCCGATGCGCTCGTACTCCTCCGAAAGCAACCGGTCGAACTCGGGAAACATCGCTTCCCCGGTGCGCAGAATGAGCCGCGGCCGGTTCCGGCGCAGATCCTCGATCAACGTCCGCCGCCGGTCGGCCGACCCGGGATAACGCGCGTCCAGCGACCCGATCATCGTGTAACGCGACGCACAGCGCCGGCCGGCGTAAAAATACACGCCGGCGTCGCTGCCGTATACGAACACCTGATCCGCCGGTTCCGTCACGGCGCGCACCTTCAAACCGTGCACCCGCGCCCAGAAGTCCCGCGAGTTGTAACGCGACTCCGTGATCTTCAGCGGCGGCGCCAGCACATAAGCTTTCGCCTGCGCATACCCCAGCCACGCCGCCGGAAGAATCAGCAGCGCTCGCGCCATCAGCGTGAATCCCGGCCCGCGACGACCGACCTGCACGGCGGCGTCTGACGCGACCACCGCCGACAGCATCGTTACCGGCGGGATCATGAGGTAATAATAATGAGGCCAGAACTGCGCCGGCAGACACGTCGCCACGTACGCCGCACCCGCCAGCAGAAACATTCCCGCCTCTCTGGCACAATCGCGCCGTCGCAGCAGCCGTGCTCCCGTGATGACCGCGCCCGCCGCCCCCAGCACCCAGACCGCTCTCGCACTTTCGAAAATGTGAGGGTGACGCGGGGGGGAGAAGAACCGCACGAAGCGCATCAGAAACGGCTCGCCCGGATCGCTGTATCCGAGGTTGAATCCGAACACCGCGTCGAGGAAAAGACCGCCCCGCCCGGTCGCCGCGAAGTACACCGTCACGGTCGTCCAGATGACCGCCGGTCCCGCCGCCAGGGCGGACGCCTTGACCCACGCTCCGCTGCGCGACGGCGCCGTCAACGTCTTGTCCCCTCGCCCGGAGCAGACCGCGATCATCAACACCGCCGCCACCCAGTGTACGACGACGACCGTCTTCAGTAGTGACGCCACCCCCAGCAGCACGCCCGCGACCAACACCCGCCCGACCTTCGGCCCGCCCTCCGGACGCAGGAGCAACGCCCACACTCCCAGGATCAGCGCGTTCATGAACACTTCGCGGTTGCAACCTTCTCCGGCAGTGCCGGGATCGCTGCTTGCCAGCGAAAAAAGAACCGCCCCCAGCGTCGCCGTGGCGGCGCTTCCGGTGGTACGTCTGAGGATCACGAACACGCTCACCAGCGACGCCAGCGACGCCGCCGTCGCCAACCCGCGGTACGTCGCCTCGCGGTCGCCGAAGATCGCGCCTGCGGCGCCGAAAAGCATGAACGCGCCGGGCGGCTGATGATCCCAGACCTCCACGTAAAGCCGGTCGCCGGCGAGCAGGCGCGCTCCGATGTAGGCGTAGTTGGCTTCGTCCGTCTCCAGCGGAAGCCCGAACCCGATCAGACGCAGCATCACCAGAACAACGCTGCAGATCACGAGCGCAGCGTATTCGCGGCGCAGCCTTGCGCCTGACGCCGTCACGCCGTCAACCGACATGCTCCACCCCGTCGTTCCTGCCGCGATCAATGCGCTCGACGTCTGATCCGCCGGACGAAGACGACGCACCGATGACCTTGACCCACCACGCCGCCCGCTGGGTCACCTCCGAAGGATACGCCTCCGCCTCCAGCAGGCGCAGCGCGTTGCGCGTCGCCGCCGGTCCGGGACGAAGCCGGTAGTCGAACACCATCCCCGTCCGATCGAGATTCTCCTGAAAGTGCGCATTGCATGCCGTCCCGCCGTCGCCCAGCTCCGTCACGCGCCGCTCGTGCGTGGCGATGACGAAGAAATGCAGGGATTTCTTCAGGTGTTCAACCACCGCCAGCGTCGCCGCCGCCTGCTCATCCGAGTTGGTTCCGCGAAACGGCTCGTCAATCAGCCCCAGGATCGGCGCCTCCCCTTCCGCAGGAGCCACCAGGCGCTTCAGGTGACGCACTTCCGCCAGAAAGTAGCTCTCATGCTTCGCCAGGTTGTCGCGCACGCGCAGGTCGGTGACGAGGCGGACCGGACAAAGCCTCATTTCCTCCGCGCACACGGCGGCGCCGAGATGCGCCAGGATCGTGTTCAGACCGATCATCCGCAGGTACGTGCTCTTTCCCGACATGTTGGACCCGGTGATCAGCAACATGCGCGTCCGAACGTCAAGCGACACGTCGTTCGCCACGCATCGCACAGGGTCAACGAGCGGATGCCTCCCCGCGGTAATGCGAACCCCGTGATCCGCGCTGATCTGCGGAAAGGACGCGCCCTCGCGCTCCCAGCCGAACGCCGCCGGTCCGCACAAGGCGTCAAGGTCGCCTGCGGCGCGGATCGCCCGGATCAGCGCCTCACGCCGCCCCACAACGATCTTCAATATTCCTGCCGCCACGTGAAGGTCGTAGAACAACCCGTAATTGAAGAAGGCGTGCATCGGTCCGCCGGCATCCGCCCACGCCAGCCGCCGACAAAGTGCAGGAAGCGCCTCGCCTGACGCCGCCTCGTTCAAAGCATCCGAGAGTTCCGACAGTTCTCCCGCTCGCGGTAGCGCTTCCCCCGCGCCCAGCGCCGCCGTGAGCAACCCCTCCGCCGCCGCACCGGCTCGTCGCCACGGTCCCAGCGCCTCGTGCAGTTCGACGGCCCGGGAGCGGAACAGCACTGCGTTGACCACCAGCAACGCCAGCACCCACCCTCCGACCGCGTATTCTCCGCTTCCGACGCGGTACAACAGGTAGAACGCCAGAATCAACGACACCCCCGACCAGATCCGCAGCGCCATCACCTCGCCCGTGCCGGTCAGCGCCTTCGCCCCTTCGATCGCCGGGATCAACCGCTCCAGCGCCTCATCGCGCCCGCGCAGCGCCGCCAGTCCCGCCATCACGCGGATGCGAGCCTCGGACTCCTTCGTCAGCGCCGCAAGCGTCGTCTGACGCCGGCGCAACGCTTCCGGATCCAGCATCGGCCGCTCGATCATTTCAGCAAGCCGCCGCGCCCCGATCACCGTCGACCCGCGGTTGAGTAATCCGAAGAGCCCCGTCGCGCCGGCGTAAACATCGAGATCGTCCAACTCCTGCTCCGTCAGCGCGCCGCGAAATCCGTCGTTCAGCAGCGACGCCGCCGCCGGCACGTCCGCGGACACAACCGGACGGTCGCCCGATCGCACCAGGCATAACGGTTCGAGAATCCGGCGACGCGACTCCGCAAGGATCGTCAGCTCCCGGTCCACGCCCTCGCGCTTTCGGCGCACTTCACGGTGGCGTCCCGCGACGACCAGAAACGCCGTGAAACACAACCCCGACGCACTCAAGCCCAGCAGGTCACTCGCCCGCAGCGGATACCACCCCGTCAGCGCCGCCAGGAACGTCATCAGCCGGACCCACGACCACGCCCCCTCTCTCGACAGCAACCGCACCCGCACGGACTCCGCCGACCGCGCCATCGCGTCAAGACAGCGGATGCGATCCTCAGTCGACGCGCGAGCATCGTCCGCAAGACCGCCCGCGGTTGCAGGGGTTCGCGCCGTCGGTCGAGAGTCTGCGCCGGTTGTCGCCGAGGGTGCGGTCATGCACAATGAACCTATCCTGCAACCGCGCCGCCAACAATCGCGCTGAGCGAAAACCTGACGGCGCGATCGTTGCCGCAAGACACAAAAAGGACGAACCTTCGGATGATCGCCGCACTTTCCGACATCCTGGCGAGAACGCACACGCTGACCTTCGACTGTTACGGAACGCTCGTCGACTGGGAGACCGGCTTGCGCACCGCACTCGCCCGAGGAACGACGCCGTCTCCGCCTGAGTTCTTCGACGCGTATCTGGAGCAGGAGGCGGCGGTTGAGTCCGGGCCTTACCTTCGGTATCGCGACGTCGTCCGCAACGCCGTGCTTGGCGCAGCCGCCCGACTCGGATTTCCTTTCCACGACGCGCACGCCCGCTCCGTCGGCGACTCCGTCGGAGACTGGCCTGTCTTCCCGGACACTCGGGACGCCCTGCTGAAGCTCGGCCGCCGGTTCCGCCTCGGCATTCTCTCGAACGTCGACCGCGACCTCCTTGCGCGCACGATCGCCCGGATCGATCTCAGCTTCGACTTCCTCATCACCGCCGAAGATGTCCGCTCGTACAAGCCCGCGGAGGGACACTTTCGCCGTCTGATCGACCTGCACGGCGGCGCGCAGGGGCTTTTGCACGTCGCGCAGAGCGTCTATCATGACGGCGTCCCTGCGCGACGGCTGGGACTGCCCTTTATCTGGATCAACCGTCGCGGGGAGAGACGGACCGGAGACGCCGCGCCGCTCGCCGAGTTCGCGGATCTGCGATCGTTCGCGGATCAGATGTGAGTAAATCCGAAGCTCGATCCGCCGCGGCGCGACGGCATACGAGGAAGCCTTTGCCACGCTTATGACGCAGACGACGACAACGATGCTTGAGAAATTCGCCGCGGATTTCCCCCCCGGAACGCCCGTCAGAGTCATTCAGACGGTTCATACCCGCGCCGGTACGTATCAGGCCGAGGTGGTCGGACTTGTTGAAGACTGGCAGGCACGCCCCACCGGGAGCTGGTACGCCCACGGCAAAAACGACCGGTACTGGCTCGGCCGTCTGAAACTGCGCAAGGCCGACGGCGAAATCACCTTTCTGGTCATTGACGACACCACCCGCATCGCCCGTCTGTCCGCAGCGTCAGGGTAGACCTTGCAGACCCGCCGCTCAAACCGCGAGCAGCGCCACGAAGTGAAACTCTTACCGGGACCGCGAAGCTCTGCATCATCCCGCTCAGCAGGGACGCGCAGCGCTGCCCCGCCGATCACGGAGCCTGGAGGTTCGCTTCGCACAGGGTGCGGACTGGAGATCCGCGATCCGTCATGTCAACCAACCTGCAACTCCCGACACCAGCGCCCGCCTGCCCGTGCGGCCCTCAACCTTCGACGCGCCTTCCGCCGATGTACGCCGGATGAGCCGTTGCGTCGTGTTGATCCTGCTTACCGCCGTGGCGCCCTCCTGCCGACGTGAGGCGCCGGTCACGGTCGATTTTTCCAACGATCAGATCACGCATCTTCAGATTCAAAGAGCGGACGCCCCGGAAGGAAGCTGGGTCCGGATCGGCGATCCGCAACAGGTTAATGCGTTTCAGGCGTGGTTCCTCGGTCGCTGCGCCGAGGCGAAGGTCGCCACGATCCTGACGCCCCCCCACGGGACGGACCGCCTCTTCCTGAAGTGGACCAGCGGGCGCGAATGCACCTGCACGATCACGGAATCAGGGGTGCTCCGATTCTGGCATCTGGCGGCCCCTCTGAACCCGGAGGATCGCGCATACCTGTCTGAACTGCTCGAATCCGTGCGCCCAGCGGATCCGGGCCCGGCCTGAAACTCCCCCAACATATCGTTTGCCAGGACGTTTTTGACGCATTCCCTTGACGGCCTCGTCCGCTGACCGGCTCCTCGGCCGATGCAGTGCAAGTCCCGGTTCATCGAACGCGCCAACCCCCACCCGCCCGGTAGAACGAACACGTCCACGATTCCAGAAAAAGGGCTGTACATCGGCCTGAAGGGGCGATAAACTCCCGGTTGGTTGGTTCGTGGCCCGAGGCGAGTACGTGCTGTTCGAACGTTCATTCCGATCGCACTGCCTGGAATGCCCTTCCACCCTTATTGGCCGGAGCGTCGGCCACTTTCCCTGTCGGCCCGGAAAGAAAAAGATTGGGTCCTTGCGCCCCGTTTCGCAGGAGTCTTGATTGTGGGCAAGCGTCTGTATGTGGGGAACCTGAACTACTCCGTCAGCAGCTCGGATCTTCAGCAATTGCTGGGCGAGCACGGCGCCGTCCGGTCGGCCGAGGTCATCAGTGACCGCGCCACCGGACAGAGCAAAGGGTTCGGGTTCGTGGAGATGGAGGATGACAATGCGGCGATGGCCGCCATCGAAGCGTTGCACGGTTCTGAATACAAGGGCCGGACGCTGACGGTGAACGAAGCCAAACCGCGCGAGTCGCGTCCCGGCGGGGGCGGCGGGGGTCGCGGCGGTTACGGCGGCGGGGGCGGCGGTTACGGCGGAGGCGGCGGCGGCGGTTACGGCGGCGGTCGTGGCGGACGCGACCGCGACTCCGGCTACCGCCGCAGCATGTAACGGCCGCTGACGAGCGCTCCTTCGGGTGCGCCCACCTTGCAGCAAACCGAAAAAGCGGGCCGCGTCGCCTGAACAGGGCGAACGCGGCCCGTCCCTTTTCCGGTTCTCGCGCTTTACCGGCTCCGCTGGACGGTCTTGAGTCGGTGATGCCGATCCGAGGCGCATTGCTTCCGCGTCGCATTCGTG
This sequence comes from Phycisphaerae bacterium, assembly GCA_013360585.1. Lineage (GTDB taxonomy): Bacteria > Planctomycetota > Phycisphaerae > UBA1845 > UBA1845 > JABWBH01. The sequence goes on along the minus strand of JABWBH010000009.1, from coordinate 60,182 downwards.
CAGGCGGAGACGGCGGTGCCGGTTCGCCGCCGCCGTCGGGACTCGAATGTTCGGGATCTCAAACGTTCGCGCGGGCTGAAGCCCGCGGCTCAGAAGGGCGATCCACATCCGTGGATCATGATTTACCGGTCGAGGAGTTTGTTGAGCGTCACCATGTCGTCCACGCCGACGACGACGCCCGACTCGTCAAACTCGACCTGAAACGCCACCTCCGTGCTGAACCGGTACGGGAAGACAAACCCGTGCGGAACCTGATCGTTCTTCACTCGTGACTCCAGACTGTCCGCGTTGTACTTCATGCGCGGTCCGAGCTTCACCAGGGGCGTCCCCGTCTGCGCGTCCTTTCCGGTTTCGACGTAGATCGCGAACTCTTTTGGTGCACCCGCGGTCTGCACCACGACCTGCCACGTCATCCCCGGCGCGATCGCCGCCCGCGCGTCGCGCCCCTGCTGCGACGGATCGAGCGTGCTGTACCCACCGAACTGATACACCGCGAACACCCCGGCCCCGATCAGCACGAGCAACACGATCATGACTTTCATCGAAGGTCCTCCGGATGAGGGGTTCCGTCCCGGCGAAGCCGCCCGTCGCGGTTTCCGGCGGAGACGAGAGCATTGTCATAACGAGTCAGGCTCAGTTTCACGCGCGGTTCACCCCGGCTCTGTTCAAACGTGAATTCTCCAGCGATTTGACAGAAAAGCCCGACATGCCTTGTTTTGCGGGTAAAGAGGGACGTGTGAACACGAGTTCTTTTTTGCCGCGAGGAGGCCTTCCGAGCGAACCGAAGTGAAGCGCGGAATCTGGAACACCGCAAACGTCGGATCGCCTGGCGGTCGCGCGACCGGCAGCGGACGGAGCGGTCCCGGCCGAGGCGCCGAGGGTCGTACATCTCTTCACACCCTTTTGATGCAGCCGAACGACCCGGGGATCAACAAAAACTCATGAGCCTTGCGAATATCCGAGATCATCTTTCTTGCCGCTCTCACTTCCGCTGATACTTCCAGTTCCGCCCTTTTCCCTCGGCGATCCACTCGATGGCGGTGGTCAGGCGGCGGCGGCGGGTTTCCGGGGCTTTCGCCTCGGTGATCCACTCGATGTACTCGTTGCGGTGGGAGGGACTGAAGTCGGCGAAGCGGGCGGCGGCGGTTTTGTTCTTCCTGAGGGCGGCGGCGAGGTCGGGCGGGGTGCGGAGCTTCCTGCGGGCGCCGCGCGGCGGGCGCGGGATTTTGACGCCGTCGTCGTTGAGCTTCGCGGCTTTGCGCACGTAGGAGAGCAGCACGCGCCTGGATGGGAGGTCGGAGAGCTTCGTGATGCGGCCGAACTGGCCCATCGCTTCGCCCGCCGCCGCTTCATCTCCCAGCACCAAGGCGTGCTTCCAGAAGCCGAAGGTGCAATGCCGCTTGAACGCGGCCATGCCGCAAAGGAGGCCTTTGTATTCGAAGGCGGGCGTGCGCCATTTGAGGGTTTCCGTGACGTTCGGGCAGCCTTCATGCACGACCTGGCGAAGGTAGGTGAGGATCGGCGGGGCAAAATCGGCAGACTTGGCGATGTAGGCGTCGATGCGGGGGTCGAAAGTCGGTCTTTCGGTTGTCATAGGTGCATCCTTCGGAAACGCCGGGCTCATGCAGCGAGGCGAGGGATTCGGGATCGCACGGGTTCGCCGCCGCGCCGGTCGAAGTCCTCGCCTGGCAGGCGCCGCTCCCTCGGGAACCGAAGTCCGCGGCTCGCTGGGCGCCGTCGATAGTGGGCGATGCAGGACTCGAACCTGCGACCTCTCGGGTGTGATCCGAACGCTCTAACCAACTGAGCTAATCGCCCCCGGTCAGGCGGAAAAGCGGGGGAATCCAGTGCCCCCGTCCGCTGAACGGCGTGGATTCTAGCCGCGGCGGGGGCGGTATCAAGCAGGGGGAACACGGGCAGGTCGGGCCTCAATTCGCTGGACCGCACACAGATGCAGGGATGCGGCGGCGTCCTGAAGGGACCGGAGCGATTCCTTACCCTTGACAGCGCTGCGCGATTTCAAGGGCTGGCGGGCGAGGTTCGGTTAACCGCTCGTTGAGGAACTCACGATCGGTCTTTGTGACGCCGGTTTCTCTCGGTGAAATGCGCGTTCTGGAGGGACGCGCCACCCTTTCTCAACGAGCTGTAAAGGGAGCAGGGGCGCTTACGAACGCGCGCGAGTCGGGTAAGACGGTCCGCCGCGCGGTTGGCGGGGAGGAATTCAGGTGGGAGAATCCGCCGGATGTCGACGACACCGCTGCCGATCCTGATGCCACAGATCCCCGGGCAGCGATGGTCCTGTCACACGTGCGGGCGATGCTGCTACGACCTCGTCGGACATCTCAGCGCCGAGGAGCGGGCGCGGATCGATCGTCAGGACTGGCGGGGGGAACTCGGCATCGAGCCTTATGTGCGCCTCGGGCGATCGACGGTGCTCAACAAGCACGCCGACGGCGCCTGTGTTTTTCTGGACCGGGAGACAAACCTCTGCCGGATCCACGCGCGGTTCGGTGAGCAGGCCAAGCCGCTGGCGTGCCGCATCTATCCTTTCACGGTCCGGCCTGTGCCGCAGGGCTGGCGGGTGGCGTTGCGTTTCGACTGTCCGAGCGCGGCCGGGTCGCGGGGTGAGGCGCTGGCGAAGCATCGTCCTTTTCTGGGCGAGCTGGTCGGTGCGCTGCCGCACCTGGCGTGGCGAGAGGATGTCCCGCGCCTGACCGGGTCGGACCGCCTCAGCGAGATTCAGACTCAGCGCCTGACCGAGCGTTTGCTGCGCATGCTGGATGCGCGGGATGAGCCGCTGACGTGGGTGCTGCGGCGGGCGGCGGAAGTGGCGACGACGCTCGCGGAGGCGCGGCTTGATCGTGTCGGCGTGGAACGTTTTGACGAGTTGAGCGAACTGTTGTTTTCGGCGACGCCGGGAGGGAGCCGGACGAAGGCGTCTGTCTCACCGCGGGCAAGGGCGATGCTGCGTCAACTGGTATATGCGTTCGCCGCGCATGCCACGATTCATGAGCTTCGCGCGGGGTTCGTCCGGCGGTTCGGGCTGCGCTTCCGGCACCTGCGGGATGCCGGGAGATTCCGGCGCGGTCGCGGAGACGTGCCCGCGACGCACGGATTGCCCTCGGGCGTGGCCTTCGATCAAGTTGACGCCGTGCGGGCGGCGGATGACCCGAATGAAACCGAGCGGATTGAAGATCTGGCACGACGATACCTGACGGGGCGGGTGGCGAGCCGGTCGGTGTTCGGGGCGGGATATTATGACTGGCCGGTGGTGGACGGGCTGCTGGCGCTGTGGGCGTCGGCGGCGGCGTGGGGGTACCTGGCGCGGCATCGGGCGGCGGCGCAGGGTCGCGCGGCGATCACGTATGACGACGCTTTCGAGGCGCTGCGGATGCTGGATCGCTCCGCGACGCGTTCGCCTGTGCTGGGGACACGCACGGAGAAGATGCGGCTGAGATACCTGGCGCGGACGGGGGCGCTGCCGGGACTGGTGGAGGCGTACGCGCTGGTGACGTAGAGTGGCGCGCAGCAAGCGGCCCGCGTTCGCGTCCGTGTGCGGGGTTCCGCTCCGGTGTGCGGATCGGGGGTTCGGGGGTGCGGACCGGAGGTCCGTGATCCGGGTTTGTGTCGTGAGCTTTCGCGGGCGTGTGCCAAGCGCGGGTGCGTGACAAGCGCGGGCGACTGACAAGGAGAAACCATGTCCGAAGTATTCGACTCGGCGGCGCAGATTCCGGCGGGCTTTGCAGCCTCATGCGATCCGCAGCCTCTGCCGCGGACGTTGCTGATGTGTCCGCCGACGTACTTCGACGTGGTGGACGTGAAGAACCCTCACATGGCCGGACACGCCGGAACGGTGGATTTTGAGCTGGCGGAGCGACAGTGGCACGCGCTGCGGGAAGCCTTCATCGCGTGCGGGGCGACCGTCGAAGCGATCGAACCGCTGGAAGATTGCGAAGACATGGTGTTCTGCGCGAATCAGACGCTGGCGGGGCTGGATGCCGGAGGTCAGCGGGTGTGCGTGGCGAGCCAGATGCGGCATGCGTCGCGTCGACGGGAGGTTCCGGCGTTTGCGGCGTGGTTCGAGCGTCGGGGGTATGAGGTGATGCATCTGCCGGGCGAGGAGTACTTCGAGGGCAGCGGCGACGCGATCTGGCACCCGGGACGATCGTTGATCTGGGGGGGTTACGGATATCGCACGGATCCTGAGGTGTATGACGCGGTGAGCGACATGTTCGGGGCGCCGGTGCTGCGGCTCGCGCTGCACTCGGAGCATTTTTACCACCTGGACACCAGCTTCTGCGCCATCAACGAGGAAACCGCGCTGGTTTATCCGGGTGCGTTCGATGAGGCCGGGATAGGCCTGATCCGGGCGGTGTTCAAGGACGTGATCGAGTGCGACGAGGCGGAAGCGCTCCGGGGGTTTGCGTGCAACGCGACGGCGATCGCGGGGACGCATGTTGTAATTCATCGCGGCAATCCGCGGACGGTTGAGGCGTTGCGGAGTCGCGGGCTGAAGGTGGTTGAGGTCGACACGTCGGAGTTCATGAAGTCCGGAGGCAGCGTGTTCTGCATGAAGATGTACGTGTTCTGACGCTTCCGGAAGGGGGGTTGGGACGGACCGGCGGATATCGTGGCGCGGTCTGCGGGGTAAGGCGGCGAGGCAATATCTGCGGCGACCGGGTTGACAGGCGGGGCAAATGCCTTACGATGACAGGGTGATGTTGATCGCGCAGTCCGTGGAGGTTTGAAAGATCAGGACGGGCGTTGGGGTCGGTCCTTGTGCGGCGGGTCGGGCGATCGCGCTAGGGCGTGTCGTTGCGGAGACCGTCGACATCCGTGGGTGCGTTGCGAGTCGGTATTTGTGTTGTCGGGATGAAAGTCGCCGAGGCAGAAAGCGGCCTGGGTGGTTCGGACTGACGACTTTGAGACGCTGAACGTGAATTTCCTGTTGTCTGTGGTGCTGGCGTTGATCGCGGGTCTGACCGCGGCGGTGCGCGGTCGATGCGGGGACGTGGTTCCTGTGTCGGTCGCGGGTTTGCCGGGGTGGGGTCCGCACGACGGGGCGATGCGTGCCGCCTTCGGGGCGTTCGTGTCGCGTTTGTCGTGGACGGGGGTGCGGATGCGCGCCCGATCCGCCGGGGTTTCACGTTTTGCATCGCCCTGAGGTTCCCTCGCACGCGCCCACGTTGGATTCCGGCCCGTCGGCTTGAGACGGCGGGCGGGTTTCGGCTCCGTTGATCTCTCGAGTTGCTCCCGGCTGCGTTTGTCGGTTGTTGAAGACCGTGCGATCGACCGGAAAAAGCCCCGCTTTCTGACGGGCGCGGTTCGGTCTGCAACAGCGTCGTGAACTTGCGTGCGGCGAGGCGCCGCGCCGGGGGGATGCGGGGATGCTGGCGAGCGTGGAGTGGGTGCTGGGCGGGTTGATCGGGGCCGTCGCGGGCGCGACGGGGCTGATCGTCTACTTCCGCGTCCGGGGTCAGCGGGGACTGAATCAGGCGCGGGCGGAGTCTCAGCGTCTTCTCGAAGAGGCCCGTGCGGAGGCCGAGCAGACGCGCAAGACCGCCGAAGTCGACGCGCAAGGCGAGTACCTCAAGCGCCGGGAGCAGTTCGAGGCGGAGTCCAACGAGACGCGACGCGAACTGAAGGAGACGGAGAAGCGCCTCGCCAAGCGGGAGGACAACTTCGAGCGCAAGATGGACACGCTCTCGATGAAGGAGCGGAAGATCGAGCAGCTCGAGGCGACCATCGCGGCGAAAGAGGCTTCGATGAAGGAGCGGGAGGCCGAGCTGGAGCGGCTCGCCGACGAGTCTCGCCGCAAGCTCCACCAGATCTCGGGCATCAGTCCGGACGAGGCGAGGCAGTTGCTTTTCCGCCAGCTCGAGCACGACCTTGCCCTCGAGCAGGCGACGATCGTCCGCAACGCCATCGAGCAGGCCAAGGAGGAGGCGAAGGAGAAATCCCGCGACGTCATCCTCACCGCGATCCAGCGCTACGCCGCGGAGCACACGTCCGAGGCGACCGTCGCCACGGTGGCGATCCCCTCGGACGACATGAAGGGGCGAGTGATCGGTCGGGAAGGGCGGAACATCCGCGCGTTCGAGAAAGTCACGGGCGTGGACGTGATCGTGGATGACACGCCGGGGGTCGTCGAGGTCAGCGCGTTCGACCCTGTCCGCCTGTACAAGGCCCGGGTCACGCTCGAGCGTCTGATCCAGGACGGGCGCATTCAGCCGGGACGCATCGAAGAGCTCTTCACGCAGGTGTCCAAGGAGGTGGATCGGGAGATTGTCGAGACGGGGAAGCAGGCTGCGATGGAAACGAAGATCACCGGCCTGCACCCGAGGCAGATCGAGTTGATCGGGCGGCTCAAGTTCCGCACCAGTTACGGGCAGAACGTTCTGCGCCACAGCGTCGAGGTCGCCTACCTGTGCCAGGTCATCGCCGACGAACTCGGGCTGGACGGGAAGCTGGCGCGGCGCTGCGGTCTGCTGCACGACATCGGCAAGGCCGTCGATCATGATGAGCTGGAGGGCGGGCATCCGAAGATCGGCGCGGACATCTGCCGCAAGCTGAACGAGCGCCCGGAAGTCCTTAACGCGATCGAGGGGCATCACGGGGACGTCGAGTCGATCAGCCCGTATACGCCGATCGTGATGGCCGCCGATGCGATCAGCGCCGCCCGCCCCGGAAGCCGGCGCGAGTCGCTCGAACGCTACATCCAGCGCCTCCAGCAGTTCGAGGCGATCGCCACCGCGCATGACGGCGTGAAAGAGGCGTTCGCGATCCAGGCCGGCCGCGAAATCCGCGTCATCGTCGACGCCAAGAAGGTCAGCGACGACGACGCGGCGCGCATCTCTCGCGACATCGCCCGCCGCATCGAAGCCGAGATGACCTATCCGGGAGAAATCCGCGTTACCGTCCTTCGCGAGCTGCGGGCGATCGAAATCGCCCGGTAGAGCGGACCGGGCGGGCGCGGCGGATTCTCATGCAGGTATTCAGGCCTCGACTTTGGCGGTGACCGGAGGATCGGGCGCCAGGCGGTAGTGCTGACGGAACACCGCGTCCACGACCTGCGCCAGCTCGTGCGGAGTCGCTTCAGGAAATCTGAACAGATCTCTATCGAGCACTTCCACGTTCTCGCTCAGAGGCGCGAGTCCGGCCCGCCCGAGCACCGCCGTCCTATCCACCTCCTCCAGGCAGGTGTTGACCACCACGCCGGCCACCTGAACGAAGATCTCCTCGCCGGAGCGATCGACTTCGAAGCTCGCCCCGCCTTGCTCGGCGTGGAACTTGTGATGTCGGGGGATCGCCTCCTCGAAAATCTGCACAGGTTCGGGGTACTCAGGGGACGGACAAGTTCCGACCGGCCCCGGCTGATCGGGCGGCGCGGGACCGCGCTTAAGGAAATCGAAGAGGCCCACGTCGGGTTCTCCTTATCTACGGCGGCGGGTCTCCGCGCGTGCGAAGCGAGCATTGAACCGCTAGCATCCGCTCTTGACCGTGGGATTGTACGACGGCGCAGACGGGAGCGAACCCCGGGGTTTTCCGAAAGCGGGCAGACCGGGGAGAGATGGAGCGCGAGGCGGGGATAGGCCGAAAGCGGCGCGAGACGGAGGGTACGCATGATCAGAATCACGATCTTCGGCGCGTTGATGCTGCTGGCGATTCTGCATCAGGACTTCTGGTGGCGGGACGACCATCGCACGCTGGTGTTCGGGTTCCTGCCGGTGAGCCTGGCGTATCACATCGGCGTGTCGATCGCCGCGTGCCTTTTGTGGGGGCTTGCGTGCCGCTACTGCTGGCCGCGGGATCTCGAGGTGGCGGACAGCGATGCCGAGACGTACACCCCGCACGGAGGGAGACCTTAGATGCTTCTCGCCGATCTTCCTCCCGGGCAGCTTCAGCTCTGGATCATCGTTGCTTATCTTGCGGCGCTGATCCTCCTGGGCGTCGCCAGCACGACGGTGTTCAAGGGCACGGCCGTGGATTACTTCGTCGCTTCGCGCGGCGTCGGACCGGTGCTGCTGGTGCTGTCCGTTTTCGGCACGACGATGACGGCGTTCGCGATTCAGGGCAGCAGCGGCGAGGCGTGGAAGAGCGGTGTGGGCGTCTACGGGAAGATGGCGTCCTGGTCGGGGATCGTTCATGCCGCGTGCTTCTTCCTCGTGGGCGCGAAGCTCTGGTCGCTGGGCAAGCGTTACGGATATCAGACGCAGATTCAGTTCTTCCGCGACCGCCTCGAATCCCGCAATATCGGCGTGCTGCTCTTCCCGATCCTCGCCCTGCTTCAGATGCCTTACATCATCCTCGGGATTCTCGGCGCCGGGACGATGATCGGCGTCGCCACGCGCGGGGCGTTTCCTCACCTCTTCCCGATGCTCGACGCCGCCGGGGCGCCGATGCTCGGACACGGGGCGGTCCCCTTCTGGCTGGCGACGCTGGTCTGCACGGCGGTGGTGTGGTTGTACGTCTGGCTGGGCGGAGCGCGGGCGACGGCGTGGGCGAACGGGTTGCAGACGATCATTTTTCTCATCGTCGGCGTGGTGACGTTCTACTTCGTCGCCGACCGCCTCGGCGGTTTCGCCCGGGCGACGGAGATGGTGCAGAAATACAACCCCAGCAAGCTGACGCGCGCGGTGACCGCGGAGCATCAGCAGATTTATGAGCAGCGCCTGGCGGAGTGGACGGCCTATCAGAACCGCGGTCGTGAGGGAGCGGTTCCGCCAACTCGCGCCGCCGGCGGTGCGGGCGACGAGCTGCAACCCCGGAACACCGAACCGTCGAACGTCGAAAGTCAAAAGGTCGAACCACCGGGGGCGCAAGGCGCCGTCCAGGGCGGTGGGTCGTCGGGTTCGGGCGGCGGACCGTCGGTTCAAGGTTCCGGCGAGGCTTCGCAGGGTGGACCGGAGGTCCGCGGTCCGGGGGAGGGGCGCGGTCCGGGTGCGGCGGACGCGGATCGATCGAGCGTCGGCATCCTCAAACCGCACAAGCCGAAAGAGATGACCGAGCTGGAGTTCCTCAGTTACGGGTTCATCCCGCTTTCGGTGGCGATGTTCCCGCACCTGTTTCAGCTCTGGCTGACCGCGCGGTCGGCGAAATCCTTCCGACTGACGGTCACGCTGCACCCGCTGCTCATCATGCTCATCTGGGCGCCGTGCATTGCGATCGGGATCTGGGCGACCTCGGCGATCGCGGGGGGCAAGCCGATCGTGCCTTTCACGCCGGATATGCCGAACGCCAACGCCAACCAGGTGCTCGGATTGATGGTCGCGTCGCTGAAGAACCCTTACGTCAGCGGTCTGCTCGCGGCCGGCGTCCTCGCGGCGATTCTCGGCGGGATGGACGCGCAGTTCCTCAGTCTCGGCTCGATGTTCACGCACGACGTCGTGGATCACTACGTCAAGCATGATGCGATGACGGATCGTCAACGTTTGCTCTTCGGACGGCTTTTCGTCATCGCGGTCGTGCTCGCCTCGTGGGTGCTGACGTTGGTGCTGCGCGAGACCAAGCCGATCTTCGGGCTGGCGATCTGGTGCTTCAGCGGTTTTTCGGCGTTGTTCCCGCTGGTGATCGGGGCGTTGTACTGGCGGCGGATGACGAAGTGGGGGGCCTACGCTTCCGTCATCGCCGGGATCGGGCTGGGCGTGTACTACTACGTCAAGGCGGGGCTGGAGGCGGGCTTCAGCGCGCCGATGGAGCCGCTGGTCCCGCTGCCGGGGCTGGGTCACGCGTGGGCGGTCGTGCCCGCGTGCCCGATGGTGCTGGCGGCGACGGCGGCGCTGGTGCTGGTGTCGCTCCTGACGCGCCCCCCGACCCGGAGCACCGTCGTCCGGTTCTTCCCGGCGGGGTGATCGTCCGAGTTTCGGCGTCGATATTCAGCCCTCCGACTAAATTTAGCCTAACGCCTAAACCGGTCTAAATTCGGGGGCGGCGACGGTCGCTCCGCAGGGTCGCTCCGCAGGGTCGCTCCGCAGGGTCGCTCAAGGCGTATTCGGTCGGTCTGACAAACCCCGTTTCTTCAACCAAGCTTGACCAGATTCGTCGCTTATGCCCCTCTCGGCGCCCCGACGCCTCCGCGTGCCGGATCAGGGGCCGCGCGGTACGCTGACGCGGATGCAGTCCATCGAGCAGTTCATCGCGGGTCGGTTCGTTCCGCCGGCGGGCGGGGCGTATCTCGACAATGTTGAACCGGCGACGGGGCGCGTGTACTCGCGGGTGGCGGAGGGGGACGCGCGGGACGTCGAGGCGGCGGTGCAGGCGGCGGCGGCGGCGTTTCCCGCGTGGTCGGCGACGCCGGCTGAGGCGCGGTGCCGCGTGATGCTGCGGATCGCCGACCTGATCGAATCCCGCCTCGACGAATTCGCCCGGGCGGAGTCGGTGGACACGGGTAAACCGCTGTCGGCGGCGAGGGGCGTGGACATTCCGCGGGCGGTGAAGAACCTCCGCTTCTTCGCCACGGCGATCCTGCATGAGAAATCCGAACTGCACGTCACCGACCGCGAGGCGATCAATTACACGCTGCGCCGGCCCCGTGGCGTCGCAGGCCTGATCTCGCCGTGGAATCTGCCGCTGTACCTGCTGACGTGGAAGGTGGCGCCTGCGATCGCTACGGGGAATACCGCCGTGGCGAAGCCGTCGGAAGTGACGCCGATGACGGCGCACCTGCTGGCGGAGGTCTGCGTGGAAGCCGGTCTTCCGCCGGGCGTGCTCAATATCGTTCACGGTTCGGGCGCCGGCGCCGGACAGGCGCTGGTCGAACACCCGCGGGTCGCGACGATATCATTCACCGGCGGGACGAAGACCGGCCGGGGCATCGCCGCGACCGCCGCGCCGATGTTCAAGAAGCTCTCCCTCGAACTCGGCGGGAAAAACCCGAACGTGGTCTTCGCCGACGCCGATCTCGACGAGGCGGTCGCGGTGAGCGTGCGCGCGGCGTTCTCGAATCAAGGGCAGATCTGCCTGTGCGGGTCGCGGATTCTCGTGGAGCGCTCGGCCTACGCGCCGTTCCTGGAGCGGTTCGTCGCCGCGACGAAGGCGCTCAAAGTCGGTGACCCGCTCGAGGCCGGATGCGATCTCGGCGCGCTGGTCAGCCGCTCGCATTTCGACAAAGTCCGGTCGTGCATCCGGCTGGCGGTCGGGGAGGGGGGGCGGATCGAGTGCGGCGGAGACGTGCCGCCGGGAGTGAACGACCGCTGCGCGGGCGGGTTCTTCCTGCCGCCGACGGTGATCACCGGGCTGCCCGCCGGATGCCTGACCGACCGCGAGGAGATCTTCGGTCCGGTCGTGACCGTCAGACCGTTTGACGACGAGGTGGAGGCAGTCGTCGCGGCGAACGACACGGATTACGGTCTGTCGGCGACGCTGTGGACGCGCGATCTGGACCGGGCGCACCGCGTGGCGGACGCGCTGATCGCCGGAACGGTGTGGGTGAACTGCTGGCTGGTGCGCGATCTGCGCGTGCCCTTCGGCGGGATGCGTCACAGCGGCGTGGGGCGTGAAGGCGGAGAAGAGGCGCTGCGGTTCTTCACCGAGCCGAAGAACGTGTGCGTCCGCCTTCGAGGCGCCGGACGGCAGGGACCGGGGTAAAAAAAAGCGGTCGCGGCGCCTGGGTCATCGACGCCGCGACCGTCGTTTTGCGTAGCTCCTGGTCCGTCGAACCAGGGATCAGTCGCAGTTCACTTCGATCGGGTCTTTGCACGCGGCGGGCGTCACCAGCTCGACCGTGTGACTCCCCGGACCGGCGATCCGCGAATATTTCGCCCGGCGGTTGACAAGCGCCACGGAACGAACGTTGCCGTCGATGCCGATTTCGACCGGAAGCCCGTCATACGCGTCGTTGTTCGTCACCACCTTGCCGATCACCTTGCCGCTGGTGGGGTTGCAGCGGGCGACGAATTTCTTGATCGCGCCGCAGGGCACCGTCGTGTCGCCGCCCGGTCCGAGGACGTCCACGTCGACCGCGTCAGGCGTGCCCGGACGGAACAGCCCGAGAATCGCCGTGCTCAGTCCCGGTGCGACGTTCGCCGTGAAGCGGAAGTTGAACAGGGTTCCCCAGCGCAGCGCGTTGGCGTTCACGTCCGTGTCGTAATCATCGGTCGTCCACGTGATGAACCCGTCGCCCACCGTGACCGCCCAGTCCGTCCCCTTGTACGCGCCGCCGTTTTCGCCCTCGCCGCTGTGATGGTCGATGTCGTGGTAGCCGACGTTGGTCACGATGGCGCCCGGAGTCACCGGGATCGTGAAGGACTGGCCGGAACGGTGCGAGTTCATGTTGTAGACGGCGTACTCGTAGTTGTACGTTCCGTCGCCGTTGTCCGTCACTTTGTAGGCGACGATGAACCGTCCGTCGGACGGAACGTCGATCGTCGCGCTCTTGACCGTCGAATCAAAGTCCTCCCACGCCAGGATCGCCGGACGCATCTGCTGCGTCGTCGTCCCGTCGACGAAGAAGAGGTTGTAGTTCGGCTCGCTTCCAACGACGCGCACGCGGCGGTACGACGCATTGTTGTTGTCGTTGTCCCGTGTCGCATCCTGACGGTGGACATAGTGTCCTTCGATGAAGTACAGCGCGCCTTCGTTGCGGCTGGGGTTCAAGTCCCGGTTGTTCACCTGAAGACGGAAGGACAGATCGTTCACGATCGGGTAATCGCCGTAAGGCCACGGGAAAGAACCGGTCACCGGGTTGACCTCGGATCGCGGTCCCAGCCCGAACTGATTCCCGTTCAGCCCCGCGCTGTAGGGATCGGAGCAGTTGACCGACAGGTAGTCCAGACATCCGAACCCGCCGTTGCACTGGTCAGAGCACAGCGTCTGCTGCAAGGCGCAGAACCCGTGCTTCAGCCAGCTCATTCCGATCTGCTCGAATTGCCCGTCCTTCAGCCGGTAAAGATTCTGTGCGATCACGGGGTGGCGGTTGCTGTCGGCGATCCACTCCAGATTCTGATCCCCGATGTTGCAGGAGATCGTTCCCACCGAAAACGCGGTGTATCCGTTGACCGTCCCCCAGCGCTCCAGTTCCGACAGGCTGCCCGTGATGACGTCCGGACCAACCTGAGCCCCCGCCCGGACGGCGAACATCAACACCACCGCCAACGCTGATGCTTTGCGAATCATTCCCCTGTGCTCCTCCTGAGAATTCGACGACCTTTGAAACCCCGCGCGGAAGGCAGGCTGCTCGCACGGCACGACCGGGCTCCCTACCACCCGATCGCTCTTCGATTGTCGCAATCCGAGGGGAGTTTTTCAAGTCGGGAGAGGCCGACCGGCGAAATCCGGCGCCGGACGGCCCGGTTTTCGCGGACGAACGCGGTTTCGACGGGTGAGGAAGCGGACGCCTCACATCCGGCAGCCCATCAACCGCAGAGAACGCGGAGGACGCAGAGCGGACCTTGCGGGGGGATGCGTCGCGCAGGCGGTGAGGTGCGATCCGTATCCGAGCCGCGGGGGTCAGCCTGCGCGGACCCGTGAATCGACGGGCGTGCATCCGGGGGAGGATTCGCGCAGGTTGAATGCCTGCGGTTCAGGGAAAGAACCGGAGGTCCGTGATCGGCGCCGCGATTCCGGCGCGTCCTCGCGGGTCAAAGACGCGCCGGGCGGGACAAGCAAGCCGCAAGGTCGGACGAACCACAACGACTACGGGTTCGGATCGTCCTCAAGCAGTTCGAGAATCCGATCGACGTCCGTTTGAAGATCCTTCTGCCGTCGAAGGAGCTTCTCGAGGTCTTTCATCATCTCCTTCTGGTTCTCCTTGATCTTGCTGTTCTCGCCGCCCTTCGTGCATTCGCGGATGCGCTTCGACGCCGAATCCGACGCCGACTCGAGCGCGTCGGACAGCCCTTCCAGCGCCGTGGCGACCTTCTCCGCCGGTTCGAGTTTCACGACCACGCCCACCCAGCCCCACGCCGCCGCTTCCGGCTGAATCGGAATCTTCCCCAGCGCCGAGAAGAGCTTGCCGGCAATCTTCAGCACCCGCGCTTTGTCCTGAAGACTTTCGATCGCCTCCTCCGCCGCCGCCTCGTTTTCGACCACGTAGGCACATGCCCGCTCGCGATCCTCCTGAATCACCTCCGCCACGATGACCAGGTCGTCGGACGCCTCGCGCAGCGCGCTGAGCAGCGTGTCATCGTTGAACAGGCCGCTGCGGTACAGCGGGAACAGCAGTCGCCCCGGAAGCTGGCGGATCAGCTCGCGCTCTCGATGCAGGTCGATCTGAAAGTCCTCGGCGTCCGAGATGACCAGCACGGCGTTGAAGACCGTCTCAATCTGCTCCAGCATGTCGATCAGGCGCTCGCGGAACGGCACGCACTCGCCCGTCGAGCATCCGTCCGGTCCAGCGGTAAAGGCGTCAAGCCCTTCCCGCTCCTCGACAAGCTGACGTTGCAGGTCTTCGGCGCCGTTGCGGATCGCGGAGCGCATTTCCTCCGACAGGTGGGACAGGCTCTCACGCAGTTCATCACGGATCTCGCTCGCGCTGTCGCGCGCCGCGGCGGCGTTGTTCCGGGCTTCGATCGCCCGGTCCCGCGCCGACAGGGCGTAGGTTTTCGCTCCCTTGGCCAGGTCCAGAATGTCGTCAAGGATGTCCGCCCGGGCGGGAGCGCCCGCCGCAAAGAGGGTCAGCCCCGCCGCGACCCGCACCGGTTGTCGTGAAAATGTTCGCCTCATGATCGTCCGACCCCCTGTATCACCCCGTTGTGACGGCCCGGCGCGTGCCGGGCACATCGGTATCGCGTAGAACGGCGAAGCAACCCATCAAATCCCTGAGAGAATCCTTTTGAACCCGGTTCGGGGGCTCCTTCGGACCCCGTTTCAGGTCCGATTATCGGCCACGGCGGGTCGACCAAGGCTGCGGAATCGGTCTGCACCGGTTAGGATCCCGGGGCTTGCCCTGTGTTTTGTATTGGGAGGAGGCGTTCCTTGGCTGACCACCCCGGCGAGGATGCAACCCGCATGGTTCAGGCCCTGTCGGGCGGGGATGCCTCCGCTGCCTCGTGCCTGATGCCTCTCGTCTACGACGAACTGCGATCGCTGGCCGCGGGGTACCTCGCGCGGGAGTCTCGACAGGCCACGATCCAGCCGACGATGCTGGTTCACGAAGCGTATCTGAAGATGGTCGATCAGAACCGCGTGGTGTGGGCTGATCGGCGTCATTTCATGGCGGTCGCGGCGACGCAGATGCGCCGGATTCTGATCGATCACGCCCGTGCGCGGCGCGCGGTCAAGCGCGGCGGCGGTCTGGAGCGGGTGACGCTCAGCGGGATCGCCGATGAGTCGGGCGACGTTGATCTTGTCGAGCTGGACGAGGTGCTCACGCGCCTGGCGGAAACGGACGCGGGTCTTTACCGGATCGTCGAGCTGCGCTTTTTCACCGGGATGACGATGGAGGAAGTCGCTGGCGTGCTGTCTGTATCGGTGCCCACGGTGGAGCGGCACTGGCGGCTTGCGCGGGCGTGGCTGACTTCGGCGCTGCGAGGCCCCGCGGGACCGTCTGGATGAACGACTTCGGGCGGATCAAGGCGTTGTTTTTCCAGGCGTGCGCCCTGCCCGCCGATCAGCGCGAGGCGTTCGTGCGCCGGTCGTGCGGTGCGGACGCCGCGATGTGCGAAGCCGTTCTGGACCTGCTGTCCGCCGACGCCGAACCCCTGCCCTTCCTTGAGTCCGCGGCGTGCGGCGCCGTGGCGGAGAGGCTGGCGCTGGCGGTGAATCACGTCGCGGAGGAGTCGTCCGCGTCCCGCGCGAACACGCCGGCGATCCCGGGATCGATCGGGGACTACCGGATCCTCCGGGTGCTCGGCGAGGGGGGGATGGGCGTCGTCTACGAAGCCGAGCAGCAGGGTCCTCGCCGGCGCGTCGCGCTGAAGGTGATCCGCCCGGAGAATTCAACGCCGACGCTGCTTCGCCGGTTCCGGCAGGAAGTGCAATTGCTCGGGCAGCTCAGTCATCCCGGGATTGCGCGCATCTACCACGCCGGGAGCGCCGTCTCAGGCGGCGTGGAGGCGCCTTTTTTCGCGATGGAGCTGGTCGAGGGTCTTCCGCTGCGTGAGTTTGCGCGCCTTCATGCGTGCTCGACGCATGAGCTTCTGGAGATCCTCGCGCGACTGTGCGACGCCCTGCATCACGCGCATCTTAACGGCATCGTTCACCGCGATCTGAAGCCCGCCAACATCCTCATCGTGCCGGATCGGTCCGGCAGCGGAACGGACCTCGGTCCGCAGCCGAAGATCCTCGATTTCGGGGTCGCCCGCGCCCTCGATGTCGATCGACAGAGAGTGACGCTGCAAACGACCGTCGGTCAACTCATCGGCACGGTCCACTACATGAGTCCGGAGCAGGCGTCGGGCGACGCTTCAAGCCTTGACGCCCGAAGCGACGTCTACACCCTGGGGGTCATTGCCTGCGAACTGCTGACGGGGCGGCTTCCTTATGCGCTCGAGGGCAAGCTGCTGCACGAATGCATGAGGATCATCCGCGAGGAGGAGCCGACGCGGCTGGGAACCGTCCGCCGGGCGTTGAGCGGCGACGTCGAGGTGATCGTCGGCAAGGCGCTGGAGAAGGACCCCGACCGCCGGTATGCCTCCGCCGCCGACATGGCCGCGGATATCCGCCGGTATCTCCGTCAGCAGCCGATTCTCGCCCGTCCGACGTCGGTGGTGTATCAGCTTCGCAAGTTCGCCCGCCGTCATCGCGCGGTCGCCGCCGCGATGGTCCTCGCCTTCGTGGCGATGGCGACGGCTACCGGGGTGTCGCTGCGGCAGCGGCAGATCTCGCGTCGTGCGGAACGCGTCGCCGGTGAGCGTGCGGACGCCCTGATCTCCGCGGTGTGGCAGTCGTACCGCGCCGCCGTCGACGCGGCGTCCGCCTCCCTGAGGTACAATGACCCGGCCGCGGCCTCGACCTGGCTGAAGGCCGCCGGCGAACACCCGGAACGCTGGGAGTGGCGCCATCTTCTCAACCGCGTCGAGCAGTTTGACTCTTTTCTCGATTGCGGCGAGCCGATCCTTGCGTGGGCGCTGAACGAGCCGGACGACCTCGTCACGGTCGTTTGCGAATCCGGGCGCGTCGGCGCCTGGTTTCCGTCGCTGGCGCAGTTCGACGTTCTCGTGCAGATGCGCGGACCCGTCCCCGACACCGCGGCGATCAGCGCGGACGGAACGCGTCTCGCGGGAATCGTGGATGCCGATAGCGGCGAACTGAACCTGTGGTCGCTCGAAACGGGCGAAATCTTCGCCTCGGTGTCCGTCGGCTGGGATCTGGCCCCCGTGCTGGCGATGTCTCCGGACGGGCGGCGCGTCGCCTTCGGTCAAGACGGCGGATTCCTCTGGGACACGACCGCCGCGGAATGTCCGACTCTGTTCTTCAGCCGATCGCTCCGCAGGCTCGCCTTCAGCGGCGACGGCAACACGATGGTCAGTGTTTACAAAGTTCCGAACGACGCGAATCACTTTGTCCTTTACTACGACGGACACACGGGAGACCACGGGAACCGCCGCGCGCAACCTCAGACGTTCGCGGCCACCACCGCGCTTTGCATGAATCTCGATGGAACCCGAGCCCTGGTGGGTCACAGCGACGGGTCCGCGCGTCTCCTGGACCTTCCCCGAAAGGCGCTGCTCCGCGAGTTCAGGGGCCCTGCGGGCGCGATCAGCGGTGTATGCCTGGACGCGTGTGATCGCTTTGCCGCAACGGGTGCGACCGACGGTTCGATCCAGGTCTGGAACCTTCAGACCGGCGAGCGGTACAAACAGTACGTCGTGACCGGGGCCCGAATCGACTCGCTCGCGCTGAACGCAACGGCTCGGCGTCTTTACGCCGCGTCCGGCGGGCGCCTTTACGGTTGGGATCTTGACAACCGCCTCGAAGACGTCGGACGCCGCGTGCTCCGCGGGCATGCCAGCTACGTTTACGGCGCGGCTTTCGTCGGAAACACGACGCGCCTCGTCTCCGGTTCGTGGGACCGCGACCTGCGTTACTGGGACATCGAGAGCGGTGCGGTCGAGTCCGTCGTCCCGACGCAAACGGAACGGGTGCTCGCCGTCGCCTCCTGTCGAGGCGCGCCGCTTGTCGCCTCCGCTCATGAGCGCGGACTCGTCAAGCTCTGGAACGGCATGACCGGTGCATCGGTCGGCGACCTGTCCTCGGGGCATACATCCCGAATCACGGCGTTGGCGTTCAACGCCGACGGCTCGCGTCTTGTGGCGCGATCCGAGTCGGGCATACACATCTGGGATACTCGGTCGAGGGATCTCCTGGCCGATCATCGGCTGCCCGGCCGGGCCTTCGGGGCGCTGGTATGTACGCCGGACGGCAACCTGGTTGCAGCGGATGCCCCCGGCGCGACGGTCGTCCTCCTGGCGGCGGAATCCGGCGATGAGATTGCGCGTCTCAAAGGACACCGGGGCTTCGTCAATTCGCTGGCGATCAGCCCCGACGGCGCGATCCTCGCCAGCGGGTCCGTGGACGACACGGTCAGGTTGTGGAATCTCCGAACCCGCGACGCCCTGGCGACGCTGACCGGTCACCGCTCGACGGTCTACGCGTTGGCGTTCTCGCACGACGGCACACGCCTCGCCTCGGGATCGGACGACTCGACGATCCGGCTCTGGGATCTGGAAACGCTCGACCCCGTCCTGACGCTCGAGGGACACGAAGACTACGTGTTCTGCCTGACCTTTGCCCCGGATGACTCGGCGCTCGCCAGCGCCTCCGGAGACGGCACGGTCCGCCTTTGGGACACCCACCCGGATCGGTGGCGGAAAAAAACCTGGGCGGCAGCGCCGTCGCCGTGACCGTCGTGAAGGGCCCCTGTTGACGGTCAATAAGGCCGATCCTTGAATTGAGCCGGACATCGACCCCTCACAGGTGCGGGTCGGCGTCCGAAGCGCAGGGCACACGCGGCGCAACGCAAAGGCGCCCCGATGCAAGAATGACGTTCACCCTCCGCGTGTTGATCCATCTCCTGCATCATCGATCAACCGACCCGGGCCGATATGACGGGGTTTTCCGACGTCACCCGTTGCGACTCGACGACACACGTGTTGTGCGGGTGCCTGCTCAGGAATTCAAGAGAAGGCGTCTTTTCCGGGGAGGCGGGCCTTCGCCGGTAAGCACTCATGGCGCGATCGGGCTGAGGAGAACTGGGGGGATGCGGGAGGGGCCGGGAGCGACCTGGGAAAATTCGGCGCAGGGGATGTCGGGTTCTCGGGATGGTTTGCGAATGAGACAGCGGCGGACGGCGCGGGCCGGCCGGTTCAGAGGTCAGGACGGATGGGAGATCAGAACATGTTTCGCAAGACATCCTTGGCGGGAATCGTGGGAATTATCGGGTTGTTGGGAAGCCTTCAGAGCGGGATGGTCCGCGCGGGGACGGGCGTCACCTATCAGGGCCAGCTTAAGCAGTCCGGGGCGGCGTTCGACGGCGTCGTGGACCTGACGTTCGCCCTGTATGACGTGCCGTCCGGGGGGACGCCGATCGGAACGCAGGCGGAGACCCGCGTTCCAGTCACGCGCGGGCTTTTCACCGTTCTCCTGAACGACAACGGGGAGTTCGGTGCGAACGCGTTCACGGGGGAGGATCGCTGGTTGGAGATTATCGTCAACGGCAACGTGTTGACGCCGCGTCAGAAGCTCACCGGCGCGCCGCTGGCCCAAGCGCTTCCGGGGGTGCGCACCGAAGGCAACTCCAGCGGTTACAACGTGGTCGGCGGGTTCTCCGGTGCGGACGGCAACGAGGTGCAGAACGGCGTGATCGGCGCCACGCTCTTTGGCGGGGTTACTCTCAACCCTAACCGCGTGACCGACAACGGCAGCACGGTCGGAGGGGGCATCCTCAACCTGGCCGGCAACAGCAACGAGATCATCGACGACGCTCATTTCGCCACGGTCGCCGGGGGTTACGCCAACCATGCGGGTGGTGCATACAGCACCGTGGCGGGCGGACAGGGCAACTACGCCGGCGACTCTTTCAGTGTCGTCGGTGGCGGATCGACCAACAACGCCTCCGGTTCGGCCAGCGTGGTCGGCGGCGGGTATATCAATTTGGCCACGGGTTCGCAGAGCGGGGTGCTCGGCGGATACCTGAACGAGGCCTCCGGAGATTACTCCGCGGTCCTCGGCGGGGTTTTCAACCGCGCCACGGGCGACTTCGGCATGTGCCTGGGCGGGGTCGAGAACATCGCGGCGGGCAACTACAGTCTCGCCGCGGGCATCCGCGCCTACGCCAACCATCTCGGGACGTTCGTCTGGAACGACGCGACCACCGTGCCCTTCGAGTCGGCAAAGGAACACACGTTCATCGTTCGCGCGTCGGGCGGCGTGGGCATCAACACCAACGATCCGACCAGCCCCTTCACCGTGGCCGGCACGATCGAGTCGAAGAGCGGCGGATTCAAGTTCCCCGACGGAACGGTGCAGGTGACGGCGGCGACCGGGGGTTCCCTGTGGCAGCAGAACGGCAACGACATGTATTACAACAGCGGGGAGATCGGGTTGGGCAACAACAGCCCGCGGACCCGCCTGCACGTCGGCGCGCTGACCACCTTCGAGGAAAGCAGCGGCACGAACTTCACGCAGGGGAACTTCGGCTGCAACCTGTACTACAAGAACGGCCAGTATGCGCAGCTCGACAACAACAAGATCGGGTTGAACTTCAATCTCAATCCGGACACGCAGATCGGGCAGGAGTTCCGCTTCGACCGCGTGGATCAGAACGGCGGGAACCTGCGCAGTCTCGCCCGCATCGGATCGCAGACGACGTATTTCATCGCGGATCGCGTCGGCATCCGGACGACGACGCCCGACGCCACGCTGCACGTCAACGGTACGACGCGCACGACCGTGCTCGAGATCACCGGTGGGTCGGACATCGCCGAGCCGTTCAACGTCAACGGCGCGGAGGGACCGGGTGCGGCGATTGAGCCGGGGATGGTCGTGGCGATCGACCCGAGCTGCGCGGGTGAGCTTCGTCTGGCGGACCAGCCGTATGACACGCGCGTCGCGGGCGTCATCAGCGGCGCCGGCGGCGTCAACCCGGGCATGACCCTCACGCAGACGGGGAGCATCGCTGACGGCGTGCACCCGGTCGCGCTGACGGGCCGCGTCTACTGCTGGGTGGACGCCGACGCGGGCGGGGCGGTCCGCCCCGGCGACATGCTCACCACCTCCGCCACGCCGGGTCACGCGATGAAGGCCTCGAGCCGCAAGCGTGCTCACGGCGCGATCATCGGCAAGGCGATGTCGTCGCTGGACAGCGGGAAGGGTCTGGTCCTGGTGATGGTCAACCTTCAGTAACCTCCGCCGACGTCCGCGTTGGGCGTCGAAACCGATCGACGCCCGGGGGCGGATACGCGAGTCATCCTTAAGAGGAGTTCGACATGAAAACCTGCAAATACAAGAGATTCCTGAGTGCGGTGGGGGGAATGATGGTGCTGGGGGCGACGGTTCCGGCGTCGGCGCAGTACGTCATCTACACGAACAAGACGGGGTGGTTCAATCCGGACGGAACCAGCTCGCGGCGGTTCAGCGTGATTGAGGCCGCCGCGTGCGCGGCGGGCGACGGAGGCGTCGTCCGCATGAGTGCGGGAACCTACCGTGAGGCGATGCGCATCGACTGGGGGCTGCGGATGGAGGCGCAGAACGGGAGGGTGACGATCGGCAGCACGCTGCCTCGCACGAAGCTGCGCGTCATCACGTACAACACTCACCTCTGGGGCGATGCGCTGAGCGGCGAGAACTGCGACGACGACGATCGCGCCGGTTACTTCGGGACGCTCGCGTATCACGAAAATGCGATTGAGCAGACCGACATCCTTGGTCTGCAAGAGATCTGGGACGACGACTACGCCTACCAGATTCAGAGCGACTCGAACTACAGCTACCGGTTTTTCGGCAAGGAGTACAACGGCGCGACCCAGCATTCCGGGTTGCTGCTGCTGAGCCGGCACGAGTTGTACAACACCGATCAGACCAGCTTCGACGACAAGGCGGGCTGGGACTGGTTCGCCAACAAGGGGTTCATTCAGGCGACGATCTACAAGGACGGCTACGGGATCGGCGTGTTCAACACGCATACGCAGGCCGACGACTACGAAGAGATCCGGCGCAAGCAGATGGAGCAGCTCGCCGGCGCGATCCGCGACTACCGCGGCGCCAACCCGACGCACCCGGTCATCGTGATGGGAGACTTCAACGTGATCGGCGAGACCAGCGAGTACTCCGGCAACATGAGCAACGCGATGGGCGGCATCGGCGCTCAGCGCGACGGGATGATGAACTTCTACTGCACGGACGACTTGTACGCCTGCACGTCCTGCGGCGACAACGAGTTCCGCCAGCACTTCGACAGCGACACGGACGAATTCTGGCGCCTCGACTACATCCTTTATTCGCCCAGCAAGGACGGACGGGTGGACATCGTTCCCACGCGGTATGAGGTGCTGAAGTGGCAGGTTCCTGAGGGGGAACCCGACGTGGAGTGCGGAGACACCGTGACGCGCGAGATATCCGATCACTACGGCATCCTGATGGAGTTCGATCTGCACCCGGCGCCGTAATGCGCCGGCGATCAGGGACGCCCGGGACGGAACACGACAAGACCCAGGATAAGGCAGGACGGATGCAGCATACGAAAGGAACCAACATGAGACGCTTTTCATGGATTCATGCGGTGGTGGTGGGGGCAGGTTTGATGGCGGGGCGCGCCGGGGCGGACGACTTCGAGATCGCCTGGTTCACGATCGACGGCGGGGGCGGGCTTGCCGCCGGGGGCGAGTTCGAGGTGGGCGGCACGACCGGTCAGCCGGATGCGGGGGACCTGACGGCGGGAGAGTTTTCGCTGACCGGCGGGTTCTGGGGCGGCGCCGGCGGCGGTTGCTCCGGGGCGGAACGCATCGGCAAGGCAAAGTGCCGCGCTCGAAACGGGGGCAATCAGCTCAAGGTGGTGCTCAAGAACGGCGTGCCGGGCGATGATTTCACCGTTACGCTCGACGACGGCGCGACGGACTCCGGGACGATCAACGCTCGCGGGAAGGGCAAGGCCGTGTTCAACGACCGGCCTTCGGGCGGTGGCAACGCCGGGGCGGTCTGGTCGTGCGGCGCGACCGACGAGAAATCGTACGACTGCCCGTGACGCACGGCGCAAGTAATGAGGAGCAACGCAAAGACGCCCCGATCCGCACGGGATCGGGGCGTCTTGTTGCATCTTCCGTCGCTCACCGACACCGCCGGTCGCCGGTCGTAACCCCGGCGACGGCGTCGTCAAGCGAACGTCAGTTCGCCACCTCAACGGCGGCCACGTCCGCCCCTGTGCTGATTCCGAGCGTGCTCAGGTCCAGCACCATGTTGTACGAACCGGCGGTCGTTCCGCCCAGCGAGGTCGGCGTGAACTGGAACACGTCCTCGTTCGCGCCGGACAAGCCGGGAACCGAGAACGACCCGAGCGTCGAAAGCAGGATCGTTCCCGCGCTCGTCCACGCGGCGGCGTCCACATCCTCGCTGCTGTTGGAGCCGAGGCCCACGTCGCTGCCGTCAAAGAGGAGACTGAACGTCCCCGCGGTGTTCGATCCGAGGGACGTCGCGTTGAACGTGAAGAGATCCTCGTCCTGACCGCTCGCGCCGTTCATCGAGCACGCCCCGAGGGTCGAAATGATGAGGCGTCCGGACGCGTCGATCGAGATCGCGTCCACATCTTCGTCGGAAGTGGACAACCCCACGTCACTGCCGTCGAAGTACATCGAGAACGTCCCCGCCGTGTTCGCACCGAGCGAGGTCGGCGTGAAGCGAACGATGTCGCTGTCGTCCACGGTGCCGATGCTCGAGAACGTCGCCGCGGCGGTGAAAGACAGGAGGAGGTCGCCGCCGGACAGCACCGCCATCCCGTCGATCGCCAACCCGCCCAGCCCCACGTCGCTGCCGTCGAAGATCAGCGACCACGTCCCGGTATTCGCGTCGTAGGAGACGATGTCCTCGTTCGCCGCGGTTCCGACGCCGGGCACGCTCGTGTCCGCTGTGAAGGACATCCACGTGCCCACGCCGGGTTCGGGATCACACTCGTCGGGCACGCCGTTTCCGTTGGCGTCCTGGCTCGTGCCGTTAGCGATGTCGCACTCGTCAGGCACGCTGTTTCCGTTGCAGTCTTCGCTCGTGCCGTCCGCCAGATCGCACTCGTCGGGCACGCCGTTTCCGTTGCAGTCTTCGCTCGTGCCGTTGCTGATGTCCTCAGCGTCATCCACGCCGTTGTTGTTGCAGTCGGTGATCCCGCCGCCGCCGGCGTTCTGCATCGCCAGCAGAAGCTCGATGCGTCCGTACCCGAACGTGTTGTCCACGCCGGAGGCGCCCAGATCATCGCACGACGCTTTCAGCACCGCCTCGACCTCATCCGGCGTCAGCGACGGATTCGCCGACCAGATCATCGCGCACATCCCCGCCGTCAGCGGACAGGCGAAGCTCGTGCCGCTGACCGCGGCGTAGGACGTGTTCGAGCTGGACGACGTGGTCGCCACGCTCACGCCCGGCGCGACGACGTCCACCATCGGACCGTAAGCGGAGAAACTCGCCTTGGCGTCGTTCGAATCCGTCGCGCCCGCCACGATGATGTCGTCGCTGTCGCGGTTCGAGAACGTGAGATTGCGGTTGTCGTTCCCCGCCGCCCAGACCAGCAGGCCCCCGATCGACTTGATGTACGTCGCGGTCGTCAGGTTCGTGGAGGAGTCCACGCCGCTGTAGGACACGCTGGCGACCTTGCATCCGTTCTCGACCGCCGTCCGCGCCGCGTGGTTGAGGATCGAAGAGCTCGACCCGCCGCCGCTGCTGTTGCTCACCCGCATCATCCGGTGCGACAGGTTCCAGCCCACGCCGGAGACCCCGCGACCGTTGTTACCGTTGGCGGCCGCGCAGCCCGTCGTCTGTGTTCCGTGCGGATGCACCGGACCGATCTGCCCGCCCTGCGACTCCCAGAGCTGATCGACGGCGTTGTAACCCTCAAGCCGGTGCAGCAGCAGATCTTCGTGGGTCGTCAGGATGCCCGTGTCGCAAATGCCCACCGCCACCGTCGGGTTGCCGGTGTGCAGATCCCAACCGGCGCACGAGTTCATCCGGTTCGCGTTGTGGTGCCACTGATTGCCCAGCAGCGGGTCGTTCGGGCACGCGATCGGATAAAGAATCCAGTCCGGCTCGACGTACTGGAAGTTCCCGGTCGCCAGGAGCTGCGCCGCAACGGTGTTCTCATCCGAGTCCGCGGGCACCTCGAAGATCGTCTCATCGGTTTGAGGGATGTATTCGATCACCGTGAAGGCGCTCAGCGCCTCCTGCGCTCGACCGCGCAGGCGCTCCGCTTTGCGCTCGCTCTTGCCCTCCAGAACCCACGCCTCGACCTGCACCGGTCGGGCAATCATCCGGCCCGAGAACTCACGATCCCCCGCGACTTCGACAAACATCGCCTCGCCGCCGGACGCGGCCGGCGCCGCCTTCTCGCCTCCGTGCGCCGCCGTCGCCCAACCCAGCGTCAAGGTCGCCGCAGTCGCGCACATCCGCACGCTGACCGAACCCATCCTCCTCATTGCTGGCCCCCCTTGGAAAAAATGAAGAAAGGTAAATCCGCCTCTCGGACCGTTGCGACAGGCTCCTCCCCGCCGCGGGACCGAACCCAACGGGCCACATTCTACACCGCACCCCCTCCCGTGAATCAATCCTTTTTTTTCACCAGCCAGGGGCGATCATCGGACAGAGAACCTGTTCCGGGCGGGGGTGGAGCCCGGCCGGTCATGCCCGGATCGGACTTGCCGGATCGGACTTGAATGACAGGAAACGCAGGTTTTTTTGGCCAGTCCTCGCCCCTTGTTCGACCGGACGTGGATGTGGCGGCTGGAACCGCGGGGGGCGTCAGTACCGACCTGGGGCGTCCAGGTTTTCGGCATTGTGGAAGGCGAGGCAGACGAACATGCCCCGGAGCGGAGATGCTGCGGCGATGCGAAGGCGCGGTATGTTAGCAACGGAACGCGGCAACGGCGCAGGAGGTTGAAGGCGAGACCGGGTGCTGAAAGGCGTGCGACGGAATGCGGATCGGACACGGGGTCATCTTGCTGGGATTGCTGGGGGTCGTGGCGGCGCCGTTCCTGCTGAGACCTCGGGGGGAGGCGGCGCGGTCGGGGGCGTGGCGGCTGGTGGCGGTCAGTCCGCACGGCGAGGCGATCCGGTATGAGTTCGAGCGCGGGTTCTCGGCGTGGCACGAGGCGCAATACGGTCAGCCGGTGACGATCGAGTGGCGAAACATCGGCGGGACGACGGAGATTTCGCGGTACCTGGATGCGCAGATGCTGGCGTCGTTCCGACAGCACTGGACCAGGACGCTGGGGCGAACGTGGTCGGAGGCGATCGGTCGGGCCGCCCAGGATCCGAGACTGGCGCGGGACAAGGCGACACCGGAGCAGTGGGCGGCGCGGGAGGCGTATCTGGATGACGCGGGGACGCCGCTGGACTGCGGGATCGACGTATTTTTCGGGGGCGGTCCTTTCGATCACAACCGGCAGGCGCTGGTCGGGAACCTGGCGCGGATCGGAATCCTTTCTGACGAGCAGGACACGCTGCCTTATATGCCGCAGCGCTTCCGCGGGGAGGATTACTACCCCGCGCGCCTGGACGCGAGCGGGCGTCCGAACCGCGCGTTCGACCGGTGGTACGGGGCGACGCTGTCGTCGTTCGGCATCTGCTACAACGTGGACCGTCTTGCGGAGCTGGGGGTCGAACGCCCGCCGACGCGCTGGTCGGATCTGACGGACCCCGTGTATTTTCGAAAGCTGGGCGCGGCGGATCCGACGAAAAGCAGCACGATCACGAAATGTTTTGAGATGATCGTCCAGCAGGCGATCTGGGAGGAGCTGCGGAAACTGGGGATCGACGAGGCGGGCTACGTGAACGCGGCGCGGGACCGGGCGGAGGATGTTGCGGCCGCGAAGTCGCGGGGATGGCGCGAGGGACTGCGGACGATCATGCTGATCGGGGCAAACGCGCGATACTTCACGGACTGGTCGAACAAACCGCCGATCGACGTCAGCACCGGCGACGCTGCGGTGGGGATGTGCGTGGATTTTTACGGGCGGTTTCAAAGCCAGTCCAGCGTCGGGGCGGACGGGCGGTCGAGGATGGTGTTCCTCAACCCGTATGACCCGGAAACGGGGCTGGGAGGGTCGAGCGTCAACGCGGATCCGGTGAGCGTGCTGCGGATGAACGTCGAGCGCGACCCGGATCGCCCGTACCGTTACGAACTGGCGAGGCGGTTCGTCGCATACTGTCTGGATCCGGCAAGCCAGCGCCTCTGGATGTACCGGGCGGGGGCCCCGGGCGGACCGATCCGGTACACGCAGCGTCGGATCGCAACGCGCACGGACTTCTACACCGAGGAAAACCGGGCGCACATGGCGGATCCTGACCTGAACCCTTATCAGATGAAGGAGTTCCTGCACTATCATGAGGAGTGGACGTCGCCGCTGTTCAATTCGCTTCGCGTTCTGATCCGCTGCATGTGCCTTGATGCGCTGGAGGAATTGCGCGGAGGCTGGGAGGCGATCCTCGTGGCGGGCGGACCGGATGCGCGGCCTGATGCGCTGGCGGCGCTGACAAACCTGCCGACGTTCGAAATGACCGTGGGAGGGGAGACGGTGGAGGTGAGCCTCGAGTACGGCGCGGGGATGGAGCAGTTCGGCCGGCTGCTGCGGCGCGACGCGGTGACGCAGCTCGAGGTGACGGAGCGGTTGACGCTGGCGTTCCGCCGGCAATATGAGGAGGCGCGGCGGCTGGTCTCGCGGGGACCGGCGACGACGGAGACCGGGCGATGAGCGACGTAGCGCGGCTGATCGAGAACAACCGGCGGTGGGCGGCGCACCGGACCCGCGTGGATCCGGATTTTTTCCCGAGACTCTCGCGGCAGCAGGCGCCGCAGTATTTGTGGATCGGATGCGCGGACAGCCGGGTTCCGGCGAACGAGATCGTCGGGCTGGATCCGGGGGAGTTGTTCGTGCATCGGAACGTGGCGAACCTCGTGCTGCACACGGACCTGAACTGCCTGTCCGTCCTGCAATATGCGGTTGAAGTGCTTCGCGTGAGGCACGTGATCGTGTGCGGACATTACGGTTGCGGCGGCGTGCTGGCGGCGATGCAGGACCGGTCGCTGGGGTTGATCGACAACTGGCTGCGCCATCTGCGGGACTTGCACCACGAGCACGAGGCGGCGCTGGCGGCGACGGCGCCTGAAGCCCGACCGGACCGGTTGTGCGAGCTGAACGTGATGCGTCAGGTGGAGAACCTGTGTCACACGACGATTGTGCAGGACGCGTGGCATCGCGGGGGGGCGCTGAGCGTTCACGGGTGGATTTACGGACTGCGCGACGGGCTGCTGCGTGATCTGGACGTCAGCCGCAGCAGCGCGGCGGAGGTGCGCCGCGCGCATCGCGTGCGCAGCTAGGGCGGCGCGATGCGGATCCGTGGTTTCAGAACCGGTCCGTGACGCTCCGGTCGGCGGGCGCGGACCGGAGGCCCGCGATCCGGGTTCGAGCAACGAACTTGCAGGTTACGTCGCCCGAGGGGGGCAAGCCCCGCCGGAAGTCCGTCGCTTCGGCGGGCGCGCCAGCCACAGTCCGCGGACGATCAGGATGACCCCGACGGCGGTTCCGATCCGCTGCCACCATCCGAAGCCCTCGACCAGTCCGATCTGGATCCAGTCGGCGAAGGCGCTGAGCCCGGCCATCAGAAAGGCGACGACGGCGACGCTGGGGGTGCGCATAACCAGTCCGGAAAGGAAGAGGACGACGGAGACCAGCAGCGCGGCGAGCTGGTAAAGACCGAACCCGGGTTGTTCGCCAAGTCGGACCCAGTCCGCGGCGGCGCAAAGAGCGGCGACGAACGCGCCGGTGGCGATGTAGACGGCGGCGAGGGACAGCGGCGGCGGGGCGGCGGGCTGGACGAGGTCGCACGTCTGCTCGGCGCGGTCGGCGCAGGCGATGCAGAAGGCGCGAACGACTTTGCCGCGCCCGGGAAGCTGGTTGGATACAAACACGCGTGCGGGTGCGCCGCAGGTCTCGCAGGCGGTGTTCATGTGCCGCGGTCCGCCTTTCTCGACGTCAGCGCCTGCACAAGTCGAACGTAGTTTTCCGCGCCCCGACATTGTTCCTGCTTGTCGATCCACTCCGCCTCGTCCCAGCGATTGCCGGTCAGGTCGCGGTGAGCCTGATGAATCGAGCCCGGACCGACAAGAAGCGTGCGCGCCCGCGTCCAGCGGAAATGCGCGATGTCCGTATTGTAGGCGGCGACACCGGTCGGCCAACCGTCCAGCACCGTCAGTCCTTCAACGGGGTCGTTCCCCCCGAGCCAGCGCAATTCGAGCCGAGGATCGGCGCGATCGCGGAACCAGATTTCGATCCGGTCCCGCATGACGTTCATCGGCTCGGCAAGCCGGAAGAACAACCCGGCGGCGGCGCGTCCGGGAATCTTGTTGTACGCCTGTCCGCCGTCCCTGATGAACACGTTGAGGGTGTTGCCCTGAGCGGAGTGCTTCGTCAGCCACGGTTGCGCCCGCAGATCATGCAGGGCGAGGAGAAGTCGGTCGAGCGCGTCGTCAGCCCGCTCGGGGTAACCGGAATGACCTTCAATTCCCTGCGCGACGAGGTCGGCCTTGAGCAGCCCTTTCTGGGCGCGGATGAGCATGTTCTCGGTGGGTTCACCGACGATGAGGATGTCCGGTTCCGGGAGAGACTCGCCGGCGCGCTGAGCGCCGAGATGCACGCCACCTTCCTCGTCGACGGTGACAAGCAATCCGACGCCCGATAAGCGCTGCTCCCGAAGCTCGTCGAGGGCCTCAAGCATCGCGGCGAGGATTCCGTGGGTGTCGCAGGCGCCGCGGCCGTAAATGCGCTGGGGCGTTTCTTTCGGTCCGTATTGCGGGGGGACGGTGTCAATATGCGTGTTGAAAAGGATCGGGATCGGGTCAGCCTCGCCAGCTACGAGGTTCCAGCGATCTGCAGCGACGGGGCATCGTCGCGTTCGCCACCCTCGGGCATGAAGCGCCTGCTCAAGGAACAGGAGCTTATCTTTTTCCCTCGGGGTGACCGAGTCCAGGGCGATGAGATCGCGGGTTAAAGCGAACATCCGGTCAGGATTCATGCATCACCGCCAGCAAGCACCGCCTGATAACCCGTATCCGGGGTCGGGTCGGCCCTGGAATCGGACGACATTGCAATGATGACCTGCATGACGGGCGTTCACAAGGGACTGAGAAACGCCGCTTGTTGCCCGGAATGCCCATCTTGCCACCTCCCGGGCGAATGTCCGGCGGATGTCAAGTGAATCGTTGAAAAGGCGATGTGTTGCCCCTAAGATTCTGGCGACCTGCGGCCGTAAGGAGACGGAGGCGAGAGAGAGCGGGAGGAATCCCCGGTTATGTTGGTACTTGCACGATCAAGAGACCAGAGCATCATCATCGGCGACGACATCAAGATCACGGTCGTGGAAGTCCGGGGCAACAAGGTGCGTCTCGGGATCGACGCTCCGCAGGGCATCTCCGTCCACCGTGAGGAAATCTACCGCCAGATCAAAGAAGCGGAGAAGAACGGCGCCGACGCCGCCGCACCCGCGGCGGGGGCTGCGCCGAACGTGCCCGGGTAAGGGCGGGTTTGTGTGCGCCGATCGCCTCACCGTCGCCTGACGCGGCGGGGGGTGCCGCATTGTTGTCACTTTTTTTTCGCGTCGAAGGCTTGACGCATTCGCCCTTCTCCGACCCGTCTTCATCTTGTCCGGTGCGTCGTCTGCGGTCTCGCCGCTGATTCCTTCTCGTCGCTGGATATTCGACCCCTGAACCGCGCCGGCAGCGGGATCACTCCTGCGAAAGAGCCTCTTGGCGAGCGGACCGGGGCGGAAACGTTGAAACGTTGACGAATCTTGTCGTCGGGGGCTGACCCGAGCCTGATTGCCGCCGATAATCAGATAACGTCGATCGCAGGGGCGGTGCGCGCCGCGGCGGCGGTCGGCGACGGGGAGCAACGACGATGGATGAGGTGCGGCCGAAGTCTGAGGCGTCCGCGGGGGCGGACGACGTGGCGATGGTGGCGAAGCTCAACGACGCTTACGCGCAGATCCGGGAGCAGGTGCGGCAGGTGATCGTCGGGCAGGACGACGTCATCGAGCTGCTGCTGCTGACGTTGTTCTGCGAGGGTCACGCGATCCTCGAGGGCGTTCCCGGTCTGGCGAAGACGCTGCTGGTGAGCACGCTGGCGCAGACGATGTCGCTGTCGTTCTCGCGGATTCAGTTCACGCCGGACCTGATGCCGTCGGACATCACCGGGACGGAGGTGATCGAGGAGGACAAGGGGACGGGGACGCGGAGTTTGCGCTTCGTGAAGGGGCCGGTGTTCGCGAACGTGGTGCTGGCGGACGAGATCAACCGGACGCCGCCGAAGACGCAGTCGGCGCTGCTGGAGGCGATGCAGGAGCGCCAGGTGACGGCGGCGGGGTTTCCGCACAAGCTGCCGCGGCCTTTCTTCGTGCTGGCGACGCAGAACCCGATCGAGCAGGAGGGGACGTACCCGCTTCCGGAGGCGCAGCTCGACCGGTTCATGATGAAGATTCAGGTGGATTACCCGTCGGAGGAGGAAGAGCTGCAGATCGTGCGAATGACGACGGCGCCGGCGGAGGCGTCGTTGCGCCGAACGCTGGGCGGACGGGACATCATTGAGTTGCAGCAGGTGGTGCGGCGTGTGCCGTGTGCGGAGCACGTGATCCGGTTTGCGATGGCGCTGGTGCGCCAGACGCGGGTGGGCAAAGGGGAAGTCCCCTCGATCGTGCGGAATTACGTGGCGTGGGGCGCCGGTCCGCGGGCGTCGCAGTTTCTGATTCTTGCGGGCAAGGCGCGGGCCGTGCTCAACGGGCGGTTCTACGTTTCGACGGACGACATCCGCTGGGCGGCGAAACCGGTGCTGCGTCACCGCATCCTGACGAACTTCAACGCTGAAGCGGACGGCGTCCGGGCGGACGACATCATTGAAGCGCTGGTGAAGCACACGCCGTCGGAAGCGGTTCACCTCGATGAAAAGATGGCGGGTCGCGTCTTCGCGTCGCCGCCGCAATCCTGACGGGAGCACGCATGACCGAGGCCGGCGCTGGTTACCGGAAGTTTCTTGATCCGACCGTGCTGTCGCGGATCGGGGGGCTGGAGCTGCGCGCGCGATTGATCGTCGAGGGGTACTTCACAGGTCTGCATCACAGTCCTTACCGGGGATTGTCGGTGGAGTACGCGGATCATCGTCAGTACGTGCAGGGCGACGACATCCGGCACATTGACTGGAAGGTCTTCGGTCGGACGGACAAGTACTACATCAAGGAGTACGAGCAGGAGACGAATCTCACTTGCCTGCTGGTGGTGGACACAAGCGAGTCGATGAGTTTCCGATCGGCGTCTTCACCGTGGTCCAAGCACGAGTATGCGACCTCGCTGGCGGCGTCGCTGGCCTACCTGTCGTTGCAGCAGGGGGACGCGGTGGGGCTGGCGCTGTTTGACGCGGCGCTGGGTGAATTTGTGCGACCGTCAAACGCCTCGACGCAGTGGAAGACGGTGATTCAGGAGCTTGAAGGGAAGGCGAAGGGGGCGAAGACCTCGCTGGCGACGGTGTTCGACGATCTGGCGGAGCGTTTGCCGCGTCGGACGCTGGTCTTCATCATCAGCGACTTTCTTGACGACGTGGCGTCGACGCTGCGGGGTCTGCGTCACCTGCGGTACCGGCGTCACGAGGTGGTGGCGTGCCACCTCTGGGACCGGGCGGAGCTGACGTTTGACCTTTCGGGTCCGACGATGTTCGAGGGGCTGGAGGGGACGGGGCGCCTCCTGACCGAGCCGCGCGCGCTGCGCGAGCGTTATCTTGCGGAGGTGGAGCGGTTCCGGTCGCAGCTTCAGAACGGATGCAGCCGGATGATGATCGACTACGTGTCGTTCGACACGTCGACGGCGATGGACGTAGCGCTGAGCGCGTACCTGGCTTCACGAGCGACGCGGATGCGCCGCCGGACGGCGCGCGGGATGACGGGAGGATGATCGCGGTGCCGGTCCTGGCGCAGAGTTTCGGGTTCGTGAATCCGGCGATCGCGGCGGCGGCGGGCGCTGCGGCGCTCGTGCCGATTGTGGTTCACCTTCTGAACCGTCGTCGTCATAAGCGCGTCGTCTGGGCGGCGATGGTGTTCCTGCTGGCGGCGACGCGGCAGAGCCGGCGAAGGCTTTTTGTCGAGCAGTGGCTGCTGCTGGCGCTGAGGGTGGTGCTGATCGGGCTGGGGGTGGCGGCCGCGGGTCGACCCTTTCTGTCATCGAGCGGCGGGGTCGCGGGGGAGCGGGTGCGGGCGCGTCGCGTGTTCGTTCTGGATGACAGCCTGTCGATGCAGACGCGGGGGGCGGGAGGCAAGACGCGCTTCGAAGCGGCGCTGGAGCGGATACGTCAATTGCTCCCGGGTTTTGGCGAAGATGACGTGTTCAACCTCGTGATGACGTCGGCAGGGACGAGAACGCCGTCACGAGAAGCGTTCGGGGCGTCGGCGTTCGAGGACCACCTGCGACAGGCTCATCCGACGCATCTGGCGGCGGACTGGGAGGCGGCGCTGTCGGCGGCGCGGGAACTGACGGCGGAAACGTCGATCCTGAAGGCGAATACGACCGTGTACGTGGTGAGCGACTTCGCCCGAGCGGACTGGGAGACCGCCGAGGTCGGCGGGCGGGCGATGAATGAGGCGCGGCGGCTGGCGGCGGAGGTGGATCTGGCGCTGATCAAAGCAGCGGAACCCGGCATGTCGAACGTGGCGGTGCGGCGGCTGACGGTGCTGACACCGCTGACGGCGACGGGGTTTCCGACACGGATCGAGGCGGAGGTTGTGAATCACGGGGTTCGGGCGGTGCGTGATGTGAGCGTGCACGTGACCGATCGTGAGCGACGCCTCCTGACGTTCGAGTTCGAGTCCGTTTCCGCCGGCGGATCAGCCTCTCAGGCCGGATTCATCACGTTCCGCGAGGCGGGGACGCACGGCTTGCGCGCGGAACTGGCCGGGGCGGTGGACGCAGCGCTGGCGGCGGATGATCGCGCGTATGTGTCAGTCGAGGTGCTCCAGCGGGCGCCGGTGCTGCTGGTGGAGGGGGAGCCGGGCGCGAATCCGATGGACGGGCACGCGGGGTACGTGCAAAAGGCGCTTTCGCCTGCGGACGAGTCGAGCGTGGGATCGGGCGTGTTCGAGGCGAAGGTCATCGGCGACAGCGAACTCGCGGCGGAGTCGTTGCGGGACTACGCGGTCGTCGTGTTGTGCAACGTCGGGCGCCTGCCGGAGCGGGAGTGGCGGCGGCTGGGGGAATACGTCGGGGAGGGCGGTGGGCTGCTCGTCTTCGGCGGAGATCAGGTTTCAGTTGAGCATTACAACCGGCAAGGGGCGGGGTCAGAGCCCGCGCTGCTCCCCGGAACGCTGGGGGAAGCGGTCCGCCCGTCGGGCGGCGAGGGGGAGTGGACGACGATGACGCTGGCGGAGCCGGTGCATCCGCTGGTCGCGGAGTTCGCGTCGTTGAGGGACAGCGGTCTTTTCAGTGCGCGGGTTGAGCGGTACCTGCCGATCACGTCAACGACGCCCGAGTCGCGGGTCGTCCTGAAGTACATGACCGGGGATCCGGCGCTGGTCGTTCGATCGGTGGGCCGCGGAACCTCGGCGATGTTTACGACATCGGCCAACATGGAGTGGACGAATTTCCCCGCAAAGGGCGACTTTGTCTCGGTGGTGGTTGAGGCGGTGTCCATGCTGTGCGGGCGCCCGGGAAGCCACCGCACGGTTGAAACCGGATCGCCGATCGTCGAGCCGATCAGGCCGCAGGACGTGGACCTTCCGGTCCGGTTGACCTCGCCGTCGGGGGGAACCCTGTCGGGATCCGTGGCGCAGGGGTCGGACGGGTCGTTGACGTTTCGCGCGGGACCGGCGGCGGACCCGGGCATCTACCGGTTTCAGTCGGGCGAGCGAACGTTGGATTTTGCGGTGAACGTTCCGGCGCAGGAGTCGGATCCGGGGGTGACGGAGACCGCCGTGGTGGCGGGGCGGGTGGGCGGATCAGCGCGCGTGCTTGAGGATGAAGCGGAATCAGGGGCCGAACCGGGGCGGATGGCGCAGGCGACGGAGTTGAATCTGACGGTGTTGCTGATCGTGCTGGGGCTGCTGCTGGTGGAGCCGATCCTCGCGGGGGCGGCGAGCGGCAGCCGCGACGGCGCTGCGAGCGAGTAAGCGGAACGTGGGATGATTGAAGCGTTGCCGGGAAGCTGACGGCGGTAGTCGAGTCATGATGGTGAAACGCGCGCTGGAGTGGTTGCTGGATCTGGAGCGGATACGGCTCGGCCGGGACGCGCCCCTGCGGTTGACGTGGGACGTTCCGGTGGAGGCGTGGGTGCTGTCCGCGCTGGGACTGGCGGCGGCGGCGTGCGTGGCGTTGGTCTACCGTCGTGAGCGCGGCTCCGTGCTGCGCCGGACGCTGCTCGGAGGGTTGCGGCTGGGGCTGGTGGCGCTGGTCGGGGCGTTGCTTTGCCGTCCGATGCTGAAGCTTCAGCGGAATCGGGTCGAACCGTCGGAAGTGATCCTGCTGGTGGATGAGTCTCGCAGCATGTCGCGCGTGGACCGGCGGCGCGAGGCTGAGTCAGGTGATCGCGCAGCAGAAGCCGAGACAGACAGCCCGACGGCGTCGACAGGTGAGCCGGCGTTGTCGCGGCTGGATCAGGCACGAGCGGCGCTTCTGAAGGATGACGCGGCTGTGTTGCGAAGATCCCTGCCGCCCGGAAACCGGTTGCGACTTTATGCCTTTGCGTCGGGCTTGCGGGAGGCGAGCCCGCCGGGATCGCCGGAGTCGCCGACGGAGGTCGCGGCGGGGCTGAGCGCGTTGACACCGGAGGGCGGCAATTCGGACGTGGTGGGGGCGCTTCAGGCGGTGTTGGCGGCGGATCCGGATCGGCGCATTGCAGGGATCGTCCTGATCAGCGACGGCCGGGCGACGACGCCGGTGGACGTGTTCGAACTGCTTCAATCTGCGCAGGCCCGACAGGCGCCGGTGTATCCGTTGCGGGTTGGGTCACCGGATCCGGTGGCGGATGTGGGGCTGGACGCAATCCGGGCGCCGCAGACGGTGTTCGCGGATGACGTGCTCGCGGCGGACATCAGCCTGCGGTGGAGCGGACTGGTTGGGACGGAGACCGCCCGCGTGCGACTCCTTGATGACGCGACTGACGCGGTGCTGGCGGAGACGTCGGTCGCTCTCTCCGCGGATACGGCAGGATCGGGGGCGCAGCAGGTCGAGTTGAGCACACGACTCCGTGATCGCGGGGTGCGTCGATTCCGGGTGGAAGTGACGGGTCCGGCGGCGGAGCAGGAGTTGTCGAACAACGCGGAGCGCTTCGACGTGACGGTGCTGGATGAGCAGCTCAACGTGCTCTACGTGGACACGTATCCGCGCTACGAATACCGGTACCTGAAGACGGCGCTGGTCCGGGAGCGGACCGTGAAGGTCAGCGTGCTTCTGCTGGAAGCCGACGAGGGCTTCGTTCAGGAGGGGACGCTGCCGATCCAGAGATTCCCCGAGACGCCGGAGGAGCTGAACCCTTATGACGTGGTGATCTTCGGTGACGTGGACGCGCGAGGGAATTGGCTGAGCCTGGCGCAGATGCGGATGCTGCTGGACTTCGTAGGGAACCAGGGCGGCGGGTTCGGTCTGATCGCGGGGGAGCGGTATACGCCGGGACGTTTTCTCGGGACGCCGCTTGAGCGACTTGTGCCGGTGCGGATCGACGCGGAGGCGTCGGGGGGTCCGGGGGGCACGATCACCACCGGATACCGCGGGCGGCTGACGCCGGAGGGGCGTGCGAGCCGCCTGTTCCGGTTCGTGCCGGATCTCGAGGAGAACGTGAAGCTGATCGGGGAGCTTCCGTCGTGGTACTGGTACGCGCGATCGCTGGGTCCGAAACCGGGAGCGACGGTGTTGCTGGAGCATCCCACGGCGACGGCAGGTTCGAGGGCGATGCCGCTGGTGGTGTCGGGGCGTTACGGGGCTGGGAAGCTCTTCTTCCAGGCGACGGACGACACGTGGTTGTGGCGTCGTCACACGGGGGAGTTCCTTCACGACGCGTACTGGATCCAAGTGGCGCGCTCGCTGATGCCGGACCGTCGCCTGGGGCAGGATCGTCGGATGACGGTGACGACGGATCGTCGGCGTTACAACCTGGGGGAGCGTGTTGGGGTTGAAGCGCGTGTGCTGGATCCCGAATTGTCCTCAGCGCTGGGGGATGCGCTGACGGTGCGGGGGGTGGACGGAGAGGGGCGCGCGGCGATGCGGTTCGAGCTGCGGCGGGTTGAAGAGCGGTCCAACGTGTTTCTCGGATCGCGCATCGCGGATCGTCCGGGAAGCATGTTGCTGGAGGTTGAGGCGACGGGTTTCGTACCGGAGCGGGCGATCTCGACGACGTTTCAGGTGCAGGCGCTGGATCTGGAGTCGAGGCGGGCGGAGGCGGATCACGAATTGCTGGAGCAACTGGCGACGGGCACGGGCGGGAGCATGATCGAGCTGGACGATGTGGCGGGTGGGTTGTCGAAGATCCGCGACCGAAGCGTGCAGATTCCGGATGACGTCGTGGAGCCGCTGTGGGATTCGCGGCTGGCGGCGCTGCTTTTTGTGCTGCTGATTACGGCGGAGTGGGTGACACGGAAGGGGTTCGGGCTGGTGTAGGTGAGAATCAGAGATCGGGGACGAGGCGTCGGAGGATTTGACGAGCGCTTTCTGACGGGCACGGCTCGGAGGGTGGAGAAGGTGGACGGAGCGTAGGCGCGTGCGGTGAACCAGGGGACGCGAATGTCGGCACTGGAGAGCGAGCAGAGTCGAGAATTGATCGCGCGGCTGGAGCGCATCCGGCGGATCGCATACCGGCGGTGGATCCTTTACGGAATCGCGGCGGTGGGGTCCGGGGGGGTGTACGCGCTGCTGGCGATTCTGCTGTTGGACTGGAGCCTCGATCTCCCGGCGATTCCGCGGCTGGTGATCGGGGCGGCGTTTCTGGTCGGGTTCGCGCTGGCGTGGACGTACTGGATTTACCGTCCGGCGCGGGCGGGTTTGAGCGTCGGCCAGATTGCGGCGCGGATCGAGCGTTATTTCGGGGATTTCAATGACCGGTTGTCGAGTCTGGTGAACTTCGCCCGCAGCGCGGAGGCGGGGTCGGCGCCGATGGTGCGTCAGTTTCTGGTAAACACGGAGCGGGCGATCGCCCAGCGAGACCTTGAGCGCGTGCTGACGACGCGTCCGCTGCTGACCGGGACGTTGTTTTTCATTCTCAGCGTCGTGCTGCTGGCGGCGGTGAGCCTCGGATCGCCGGCGTGGATGTGGACGGGGTTGTCACGCTATCTGGATCCGTTCGGAGCGGTGGAGTGGCCAACGACGGTGCAGATTTCGCCTCTGACGCGGGTGATCCGCGCGCCGCTGGCGGAGTCGGCGCGGGTCCGCATGAAAGTGACGAAGGGACTGTCGGACACGTTGCGCGGCGTCGTTCATTTGCGGGATGCGGAAGGGCGGACGATGACGCTGGCGATGCAGCGGGAAGGCGACGTGTTCGAGGCGGTCATCCAGCCGGTGCTGTGTGACGTGCGTTATCACTTCGAGGCGGGCGACGCGAGCACGCGACGTGAGCCGGGTCGGATCGTCGCGGTCGCACGGCCGGTGATCGAGGAGGTGGTCCTGACGGTGTATCCGCCGGCGTATGCGGACGGGGCGGCGCCGGAGATTCTGACGCTGACGACGGAGGCGGTGGACGTGATTCGGGGGAGCCGAGTCGAGGCGGTCGTGACAAGCAGCAAGGACGCAGCGCGCGGAGCGGGGGCGGAGCGGATGCAGCTTCACTCCGCGGACGGTTGGACAACACCGCTGACCCCGGACCCGGATGATCGGCGCCGGCTACGGGCGGCGTTTGAACCGAAAGCGGACGTTCAGTTCCGCGTGACGGTGGTGG
Organism: Phycisphaerae bacterium; assembly: GCA_013360585.1. Taxonomy (GTDB): domain Bacteria; phylum Planctomycetota; class Phycisphaerae; order UBA1845; family UBA1845; genus JABWBH01. Next base: position 21,165 of record JABWBH010000009.1, on the reverse strand, counting down.
ACGAGGACGGGTTCGAGAACCGGGCAGCGGCGCTTTACGCCCTGAAGATGAAAGACGACATGCCGCCGCAAGTGACATTGACGCACCCGGCGGGCTCGGTCGAAGCAACGCCTGAGGCGATCATCCGGCTCGTGGGGGAGGCGGTGGACGATTTCGGCGTGTCCGCGGCGGCGCTGGAGACGACGCGCGAAGGCCGCGCGACCTTGTCGGAGCCGGTGGCGTTGGAAGAGGGAGCGGCGGGAGGCGTTCGGGCCAGCGCGATGTTCCGTCATGACTGGGAGTTGACGCGCCTGGCGCTGGAGCCGGGCGACGTGGCGACGTTCTGCGTGGCGGCGTGGGACACGTTTCCGGGCGAGGCGGGCGCGGAAAGGCCGGGGCGCTCCGCGCCGATGACGCTGCGGATCATCAGTGCCGCGGAGTATGAGCGCCGCGTGCGCGATCAGTTGCACGGGATTGAGCGTCAGTTGCGCCAGGTTCTGGCGGAACAGGACGGCGTGGTGGAGTCGGCGAAGGCGCTGGCGCAGATTGAGGCGGACTGGTCGGAGTCGCAGCGCGACGCGGCGGCTTCGACGGCGTCGCGGGAGGCGCGGTTGGCGCGGTCGGTCCGGGATCTGGTGCGCCGGTCGCGCGACCTGGCCGGTCAGATGAGCGACAACCGGGTGGAGGACGAGGGTTGGGCACAGCGGGTGCGGGGCATCGCGGATCGGTTGGCGGGGGAGGTGGCGGATCGGATGAGCAGCGCCTCCGGCGCGCTTCAGCGGGCTCGGGACGCGGAACCGGCGGACGAGGCGAGACGGCTGGCGGCGGAGGCGGGCCGAGGCGCGGTGGAGGCGTCGGCGAACCTGCGGGCGGTGCTGGAAGAGCTTTCGCGGTGGGGCGATGTTCAGGAGCTGGCATCGCGGCTGACGGATCTCGTTGAGCGGCAGGAGGCGCTTCGGGAGGCGACGGCGGCGGCGGGGAAAGAGACGCTCGGGCGCGCGGTGGAGTCGCTGTCGGCGGATGAGCAGGCGGCGCTGGAGCGTCTCGCGAGGCAGCAGGAGCAGCTCAACGACGACGTGAACAAAGCGTTGGCGCAGATGCGCGAGCAAAGCCTCGGAAATGCCGAGGCGGCGGCCCGGGAGTCGCTGGAGCAGGCGCTGCGGGAGGCGGCGGCGCAGGATCTTCCGAGGCATCTGAAGACGGCGGCGGAGGCGGTGCGCGGGAACCGGACGGCGGCGGCGGGCGTGAGTCAGTCGGCGGCGAAGGACGCGATGTCGAAGATGGTCGCGGGGCTGCGCGAAGCGCGGAAGCGAGAGCTGGACGAGTTGCGGAAGGAGTTGGAGCGAGCGGAGGAGCAGGTGGCGGCGCTTTTGCGGCGTCAGGAGGAGTTGACCGCGGCGTCGGCGGAATCGGCGGCGGTCGGCGCGCCTGCGGACGTCGTGGTGGCGCTGGCGGAGCCGCAAGGTCAGCTTCGGACGAACGCGCGGTGGCTGGGTGAAGATCTCGGGGTGACGCCGAGGTCCGCGTCCGCGGGGGAACTTGTCAGCGCGGCGGCGACGTCGATGAGCGAGGCGCATCGCGTTCTGGGTGAAGCCCGCGCTGCGGACGCGAAGGCGCCGCAGCAGGCCGCGGAGGATTTCCTGCATGAGGCGCTCGACGCTCTGGCGGAAGCGTCGGAGCAGGTTCAGGACGACATCGAGAGGCAGACGCTGGAGGAGATTCAGGGTCGGCTGGAGGCGCTGGTCGCGGCGCAGCGGGAGATCGACGCCGGGATCCGCGACCTGACGGCCCGGTTGTCTGGGGGGCAGCGGATCGGGCGCCTTGAGTCGAAAGCGGCGTCGGACCTGGCGCGGAATCAGGGGGAACTGGTGAAGGCGACTCAGGAAGCGCAAGCCCAGGTGGAAAGAGCACCGGTCTTTGCGTGGGCGCTGCAGCGAGTCGTGGGTTGGATGGAGGAGGCGCAGGATCGTCTGACGCGCCGAGCGATCGACGGGGATCTGGAGCGTGTCTCGGGACGGATCGTGCGTGAACTGGAGACGTTGATCGCGGGGATTGCCGGCACGCGAGACGCGATCAAGAACCCCGAGTTTGCAGAGGGCGACGGGGGCGGCGGAGGCGACGGCGCCTCGCAGCAGCAGGGGGGTAAACCTGTCCCGACGGTGACCGAGTTGCTCGTGTTGAAAGCGATTCAGCTTGAGATTAACGAGCGGACGGCTGCTCTGGCGGCGGAACTGGCGGGTCGTGAGCCGGACGAAGCCGAGTTGCGCCGGTTGCGGGAGTTGGGGGAAGATCAGACGCAGGTGCGTGAGCTGACCCGGCGGGTGACAGAGGCGGCGCGTGAGGACCAGGACGGCGCCGGCGGATGAGGATCGCGTTCCGGGAGGTCTAGAATCGGGTGGGGTGATGGCGGTCGCCGGAGGTGGCGCGTTGCGACGAGGAAAGCGGAACATGACGTTGGCAGGTGACCTCATGAAGAAGGGTGTTCTGGAGTTTTTCCGGAACCGGGGCAGGTTGAGATCGGCGGGACCGCTGCCTGATGAGAGTGGTTCGATCAGGAACAGCGTGGCAGTGACGGTGGTGGCCGCGCTGCTGATTGTGGTGGCGCCGGTTACCGGTGCGGTGCAGGAGGAGGAAGAACTGGCGCGCAAGCTTGTGCGTCAGACGACGGGCGAAGGCGAAGACGACCTGATGACGAAGATCATGCGCATGATGTCGGAAGGGGCGCGTCGGCTGGAGGTGACGTTCGACGCTGGTGCGGAGACGCAGGCGCTTCAGAAAGAAATCATCAAGGAGCTGGACAACGCGATCGCGGTGGCGGCGCAGAATACGAAGCGCAAGCCGCAGTCGAACGCCTCTCGTTCAGATCGTCGGACGGCCTCGCGTCCGCGGTCTGACGGATCGCGTCAACCCGGAGCGGAACAGCGTTCGGCGGAGGCTTCGAGCGAACCCGGGCAGGATGCGACGACGGCGCCCGGGGGTGACGGCGTGGAACGGGACCGCGACGTGGAATTGAAGGAGCGCCGGCGAGCGTGGGGAAATCTCCCGCAACGCGATCGGGACGAAGTGATCGAGGGGATGAACGAGGCGGTGCTGCCGAGGTTCCGGGAGTGGGTGGAGCGATATTACCGGTCACTGCAAGGCGGTCCGGAGGATCAAAACTGATGATCCGTGTGTTGATGGCTTGTGCGGCGATGACAGTGGCGACGGTCGCAGCGCTCAACGCGACCACCGCCGGCTGGCAGGAGGTGGGGCCGCCCGCGACGGTCGCGGCGTCGCCGCCGGATGCGGGGCGCGGCGCGCCCTCAGCGGAGTGGGAACTGACGCCGGCGTGGCGTACGTCGGTGGAGCGCGGGCTGCGGTGGTTGGCGGACAATCAAGCGACGGACGGGAGTTTCGGGAGTCTGTCGCATTACGGACCTCATGTGGCGATCACGGGACTGGCGGGACTGGCGTTCATCATGGACGGGAACGTTCCGGGTCGGGGTCGTTACGCGCCGCAGGTCGATCGCTGCGTGGATTTCATCCTGAAACACGGGTCAGAAAGCGGGTTGTTGGCGGCGGACACGTCGCACGGGCCGATGTACGGTCACGGCTTCGCGACGTTGTTTCTGGCGGAAGTATACGGCATGTCGCCGCGGCCGGAGGTGCGCGAGGCGCTGCGCCGTGCGGTGCGTCTGATTGTGGCGACGCAGAACGACGAGGGGGGCTGGCGGTATCAGCCGGTTCGGAATGATGCGGACATTTCGGTGACGATCTGTCAGGTGATGGCGCTGCGGGCGGCGCGGAACGCGGGAATTCACGTGGAGAAGTCGGTGATCGACCGTGCGATCCAGTACGTACGCGACAGCCAGAACGACGACGGCGGGTTCCGATATATGCTGAACTCGGGGGGGTCGGCGTTCGCGCGGTCGGCGGCGGGAGTGTGCGCGCTGCAGTATGCTGGGATTTACGAGGGAGACGAGATCGAGCGAGGATTGCGCTATCTTGAACGTTTCACGCCGCCGAAGAGCGAGTCCGTCGGTCATTATTTTTACGGGCATTATTATGCGGCGCAGGCGATGTATCTGGCGGGCGACGAGCACTGGTCGCGCTGGTTCCCGGCGATCCGGGACGAATTGATTGCTACGCAGGCCGAGGAAGGGTACTGGCGTGGGCAGGCGGGGACGGAATACGGGACGGCGATGGGTCTGATAGTGCTTCAGATGCCGAACCGCCTTCTGCCGATCCTTCAGAAATGAACATTATGAGAGACATATGCCGGGGTTCGCGAGGAATGCGCATCGCCGCGGCGAGCGCGGCCTGCGCGGCGTGGATGTTCAGTTCGAGGGGGGCGGTGATCGCGCAGTCGGCGGACGTCTCCGGTTCGGCGCCGGCTGTCGTCCGGACGGTTGAAGGGGAGTTGTCGGCGGCGCGCGTCGTTTCGTTCGACCCCCGCTCGGGGGCGACTGTGGCGCTGGGTGACGGAACGAGGCGGTCGATCGCGACGTCTGATGTCGTCTCAATTGAGTTCGGCGCCGGCGGAGGGAGAGAACACGCTCGCGGGTGGCGGATTCGGCTGCAGAACGGGGATGAGGTCTGCGGCTGGCTGACCGAGGCGGTCGAGCAGTCGATCCTTCTGGACACGCGGGATCTGGGTCCGATCCGGATACCGGTGGAGGCGATCGGGCTGATCCTGACGCCCGCGGCGACGGAAGGAGCGATGTCAGAGCGCGTTGCGGCGCTGGAGCGATCCGAGGCGACGGACGACGTAGTGTTGCTGTCCAACGGGGACTCGGTGAGCGGGTTCATGTCGCGGCTGGATCACGAGGCGCTTGTGCTGGACGGACCGGCGGGTCCGCAGCGCATTGCGAAGGACGTTTTTCTGGCGATCCGGTTGGCGGGAGAGCGTCCCTCGCCTGTGCCGCGGCCGCATTTCCGGGCGGAACTTCGCGCGTCCGGAAGGCTGACGCTGGAGACGTTCCTGCTCGAGCAGGGGGCGGCGCGAGGGTTAACGACGTTCGGGGAGGAAGTTCGTTTTGACGCGGGACGGATCGCATCGGTGAGCGTTGTAGGGGGTCGCTGGCAGCCGCTGGACGAACTGGAGCCGATCAGCGCCACGCATGTGCCGATGCTGACCCTGGATCGGCCTCACCGCCGCGGGAGCAACGTAGTCGGCGGCGCACTGCGCGTCGGGGGGCGGGAGTACGCGCAGGGGATCGGGGTGCAGAGCCGGTCTGTGCTGACGTTCGACCTTGGAGGCGGCGTCTACGAGAGTTTCGTGGCGTCGTTCGGAATCGACGACAGCGCCGCCCCGGAGGGGGACGTGTCCGTCCGGATCGTCGTGGATGGCGCGGTGCGGTACTCTCAGGATCACGTTCGCCCGGGGCGCCTTTACGGACCGGTTCGGGTCGAGTTGCGAGGGGCGCGCAAAGCGGGCGGCGCGGAAGGGGCGTCTTCTGAGTCCTCCCCGGCTGCTCAGCTTCAACTCATCGTGGACTTCGGCGACAACGGCGACATCGGCGACCGGTTGAACTGGATCGAGCCTGCTCTGATCCGCCGCTAACATCGACGCCGGGAGGTCGGATGTCGGCAGAGCGCAACCGTGTTCCGTCCTGAGTTGGAATGCCTCCGGCGGGACGTTAAAACCTCATGTGTGCAATCGGTCCTCCGTCACGGTGTTGATGCGCTCCGGTCCGTCCGGCGGAGGCGGCTTGCTTTCTCGTCTGCGAGGCGTGCGAGGACGCGATGTCTTCTGCTGATCGCGGCGGTCGGTGCGTCCGGCTGCATCGCGCCGGCGTATCACAACTCTCGTCTCGAACTTGCCGATCCGACGGCGGGTTACCGCTTCGACGCCCTTTTTCCGGAGACGGAAGGAGACGGCGACGCGCTTTTCGTTTGTTTGACGTTTTCGGGTGGGGGACTGCGGGCGGCGGCGTTGTCTTACGGTGTGATGCAGGAGCTGGCGGCGACGCTGGTGCGGGTCGGCGACGACGCCTCGGCGCCGCGCCGCCTGCTGGACGAAACTGACGTCATCTCCAGCGTTTCGGGAGGGTCATTCACATCGGCGGCTTTCGGGACGTGGGGCGACGCGATGTTCGACGGGCGTTACGAGCAGCGTGTTCTGCGGCGCGACCTTGAGAGCGGTCTGATCGGGCACATGCTGGCGCCGCGCAACTTTTTTCTTCTGCCTTTTATCCTGCTGGATACCGTGGACGTGGCGGCGGATTACTACGATCGCCGTGTGTTTGACGAGGTCCGCTACCGGGATCTGCTGGAACGAGGTTCGCGGCCTTACGTGGTGATCAACGCGACGAACCTGGCGCTGGGACGCGGGTTCGAGTTTACGCAGGCGGATTTCGACGTGCTGGGTTCGGACCTGGGAGCGTTGCCGCTGGGCTACGCGGTGGCGGCGTCCTCGGCGTTTCCGATCGTGTTCAGTCCGATGCGGCTGCGGTACTTTCCGCAGGCGGAAGGGTGCGACGTGCGGTCGGAGCTGGTGAACTCGCCGGAAGCCCGCCTCGCGGACGCGAGACGGCAGGCGTGGGCGAAGTCGATTACGCGGTTTCGGGCGACGCCGGACGGCGTGCGTTGCGAGTTGGATGAGTTCGATCACCGTTTCTGCTACGTCGTGGACGGCGGGTTGTGCGACAATCTCGGTCTGACGCATGTGATTCAGGAGTATCAACACGGTTACATCCGGCGGCGCATTCAGGAGGGGCGGATCCGTCGCCTGCTGATCATCGTGGTGGACGCCGGGCATCGTCCGAAGGAGGCGATCGAGCGTCAGGCGGCGTCGCCGGGACTGCTGACGATCGGGTACAAGACGGCGGTCACCGGCATCGAGAATCACAATGAGACGCTGGTGCGGATGACGCGTCTTCTGGTGTCCGGATCGGCGGAAGTCCGCGAGGCGTACGCGCGGTGTCTCGAGGAGTTTCAGGGAGCGTGTCCGGACGTGGCGCCGCCGGCGGAGTTTCTGCTGCCGCCGACGGACGCCTACGTGGCGCACGTGCATTTTCAGGCGATCAAGGACGATCTGCAGCGAGAGCGGTGCCTGAACATGCCGACGCGGCTGAGCCTGCCGCCCTGGGACGTCGAGGAGCTGATCCGCGTGGGGCGCGAGGTGCTGGTGCGGGATCCTGAGTTTCAGCGGTTTCTGAAGGACGCCGGGGTTTGACTCGGATGCCGCGGAGCATGCGGTGCGAGTCCGAGAGCGCAACGTGGGGAAGGAAGACGTTGAAGTCGTGGTGCTGGGGACCGGGACGTCGCACGGCGTTCCGATGATCGGGTGCGACTGCGCGGTGTGTGCGTCGGACGACCCGCGCGACCGGCGCACGCGATGCAGCATCGTGGTGCGCTGGCGTGGAGCGCGATTTCTGATCGACACCAGCCCGGAGCTGCGGCTGCAATGTCTGGCGAACCGGATCGACGCGGTGGACGCCGTGTTGTTCACGCATCATCACGCGGATCACGTCGTCGGGCTGGACGACCTTCGGCGGTTCAACTGGCTGATGAAGCGCGAGCTGCCCTGCTTCGGCATGCCGCGGACGCTGGAGCGGATCGAGCGGATGTTCCCTTATGCGTTCGATCCTCACCTTCAGACGCAGTCGAGCAAGCCGGAGCTTTCCCTGCGGCCGATCGAAGGCTCGACGTTCGTGCTCGGGGACGTTGAAGTGACGACGGTTCCGCTCTATCACGGGGAGATGCCGGTGCTGGGGTTCCGGTTCGGAGGGTTCGCGTACTGCACGGATTGCAATCGCATCCCGCCGGAAGGCTTCGACCGGCTGCGCGGCGTACGCGTGCTGATTCTGGATGCGCTGCGCCGCAGGCCGCATCCGACGCATTTCACGTTGGAGCAGGCGCTGGAGACGGCGGACCGGATCGGCGCCGAGCAGACGTTTTTTACGCACATGGCGCACGATCTGCCTCATGCGGAGACGAACGCCTCGCTGCCGGGGCACCGGCAGCTTGCGTATGACGGACAGGTCATCCGGGGGTGAGGGTTCGGGTTGGGGCGAGCCGCGTTCGGGGACGAGTTTTTGAACGAGGCGGCACAGACGCGCGGGCACGGGGGGTCGGGCGTGAAAAAGACGGCAGGTTGCATCGTGTTCGAGGGCGCGGGGGCGGAGGGGCTGTCGCCGCTGACGCGTGCCCGCGCCGTTTACGAAATCCGCGTCGGACCGGAGACGATCCTTGAGCGACTTGAGCGTCTTCTTCAGATCCGGGCGACGGGCTTGTGCGTCCGGCCGGCGCTGGCGACTGCGACGGCGACGCGCGATCCCCGACCGATCAATCCGCGAGTGCGCGCCGGGGATCGGGTCATCAACGCCGGGTGGCGGCCTGACGGGCGCGTCGCCCTGCCGCGCGATGCGCACGCCGCATACTGCGATGGTGAACTGGCGCATGCCCGGCTGGATGACCGCGCCGCGTCGGAGTTCAACAAGATCATTGCGGAAGGCCGGGCAGAGGCGTTGATGCACGCCGTCGCGCATCTTCCCCGGATCGAAGCCGGCGGGCGCATGACCCGACACGCGTGGGATATGATCGCCTCGCTGAAGAATGATCTGACCGAGGGGATGTCATCCGGTCGACGCAGGCCGCCCGCGCGTTCGCGCCGCGGAGTGACGATCGTGAAGCCGGCGCGGGCGCACGTCGCGGCGGACTGCGCGTTTCAGGGGCCGTGTACGCTCGACGCGACGGACGGACCGATTCTGATCGAGCGTGGCGTCCGCATCGGCGCGTACGCCGTGATCGAAGGCCCCGCGTACATCGGGAGAGATACGCGCATCAACCCGCATGCGTGGCTTCACGGGGCGAACGCGGTCGGACCGGTGTGCAAGCTGGGCGGCGAGATCGACGGATGCCTCTTTGAGGGGTTCTCGAACAAGCAGCATGCGGGCTTTCTCGGACATTCCTGGATCGGGAGCTGGGTCAATCTCGGTGCGGGGACGACCAACTCGGACCTGAAGAACACTTACGGCACGGTGCGCGTCCGGCGCGGCGGCGACGAGATCGACACCGGTCAGATGTTCTTCGGCGCGTTGATCGCCGATCACGTGAAGACCGGGATCGGCACCCTGCTGCCGACCGGCGCCGTGCTGGATTTCGCGGCGGTTGCGGCGATCGGAGGTCTGCTGCCGTCGTACGTGCCGCCCTTCTCGTGGCTGACGGGCGACGGCGTGCGCGCGGGAGACCCTCAGAAGCTGCTCGATGTCGCGCGGAAGATGATGTCGCGGCGCGGGATCGAGATGTCGGAGGCGGATGCGACGGTGTTTCTGCGCGTCGCGGGCGAAGGTGCTGCGCGCCGCTGAAAACTACCGGCCGATCACGCCTTCCCAGGGCGAAGACGCCGTTGCGTAGGCCTTCTTCGGGATACGGCCCGCGAGGCAGGCGAGGCGCCCGGACTCACACGCCAGCGCCATCGCCCGCGCCATCCGCACCGGGTCTTTCGCGCCGGCGATCCCCGTGTTCAGCAGAACACCGTCCGCACCCAGCTCCATCGCCACCGTCACGTCGCTCGCCGTCCCGACCCCGGCGTCCACGATGACCGGGTACGACGGGTCGCCCGACTTCAGGTATTCGAGGCAGAGGCGGATGTTGTTGGGATTGAGGATCCCCAGTCCGCTGCCGATCGGGGCGCCGAGAGGCATGACGCTGGCGGCGCCGGCCTCCTTGAGACGCGCGGCGATGATCGGATCGTCCGTCGTGTATGCGAGCACCTTCAACCCCTCGCCAACGAGGGTTTTCGTGGCCTCCAGCGTCCCGATCGGATCGGGCAGGAGCGTTTTCGTGTCCGCGAGCACCTCCAGCTTGACCCACGCCGCGCCCGGGTTGTTCATTCCCTCGAGCAGGTCGCGGCTCAGCCGGGCGGAGCGCACCGCATCCTTGACGTTGAAGCACCCGGCGGTGTTCGGCAGGATCGTGATCCGTCGTCCGTCCAGGTGATCGAGGATGCTGTCCGCGCGCGGAGCGCCGTTGTCGGCGAGGACGTCACGACGGACGGCGACGGTGACAACCTCGCATCCGGAGGCGTCGATCGCGGCCCGCATGAGGTCGAAGTTCGCGTACTTGCCGGTGCCTACGAAAAGGCGCGAGCGGAACGTGAACCCTGCGATGTGGTAAGCGTCAGGCTGCACAGACGTGGCGTTCAAAGTCGATCAAATCCTTTCCTGTCCCTGGCGACACTCCGCACCGAGTTGCTGCATGTACGCACACGGTCTCATGATCTTCGGAGCGGGGCGAATAAAGAACCTTCCTGACGGGGGCGGTTCAGCCGGGAAACTCCGACTTAACGGCCCTGGATTCGCATTACCTACCAGCCTTGCTTATTCCACGTTCTTCATTCTTCATTCTGGATTCTGCATTCTGCATTCTGCATTCCCCTCACCCACCCCCGACGAACGTCACGATCTCCACCGCGTCGCCCTCCGCAAGCCGGACCACGCCGTAATCGCGGCGCGGAACCAGATTCTCATTGATCTCGACGGCGACGCGCACCGGCGCCAAGCCGCGGGCCGCGAGCAGGTCCGCGACCGTCAAACCCGGCGGGATCGCTTCTTCTTTGCCGTTAATCCTGATGATCATCGCTGCGTCGGAAGCACACTCCCGCCGCCGGATTATATGCGTCTCCACCCCTGATCCCAACCCGCCGTCGCCACCCGCTGACGGTCGCCGCGCCGCCGTTATAATCCCCCCGGCGGCGCGTGCGTCCGCGAGGACGGACCTCGGCGTCCGCCGACCGCGCCGCGAAAGTGTTGACGGATCAGCGTTCGCTTTCGGAAAACCAGATGAACACACATCCTCCTCATCGACCCGGTCATTGTCCCGGAAGGCCCGCTCAGCCGGACGGCGCGAAATGCGCGTCCGACGCAGCGGAAGACGGCGCGTCCGCGCACGACGCGTACATGAGCGGGCGGACGATCGAGCCGCTCGCGCTTCCGGGGAACGAGTCCGCCGCGGACATGATCGACCACGTTTACGCCGGCAGCGGATTCAACGCGAGGCGGCTGGCGGACGCGGCGCAGACCTTCCGTCGCATGATCGAGGATGACGCGACGATCGCCATCACGGTCAGCGGGGCGATGACCCCGATCGGGATGAGCGGCGTGTTCAATGCCCTGATCGAGCGCGGGTTCGTGGATTTCTTCATCTCGACCGGGGCGAACCTTTATCACGACCTGCACCGCCCTTTCAACATGCCGGTCGTGCAGGGCAGCCCGGACGTCGACGACAATGACCTGAATGAAAAAGACGTCGTCCGCATTTACGACATCTTCATCGCCGGTGAGGACACGTTGCTGGCCACCGACCGGATCATCGTTGACGTCGCCTCTCGCTTCGACACCGCGACTCCCTTCTCGACCGCCAAGCTGCATTACGCTCTCGGCCGCGAGGTGCTCAAGCTCGCCCCGCATCCGGAAAAATCTTTCGTCGCGCAGGCGGCGAAGTTCGACGTGCCGGTGTACACGTCCTCGCCGGGCGACTCCTCGATCGGCATGAACCTCATCGTCCCGCACCTTTTCGGCCGGCCGGTCAACCTCAACCCGATCCTCGACGTCATCGAAACCGCCGCGATCGTCCGCGACGCCGACCGCAACGGCGTCATCGAGATCGGCGGCGGTTCGCCGAAGAACTTTTACATGCAGACGCAGCCGACGCTGCACCAGATTCTTTACGACACGACGAAGGGCGGACACGACTACTTCATCCAGCTCAGCGTCGACGCGCCGCACTGGGGCGGGCTGTCCGGAGCGACCGCGGCGGAGTCGAAGAGCTGGGGCAAGGTCAAGGACGCGCACAAGAACAACGTCGTCGTCTACTCCTGCGCGTCGATCACGTTTCCGATGATCGCGCAGTACGTCCTGACGCGCTGCAAACCGCGCAAACCGCGCCGCCTCTTCACCCGCATCGAGGAGATGGTGGACGTCCTCCGGCGGAACGCGAAAGCGAACGAGACGCTCAAAAAAGTGTACCCGGACCTCTTCAAATAAATTGCGATGCGTTGACCGTGGGTTCCCCTGAAGTTCGGCATCTCCTAAGATGAACGCATGAACACGACGCGACGACAGTTTCTGAGGGATGCGGCGGGTCTGGCCGGGGTTGCAGTAGTCGGCGGAGCCTTGTCTGCCGAGGCGGATCCGCAGGATCCCCCCGGCGCGAAGAAGTTCTCCATCTCGCTGGCGGCGTGGTCCGTGCATCGCCTCTTTTTCGACGGCAAGCTCAAGCAGATCGACCTGCCGAAGCTGACCCGCGAGGAGTTCGGGCTTGACGGGCTGGAGCTGGTCAACAACTTCTTCCCCGCGCCGACCTTCGACTACTGCAACGACCTGCGGAAGCGCGCCGCCGATCACGGCGTGAAAATTCTCCTGATCATGTGCGACTCCGAGGGCGACATGAGCCACGCGGACGCGGCGGTGCGCCGGCAGGCGGTCCGCAATCACCGGAAGTGGCTCGACGCCGCGGCGCTGCTCGGGTGTCACTCGATCCGCTGCAATTTCGGGAACGCCGCGCCCGGCGACGCGGAGGCGATCCGTCGCGGGGCGGAGAGCTTCGCCGAGCTGGCGGATCTCGCCGCCGCCGACAAGCTCAACGTCATCATCGAAAACCACGGCGGACTGTCGTCTGACGCGGACTCGCTGATGAAAGTCGTCGCCGCGGTGAACAAGCCCAACTTCGGCACGCTCCCCGACTTCGGCAACTTCCCGAAGGAGGCCGACAGGTACGACTCGATCTGCAAGCTGATGCCCGCGGCCAAGGCGGTCAGCGCCAAGTGCTACGCCTTCAACGACGCCGGCGATGAGACGACGATCGACTTCGCCCGGATGATGAAGATCGTCCTCGACGCCGGATACCGCGGCTACGTCGGTATCGAGTACGAAGGTCCGACGGACGAACTCGCTGGTGTGAAGGCCTGCAGGCGCCTGCTGGAGCGCTTTCAATAAGCGGCGGCTGGGCTCCGGCGACTCCGGTTGTCCGGCATTGCGTTCGTGGAAGCAGACGATCTTGCGAAATGTTGAGGCGAGGGGTTCCGCCTCGCAGGGGCGGCCGACTCTCCCCGCCCCGAACGCACGTCGCGTCGTGACGACGGAACCTCCAGAGCACCGAATATCGGCGGCCGAGGGAGGCGCAGGGGAAAAAACGCGCTCGCGCGGCCGAACCGGCTCTACCGGCTCGACGCTCGGTAGCTGCGACGAGGCGGACCCGGGGTTTCGCCGGTGGATGCCGTTCCGACCGGCGCGACAATGTGCTTCGATATCTGCACCTGAACGAACTGTCCGCTGGTGCAGTCCGTGTGCGTCCCCGCCCAACCGAAGCGCGTCCACTCCTCGTTCCACCCGATGTTGACGACGCGGCTCTCCTGCCCCGACGGCGGCTTGAGACCCACCTGCCCGACGGACGGGACGCCGCGCTTCCCGTCGATCGTCCCCACGAGTTTCACGATCTCGAGGACGGCGTCATTCGGCGAGTAATAAACGTAAATCCGCCCCTTCATGTTCTGAAGGGCCGTCGACACGTCGTAATCATTCGACAGGGAAGACCCCAGGAGGATCAGGTTGTTGACCTTCGCCCGCCCCTTCAGCTCCTCGATCGCCCAGGTCGCCACCCCCGTGCCCGCCGACAGCGCGATCACGTTGATTTCATTGTCAGGATGCTGCTTCTGATAGGCGATGATCTTGTCCGCCAGCACCGACGCCCGGAACCGCGCCGCCGGAATGTTGAGCTGGTCCACCAGCGGGTTCAGCGACGTCGTCCACATGTAGATCTCAACGTCCCCGCGGTACCCGGCACGCCGCAGCCCCGCCGGCACGTCCGACGCTCCGAACCCCAGGTTGCCCGCGCCGTCAAGGTAAAACGTCTTGCCGAACTTCTCGCGACGCTGCGTGCCCGGATCCGCACAACCGGTCGCGCCGAGCAACATTCCCGCCGCCAGCAAGCCGCCCCCGACTCTGCGTAAAACCGTGTTCATGATGCACCGACTCCCGACGCCGCCGTCTCCGAACCTCCCTCCGACGCCGCTGCGCCGGACGAAGTCCGGGATTCCTTTAAGATGCCGCGCGGAAGCACGCGGTTAGCGTGATCGCCCGCCCTCGGTTCCCGCAGCATGCCCGGCGCGTCGTCCTTTCAAGCCGGGCTTCACCGGCAGTTGTCGTCAGGCTCGGGCGATTACTTTATGCGCGGTCGCACCGCGGTCAATCTTCGGACCCTGCGGGGGCGACCTCCTGTCCTGCTTCCGCCCGGGACATCTCGTTTTCGGGGGTGATTGTTCCGTCCGGTGCAGAGGACGGAAGTCCTAGAATCCATCCCGGAACCCGGTAAGCAGCCGACTTCAGTCCGGGCGGAACCACGGATTTCCGGTCAGTTCACTGAGGGTGACCATCTTCCGCGTTCGACCCTTCGGTTCCGGGACAGGCTCTGAAGAGTCTACGCTCGGGGTTGAATTGACGCCCCACCACGGTCACTTTCATCACGGCACCGGGGACATTCCCCTGTCGATCGGTCCCTTCCTCGGGATGCTCTCGCGGCCTGATGCCGAGGCGGCCGGACGGTCATCCGCGCAACATCCACCCGATCAACTCGCGCAGCTTCGGAGCCTTCCCCTGCATCAGGATCCCGATGCGGAAGACGCGCCCCGCCGCGAAAACGCAAGCCACCGTCGTCGCCAGCACGCCCAGCGCGCCGACCGCCGGCTGCCACGCGGGCACCCCCGGAGGCACCGCCATCCTTACAATCATCAGCATCGGTGTGGCGAAGGGGAAGAACGACGCGATCACCGAGAAGCTCACATTCGGCTCCTTGGCCACGTTGACCCAGATGAACAACGGCACGATGACGACGAGCATCAGCGGCGTGACGAGATTCTGCGCTTCCTTGAGGTCGTTCACCGCAGCGCCGACCGCGCTGAACATCGACCCGAACATCAGCACCGCCAGGCACTGATACAGGATGAACCAGCCGATCAGGTGCTTCGGGAACAGACCGGCCACGCCGAGGCGCTCCATCGCAAAAAGCCCGCCGAGCAGGTACACGCATACGATCGTCAGTGACACGCCCGCCGTGCCGAGCAGTTTGCCCATCATCAACTCGAACGGCGACGCGCACGCGATGAGCACCTCCGCAATCCGCTGCATCTTCTCCTCCAGCACACTCTGAAGCAGCGGCTGGGCGGAGATCATCACCACCATGAACATCAGCATCAGCAGTCCGAAGGCGATGAACAGCGTCGCCAGTTCGCTGGTCTTCTCGGCGGCCTTGATCTCGCCGGTGACTTCGCGCGAAACCAGACCGAGGTTGTCCACGATCAGCGGCGAAAGCGCGTTCATGACCAGCTTCGTATCCACGTTCGCATCCGACAGGCGCGCCTCATGCGTGTGCTTCGTGAGGACGCTGGTCAGCCAGCGGCGGACGTCGTCATACGTCGGGCTGTTGCTGTGATAGGCGATTGCGGCGGGAGGCGCCGGCGACGATGCGGCGGTGGAGGAGGCGGCGTGGGAGATGGTGTCCGCCGGGATGATCGCAAAGGCGAAAAGCTCCCGCTTGCGAACCCGGTCGGACAGCTCCAGCGTCAACGCCTTCAGCGCATCCGGAGAAGTTTCAGCGGGAGGGGCGACCGACTCGAACACGAAACGGGGCTGCGTCTGCTTCCGTTCCGCACCTTCTCCCTGGAAAATGCCGATATCGTTGCGGCGCTCGGCGTCAGCGAGAATCGCCCCGGCCAGCCGACCCGTGCAGTCCACCAGCGCGATCCGCTTGTCCGCCGTGTCCACCTTGTCCCGCAGCAGAACCTGCACGCCGATGCTGCCGCCCATGAAGACGGGCATCAGGATCAGCGAGACGATGAACGTCTTGGTCCGGATCGCGGCCTGGTACTCGCGGACGGCGATGACAATTGTTTTGCGGGTCATGAAGTGAGATCGGGATTAAGGTTCACGGTTCGGGCGGCGGGCGAGGCCCGCCCTACGGTTCGCCCAGGTGTTTGATGCTCCGTTTCAACGCTTCAACGTTCGACTTTCAGTTTTCGACTTTCAACGTTCACTCCTTCGGTCGCGCGATGCGGACGAAGATGTCGTGCAGCGTGGGCCTCGTCAGTTCGAAGTGGGTGACGCGCCCGCGGGCGATCAACGCTTCAAGCACGCGCTGCGGGTCGGTCCCGTCGCGCATTTTCAGTTCCGCCAGGCGCCCGAAATCCGCGACGCGCTCGACCCCCGGCAACGAAGCGAGACTTTGCCCGTTCCCTTCCACCGCGACGCGCAGCGTGTCCGCGCCGTAGCGCGCCTGGATCGACTCCAGCGTGCCGTCCAGCACTTTCCGGCCCTGGTAGATCATCAGCACGTAGTCGCACATTTTCTCGGCCATGTGCATGTCGTGCGTCGAAAAAAGAACCGTCGCGCCGTTGCGGCGCAGCTCGAGGATCGCCTCGCGCAAGTCCTCCGTGCTCACCGGGTCCAACCCGGAGAACGGTTCGTCGAGGATCAGCAGCCTCGGCGAGTGAACCACCGCGGCGATGAACTGAATCCGCTGGCTCATGCCCTTCGAAAGCGCCTCGACCTTCTTGTCCGCCCAGTCGGACAGGCGCAACCGCGCGAGCCAGGACCGGATCGGTTCCGAAAGATTCCGCCGATGACCGTGCAATTCGAGAAAAAATTTCAGCAGATCGCGGACCTTCATCTTGCGGTACAGCCCGCGCTCCTCCGGCAGGTATCCGATCCGGTCGTTGGCCGCGGCGCTGTGATCGTTCCCGAGAATCCGGATCGCGCCCGACCCGGCGTCCGGGTAGTAGATGCGCATGATCATGCGCAGCGTCGTCGTCTTGCCCGAACCGTTCGGACCGATGAAGCCGTAGATCGACCCTTCCGGCACGCTCAGGCTCAGGTCATCGACCGCTTTGACGCTCTTGAACGTCTTGGAAATCCGCTCCAGCTCGACCGCGTTCATGCCCGCTCGCTCATCAGAAACCGCTCAACCCGGCGCATCTTGACGCGACGCCGCCGCCGATGCAACGCACGAGGCGCACGGATTTGTCGAAAGCGACCGGGGATTGTCGGGCGTTGCCGCCTTCCGCGCGGGCGACGGCTTTACCGGTCGTTTCGGTGCCCTTCGAGCAGTTCCGTCAGACGCGCCAGGTGCGGCGGCAGCGGCGCCTCGATGTCCAGCGGCGTCTCCTGAATCGGATGCACAAGGCGCAGGCGTCGGGCGTGCAGCGCCTGAAACTCGAAGAGCGGCAGACTGCTGCCCTCGCCCGAAAGCTCGCGCTCGGAGACCAGCCGCCCGCCGTAAAGGCGGTCCCCCACGATCGGATGCCCGAGGCTGGACATGTGGACGCGGAGCTGGTGCGTGCGCCCGGTGCGCGGGAAAAGATCGACCGCGGTGTAGCCGGCGTAGCGCCGGCGGACGCGATATTCCGTGATCGCCTCCTTGAACATCGCCTGGCGCGGCGGGTAGATCGACCCTGGAAGGATCATGCGCTGCGTCGTGTCCGGGTGCGGAGCAAGCGGTTTGTGAATCACGTCGCCGTCGAGCGAGACGCGCCCGTGAACGACGGCGAAGTACTCCTTCTTCACCGTCCGCCGCTCGAACTGGAGCGACACGCGCCAATGCGCCTCGTCGCACTTGGCGATGAGCATCACGCCGGTCGTGTTCTTGTCGAGGCGATGCACGATGCCGGGGCGGAACGGATCGCTCCCCTTGCTGAGGCGCTCCGCGTAGCCCGCCACCGCGTTGGCGATCGTGCCCGTCTGTGACGCATACGCGGGGTGGCAGACCATCCCGATCGGCTTGTTGATGACGATCAGCCAGTCATCCTCATAAAGGATGTCCAGCGGAATGTCCTGCGGAACCACCTCGGAGGGCGGCGGCGGCGGGATCACGATGCGCACGATGTCGCCTTCCTTCGGCTCGTAGCTGGGCTTGGCCGGCAGGTCGTTGACCGTGATCTCGCCGTCCTTGATCCACTTCTGGATGAGCGTGCGACTGATGCGCGGGAAGCGCCCGTGCATGTACTTGTCCAGCCGCCGCCCCGCGACGCTGCGGCGGACGCGCACGCGCTTCACCTGCGGACCCGCCTCGGGAACCGCGCCTTCCCCGTCGCCGGGATCCTCCAGGTCTTCCGCATTTTCCGACGGGTTCTCCGCGGATTCGGACACGTCGTCCGCCGAATCCGAAGCCTCAAGCTCGTCTTCGTAAGGAACGGCCTGCCCCGGCGCTCTCAATTCATCTCGTCCCGCTGCCATCGTCACCCGATTCTTGCCGCGAGCCCCCCCCAAGACAAACCGGAAGCCGCCCGATCGTCATGTCTGCGCCGGAACGGGCGTGTCCGATCGTCTGCGCGCCGACTTGAACCTGGGTGACCTCGCCTCCGTCGCGCCGAAGTCCTTGCATCCCGTGTTTTTCCCGGCATACTCAGGCGTCATGGCTCCGCGCCCGCCCGTAATCAGTCGAGCGACCGGCCTGCAACTCGCCGCCGTCGGCGTCATCGGCGCCGCCACCGTCATTTCGGGCGGGACGCTCGCACCGTTGCTGGCGAGCGTGCTGACGCCGCTTCTGGGCGACGCGCTGGGCGCCGGCGTCGTCGGCCTGGCGGGCGACTCGCTCAAGGGGCTGATCCCCAACTTTCTGTCCGACATCTTCAGCCGCTGGACGCAGAAGGTCGACGAGGACCGCCGCCGCCGCGCTCAGCGCCGGCAGAACCACGACCTCCAGCGGGCGATCCACACGGCCATCGGACGCTGCCTGAGCGACGCGGTGAATACTTTCCCCAGAACCCACCAGGGCAAGAAGGATCTCACGGAGATCGCGCGGACGCTGGAGCAGGACCCGCTCCGCCTAGAGCTTCAACTCCCCGCCGGCGCGGAGGCGATCGATGAAACCGCCCTCATGTCGATCCTCAGCGCAACGGACGCCGCGACCCTTCGCAGTCGCAAGCCGCTGAGCGAGGATCAGTGGAAGGAAGTCCTCCGCCAGTTCGGCGCCGCTCTGGGTCAGGAACCGCTCGAAGGATCGCTCGCTCATGCGGCAGGTCACCTGCACGAAAACTTCACGACGCAGCTTATCGAGACGTTTAAGTCGATGGGGGCGGAAGGCGACCCTGCGTGGTTCGCGCTGGTGCTGCGCTTCCTGAGCGAGACTCACGCGGGGGTGAAGGCGCTCCAGGACGATGTAAACGCCATCCAAGGCGGCCTCGATCAGCAGCAGGCTGTCATGGCCACATTCATCAAATGCTTCAACGACCACAAGGAAGAAGTGCGCCGGGCCTTCGTGCAGCTCAATACCAGCGTCGCCGCCCGCGCCGCCACGGCTGACGCGAAATCCTCCGTCGAAGCCTTCGCCCAACTCTCCGCCGACCGCGAACAACTCGCGTATATCCACGAGCAAAGCAAGACCCTTGCCGAGCACATACCCAGTATCTCCGCCGCGCTCGAACTGATCCTCGAAGCCATGTCGGAGGTGAAGACCAAGCTCGAAGCCATCTCGCTCAAACTCGACCAGATCAAGAGCACGCTCGACGCGCACATCCGGCCCTTTCTTGAGGACCTGCCCAGGCGCGACGCCGCCAATGAGCAGGAACGATTCGTATTCCGCAATCAGCGCCTCACCGTTGTCGGACGCGACACCGAACTGGATGAGCTTAATATCTGGCTCGACGATGAACGCCGTTTTTCGTGGGCCCTGTGGACCGGCCCGGCCGGGAGCGGAAAAAGCCGGCTTGCGCTCGAACTCTGCTTGGAACGGCGCGACTGGCTGGCGGGCTTTATCCGGTGGCAAAAAGACCACGCGCCCAACTGGGCCGAGTGGAATCCGGAAAACAAGGTCAACGGAACGCTTATCATCTTCGACTATGTCGCCGAGCGGGCGGAAGACATCGGCAGCGCGATCCTCACCCTGTCCCAGCGGGCGCAGGCGAACTCCCGTATCCCCTTCCCGCTCGGATCGAAGGTCCGATTCCTGCTTCTGGAGCGCGGCACGGGCAAGCCTCGCCGCCTGTCGGACGTATCCGGCGCTGCGGAGAGCGGTCCGCTCGCCGCGCGATCTGCGATGGAGCTTGAGCCGCCCTGGCTCGCCGTGCTGCGCAGAGAATCGCGAGCGATGAGTGAGCCGACCAAATCGGCACATGCGTCAGGGATTCAGACCGGCGCCATTGAGCGGCCCCTTGCGGGCGTCAGCCTCGAAGCTGCTGGGGCCATCATCTCAGAAGAAGCGGAGCTGTACGGCGGCACGATTACGCCTGATCGCCTCTTAGAGACTGCGATCGCCGCATTCAGGATTGACAATCTTCTGCGTCCCCTGTTCGTCGCCATGACTGCCGAGGCCATGCGCGAGCATCACTGCTCGTTTGAGCTTGGGCACGACGGCGAGGCGGACGCCCTGGTCGAGTACATCCGCAACAAGGAATGGGACCGCGCCCGCAAGCGTCTGGCTGCCGCCGAGATTCCCAAGAGCGAGCACCCCGCATGGGCGCGTCTGGCCTGCCTGGCGACGATGTGCTGGGGGCTTGAGGATCGCGAAGGGCGGAAAGATCTTACCGCAGCGCTATCTCACTCGGCGGCTGGCCTCGGTTTGCCGGCGCTGACCGATTGGGTCGGCGGCACGAGATACTCGCTGATCGTTTCAGGGGCGTCGCCAACCTTCGCCCCACGCCTGGAGCCGGACATTGTGGGCGAGGCCTTTGTCCTTGACTGGCTGGAGACCAACCCGCAGGAAGCCCGGGCGCTAATGGATCGCGCCTGGGAACTGGGCATGTCCGAGTTCGTCCGCCATGCGGCGGACAACTTCCCGACGCGCGTGGAACGCTGCGGGCTGCTCGATCCGAGCGACGCCACGAAGCACGCGCCGCAGGCGCCCGCCGCGCTGGCTGCCGCGCAAACCGTCCTGGGTACGCGGGAGTTCAACCGCAGCGACATCACGGCGCTGCGGGCGCGCGGGCGGCGGCTCCTGGAGGACACAACGCAGCCCGCCCAGGTCCGCGCCGTGGGCGCCTTCATGTGGACGCAGGGTCAGGCCGACAGCACGGACCTGGGCGGGCTGGTGGTCCAGGTGCGCACCTTCAGCGACAGCGATCTGGCCGATCCCGCCGTACGCGAACCACTCGCCAAAGGGCTGAACAACGCGATCGCACACGCCGGGACCGATACGCAACGCGCCGACACGCTCCTCGACGAACTGCGCCAACTCCGCACCGCGCACCCCGACGATCCCGCCGTACGCGAACCACTC
>JABWBH010000049.1 GCA_013360585.1 Phycisphaerae bacterium | reverse complement strand
TGGTATGATCCGGCGATCGGACGGTTTTTGCAGCGGGATCCGATTGGGATTCAGGGAGGATTGAACGCCTATGCGTACGTAGATAGTCGTCCTACGATTGATGTTGATCCACTCGGGCTTTACGGTCTCGATGATCTTATTATTGACATCACAGGAGGCCCCAGTTACGATCCCTGGTGGCCTTGGTTAGCGGACTTCTTCGATGACAAGACCCGCGTCGATCATGCCTCCAACTTTTTTGCCGGTGTTGGCCTTGGATTTTCCTGTGTCTACTTCTTTCCGGTTACGGCACCGTATGCGGCTGCCGGAGCAATAGGTTGGGGCAGCTTCCGTGCGTTGGGAGGGAGCACAGGTAATTCAGCAATCGACCCACTACTTGATGGTGGCGCCATAGGGATTGGTCTGGGAACATTTCCAAAGATTCCAAGGACACCAAGGGGTGGATTATTACGCCCGCCGTTGGGCGAACCCATTCCGCAACCAGGGATTTGAGGCATACAAAGGTCTTACGTTATGCATTCTACTCGAGATCCAGCTTGGTATTACGATCCGTGGCAGCAGATCGTTTATGGTGGTCTTCTGCTTTATTTGATGGGCCCGCTTCTTGTCCAGTTCATGTCTCCCGTTGCCATCATGACAACTGCCGGTCTGCTCGCCGCTCCCGCTTGGGTAGTGCGAGCAATTGAGTTTCGCAAGGAGGAGAAACGCTTGAATGTTTCATGCGATTCCCTTCCCCATCAAGGCCCGTTATTTGAGCTAAGTGGGGTCGCGGCGCAGATTAATAGTGTATATCGAGTCAGATCCGGTATCGTTCTGGGCGAGGTTGTTTATACGACCTTCCTCAGACGCAGCCAACGCCTGGCGCTCTTTATCATAGTTGCAGTTGTGCTTCCAGTATTGCGCATCGGTTTAGGGTGGGCTATTAACGAACTGGCTATCTTCGCAGGTGCCGCTGCGAGTGTCGCGGTGCTAACGGCGATAATGAACAGGATTCGATTACGGGTAAATGACGATGGTGTTTTAGTTGAATCAGTGTCCGGATTTACCGTTGTCGGATCAGCAAAACTTCCATTTCAAGACATGTGTGCCAATATAGATCTAGTACTGGAAAATACGACGTGGACCTTTCTGATATGGTAAGGCCGTTGTCGTTTGTAGGAAACATGCTCGCCCGGAGTGGAGCTATTGTCAAATGTTGTTATTAATGGGGGTCATCAAATAGTTTACACTCAGAACTCCTCGAATCGTCGAGTCATGCTGTAATCTCTACGGTTCGCCATACGCGATGTAAACTATTTGATGACCGGAGTAATATGACACGGGAGGGATGCGCCGGACCCACTTGCGGGAGCATCCCAACATTCTCAAGCGACTGCTGATCCACGCGGCCGGGTTCAACCTGAGTCTGATCCTGCGCAAGATCTTGGGTTGGAATGACGTGCCCCCATTTCATGGTCCAGCTGCTATGAGAGTTCCCTGGTTGTCTGGCATTCGGGCGGGCGGAGTGGAGTCCCCAGGCCACGGAGCGTTGCGCGGCCGCCCTGCGGCGGTCATGGGTCGGAGCGCGCGGGTGTGAACGAGCTGCCGTTCGACTTTCCGGCGCGCCGCGCGGCTTGAACACCCGCACGCGGCTGAAACAGGCTTCTACGACGGGCTGCTAGCCATCTTTCTCCCGTAAGACCCCCGAGATTCAGCCTGTTCCGTCGAGACCTACCGGAAGCAACTCCCCCGACGTACTCCTCGCGCATCAATGCATGTGAGCCGTAAATCTTTGCACAACATTATGTTGAGGTTTTGTTAATCTCGCTCGGACCGCTTCGACCCTGCTTGACTCGACGCGGAGGTATGAGTTATTCTCCCCCGCTGGAGAAAGTGACGGCCTGAGCGTTTCGCAAGGAGGGAGGCGGAGGGGACCGCGCAAGTGCGAAACGGCGCAGCCCCTGTGTCTGCCTTTTATCACTCCCGCAGGCCGGTTCCGGACATGGGCACCGGAACTCGCAGTCATCTCATTTCTGGGAAAAGGAGGCAACGATGGGACGGAATTTGCAGGCGTTGTGGGGCGTGATGCTGGCGCTGGGGCTTGTCGGCGGCGCATCGGCGCAGGTCGAGATCAGCGAGATCCGCATCGACCAGCCGAGCACGGACAATGATGAGTACTTTGAGCTTACCGGACGGGCGGGCACGTCGCTCGACGGTTTGACCTACATCGTGATCGGCGACGGTTCGTCGGGGACGTTCAGCGGCGTCATCGAAGCGATCGTCAACCTGAACGGACTGGTCATTCCGGCGGACGGTTACTTCCTGGCGGTTGAGAGCACCTTCACGATGGTGAACATCGGCACGGCTGACCTCGTCCTCTCGGGCAACGGCCTGAATTTCGAGAACACGGACAACGTCACGCACATGCTCGTCGAGGGCTTCACGGGCACGATGGGTCAGGATCTGGACACCAACGACGACTGCGTGTTCGACATTACGCCGTGGACGACGATCGTGGATTCGATCGGGCTGGTGCTCGAGGATCCGCCGGTGAACACCGAGTGCCTTTACGGCGACAACCGGATCGGACCGGACGGCACGTTCGTTCCGGGGCATATCCACCGCCTGGAGACGGGCGACCACGTCTGGCACATCGGCTCGTTCTTCCCGAACGGCGGACACGACACGCCGGGCACGGAGAACCGCGAGCGGACGGAGTACAACTTCCCGCTCGACGGGTCGCAGGAAGTTCCGCCGACCGGGAGCACCGCGACGGGTACGGGCTTTCTGGCCCTGAGTTCGCTGGGGAACTCGATCTTCGTGTCGGTGACGCACGACGTGGCGAACCCGACCGCGGCGCACATCCACACCGCGCCGCGCGGACAGAACGGCGGCGTAACCTTTAATCTCGGCGACGGCGTCAGCCCGATCGAGGTCGAGATCACTGGCGTCACTCCGGAGCAGGCCGCGACGCTCCTCTCCGGCGGCATGTACGTCAACGTTCACTCGCAGGAGTTCCCGGGAGGGGAAATCCGCGGTCAGATCGAGAACCCGACGCCGTGCAGCGGTAACGAAGTGCTCAACGCTTCCTGCAAGCTCAAGAACGGCAAGTTCATCGTCAAGGGCAAGCTGAAGAACAGCACGCCGGGGCTGGAAGTCACCTTCCGTCTCGATGACGACGCGAACACCGACGTCGTCAAGACGGTCAAGGACAGCGGCAAGGCCACGGGCAAGTTCAAGGACGTCACCGAAGGCGACCATCACGTGAAGGTGCTCCCGTGTGACATCGAAGCGCACACGCACTGCATGCCGTAATTCGCACCGAGGCGTGATCCGAAAAGTCTGACGGACCGGGCGGGCCTGCAACCGCAGGCGCCGCCCGGTTTCCGCATTTTACTCACGCGACAGGTCGGTCTCCCGGAAAAGGTTGACAGGGTCGGAAGGGGCCGCGGTCTTTCAATTTACGGATCTCCCGGGCGATCATGCCCGTGATCGTGGCCGTCCACCGGGCGTTTCCCCGAACAACAGCGCCGCCGGGGCGGAGGCCGGACATATTGACGCACCGGGTCGCACGGAAAGGAACAGGCGGCGGTCGGATTCGAACCGACGAATAACGGATTTGCAATCCGTCCCCTTGGTCCACTTGGGTACGCCGCCGGACGCGGTTCCTTCGATATCCTGCCCCGTCGGAACCGCGGAGCGGGGAGTATATCGAAGGACTGCGGCGTGTCCACGCCGCGGGGCGGGATGGCGTGGGGTTCCGGAGTCGTTAGCATCCGCGATTCCCGGCGTTCAGGGAAAGCGAACCCGGTCCGCTTACCGGTGCGGAAGGGGGACGGAGCCTGCTCGGGGCGATGGCGGGGCGTCGCCCACCCTGCGTTGCAGGGGCGGACCCGGGCGGGCAGCGCGGGAATCGTTTCGGAAACGTCATGCCGGGAAAGGATGCCGCGATTTCGCACCGGGGAATGCGTACTGCGGTCTTGAACGTGGGGATTCGCACCGTTTTGCTGCGGCGCGGCCCCAGCGGCGGGATTGACGGAGTGTTCGGCGCAGAGGGTTGCGGCGTGAGATCGATCCTGAAGGAATTGACGGCGCGGGTGGGCGAGGCGGTGGCGCGCCTGGACCCGCAGGCGGATCCGCTGGTGAGGCCGGCGGCGGATGAGTCGCACGGCGACTACCAGTCGAACTGCGCGATGAGCCTGGCGAAGAAGCTGGGTCAGCCGCCGCGGTCGGTGGCGGAGCGGATCGCGGCGGCGCTGGAGGTGTCCGATCTTTGTGAGCCTCCGGAGGTGGCCGGACCGGGGTTCATCAATTTCCGGTTGAAGGCGGATGCGATGGCGCATCGTCTTGCGGAGGTTCCGCCGGCGCCGGCTGCGGGGGAGGATCGAGTTGGGATCGCGCCGTCGGACGCTCCGGAAAAGGTGGTGGTGGACCTGTCGAGTCCGAACCTGGCGAAGGAAATGCACGTCGGCCACCTTCGCAGCACGGTGATCGGCGACTGCGCGGCGCGGATTCTCGAGTTCCTCGGTCATGACGTCATCCGGGAGAATCACGTCGGAGACTGGGGCACGCAATTCGGAATGCTCGTGGCGTACCTGCGGCGGACGCATCCGGACGTGCTGAACCGACCTGACGCGTTGCAGATCGCGGACCTCGAGGCGTTTTATGTTCAGGCGAAGGCGTTGTTTGACGCGGATGCGACGTTCAAGAGGGAGTCTCAGGAGGCGGTCGTGGCGCTTCAGCAGGGGGACACGGCGACGCGACGGATCTGGGAGGCGTTCTGCAACGAGTCCCTGCGCCACTGCCACCGCATCCTGGACCGGTTGAACGTCCGTGTCGTCGACCGCGGAGAGAGCTACTACAACGATCTGATGCCGCAGGTGATCGACGCGCTGGAGCGCGACGGTCATGCGGTGGAGAGTCAGGGCGCGCTGTGCGTTTTTCTGGAGGGATTCAAGACGAAAGAGGGTGAACCTCTGCCGCTGCTGGTGCGCAAGTCGGACGGAGGGTTCAACTACGCGACGTCGGACCTCGCGACGCTGGTGCATCGGATCCGAACGCTGAAGGCGCGGCGGATCATCTACGTGGTCGGCGTGACGCAGAAGCTGCATTTCGAGATGTTGTTCGCCGCGGCGCGGAAGTGCGGGATCGCCCCGCCCGAGGTCCGGTTGGAGCATCTGGCGTTCGGCAGCATGTTGTCGCGGTCCGGCGCGCCCTTCAAAACACGCGAAGGCGGGACAATCAAGCTCAAGAACCTGCTCGACGAGGCCGTGGCGGCGGCGCGGGCGGTGGTCGAGTCGGCGAGCGGCGACGAAGACGGGGATGAGGGGGCGGCGCCGATGTCGAAGCGGGCGCTGTCTCGGGAGCAGGTCGAGGAGATCGCAGAGACGGTGGGGCTGGCGGCGCTGAAGTATTACGACCTGTCGCACAACCTCATCAAGGACTACCGGTTTGACATCGAGGCAATGACGTCGCTGGAGGGGAACACCGCGCCGTACCTGCTTTATGCGTATGCGCGAATTCGGGCGATCGGGCGGCGCGCGGGGGTGGATTTCGCCACGTTGAGCGGAAGTTCCCCGATCCTGCTGGCGCATCCGACGGAGCAGGCGCTGGCGCGGCGGATCCTGCGGCTGCCGGAGGTAATCGAGCAGACGGGGGCGGAGCTGAAGCCGAATCTGCTGACGGATTACCTTTATGATCTGAGCAAGGCGTTCAGCCGGTTTTACGACCGGCGGCTGGGCGTTCGCGTTTATGATGCGCCGACGGGGGAACTACGGGTGTCGCGTTTGCGGTTGTGCGACCTGACGGCGCGGTCGTTGAAGCTGGGGCTTTCCCTGCTGGGCATCCGCACCCTGGAGCAGATGTAGGAGCGGGCTGGCGCGGCTTGACGGCGATGCTCGCCGGCGCTAAGGTTGGTGCTGACGTGCGAGCCGCCGCGAGGGGCGCCGGCGGAACATCGGAGTTCGATCAGGACGACACGGATCATGAAGCGGAACCTCATTGCGGGTGTTTTGATGGCGGCGGCGATCGGCGGATTGAGCGGTTGCGCCGGGCTGGGCGGGACGTATGCCGAACGTGAGCACCGGTGGAAGGTTGCGTTCGAGCAGGACATGCGGGCGCTGGCGGACGACATCGACATGATCTGCATGACGGAGCGTCCGACGCGGCTGACGGCGACGCATCAGCGGTAACCTTCGAACCCGCAGTGTGAGTCATCAGACCTGGCGAGAGCCGGAAAGGCGAGCGCGCCCGGAACCTGTGCGGCGCGGACCGCGTTCTGGCCTGTGACGTTGTTTCACGGCGTCAAGAACCGCGGGTTCGGCTCGGTTCCGGCGTCTTAGTGATCGTGGGGGTGATCATGACCGTGATCATCCTCCTCCGCTGCGGCAGCGGGCGGCGGACCGTGCATATGCGGCGGCTCGAACAACGCCGTCGCCCACATGACGGCGGCTCCGAATATGACCGCCGCGAAAAGCCTCCCTCGATCGTGCGAGTGAAACTGGACCTCCGGCAGCAGGTCTGAGAGCGCGATGCAGACGAACGTGCCCGCGCTGAAGGCGAGCACCGCGCCGGTCAGCGTACTGCCGAGCACGACGCTGGACACGGCGGACTCTCCTGCGGCATACAATACGACCCCGAGCGGAAGGGTCAGCGCGAAAGCGACCTGAATTCCGAGTGTCCTGGCGCGCGAGAACCCCGCCTTGGTCAGCAGGGTTGAAATCGTGAAGGCGTCCGCCGGCTTGTGCAGAACGGTCGCCAGAAACACCGCAAGCCCCAGACCGGGGGTCGCATCATGTCCGATGACAGCGCTGCCCAGCGCCGCCCCGCCCATCAAGGTATGCAGAAACAAGCCGAGCACAGCGGACCAGCCGGCGATCTTCGGAGCGGCGGAGCGGCTGGCCTGCGGCGCGGCGTCGTGGACGTGGGTGTGTGTTCCGGCGCACGCCGGGGCGGCAATCCCGCCGTGACCGGTTTCGGGTTCCGCGCCTTCGGCGTCATGACTGTGGGGACTGAGAAAGCGCTCGATGACATAAAGCCCGAGGACGCCGACGGCCATCCAGAACCCGAAATGCTCGGGACACAGGTGCGACGACTCGGGGAGCATGTGAAAAAATGCCGCGCCGAGCATCGCGCCGGCGGACAGGCTGAGATAGACCTGCAACGTCACGTGTCCGATGCGCCGCCGAAGGGGGAGCAACCCACCCGCCAGAGCGACGACCACGATGGCCGAACAATATGCGGTGATCTGCAACATGCGTTTCCTGTCGCGTGTACGCGGCGAGCCGACCCCCGGTTCACGGTAAAATCCTGCGGCGCCTTGCGGCGGCAGGTTCCGAACCCGGCGGGCGGTATCATTCAGCCGGACGGCGCGCGGGTCAACTGTCCGGCGACGTCGGCGGGCGACACGGGCGTACTGATGCGCACCGGCAGCCGCACCGTGAAGGTGGTTCCCCGATCGGGAGCGGTGTCGAGCGTGATCTGCCCTTCGAGGATGTTGACGAGTTCGCGGGTGATGGCGAGCCCCAGCCCCGTGCCCTCGTACTCGCGGGTGCGGGAGGAGTCGAGCTGGCGGAATTTCTCGAAGATCAGGTGCAGCTTCTCCTGAGGGATTCCAGGTCCGGTGTCGTCGACGCGGAGGAGCACGAAACCGTCGCCGTCGCGCGAGGCGTCCAGCCCGATCCGGCCGTGCGCGGGAGTGAATTTCACCGCGTTGGAAAGCAGATTGTAAAGAATCTGCTTGATCTTGCCGGAGTCGCTGTGCATGCGCGGCAGGTCGTCGCCGACGTGGAGGGCGACGTCCAGCTCTTTCTTCGCCGCCAGCGGTCGGATCAGATCGACCAGGTCGGAGCAGACGGCGCCGAGGTCGAACTCGCTTAAGTGCAGCTCCATCTTGCCCGCTTCGATCTTCGCCAGATCGAGCAGGTCGTTGATCAGGTCGAGGAGCATCCGCCCGCTGGTCAGGATGTTGCGGGTGTAACGGGCGAGGCGCGTGCGATCGATGTCGGGACTGGACCACGCGTCATTGAGCAGGTCGGCGAAACCGATGATCGACACGAGGGGCGTGCGCAGTTCGTGACTAACGTTGGCGAGGAAGTCGCTCTTGAGGCGGTTGGACTCGTAGAGGGCGACGTTGGACTCGGCCAGTTCGCCAAGCTTGACGTCGAGCGAGCGGTTGATGCGGCGCAGATCCTCCTGCGTCCGGGCGAGGTGCTCGAGCATCTCGTTGAACGCCTCGGCGAGGTTCTGAAACTCGTCGCCGGTCTTCAGTTCGGCGCGGGCGGCGAGGTCGCCGGCGGTGACGCGCTCGGTCAGGTCGCGCAAGCGGTTCACGGGGCGCAGCACGAGGCGCTGCGTAACCAGGTAAAAGACGACAATCGCCAGCACCGCGCCAAGCCCGCCGCCCAGCAGCGTGACGACGATGCCCCAGGTCCGCTCCTCGACAGCCACCGGTAGGGCGACATCCAGAATCCCCAGCACCCTCCCGGCGTCGAGGTCCACCGCCGCGGCGCGCACCGCCCGGGCGAACCGAAGCGACCGCCCGTCATCCTGAAGGCGCCAGTAAGACCGGTCCGGATGGGCGCTGAGAAAGGCCACCGCTTCCTGAAGAAACCCGCCCGTTTCACGCCGGCCAAGGATTTCCTCGATCGAATAAAGCCGTGGCGGACCGATCGAGAGGTTTGCAGGAAGTTCATTGCGCAGCACCGGCCAGAGATCCTGCAATCGCTGGCGGGCCTGCTCCCAGTTGATTTCCGATCCTGCGGGGGGGAGCACCTGCGACGCGAGCATTGCGACCTGCTCCGCCCGAACCACCTGGGCCTGATCGGTCAACGTGCTCATCAACACCCAAGGCAGGGCGAGCGTCGCCAGAATCGTCAGCAGCACCGCCCCGCCGAAGAGAACGGTGATCTTGCGATCCAGCGGTAGTTTGAGCTGGTAGGCGGACGCCATGGCGCGACTTTACCCTGAATCCGGCGCCATGTTGAGGGGCAGGGTCGGCCTCTTCTGCCCTGTGACCGCGCTTTCTCACTGGGCGGTGATGCCTTATTTTTCCGAAAGCACCGGGATGGGTGGGATCGGGAACCCTTATGATTCAAAGCGGAAACACGATGATGATGGCGTTCTTCATGTTGCTGGCTCCTGTCGTCGCTTCAGGCTTCGCTCAGGATGTTTTGCCTGTCGCGCCTCCGGGTTCGGCGACCCGCTTGCAGGACATCTCAGCGGCGCTGGTGCTGAAGCGCGTTCCGTCAGAGGGTGCGGGAAAACCAAGTCCGGAAGAGGTTGCAACCCGGATTCAGGGGCTTCGCCGGGACAGCGTGGAAAACGGCGATCCGGTGATGAGGCGCCGGGCTTCCGTGGCCGCGGCGAATCTTGTGCTGGCGCATCAGGCGGCTGAAGCCGCGACAAAGCTTTTCCTCGGAGTTGCGCCCGCGGGGGATCGGGCGGAACTGCGGAAAGCGGCTGAGGAGGCGCTAGCCCTCATTCAGAACGCTTTGACCGAATTGAATCAATCCGGCGAGGGGGGGCAGGATGCCGACGCCGATCTGCGACGAGTCGCGAAGAATCTGGAGACCTTGGCTGAAACTTACCTTGCCTGCGCCAGCGATGACCCGCCCTCGATCGAAACGATCAAGGGGCTGCTGGCGCGGCTGGGTGTGCTTAGCGAATCCGATGACCTGGGTCTGAGCGATGCGGCGCTGATCTGGTCCGCGCAGCTTGCGTTACTGACGCCCGAAGACCTGTCTGTGATGGACAGCCTGCCGCTGGCGTGGTCGGAGCCAGAGGCAACCCGGCGCGTCACCGGGTTGTACCTGCGGTTGAAGCGATGTGAGTTGCTGGCGCATCGGGGTGGGTATGCCGCGGCGCTGGGATTGCTGAATCGACTTGAAGAGGAGGCTCCCTCGTGGTTTTCGGGCGCGGAATCCAGTCTGGCCTTGCGAGCCGTGGCGCTGTTCCGGCTGCGAGTAACTGCCGAGTGGCAGTCGTCTGTTTCAGACAAGGCTACCGAGGCTACTCAAGTCTGGTATCAGCAGCGGAAAGATGCCTTGGCGGTAAGAATCACGGAAGGGGAAGAGATCGCAATACCCCTCGTCGATCCCCTGGTTACCCCGTCGATGCGATGAGGTGGGTAAATGACGAGTAATGATCGAGTAATATTACCCACAACAACCGATTTAGTGGGCAATAAACGACGCTGCATGATAAAATATAATTTATTTTAGTCAATTAAATTTATATTATTGTGGTTATAAGACGTAATATAGCTTAATTTTCTTTCTGGTACGATTTGTGCCAAGTATTCAGACTGCCTGAGACACTAGGGAACTTCCGGGGGGAAGGAATCGACTTCGCCTGCAAGGTGCGAACCGCCCGGCGAGGCCGTGGGATAAGGCGTCCAATTGGGGGAGCTGGACGCCGGGGGAGCCCACGGACTCGTCGGGTGGTCGCTTTTTACCCGGAATCTCCTTCACCAAGCTAACCGTGTTCTCTTGGATTTTGATTTCCTCAGTTAACACATGCAGGAAGCCCGAGGCTCGCGCCGATATGACCAGATGCAGCCGTGGGTACGCGGGTTTCGTTTCGACACCTGGGCGAGCGGCGGCAAGGGGGACAGGATGAGCGGGCCTTTTCCGGCGCACCCGGGCGGCGAAGCGGACGTTGTCAGCCTCATCGAGGAGCAATTCGAGCGTCTCGAGGAGCGGTTTCATCGACTGCGCGCCGAGACCCGGCAGGCGATGCAGTTCTCCGCGATCGGCAGCGCGGCGACGATCTGGGCCCACGAATTCAACAACCTCATCACCCCGATCCTGAACCTGTCCAAGTCCGCGCTGGATTTGAAGGATCCGGCGTATACCGAAAAGGCGCTGCGGATCATCGCGTCGAACGCCGAGACGCTGGTGGCGCTATCCGAGCGTATCCTGAACCTGGCGGCCCGGAATGAGGCTCCGGCGCCGGCAGCGGTCTTTGTGAAAGCGGCAGTGCAGACGGCGATCGACGCACTCGGGCGCGATCTGGCGAAGGACCGGATCCGTGTCACTCTTGAGGTTCCCGAGGATCTTGCGGCGTGGGTCGATCCGCATTCGTTTCAGCAGATTTTGTTCAACCTGATTCTGAACGCCCGCGCGGCGATCGCTCAGGTCGGCGAGGGTCGGTTGCGGATTCACGGCGCCACGAGCGGGGATCGAGCGGTCATCAGCATCAGCGACACCGGGGTCGGGATCGAACCGAGCGAGATGGAGTCGCTTTTCGACCCGTTCCGGTCGAGCCGGCGCACTTCCGGTCCCGAGGGTTCTCGACTGCGCTGCGGGGGGATCGGTCTTGCGCTCTGCAAGCTGCTGATCGAGGAGAGCGAGGGATCGTTGACGGTGGAGAGCCGCAAGGGCGAGGGGACGACTTTCCGTATTCAACTCCCCACCGGTGAACCCCCGCGGGCTTGCACTCCTCACCTGCCTGGCTGAACCGGCGGGCCGACCTTCGTTTGTTGACAGAAGCCGCGTAACCTCATAAGGGAACCGAGGTCCGTCGCGCTCCGGGGAAGTTTCCGAGGTACGTCTCGGAACCACGGAGCAGAGTCTGCGTGACGGACGACGACGGGAAGGAGCGGGTCTTCATGAACGAGCGATTTTCGGATCGGGCGCGGCATGCGTTGGCGCTGGCGAATCTTGAAGCCGGGAAGCTGAGGCACACGTATCTTGCGCCGGGACATATCATGCTGGGTTTGATCGCCGAGGGGAAGTCGGTGGCGACCGAGACGCTGCGCCTTTTCGACGTGGACCTGGAGAAGGTCCGCTCCCAGGTACGTTCCGAGATGGGCGAGGGCGAGGCGGCGAGCGGACGCATCGGTGCGAGGACGCAAACCCAGGAAACCAAGGAAGTCATTGCTCGCGCCATCGACGAGGCCCGCAAGTTCGGACACAGGTACGTCGGAACCGAACACATTACGCTGGGGCTGCTGGCGCAGGAAGACAGCCTGCCGTCGCGGATTCTCCGGGCGCAGGGGGTGCGGATCGACTCGCTGCGGGAGAAGACCCTCGCGGCCCTGCGATCGGAGATCGATCCGTCACACGACCTGGTGCATTCGCGGCACGGGCACTTTGAGTGGATGCACCAGGCCGAACTGGCGAAGGCGTTCCGGTCGCCAAAATTCTGGCACACGCTGATTCTGGCGGTGGACTCCGCAAACCGGCTTGGGGCCGGTGAAATCGAGCAGATTCACCTTCTGCTGGCGCTGATCCGGGATGAGGGGACGACGGTGGCGACTCTGCTTCGGGAAAAGGGCGTGACTCCGGACTGGGTGCGCGAGCGTCTGCTGGCGTCGAACGGCGCGGAGTAGCCACGTCTTCACTGCCACGATCCCGGCGGGACGTTGGAGGATCGCCGCGCTCGAGTTGGCGCTGGTATTGCGTCCGGCGCGGCGGACCGGAGGTCCGCGATCCGTATTCATTCAACAACCTTTCGACTCAGAGCGCTGGATTTCGGTGTGAAAGCGGGACGGGGCGCAGTGTGGCGGAGCACGAGCTGATTCTGGCGTCGGGAAGTCCGCGGCGGGCACAGATCCTCAGGGAGCTGGGATTTCAATTCCGAGTCGTGCCGTCGCCGATCGAGGAGCCGCTCGGGTTTGCGCGCCCGATGTCGCCCGCCGAGCTTGCTCAAGCACTGAGCGTTTTCAAGGCGGAGGCGGTGGGGGCGAGCGTCCGGGAGGGATTGATTCTTGCGGCGGACACGGTGGCGGCGAAGGACGGCGAGGTCTTCGGGAAACCGTCGGACCGGGCGGACGCGCGCCGGATCCTCCAGGCCTTGAGCGGTACTCGCCACGAGGTGCATACCGGCATGACGCTACTCGACGCCCGGACCGGACGGAGGGACACGCGCGTCGACACGACAGCCGTGGTGATGCGTCCGCTGCGGTCTGACGAGATCGAGTCCTACCTCGACAGCGAAGCCTGGGTCGGCAAGGCAGGGGCATACGGCATCCAGGACCACGGCGACGCCTTCGTGGAGCGGATCGAGGGCAGTTTCTCGAACGTGGTGGGGCTTTCGGTGGAATTGCTGCGAACGATGCTGAAGGCGTTTGAGAACGCCGGCAGAGGGGACGACTGATGGCGCGAAACGACGGGCGGCGCGGCGACGAGATCCGCAAGGTCGAAATCGTTCGCGGGTTCACCCGGAATGCGGCGGGGTCGGTGTTGATTCGCGCCGGGGACACGCATGTGCTTTGCACCGCGGTCTGGGAGTGCTCCGTTCCGGACTGGCGGAAGGGGAAGGGCAGCGGGTGGGTGACGGCGGAATACGACATGCTGCCCGGCGCGACGCCGACGCGAAAATCCCGCAACCGGGGCAAAGTTGATGGGCGGACCCAGGAGATTCAACGCCTGGTAGGGCGATCCCTGCGGGCGGTGGTGGACCTGGAGGCGCTGGGAGAGAATTCGATCCTGATCGATTGTGACGTGCTTCAGGCGGACGGCGGCACGCGGACGGCGGCGATCACCGGGGCTTACGTGGCGCTGGCGGATGCGGTGGGCGCCGCGCGGCGGAAGGGGTGGGTGGCGGCGTCGCCGATCCGTGAGGCGGTGGCGGCCGTCAGCGTTGGGCTGGTGGACGGACGGGCGTTGCTGGACTTGAATTATGAGGAAGATGTTCGCGCCGAGGTGGACATGAACCTGGTGATGACGTCATCCGGAAGGTACGTCGAGGTTCAGGGGACCGGGGAGCGCGGGACGTTTTCGCAGGTGGAGCTGGATCGGCTGCTGAAGCTGGGCCGGAAGGGTTGCGCTCAACTGCTTTCCGCACAGGAGAAGGCGTTGCGGAAGCGGACCGGGACCGGGCGTTGAGGCTGAGATCGTGACGGCGATGCACCGATGAACCCAAGAACTTCAGGAATTTTCGGGGCTATCTTTGCCGCGGCGGCGCTAGGGATGACCGCGGCCGGAGGATGTGCTTCGTCGCCGGGGTCCGGCGGGATTGTCGGGCACGGCGCCACGGGAGAAGTGACCTGGACGATTCTGGCGTTGGAAGTCGCGCCGGGAGAAGGTTCACAGCGGGAGGCCGAGCGGATCGCCGGCCGGTTGCGACGCACGCCGGGCATCAACGGCAAGCTGGTGCAAGTCACGCATGATCCGGACGGCGTCTCGCGGATTTATTACGGAAGCTACCCTGCCCGGACGGACCCGCGGACCGGGCGCCGTCAGTTTCCGGCGAAGATGGATGCCGACCTGCGGATGATCCGGTTTCTGCGAGAGGAGGACGGATCAAACTTTTTTGCGATGGCGACGCGGGCGCGCAAGCCGATGCCGGACGTCGGGGATCCGGCGTGGGCGTTGTCGCGGTCGGAGGGGCCTTACACGCTTCAGGTGGCGGTGTTCGAGGCGCACGTGGTGGATGAGTACAAGGAAGCGGCGTCCAAGTGGTGCGAGGAGCTGCGGCGGCGCGGGTACGAGGCGTTCTATCACCACGCCACCGTGAGCAGCATGGTGACGGTGGGGCAGTTCGACGAGCAAGATGTCCGGCTATCCGCGGGAAAGCTCATTTACGGTGAGCGTGTGCGCCGACTTCAGGAGGATGAGTTGCTGCGGTACAACTACATTAACGGCGCGAAGGTGTTCGTCATCGACGACGGCAAGCGTGTGCCGGTCCCGTCACAACTGATGATCGTGCCAGGACATGAAGACGCGCAGATCGGGAGGGACGCGGAGTTCAGCCCGACCCGCGCCGCAGCGCCGGGGTCCGCGGGGTCGTGATGCGCATTCTGCTGGCGACGACAAACGCCGGGAAGCTGCGCGAGTTCCGGCAGATTTTGACGGGGCTGGCGGTGGAAAGCGTCGCGCTGGAGGCTTTTCCGGGGATCCGCGAACCGGAAGAAACCGAGTCGACGTTTGCAGGCAACGCCGGGCTGAAAGCGCAATACTACGCCGGGAAGACGGGTCTGCCGACGGTGGCGGACGACTCCGGGCTTGAAGTCGACGCGCTGGGGGGAGCGCCGGGCGTGCTCTCGGCGCGGTATGCGGGCGAACCGAAAGACGACGCGGCCAACAACGCGAAACTTCTGGCGGCGCTGTCCGGGGTTGAGCCGGAGCGTCGGACCGCGCGGTTCCGGTGCGCCGCGGCGCTGGCGACACCGGACGGATGCGTCAGGATCGAAGCCGGAACGATCGAAGGGCGGATCATCGACGCCCCGCGCGGGAGCAACGGCTTCGGATATGACCCGCTGTTCTGGGTGGACGACTACGGATGCACCACTGCGGAGATGCCTCCTGAGCTTAAGAACGCCCTGTCCCACCGCGGGCAGGCGTTGCGGAAGCTGTGCCCGCACATCAAGGCGTTGATCAGCGCCGAAGGCTCCTGACGATCGTATACTTATCGATCATGCCGACCGCATCGCCCGGACAAACCGGAGTCTTTCGGCCTGATTCTGACCGCTCTGGCGATCATCGCCGGGCGGGGCGAGTTCTGCCGCTGCTGATCGGGATCGTGATCTTCGTTCCAGCCTGTTTTCGTCTCCCCCCCGGCGTGTGTTCATATGACTCCGGCGACCTTCAGACAGCTTGTGCGACGTTCGGACTGGCGCACCCGCCCGGGTACGCCGGGTACACGGCGATCGGGTGGGTGATTTGCAGAGCGGCTGAGCCGGTGATGACGCCGGCACGGGCGGTGAGCGTCGCGTGCGCGCTGAGTATGACCGGGGCGCTCGTGCTTCTGCTGCGCGCCTGCCTCGCGGTCGGCGTGCCGACCTGGGTGGCGGCGGGGGGGGTGCTGCTCCTGAGTCAGCATCCGTGGGTCTGGTGCAACACGGTCGTGCCCGAGGTGTATGCACCGGGCGCGTGCCTGACGATCGCAGCGTTGTACCTGCTGATCCGCGACGAGCAGGGAGGTGGTTGGTGGCGCGGCGCGGCGGCGGCGGCGCTTTTCGGGTTTGCGGCGGCGCAGCGGCTTTCCCTGATGCTGATCGCGCCGTGGCTGCTGGCGGGTTGGGCGTTGGCCACGTGGCGTAAGAAACGAAGCGGACGGGGTCGGGAATTGACGGCGGGTCGGTTCGCGGGTCGTGCGATCCTCGTTGTGTTGGCGGGAGCCGTGCCGACGGTTTTGACGGCGATGCTGACGTGGGAGCGGCTCGGGCCGCACGTGCCGTACCGGTGTCCGGTGGAGATGGCGGAGGCGCAGCGGTCAGCGGGGGAAGAAAGCGGATTTCCGCAGGACCGAATGTCGCAGGTGCGCTGGGTGATGACGGGTGAGATGTTCGCCCGGCTTCGCGGGGCGGATTTTTTTCAGATGCGCAGCAAGCTGAGGTGGGTGCTGGCGCAGTGCGGCTTGCGGAATGATCTGATTGCGGCGGGGGTCGCTGTCGTATCAGGTTGGGGGATGTACGTGCTGTGGCGAAGAAGCCGGTCGGCGGCGATCGGCGTGGTGGGGTTCGTGGCGGGAACGCTGGCGTTCGTCCTTGAGTACCGGGTACATGACACGGCGGCGGATTTGTTGACGTTGATCCTGCCCGGATCGCTGGCGTTTCTGGGGGGAGCGTCGGAGCTGGGCGGGCGAGCGTTGAATTGGGTAGCGCCTGGCGCGCGAAGCTGGCTTCGGCTTGCGGCGGTCGAGGCGTGTGCGGTCATTGCGGTGTGCGTGGTCGGCGGCGCTTTGATGCGCCACAATCACAGCACTTTTCACGCGGACACCTTTTTGCGCGCCGTGCGGCTGAACGAGCTGCCACCCGGCAGCGTCATTTGCGCACCGTGGTCGCAATCCCGGGCGTTGTGGTACGGGAAACTGGTGGACACGCCTCGTGCGGACGTGGACATCATCGGCACGGATGCGGTGGAGGCGTGGGAGAACGTTCGGCGTCGGGCCGCGGACCGGCCGGTCTACTTTGTCAATGCGCAACGCACAAGTGGGGACACCGGATCAGAGATTGCGCCCGCTTTGGTTCGCGAGGGTTCGCCCGCCGCCCCCTGAGCTTCGTTCTCGGCGTCGCTTCAAACCCTTTTGAGCAGAGTGAAAAAACACCTCGTTACCCTTGACCTTGCTTCGCAACGTCAAGGGCAGGCAGGCGCAGCTCGGTTTTGACACGGCGTCCTGGTCCTTTGTACGGGCGCCATGCGCGACTATCGGGCGCGAACGTCACCGTTAGGACATCAAACCAGAACTCAATACCGCGCCATCCTTCCACCGCGCCTGATGCGATGCATTCAAACTCATTCATTGTTGATCAATGTCAAAGTCATAAAAAAGTTTCTATGTGAGTCTGGCGGAAAGTGGAGATGGGATGAATTATCATGAATGTGCCGAGAATCACGATAATCACCTTGACATCGGCCGACCGAATTTCATATGACTGGGATCAGAAGCGGGGAGCCGCCTGCGCGGAATCACCGCGATGCGCGTCACGAATCCTGTCTGCAACCGTTGATGTCGACGTGCCCCTCGTGTCGGATTGCACCGGATTCCGTTCCGCGAGTGGATGGGGGATTGGTTCTAAGGTGGACCAGACAAGAAAGGGAATCACATGAGGCGATGCTTGTTGAGGGAAGCACTGTTGTTGGGTGCGTGCGTTGGAACGGCGCAGGCGCAGAAGCCTGATAACGAATCTTTTTTAACGAACCGTCCGATCGAGGGCAATCGTCCTGATGAATCTCTGGTCATCGTTGACGGTGGAGTTCCGGCTGCGCCGATCGCGGTCGCGCTGATGGATGAGGAGGGTGTGCTGCCGGACACGTGGCAGCCGTGGCCGGATGTTCGTCCGGTGGAGCTTTGCGGCGCGTTTCTGTGCTTCGACGCATTCGAGATGGACTCAACGACGGACGCTCCCGGCGACGGATTTTACGGACAGAACTGCGGGCTGGGATCGGGTCGATACCGGTTCGCGGACAACACGCGCAACGTCGTGTTTGTCGACGATCTGGACCGGATGAACGGCGCCGCGGTCGGCGCGTGCAACAGCGCGGAGTTCGGGCGCGTGCAATTCGCGTGGTGGTGGCAAGTGAGCGGACCGGGAAGCTCCGAGCGGTGCGTGATCGGGTTTTCGACCTTCGAGGATTGGGAGAACTCGGGGAACTGCACGAGTGCGGGATTCGTCTCGGGCATTGCGGTGGATTTCGGAATTCTTCCGTCCAGTCATGAC
Organism: Phycisphaerae bacterium; assembly: GCA_013360585.1. Taxonomy (GTDB): domain Bacteria; phylum Planctomycetota; class Phycisphaerae; order UBA1845; family UBA1845; genus JABWBH01. The sequence goes on along the minus strand of JABWBH010000049.1, from coordinate 14,412 downwards.
ACAGGCGGTTACTACTTTGTCGATCTTCCGCTGTGTCTTCTTCCCGGAAATCTAAAGCTCACGGCGCCGGCGGACGGCCGCGGTGCGTACAAGATTGTTCTGGCCAAGGATGTCGCGATGACGCCCGCAACGCTGGCGCAGCCAATGCTCTGGGGAACGCAAAAGCCCCTGAACGAGTGCAACCAGATGCGCAGAATGCACTGGGATCAGAACCATAACGGACAGGTCAACGGGGGAGAGTGCCAGGCGCTCGACATCGGGCAGTGCATGAACCCTCTTGGCGCGATGACGGCCTTTTGGTACCGCGGAAGTCCGGCGACGCCGAAACTGCGCGCGCATTGTGAAGAGCGTGGCCGTCTGACGGCGCGGGTGAAAGGCTATCCGCGCGGCGAACGCGTCCAACTCAAATATGACGGGGGCAACAACAACCCCCTGATCGCGAACAACCGCGGGAAGGGCAAGGTCGTGTGGCGCGACGTGCCGCCAGGTTCGCACACGGTACAGGCCTCATCCGACGCGACCTTTTCGATCTACCGCAACACCTCGTGCCCCCCGCGGTAGCGGAGCCTGACGAGCGGCGCTGAGCGGCGTGCCTCGCTATCGCGCTGTCTTCCCTATCACCAACCCGGGGTGGGGAAAGGGTGGCGTAGCGATCGGTCCGTTCGGCGGCGCGCCGGCGTGGCGCGCGGAGCGCCGCGGGGGCTCGTGAGCGGATTCGGGTGGTTCTGCCTGCAAGGAACAACCCGCCCTTCACGGAGACCTCGCGGCGCTCTTCTCTGTGTTTCTGCGGCGCTGAAGCAGCGAAGCGGAACGCCCCGGAGTCCCGCCCCTTGCGCGACCGTCGCAGGTGCGGTATGATTCCGAGAACATGAACCTCTCAACCAGAATCAACGCCTTGCACGAATCTCCGACGATGAAGCTGACCGCGCGGGCGGCGCGGATGAAGGCAGAGGGCATTGATGTCGTCGCGATGACGGCGGGCGAGCCGGATTTCGACACTCCGGAACACATCAAAGCCGCCGCGATCGAGGCGATCCGCCGGGGGGAGACGAAGTACCCGAAACCGGCTTCCGGGCTTCCGGCGCTGAAATCCGCGATCTGTGCGGCGCTGCTGCGCAATCAGGGTCTGACGTACCGGCCGGAGCAGGTGATCGTGACCTGCGGGGCGAAGCTGGCGATCCAGAAGACGCTGACGGTGCTGATCAACCCCGGAGACGAGGTACTGATCCCGACGCCCTACTGGGTGAGTTACCCGGAGCTTGTGAAGCTGGCGGGGGGCACGCCGGTGTTGATCGAGTCCGACGAGCGACGGGACTTCAAGCTGACGCCGGAGCAGGTGCGGGCGGCGATCACGCCGCGCACGAAGGCGTTCCTTTACTGCTCGCCGTCGAACCCGGCTTCGTTCACGTACACGCCGGAAGAAACGCGGGGGCTGGTTCAGGTTCTGGCGACGGCGGGGGTGGCGATCATCTCGGATGAGATATACGACAGCCTGACGTTCGGGGGCGTAAAGCCGCTCAGCCCGGCTGCGGTCAGCGCGGAGGCGTATGCCCGCACCATCACGATCAACGGCGCCTCGAAGATCTTCGCGATGACGGGGTGGCGCGTCGGGTTCGCCGCCGGTCCGGTCCACGTCATCGAAGCGATGATCAAGCTTCAAAGCCAGGGGACCAGCGGCGTGGCGCCTTTTATTCAGCTTGCGTATGCGGAAGGGCTGAAGGACGACCGCGGCGAGATTGAGCGGATGCGACGGGATTTCGAGCGCCGCGGACGGCACATGTATGATCGTGTGAAGCGGCTGCCGGGGGTGACGTGCGTCGAGCCGACGGGGGCGTACTACCTGTTCCCCAACGTGTCGGGGACGTTTGCACGCCTTAGGGTGCGCGACAGCGATGAATTCGCCGAGCGACTGCTGAACGAGGCGCACCTGGTGGTGATTCCCGGAAGCGCGTTCGGGTCTGATCGTCATATCCGCATGTCGTTCGCCACGTCGATGGCGCAGATTGATGCCGCGGTGGACCGGCTGGAGGCATTCCTGAAGTGAGCGGGCGCTGCATCCTCGCGCTGGAAGACGGGACGGTGTTCACGGGCGTCGCCTTCGGCGCGACCGGGACGCGTGTCGGGGAAGTCGTATTCAATACGGCGCTGACCGGGTATCAGGAGATCCTCACCGACCCGTCCTACCGCGGGCAGATCGTGACGATGACGTACCCCCACATCGGCAATTACGGCGTGAACGAGGCGGACGTGGAATCCGCGACGCCGCAGGTGTCCGGGTTCGTCGTTCGTGAAGCGGCGCGGCGTGCGAGCAATTACCGAGCGACGCGAACGCTGGATGAGTATCTCACCCGGCACGGCGTGATCGGCATCGAGGGGATCGACACGCGGGCGCTGACGAAGCTCCTGCGCGTGCAGGGGGCGATGAACGGCGTGCTGACGACGGAGGAAAGCGATCCTCAGACCTGTGTCCGGCTCGCACGCGGGGCGCCGTCGATGGACGGCGCAGACCTGGTCAAAGACGTGATGCCTCGCGGCGCCGCGATCTGGACGGAGGGGTTGGACGCGACGTTTGTTCCCTCTCGTAATGCCGAATCAAGGCGTCGCCGGGTGGTGGCAATCGACTGCGGAATGAAGCGGAACATTCTGCGGCACCTGGTGGACGTGGGCGCGGAGGTGCGGATCCTCCCGCCGACGGCGTCGGTGGAGGAAGCGCTGGAATCGCGGCCGGACGGCGTATTCGTCAGCAACGGGCCGGGCGATCCGGCGGCGGTGACGTACGCGATCGCGCTGCTGAAGGCGTTGCGCGGCCGCGTTCCGATGTTCGGAATCTGCCTCGGGCATCAGCTTCTCGGTCTTGCGCTGGGAGGGCGCAGCTTCAAGCTGAAGTTCGGACATCGCGGCGCGAATCAGCCGGTGCTGAACGTGGGGACGGAGCGGGTCGAGATCACCTCACAGAATCACGGGTTCGCGGTGGAGGCGAGTTCGATCGAGTCGTCCGGAGCGACGGTCACCCACGTCAATCTCAACGACCGAACTCTGGAAGGGTTTACACATGCGGGTGAGGCGCTGCTGGCGGTCCAGTATCACCCGGAAGCAAGTCCCGGACCGCACGATGCGACCTACCTTTTCGACTGTTTCGCCCGCATGATGGACACCGGGCGGGCTCCGACGGCGCAGGACATGAGCGACGCTCAGGCGGCGCTGCAACACCGGCGCACCCCCGCCGCCGCGACCTGAACGTTTAAGCCTCCGGCCGTCCCTGCTGCCGCCGTCTTGGCCTGATTCCGCGGTCGATCCCCCGGGACGGATCGCAGTTCAGTCGGGGCGAAACCCTCGTCGATAAACGTGATGTCTGCGCTTCCGGGTTGTCCGAAGCGGGGAAAGCGCATACGACAAGGGTTGAACGTGGCGGCATCGACGACTTCGGCGGAGAACCTGATGCGTGGAAAACTCCACGTAGACGGGGGGCTTCATCCGCGGATCTTCGTCCACGTTGGATCAGGCTACGTCGGGGTTCTGACGCTTTGCGTTGTCGCCGCCGTGGCGGGGCAACGCTGGGAGCATGCCCGCGACCGCTCGTGGCGGTGCGACGAACTGCCGGCGGTTGTGCAGCGGACCGGGCTTGCGGGACAGGCGGCGAACGAGGCGGCGGCACGTGCGTTCTCGCCGACGATGTACACGTTCCGACACGGTATCGTCCGAGCGCTCAAGCCGCCCACGACGCCTGCATCGGTGCAACCGCTGGCGTCGTTCTGGGCCCACCTTGGTTTTCACGCAGCCGGGTACTCGACGCTGGCGGCGCGGTTCATGCCGTGGCTGTGGTCGCTGGTCGCCATCGCGTGCGTCGGGGTGATCGGCGCGCACGTAGGTGGAGGAGCTCGCGCCGGGTGTCTTTGCGCACTGGTCTTCGCGCTGTCTCCGCTGGCGTCGGTTTACGCGGCGCAGGCGCGCGGGTACAGCGAGACGACCGCGGCGGCGGCGCTGCTGTGCATCGCGGTGGAGGTGGTTCGCAGGCGGCCTCGTTCGGCCGCGCGGATTGCTTTTCTGATTGCGGTCTCGGTGCAGACGGCGGCGACGGTGTTTACGACGTGGGTGTATTGGACGGCGCCGGTGCTGCTGGTGGCGTGCGACGTGATTCCGTTGCAAAGACCGAGCCGGGAGTTGAAGGCGCATCGCGCGACGTTCCGGCTGGTTTTCGGAGTCGTCGCCGGGTTTGTCGGGTTGTATGCGCTGGACCGGACGGAATCATTGACCGGACTGGCGTCTGACATGGGCGACCGGCTGCGGACGTGGGCGGATGCCGTGGCGTTTGCCTCGGCGTTGTCGCGCGACGTGCTGGGGGGAGCGGCGTGGTTGCTGCCGGCGGGGGCGGCGGGCATCTGGGTTCTGGCGCGCGGGGATTATCGGTGGTGGCTGGCGGCGCTGCTGGGCTGCGGGCTTGTCATCATCGGTGTGACGGCGGGAGGGGGGTCGGCGGGGTACACAAGGAACCTTGTTTTCCTGGCGGTTCCAGCCAGTGTACTGATCGGATGCGGGTTGGAGGTTCTGCTTTCCGCGGCGACGACGTGGTGGGGGGCTAACGTCGTCACGGCCGCATCAGGCAGTGAATCAAAGGCTCGACAGTTGCGCTGGACCGGCGCCGGAGTGTTGATGTTGGCAGGTTCGGTTGCGGCAACCGTCGGCGTGCGGGATCTGAGAGCGCGGACGCTCGCACACGTGCCGGACTGGGGTGCGGCGGTCCGGTGGGCGGAGTCACGACCACCGACGGATGACGTGCGCTGGTTGCTGCGTTGCCAAGGCTTCCGCAACGTCCTTGACTGGTATGCCGGCGCACCAGATCCGATGTCGCTGTTGAATGTCGGCGACGGCGAGCACGTCGAATTCATGATGCTGATGCAACGCGATCCGAGCGGGGAGGCGGTTTGTTACGTACCTGACCGTCACGCTGTGCGGCTGAACGAGCGTCGCCTGCCGGACTTCCTCAGGGAGCGGGCAGCGCCAGCGGTGGTCGAGGGGGTTGAGATTCGCATCTGGCGGGGGGTTCGGCGCGCCGAGGCGGCCGGGGATCCGCGAGGTGGGGGGGGCTTCGTCATTGCCGTCCGGCTTCGAGAGCGATCCGCGGACGCCTTGTGGAGGGATATTCTCAACACCGCGCCGCAACTCGAATGCGCGGCGATTCCTTTCGGGGTGACTCCCGGCGTCGCGCCGCCGATCCTTGCGACGGCAGTGGCGTCCGAACATGCGGAAACGTTGATTCAGGTGCTTCAGCGCGTCGGACCGGTGAGCGCGGAGGACGTGCGCGTATTCGAAATGTTTGCACCTGAGGTCGGGACAGATGGTGCGGAGGCGGGCGACGCCCCCTGAGCGTTCCTGAGGGGCAGAACCGATGCTGTCGAAGCGCCAGGCCGCCTGCCGCGCCGGGCGGTGCGGATGCCGAAGCGCCTCATTTTCTTGTAAAGCGTCGTCCGATCGACGCCGAGCTGATGCGCGGCGGACTGGCGGTTGCCTCCGTGGGCGGACAGGGCGGCTTCGATGATCAGCCGCTCGGCCTCTCTCAGGGCTTCGCGCAGCGTGCCTCCTGCGGAGCGCGCCCCGTGCAGTGCCGCGCTTCCGAGCGGTTCAACGATCCGCGCGGGAAGGTCGAACAATTCGATCCGGCTCCCTCGAGCGAGAATTGCACAGCGTTCGACGACGTTGGCGAGTTCGCGGACATTGCCGGGCCACGAATACGCCTGAAGGGCGGACATCGCCTCGATCGAGAACCCCTCAAGAGCGCGGCGGGGACCGGCATGCTGTCGCAGGAAGAATTCGGCCAGCAGGGGGATGTCCCCAAGTCGCTCACACAGTGGCGGCAGTTCGAGGGCGATGACGTTGATGCGGTAGAAGAGATCCTCGCGGAAGCGTCCGGCGCGCACCTCGGCTTCGAGATCGGCGTTCGTCGCGCAGATTACGCGGATGTCGACGCGTTCGGTCCGGTTGGATCCGACAGGCTCGAACTGCCGCTCCTGAAGGACGCGGAGAAGTTTGACCTGAAGCGCCGGGCTGGCGGCGCCGATCTCGTCGAGGAAGATCGTCCCCCCGTCGGCGGCGCGGAACTTCCCGGGTTTGCTGGATAGCGCACCAGTGAACGCCCCGCGGACGTGCCCGAAAAGTTCGCTTTCGATCAACGCTTCAGGGATCGCGGCGACGGAAACCTCCACGAAGGGACGATCGCGGCGCGAACTGAGGCGATGAATGACGCGGGCGGTAAGGGACTTCCCCGTTCCCGACGGGCCTTGAATCAGGACCGAGACGGTCGAGTCCGCCACCGTCTCGATGAGTTCAAAGAGTTTCAGCATGCGGTAGTCGTGTCCGACGAGGCTTTCCAGTCCGAAGCGCAGTTCCAGCTCGCGCTTCAGCTTGCGGTGCTCGGTGAGCAGGGCGTGCTGGGCGGCGGCGCGCTCGAGGGCGAGCCGAAGATCTTCGGCGCTGAGGGGCGTCGTCAGATAGTCGTAGGCTCCGAGGCGGATTGCCTCGACTGCGCCGTCGATCGTCCCGAAAGCGGTGAACATGAGGACGACGGTCTGGGGGAAGCGGCGGCGGACTTCGCCAAGCAATTCAAATGCGCCGCCTCCCGGCAGGTCGGCGCTGCAAAGGAGCAGGCCTATCTCCGTGGACGCAAGATGCGCCAGCGCTTCGTGGGCGGTGGGAACCTCGAATACCGCATAATCGTCGGCGTTCAACAGCGCGGTCAGCGAGTTCACCGCCCGGCGGTCGACGTCCACAATCAGCAGGTTGGCTTTGTTCATCATCCGAACACACGGTTAACCGCGCGGTTTCTGCGCGGATCCGGGCGCACCGTCAGCATCGCCCTGCGGGCTTTATCGGTCGGCGGCGACGGGACTTTAATCGGCGGCGGGTCTGTTTCTGTCGGGGCTGAAATCGCGGGGCTGCCCGCCAGACGACCAAGGTCGATTGCAGAATTGAGGGACATTCCTGGTGCGTGACATCGCGCGGGCTGAATCCGCGCGGCTCGGGCAAAAAATGTTCCGCGCCCTTCTTAGATGCTGCCGGGAACGACGGGGATCAGCGCAGCCGCAACGTCGCGAAGGACGGCCAGCGGGTGCTGGTCGCCGTTGATGCGGCGCACCAGCTCCGGGGGATATGCCTCCAGAACCGGTCGCGTCTCGGAGTCGTAGACGTCGAGACGTTTGCGGATCACGGACGGATCGGCGTCGTCGGGGCGGTTGGCCTTACGCGCACGGGCGCTGAGGCGAGCGACCAGCGCCTCCCGGTCATCGACCACGAGATGAATGATCCGGCGAACGTCGATCGTCCCACGCAGAAGCTCAACCTGGGTCGTCGTGCGTGGAATGCCGTCAAGCAGGAGCGTGTGATAAGAGGCGCGGACCTTTCCTGCGTCGATCAACTCGCCAACGTGCTGCTGGAACAGACGGACGGTGAACACATCGGGCACAAGCAGTCCCTTGGTCGAGTAGGCGAGAAACTCACGACCGAGTTCGGAAGCGGGATCCAGCGCGCGGAAAATGTCGCCCATCGCGAGGTGGGCGAGGTTGGGCACCCGGCCGAGAATCGTACCCTGGGTTCCCTTCCCGGTCCCGGGTCCGCCGAACATCAGGATCGCTGGGAAGTTGGAGATCGCCGTCATTCTTCAGCCCACTTCGGTCGCCGGGCGGGGTCCAGGCGATGATAACCGCTGCGCAACGCAGGATCATGAATTTCGACGTTCGCCTCGTTGAGCAAGCGCTGATACACGCCCGGAATCCGCTCATCCTCACGGATGCGGCGCAATTCCTCGCGGACCGTGTCCCGTGCCGACTCGGAAGGCGTCCCCTCCGGCGGCACATTCCCCTCAACACGCAGCAGGTGATACCAGTTTCCGACACGGATCGGATCGCTGACCTGCCCGGGCTCGAGCGCAAACGCGGCGGCGCGCAGGGTCGCGGGGACGCGGGGATCTTCACGCGAGAACGGCGGCAGAAGCCCGCCTTCAGGGGCGCTCGCTCGATGTCCGCTCAAACGCATCGCCACCTCCTCAAAAGGACGCCCGGCGCGAAGCTCGCTCAGCGCCTGCTCGGCCTGAAGCAGACTCCCGACCTGAATATGCCGAACGCTCACCCGCGGGCCCGTCCGGCGGCGGACCTCGACCTCCACTTCTTCATCGGAAACCGCGACCTCCCCCTTCACCAGCAGGCGCAGCAGGGACGTGCGCTTCAGACCAAGGCGGTATTCCTCGCGGGACAGCCCCTTCTCCGCCAGCACGACGTCAAGCACCTTTTCCGCCTCAGCCCGGTTGAACTCCTCGCCCCCCAGACCGGACAGAGGATCGACCATCGACCGCAGAAACCGCTGGTGTTCTTCGTCAATCTGCTCGTCCCGCAACGTCAGCCCCCGCTTTTGCGCCTCCGCGTCGGCCCGCGCAATAACCACCAGCTCGTTAAACAACACCGGACCGTGAGTCCGCAGAAGAAGCTCGACCAACGCCGCTCGGGAAAACGCTTCTCCGTCGATCGTTCCTACCGAGTCGGCCGGCGCCGACGGTACGTTGGCTTGGGAACGAGAGGTGAATTCGCCGGACAGTGACGAGGCCGCAGGTTCTGGCGCGGAAGGCCGGCGCCAAGCGTCCTGGACGTCACGGGTCGCCGGTTCAGATCGCGGTGCGCATCCGACGAAAGCCAGCCCTCCGATCGTCGTTAACATCAATCCCCATCGAGACATCCGGCGCATCCTCTCGCGCATGCCGTGTCGCCTCAACCGGGGCGGGACAATAAGGGAGGCGCGCCTGCGGGTCAACGAAAGCACCCCCCGCCCCGAAATTCATCAGCACCCGCGCAAGCAATCGACGCGCCCGAGTCTTCACGGGCTCCGGCGCGCGTCGCTTGAGGGTCTTAAGAAGGTGATGCGGCGTGTATTGTCTCTCCCCGGACTTGGGGATTTTTCCAGCCGATGCCTCACGAGAACCCGTTTTCCGGCTCACAAACCCGCCTCGCGGCGACAGGACTTGGGTTTTGCATGCAAGGTGTTCTCAAAGAATCCCAAGACATTCCGGGGGCGAGGGTTCCGGAATGACCCCCGGGAATCCATGACGCCCGGTCGCCGCCGTTCTCGCTTATACTTGGAACATGAACACAGCAGCAAGCGAGGACACCGGTCACCCGCCTGCGGGGTCCGGCCCCCTCGTGGACGGAATTACGCAACTGCTCGAAGCCGCTGCGGCGGACAAGCCGCATGCCGCGCGGGAGCTGCTGCCGCTCGTTTACCGCTCACTGAAGGAACTCGCCGATCGGCAGATGCTCGGCGAGCGCCGGTCGCACACGCTTCAGGCGACCGCCCTGGTTCACGAGGCCTACCTGCGGCTGGTCGGGACGGCACAGTGCCGCTGGGACAGCCGGGCGCATTTCTACGCCGCGGCCGCGGAGGCGATGCGGCGCATCCTGATCGAGCACGCGCGGCGCATCGGTGCGAAAAAGCGTGGCGGCGACCGTGTCCGCGAAATCGCCAACGTCGCGGATCTGGCGGACGAGGAGTGCCTCTCCGACGCTCTGGAAATCGACGCGGCGATCGAGGCGCTGCGCCGGGAGGATCCGCGTGCCGCCAGCGTCGTTCACCTGCGATTCTACACCGGGCTCTCCATCGACGAGACCGCCGCGGCGCTCGGTATCGCCCCGACCACCGTCGACCGCGAGTGGCGCTACGCCCGTTCCTGGTTGCTGCGGCGTTTGAAGCTCGACGGGCGCGGAGCAACCTCACCGTGAATGCCGCCGGGCGCGAACGCGTGAAGGAACTGCTGTCACGGGCCGCGCTCCTGCCTGCCGCGGAGCGCGCCGCGTTCGTGCATCGCGAGTCCGGCGCCGACGCCGCCATCGCCGCCGAGGCGCTCGATCTGCTTCAAACCCTGGAAGATTCCGAATTCCTGGCCGCCCCGACCGGCGCGGGTTTCGCCTCCACCTTCGCAGAACCGCATTTCGGTGAAGGCGCTGGATCACGGATCGGCCGCTACAAGCTCCTCCAACGGATCGGCGAGGGCGGGTTCGGGGCGGTTTTCATGGCCGATCAGACCGAACCGGTGCATCGTCGCGTCGCTCTGAAGATCATCAAGGCCGGCATGGACACGCGCCAGGTCATCGCCCGCTTCGAGGCCGAGCGCCAGGCGCTCGCCATGATGGATCACCCCAACATCGCCCGGGTGCTCGACGCCGGCACGACGGACAGCGGGCGGCCTTATTTCGTGATGGAGCTGGTTCGCGGCGAACCCGTCACGCGCTACTGCGACCGCGAGAAGCTTTCCGTCCCGCAGAGGCTCGAGCTGTTCCGCGACATCTGTTACGCCGTCGAGCACGCCCACCAGAAGGGCGTTATCCACCGCGACCTCAAACCGTCCAACGTGTTGGTGAGCGTGGCGGACGGGCGCCCGCTGCCGAAGGTGATCGACTTCGGCATCGCCAAGGCGACCGCCGCGCCACTGACCGACAAGACTCTTTTCACCGACATGCATCAGCTCATCGGGACGCCGGAATACATGAGCCCGGAGCAGGCCGAGATTCACGGCGTGGACATCGACACCCGCAGCGACCTCTACAGTCTCGGCGTTCTGCTCTACGAACTGCTGGTCGGCACCACCCCGCTGGACCGCGGGAGGCTTCGCGCCACGCCGCTGGCGGAGATGCAGAGAATCATCCGCGAGGAAGAGGCGCCCCGACCCAGCCTGCGCCTGGCGACCCTGACGTCGTCGTCCGGCGCCGGGCGGTTCAACACCGCCGACGAACCGGCGCGCGATGCGGGCTCCTCGGCGATGGACGTCGCGCGATGCCGCCGGTCCGAACCCACCACGCTCATGCGCGCGCTTCGCGGCGATCTGGACTGGATCGTCATGAAATGCCTTGAGAAGGATCGACGCCGGCGCTACGGAACGGCGACCGCCCTGGCGGACGACGTCGGCCGCTACCTGCGCCAGCAGCCGGTGCTGGCGAGACCGCCAAGCGCGGGGTATCAGATTCGCAAGTTCGTCCAGCGACGGAAGCGGTCCGTGCTCGTCGCGTTCGCGATCACGATGGTCGCCGCCGCCGGTCTGACCGCCACGCTCCTCCAGGCTCGACGCGCCAACAGCGAGGCGGAGCAGGCGCTTGCCGTCAATGAATTCATGCGCGAAATCCTCACCAGCGTCCAACCCGGAAACCGTGGCGCGGATGTTCGGCTGGTCGAGGTGCTCAGCAGCGCGTCCCGCTCCGCCGCACAACGCTTCGCGGGCCACCCGACGCAGGAGGCCGCGGTGCGCGACATGCTCGCCGAGGTCTACTCCAATTTGAACGAGTGCCGCGAATCCAAGGCGGAACGGCGACGCGCCGTCGCGCTGTGGAGCGCCACGCTCGGTCCCGACAGCCCCGAGGCCCTGGTCAGCGAAGCGGCGCTGGCGCGCACCCTGATCGCTCTCGAGGAAAGGACCGAGGCCGCCGCGATTCTGGACGGGTTGCTTCCGAGGATGGAGCGCGTTTTCGGACCGGACGATCTCTGGACGCTGATGACGCGCAAATACCTCGCGGACGTGTACACGCTGCACCGCCGATACGACGAGGCGCGGGCGATCCTGACGGAACTGCGCACGCACCCCGTCCTCGCGGAGGATGACGCCCGACAGCTTGACCTCCTTCTGAGCCAGATCCGCATCGACAAAAACCTGCAATACTCAACCTCTGAGGAAGGGCCGGTACCGGAGATCACGCGTCGCCTGGAGGAGCTGGCTGCCGAGTGCGCCCAGCGCGCCCTGCGACGCTTCGGCCCGGGTGCCCCGCTCACCCTGGAGACGCAGCTCTGGCAGGCGGAGTTCCAATGCCACTCGGGCCGCTACCCGGCCGCCGCGCAGACGGCGCGCGCGCTCCTGGATGCAACCGCGGAAGCGTTCGGCGAGTGCCATCAGATCCGTCTCGATGCGATGGACGTGCTGGCTTTTTCCCTCGCCGGTCTCGGCGAGGAGCGTGAACCGGCGGAGCTTGTGCTGCGCAAGGTCGAATGCATGAGGCCGAAAATGGACCCCGGCAGCCCGATCCTGCTCGGCGCCATGAGCCAAAGCCTGGACTTTCTCAGCCGTGCGGGGCGGGCGACCGAAGGTGAGGCGATGGCGCGAGAACTGCTCACGGCGCTGCGAACCTACGGCGGGGTCCACGATCTTATCGACGTAACCACTGAATTCTACGTCGCCCACTTCATCTCCATGCAGGGGCGGCTCGACGAAGCGGACGCCTTGTACAACCCGTTGCTAAGCCGGATCCCGGACCTGACGAAAGGCGGAGAAGTGCAGGCGCAGGTGTTGTACGGCAGCCACCTGGTGCGGTGCGGTCGCTTCGAGGAGGCTGAGCGGTCCCTCCTGGACGCAGTCGCAATCACAGGAGACGCACGTCGCGGTGTGGGAGGGCACGTTTACCCCGACAACCTGCTCGTCGAGTTTATCGCCCTCTACGACGCCTGGGGAAAGCCCGAACAAGCCGCCGAATATCGCCGTCTCCAGAACGAAGTCCTCAAACTTTCCGCGCAATCCAGCCCCCAGTAACAAACGCCGCGGGTTCGGAACAGTCCCCGGCAACCCAGGTTGACCTGACCCCGATCTATGGTCCAGTCGCCATGAAAATCGCTGCGGAGCGGCGCACTACTCGATTCACGCTGCAAGCGGCGCGCTTCATGCTCAACGACGAACGCCGCACGATCCCCAATTGGCGATTCCCGATCCCCGACCCGCGTAGAGCGGGCTATGCCCACCGCTTCGCCCCGCTACGAGTACGGCGACCACGGACATTCTCCCTCCCGGCACAGCGCCTCCCCGCAGCCCATCGTCCTTACGGGCACTGCACCTCGCGGCACAGCGCTTCCCCGCAGCCTTCGACGCAGACGCGGACGCGGCCGGCGGGGCAGTCGGGCAGTGTCGCCTTCCCGCGGCCCTCCGATTGGATACGAGCGCGGCGGACGCGCGGTTCGAGCGGATCGCCGTTTTCGTCGAGGGGGGTGAAGGTCACGCGGGCGGTCGAGCCGGGCGGCAACGTGTCGGCGTTGACGGTCACCGTGGCCACAAGGCAGCAGTCCTCGCCCGGTTCGCACACCCCGTCCCCGTCCCCGTCGCTTTCGCCCACGCACCGCCCGCCGCCTCCGCCGCCTCCACCCCCTCCACCGCCGCCGCCGCCGCCACCGCCCCCTCCGCCACCTTTTGCGGCTTCGACGAGTTCGACCGACAGGTCGAGCACGTCGGCGCAGAGATTCTCATAGGCCCCGATGTCCACGCTTCGCCCAAGGATGCGCGGGTTGCCGTCGAGGTCGATGGGTTCGGTCACGGCGTCGTCCGTCCCCGCGTCGATGCAGGGGGAGTCGTCGCGCAGGCGCAGGTTCTTGCGGGCTGCCTCAACGAACAGGGGATCGTCGCCGAAGTTGTTTTCGCCTTCCAGTTGCCCTTCCCAGTCCTGGATACAACTGAAGTCAACACGCCCGCCATTCTCGATCCAGATTTGATCGCGGATGGGAGCGCTGCGATGCCCATCGTTGGCCCAGAAAATCGAATTGTAAACCCGGAGATCACCCACCGTACTTGTGCAAAGACCGCCTCCACCTATTTCGGCCCGGTTCCGGTAGAATATACACCCTTCGACCGTCATATCCCCGCCCCAGACCATCAGCGCCCCGCAGACGTTCCCGGCGCGGTTCTTGACGAACAGACAGTTGACGAAGTGGGAGGTTCCGCGTTCAAAGCACGCGCCGCCGTTGCGAGCGTGCTTGTTTCCTCGAAAGTAGCAGTTTTCATAAGTAACAATGCTTCCTTCAGTCGACGCGACAGCAGCGCCATTGCCGCTATACTTCCAGTTACGAAGGAAATCACAGTGCTCAAAGGTTACCGAAGCCAGGGAATTGATGACCGCTCCGTTGTCATTTCGAACAATCCTTGTTTTCAGAACATGCACATTTGAGGTTCTGTTATACAGAGCAGCTCCACCCGTCGCGTGGTTGTTCATGATCGTGCATCTGCGAAGTTCCAGAACACTATCAATGACATGAACTCCTGCTGCAAAACCTTCCTGGTCGGACAAATCGTTATAGGCGTCTTTGACAATGAACCCGTCGATCGTTACCCCCATTGGACAATTATTGACGACGATCAGGTGGTACGAATTGTCCAATAGCTCTCCGGTCACGCCAATATCCCCTGTCAAACAGGTCACGAAACCGTATGGATCGCGTTCATCGTGATGCAACTCGGTACCGGAAAAGCCGCCGAGGACGGCGATTCCATCGGGGATTATGAAGCGCGCGCTCCGATCAAGCGTCTCCGTAGGCGCATAAGGGCGCGCTCAACAGTAACCTGATCGATTTCTCCTGTGTGGGGTGAGTATGTAGTTCCAGTCTCCATGAAAGGGATGGGGTGTCAATCGGAGGCGT
>JABWBH010000048.1 GCA_013360585.1 Phycisphaerae bacterium | reverse complement strand
CGTCTCTCTTTCGGCATCGGACGATCCTCCGTCTGGTACGCCTCTATATAGGTGTAACTCAAACAGCCGATCTCTCCAATTCCGACTGAAGCAGGACATACGAATGTCCCCACCATTATGACGCGCTCTCCAGGTCGACGCCACCGGGATCCTGGCGCCTGTGCGTTGTCATGCCCCGAATGATTCGGACACGCCTATGGACCGTCGTGGGAAAGCCTTGCCCCGGCCGTTGACGACGGCCGCCGGGTGGATAAGAACACCAACACTTGTTTGGACTTGGCGGTACTTGTATCCAAGGCGCGCGACGGGTCAGGCCCTGTCCAGGAAAGTCCAGGAGTCGGTCCGACGGCTGTGCCGCCGGCAGGGAGGCAGGGGCCCGTGGCGTCGTCCATGATCCAGAGGCACTGACGCGGAGTGAGTGGGATGCCCACGGTCTATATGCGTAACGATTTGCTATCGAGGGGGGGGTGACGTTGCGACTTGCCGCGCCGCGACGGAAGTAACGGGTAGACAACCACGCCGGGTCTTCCCGGAGGCGAGCGGTCGGCGGCTGATCCCCGCCGGCTCACACGCGAGCAAACAGGCCGTAAGGGGCCGTACCTCCGCGCGGCCTTTTCGTTTGGCCTCGCGTCGCGGAACGCCCGGTCGGCGCGGCGTGCAAGCTTATCAGTCTGTTGGAAAAGGGTAGCGCGTTCCTCCGGGAGGCGAGTTTCACTGAGAAAACCGGGATCACGAAGGTCGATCGTGAGTTCCTCAACGGGCTGCTACGGCGCTGGATCGGACTGAGACGACACAGGTTTCCGAGATCGCGGTGGGGGGAGGGGGGGAGGGCGGTCATGCCGCCCTCGCCCCCGCGCGTGATGAACTTCGGATTTCCGTGTTCGCGCGCTACGGGCACGTATACTCCTTTTCCGACGCGGCTCCGCAGGTCCACTCCGCCGATGCCGCGCCGCTGTCACTCGGCGGGCGGTTGTTGAATTTGGCTTTTCCCTTGCCGCGGTTGTTGATCGTGCCGGATCTGGACGCGCCGTCGCTGGAGAGCATAACGGTGAACGTGTCGCCGGGGCGACCGCCGACGAGAATGACCTTCAATTGGTTCTCGCCGTTGCGGTCCTTGCACGAGGCTTTCTTGACGCGCTCTTCGCCGGTGCAGCCGGGGTCCGGACCGGGCAGCGTCGCGGACCAGAATCCGCCGTCAAGCGTGAACGATCCGCTGATGAGCGTCGGGCCGCAGTCGGACTGGCCCACGGTGCCGCCAAGATCGAACTGGCCGCCGGTGCTGGACATCGTTCCGCCGCCATCGATCGAGTACCAGGGGATATTGAGCTGCCCGGCCGCAGGCATTGCGATGCAGCCAACCCAACAGACGATCAGAAATCGAGTCATGTTATTCATAAGTCGTCCTTTCTCTGGAGATTGTCGAACCAGGAGGATCGTCGACCTCAGGTTCGCGGTTCACGCTGCTTTCGGAGAGAAGCATGCCCACGCTTCGCGAGGGCATGCCACCCGTCGCGAGGGCATGCCACCCGTCCGTCTCACTTGTTCGCGGTTCACGCTGCTTTCGGAGAGAAGCATGCCCACGCTTCGCGAGGGCATGCCACCCTTCGCGAGGGCATGCCACGCTTCGCGAGGGCATGCCACCCGTCTGCGGAACCTGATCCCTTACGGCTGCGGCTCGGCTAGGAATCAGCGACTTACTCTGCGTCAACGCCGACGTCGCTGGCAGGCTTGACTCTGCCCGGAACCGGGGCGTGGTTGACGCTCAGCGATTCCGGCTGACCGTGCGCTTCGGGGTTGAGGTAATACCCGCGCTGAAACTCGGGCTTGGCTTCCTCAACGCTTAGCGGATGCGCCCTGGCGTAGGCGTCGTTGCGGAGACCGGTGATCTGCCAGCTTATCTCGACATTCGCGTGGGTCGCACGGATGACGAAGCGGTCGTTCTCGATCTTGCGCGCCACGCGCACCTGCACGAACTCATCCCCGCCGCCCTCCACCACCGTGAGCTGATAGCGGAAGTCCGTGTTCAGCGCGGTGAACCAATTCGGAACCGTCACGGTCGCGTAGCCCTCCTGATCCGTCACGACGTTGCCCGAGTAGAGATTGAGCATTTCGTCGCTCTCGATGCACGCATGACGCAGCGTCCAGTTGGCCGGATCGAGCGGGTGGTCGATGACGAAGTTCTTAACCGAACCGGTGATCGTGCCGTTGACGTGCAGCGCGGTCGTCGGAGCATTCATATTAATGCCCACGCCGCCGGCTGCGCGGACGAGGAACTGGCTGCGGTTCGTGCTGACGAAGTCGGTGTGCGGATCCTCCCACCCCGACCAGACGAAACTGCCGATGTGATCGGCCTTGGCGCCGTATCCGGCGGCGAGGGAGTAGCCGCCCGCCGCGCGGTTGAAATAACCGCCGACCGTGACGTCCGTGAAGCTGCTCGCCGTGTTCTGGCTTCCGCCGAGCGTCGTGGCGTTCTGACCGCTGGCGACATTGAGGGTTCCGCCCAGCGCGGCGGAGGCGACGTGAGTGGCCTGGTTGCGATCGCCGCCCGCAATCGCCGCCCAGTCACCTGTGGCCTGGTTGCCCGCCCCGCCGGCGACAGTCGCGCGCCACGCGGCGATGTTGCCGTTTCCGCCGCCGACGGTGGCGAAATCATCGCCGCCGTCGACGCCCGCGCGATTCGACTGTCCGCCGGCGACGGTGCTGCCCAAAGCAGGGGCGACGTTATCCGAGCCTCCTCCGATGTGGCCGTAGGTTCCACCGGCGTTGTTGTTCTGGCCGCCGCCGATCGACGCCGCGCTGCCCGAAGCGTTGTTGCTCTGTCCGCCGGAGATCGTGGCTGCACTGCCGCTTGCGTTATTGCCGTTTCCACCGCCGACCGTGCTGTACCAGGCGCTGGCGCGACCGTTAAGCCCACCGGAAATCGTGCCGTAGACGCCGGCGACCGCATTGCTGGCGCCGCCGGCAAGGACCGATGTGCTGCCTGAAATGCTGTTGTTCTGGCCGCCGCCGAGAAACGCCTTGTCCGCGCTGGATGCGATCGAGCAGCTCAGACCGCCGGCGACCGTGCTCCAGTTCGCGCCGACGCTGTTGCCGACGAACGAGGTTCCGCCGAACACCGTCGCCCCGATCACGTTATTCGGAATGCTGTTGCTTCCCGCTCCGCCGATCACGTTGACGCCAGTGAGGCTGCCGTCGCTGCCGTACTGCAGGCGCAGGGCTTGCGTGTTGTTGACGCGGAAGCTGAGGGGATGCTGGTCCGTCGTGCCGACGAAATGAACGCCCGGGTTGGTGTCCGAGTTGCCCGAGAGACTCCATCCCGCGGACGCCGCGGTGGTTTGCAGCGTCCCGTCCGGGAACATGATGCCGTCCGTTCCCGGTGTTCCGCCAAGGTGCAGCCTGGCCGCCGGGGCGGAGGTCCCGATGCCCACGTTGCCGCCCGTATCCTGGAGGATGACCTTGCCCGCGCTGTCCGCCGAGCGAAGGTACCAGTCGCCCTTGTCGCCGTAGTGAATATGACTGGAGTGCGGACCTTTCGGCGAGGTGAACCAGGCGGTCCCGTTAATATCATTCGCGCCCAGGACGGTCAGCGGAGCGATGGTGCTCTCCGTTCGGATCCCGAGGTTTCCGCCTTCATCGACGTTCAGGCCGCGCGTGCGAAGCGCATACGGCGTCGCGGTGATGCTCTGCCGGGGCGTCAGCGTGGTGTACGTGCCGCCTGACGGACTCGCCACCTCAATCTCCAGCCAGCGGGGTCCGCCGTTGAACGCGACCGCGCCGAAGTCGAGCGGCAACGTGAACAATCCGTCCGCGACCGTGACCGCGACAAACTCCAGCGGACCGGCGACCGCCGTGCCGTCGAGGTCCGCGTCATACAGCGTGCAGCGGAAGTCCGCCGATCCGTCCAGCGGCGCGCCGTCTTGATTGAGCCGGCCCTGATAGGTCATCACCGAGCCGACTTCCGCCCAGACTCCGGTCCCGCCTAAGCAGACCAGCCCGGCCACGAATCCGAGCATCATCCTTCCACTTCTCATCGCGTGCTCCTTGTTGATCGCAAAGGGATCGTTCGACAGGGGCGCCGACCGCCGGCGCCTGCGCCGGCGACGCCGACGTCAAAAGAGATCACGAGAAACCGCGCCCGACTCCGACAGAAAATCCCGACGGGCTCGAGTCGCCCGGCCTGCGGCAGCCTGCGCTGACGCCGCCCATCGGACCCGCTAAAATTCGTTTCGCCTGTTTTGATTTTTTTCTGGCGGACGGACTTCATGAAATCCGTGATCCTCAGGACGGGGCGGGAGGGGCGGCCGTGAGCGCGACCGGACCTCAGGACGTCACCGCGATCCTTCAGCGCGCCAGCGCCGGGGAGCGCGCCGCGACCGAGGCACTGCTGCCCCTCGTGTACGATGAGCTGCGCCGGCTGGCACGACATTACCTCGCCGGCGCCCAGGCGGGTCACACGCTCCAGCCGACGGCGGTGGTGCATGAGGCCTTCGTCAAGTTGGCAGGCGGCGCGGCGTCGGCGTGGGAGAGCCGGGCGCACTTTTTCGCGGTGGCGGCGAAGGCGATGCGCCAGGTTCTGGCGGATCACGCCCGCGCCCGCCAGGCTGCAAAGCGCGGCGGCGACCGCGAGCGGGTGACGCTCAGCGGGCTGGCGACGCCGAGCCGTGAGGACGAGTATGACCTGGAACGGCTCGACCTGGCGCTGGAGAAGCTCGCGGTCCTGGATCCGCAGCAGGCGCGGATTGTGGAGTGCCGGTTCCTCGTCGGCATGACCGTCGAGGAGATCGGATGCGTGCTCGGCGTCTCGACACGGACGGTGGAGCGGGAGTGGTCGGCGGCCAGATTGTGGCTGCGACGGGAGCTGACGTAAGGGAGACAGCGTGAACGACCCACGGGTGCATGCGCGTGCGAAGCCCATCCTTGCGGATGCGCTGGATCTCTCGCCCGAGGCGAGGGACGCTTACGTCATCCAGGCCTGCGGTTCGGACGTCGCGCTGCTGGAGGAAGTGCGTTCGCTGCTGAAGTTCGCCGACCGGGACGACAGCAGGCTCGGGGACGCTGTTCTCGACCGCGGGCGCGATCGGGTGGCCGCGCTGTTCACCCCGAATACGGTGACCCGTGTCGGCAGCGGAAGCGGAGCGGCCCCGGGCGCGCCGATCTCGGTCGAGGCGCCGCTGCGCGTGGGCGGATATCGCGTGCAGCGCGTCATCGGCGCGGGCGGGATGGGGCGTGTCTTTGAGGCGGTCCAGGAGAACCCCCGACGACGCATCGCCCTGAAACTGATCCGCACGTTTCATGACGCTCCGGCGCTGCTGCGACGGTTCAAGTACGAGGCGCAGACGCTCGGCCGGCTCGAGCATCCGGGCATCGCCCGGATTTACGAAGCCGGAAGCGGCGAGGTCGTGCTCAGCGAAACGCCGCGCGTAGTGGCAAGTTCGCCCCAACCCTTCATCGCGATGGAGTATGTCGAGGGCGAACCGCTCGACGTTTACGTCCGCCGCGCCGCGCATTCGATCCCGCAGCGCCTGCGGATCATCGAGCAGCTTTGCCTCGCGGTCAGCCACGCCCACACCAAGGGCGTCATCCACCGCGATCTGAAACCCGGAAACATCCTGGTCACGCACGACGGCACGCCCAAGGTGCTCGACTTCGGCATCGCTCGCGCCGTCGATGCCGAAGACGGGCACACCCTCACCCACACCGGACATCCACTCGGCACGCCGGCCTACATGAGCCCGGAGCAGATCGAAGGCTCGTCCGACATCGACACCCGAACCGACGTTTACGCGCTCGGCGTCATTCTCTTCGAGTTGCTCACCGGCGTGACCCCGCTTCAGGCGCGGAGCGGGAAAAACCTGTCCGTGCCGGAAATCCGCAAGTGGATGGCCGAAGCCACCCCCCCGAAACCGAGTTCGTTGTTCACCGGCGGCCACGCCCCGTCCGGCGACGGCGAGCGCGGACCGGCTTCCAACCGGACCGGGCGCACGACGATCGAGAGTGATCTCGACTGGATCGTGCTCAAGGCGCTGGAGAAGGATCGCAACCGGCGCTACCCGTCCGCCGACGCCCTGCGCGAGGACATTCTCCGGTACCTGCGCCACGAGCCGATCCAGGCCCGCCCGCCCGAGTTGTCCTACCAGCTCCGGAAGTTCGCGCGCCGCCACCGGGCGATCGCCGCCGTGGTGATCGCATGCACCACGCTCCTCGTCGCCAGCAGCATCGTCGTCGGAGCGCTCTATCTTCGTACGCAGTCCGCCCTCACTGAGGAGGAGAAGCAGCGTCGCATCGCCGACCGCGAGGCGCGCGTCAGCGGCGCCATCGCCGCGTTTCTCAAGGAGGATCTGCTCGCAGCCGCCGATCCCAACCAGCTCGGACGAGAAGTGACCGTCGCCGAGGCGCTCGACGTCGCTTCTGTGAAAGTCAGCACCCGCTTCGGCGACGACCCGGATGTTGAAGGCCCGCTGCGCGCCACGCTCGGCTCCACGTACTACGCGCTGGGCAGGCTTGACGAATCCCTGCGCGAGCTTCAACTCGCCGTGCCGCTGCTGGAGCGCGCTTACGGACCGGCGCACGTCCGCACGCTGCACGCGCTGCGGGAACTGGCGTTTGTACACCGCGCGCGGGGCGAGCTTGACATCGCCGAGGAGGTGTTCCGTCGGGCGATCGATCGCTGCCGCGAGCACGCTCCCGAGCCGACCCGCATGTCCCTCGCCATCGAGGACAACCTCGCCCGCGTCTTCCGGGACGCCGGGCGCTTCGACGAAGCCGAGACGCTCAGCAAACGCGTGCTCGAGGATCGACGGCGCATCCTCGGCGATTTAGACCCGGACACGATGGCTTCGCTCAACAACCTCGCCTATCTCTATCAGTCGCTGGGCCGCTTCGAGGAAGCCGTCCCGATGGCCCGGGAGGCGCTGGACCTTTTCAACGCCGCCAAGGGCGAGGAGGACTCCGCGACGCTGGCCGCGATGAGCAATCTCGCGTGGCTGCTGGGCGGACTGAATCAATTCGCCGAAGCCGAGGCGCTGCACCGCCGCGCCCTCGACATCAAGACGCGCGTCCTCGGCCCCGATCACGGCGACACCGTCAGTGGCATGCACGGACTGGCGGAGAGCTTGCGCCAGCAGCAGCGCTTCCTCGAGGCGGCGGAGGTTCTGGCGCTGGCCGAGCCTGCGGCCCACCGCGCCTGGCCCGCGGACAGTTGGATGATCAGCAGTGTCCAGGCGATGTACGGTGACGTGCTGATTGAGCTGGAGCGCTACGCCGACGCCGAGCCGATCCTGCTCGACGCCTTCGGCCGGCTGGAACGCACCGTCGGCGCTGACCACCCACTGGCGCAATTGACCCTCGGCAAGCTGATCGATCTCTACGAGCGGACGGATCGCCCCGACCAGGCCGCGGCGTGGCGGGAAAAGCATATACCGGGAAGCTGATTCGCCCCTCGGATCCGCTCGCCGGGCGCTGATCCTCATGTCATACCTGGCGGTTACGATCACGCTGCTTCAGAACCGAGCCGCGCCCGTAAGGAAGCTTGCCTTTCGGGTCCGTCACGCGGGTTTTGAAGCAGCGTGCAAGCGCCGCGGGCGGTTCCGCGCGCTACCCACAATCCGCGGTTGCAGTCTGCTCCGAACATTCGACGATCGCGACAAGCTGCGACCCGCTCTGTTTTCTCCACTTGACCCGGCCTTTCCCGCGGGCGTTGATCACCAGGGTCTTCGGATCCGCATCGTTGTGCGTCAGGGTCAGGACCGTTCCCTCCGCCAGCGTCGATGCGATCTTCGCCACCAGCTTGCCGTCGACGCATTTCGCAGAAAGCCTCTGAATCGACGCACAATCGGCATCGGACCCTGGCGTCAGGAGGAATGCGTGAGGCTCGTTTCCGATGACCCCCCGGCCGGCCACCTGTCCGGCGTCGTTGATCGCTACCGCCTCATTCAAGGTCCACCCGGATAGCGGATCGATCCGCGTGTTGAGGTCGATCATCGCGCCTTGCGTCCACAGAAACGCGGCGTCGTTGGACGTTCCGACCACGTCGCCAAGGCTGTTAAGGCCGTAGGCGTAGCTTGTCCCTCCCGCCAGCTCCCCCAGGTCGTGCCGCGCGACCACGTTGCCTCCGCCATCGAGTTCGACAAGAAAGGCATGCTGTCCGCCGTCAGCCGTGTCGGACCACCCGACGACCTGTCCGGCGCCGTTGATCGCCAACGCCTGGCTGGAGGAGCCCCCAAGCGTGCCCAGGTCGGAGGCTATGTCGGCGATCCACAACGCCGCATGAACGGCGCGTTCGTCGGACAACTCCGACGCTCCGACGATCCAGCCCGCATCGTTGATCGCCGCCGCCCAGGCGTTTCGCCCGCCCAGCGTGGGCAATGCGGCGAGCGCGCCGTTGTCCCATCGCACGGCCTCTTCGATCCACTGCCCGTCGCCGTGGTCCACGCTTCGGACGCCGACCACCACGCAATCCGCGTTCAGCCCGCGCGGCGTGAAGTCGCCGATCGGTTCGATCACGCCGGACTGCCAGCGCGTCGCGGCATCGTTCATTTCGCCAAGCCGAAACGACGGTCCGACAGCCTGCCCCGCGTCATTCAGCCCGAAGGCAATGCTGTGCGGCCAGCCCGGCTGCGCCCCGAGATCGACGATCGCCCCGTTCCACAGAAAACCGTGCAGGTGCTCATCCGCAAGCCGGACCGAGGACTCGCCGACGACGCGCCCCTGGCGGTCGATGCCCCACGCACGGCTCGGGAAAGCCCCGAGCGTGCCGAGGTCCGTGACCCGATATTGCACGTCGGCGCCGAGCGGGGCGCCGATGAACCCGATGAGGATAGCGGCTTTCACCGCACAACGTGATGATTTCCACGCATTCATGATGAATCTCCATCCCTCACCGTCCGAACCGGTCCTCGCCGGGCGGACGCCGAGGGCATGATCGGAATCAGTTAAACAGCCGATGCCTGAAGTTGTCCTCCGGTTGCCGTGTGTGACAGACGAGGCAGTCGTTGATCGTTCCCGGTCGTCCCTGGAGACGCATCGACTGCACGTTGTCCACGGCCGTCAGCGTCGGCGTGATCGCGTGCGGCGATCCGTGGCACGTCAGACACGCGACGCCGCCGTGCCCGCGGGAGAACCGGAACAGCTTGCCCGGCTCCTCAAACTCGAACCCCGTCCGCGCGTGGCACGAGCCGCACGTCGGCTCCTCCAGCCACGGCATCCGCGAGCTATCACCCACCTGCGCCATCCCACCGTGACAATCCACGCACTCGACCTGACCGGCCATGTGGACGTCGCGCTGGCACTGCGTGCGGATGCCCGGGTGGCAGGCGTAACAGACGTTGTCGAGTCCGCTCTGGTCCATCCGATCCGCGTGGGCGGCGTGCATCGCGTGCGACAGCATCGGCAGCTCGGGATTCCCCTCGGCGCCCAGTGCGGGGTCTGCGTGGCAGGCCGCGCACAGGACCGGCTTGCTTTGTTCGAGCGAAGTCCCGTGCAGACGATCGTGATCGCGGAGAATGTCGGTCGAGGTCGAAATCCCGGGGGTGACGTGGCAGAGGTTGCAGGTGATTTCCTGCGACACGGGCACGACGGTTTGCGTGCGGGCGACTTCGACGCCGTCCTTTTCGGCGATGATCGTGACGAGCGGATACGGCTGGAGCCTGCCGCGATCGTCAAACGGCGTGATCGGGATTCCGGACACCTCCCAGACCCCGTCCCGCGGCAGGGCGTCGAGGGTTCCGGTCATGCCGTGCCCGGTCAAGCCCACGTTGGGCGGCAGCGCGACGCCGAAGATCTGCGGGCAATACTTCCAGAAATTCGTCTTGTCGGCGGATCGCGCGTTGGACGGGAAGGCGTACCGCAACGTCAGCCCTTCGGTGACCACGTTGGGTTCGCGCCGACGTTGAATCACCTGGGCGCGGACCGTGTTGTACGGGGGCAAAATGACCAGCTCCGAGAAGTCCTCGTTCATGCAGTGCATGCCGAGGTCGTTCTGGGCGATCAGTTCGTATTCGCCGCGAGCCTGCGGCGCGGGACTGCTCCCGACGGGCGGAACAGCCGCCAGAACCGGGGCAACACGCCCGCTGATCGCCGCTGTCGTCAAGGCGATCAGCGTCTTCATGCATCGAGTCATCTCGGGATCCCCCTTTCAGAATCCGCGCGGAACCGCGCTCCGCACACGCGCCCCAAACCGGGCGCGGGGCAAACGCATCAGCTCGTCTTCGCGGAGAGAATTCGGACGAACAAGTCAAACTTCGTGGGTGGACAGGCTCTGCGGGGATACAGGCCTGCAAGGCGCGTACCGGAACCGTGTGCGTTTTCACGCTTTTTTCGGATGATTCAACCGACGCCAGCCGCGGGTCTAGCAGACCGTTGAAAAGAGGTAGCGCCTCCCTCCGGGAGGCGAATTTCATCGAGAAAAACCGGCATCACAAAGACCGATCCCGGGTTCTTCAACGGGCTGCTAAGTTTCGACTTTCTCTGTTCCTCAGTCTCCCTCTGGCTCCGGTTGCGGGGTGTTGGAAACGCATGAACTTACCGGGCGCGATCCTGTGAAGAGGAAGCAATCAGAGGGGTTGTGCCCCGGAAGATCATCCGGAAGCCTCAGTCGCCTGTTGATAAAGGGTAGCGCGTGTCTCTGGGCTGCGAATTTCACAGGAAAGAACCCGCGCCACAAAGTCCGATCGTGAGTTCCTCAATAAGCAGTTAGCCCCGGAAGGGATGCTGAAAAAAGCCCAGCCCGCCAGGGCTGGGAAACCCGCGCGGAGGAAAGCGAAGTCCCGGAGAGACGGCGGAGTCCTCACAAAGGCGCATGCCCGCCGCGCCGTCGCTCAGCGGTCCCTCCGGGATTTCCGATGTCCGGCGCTCCGTCCCCTTCGGATGCTTCTCCGTGGCGCGCGCGCAAAAGCCTTTTCGGGGGGCGAAGGCGCGCTGCGTCGCATCTTCATCACCCTGACGATGTGGCGCGCCGGAGTCGGTTGGAGACCCAGGCAGCGCCTTAGTCTGCTCCGCGGATCAGTGCTTCGGCAGCGGGTCGGGATACCGGTACGTCTTCCCCTCGTGGTTCTTCAGCAGCACGAAGTCCCCTTCGCGGCCGATGACGCGGTCCGGGAACAGCGGGATCTTCCCGCCGCCGCCGGGGGCGTCGATGACGAACGTCGGCACGGCGTAGCCCGTGGTGAACCCGCGAAGTCCCTCGATAATCTCCAGCCCCTTCTCGACTGGCGTGCGGAAGTGGCTCGAACCGCTGATCGGATCGCACTGGTAGATGTAGTACGGACGCACACGGATTTTCAGCAGCCCGTGCATCAACCGCTTCATCGTCTCCACGTCGTCATTGACGTCCTTCGTGAGCACCGTCTGACTGCCCAGCGGAACGCCCGCGTCGGCGAGGCGCTCGCACGCCTGCTTCACCTCCGGCGTCACCTCGCTCGGATGCATGAAGTGGATGCTCATCCAGAACGGGTGGAACTTCCGCAGCATGTTGCAAAGGGCGGGCGTCACGCGCTGCGGCAACACCGCCGGAACCTTCGTCCCGATGCGCACGAACTCGACGTGCGGGATCGCCCGCAGCCGCGACAGCAGCCACTCCAGCCGGTCGTCGCCCATCGTCAGCGGGTCGCCGCCCGACAGCAGTACGTCGCGGATCGTCGGCGTGGCGGCGATGTAGTCGATCGCGGCCTGATGCTGCTTCGTATTGAAATGATACTCGCCGGTCTGCCCGACCATCCTCGCCCGCGTGCAGTAGCGGCAGTAGGTCGCGCAGAAGTTGGTGACGAGGAACAGCACGCGGTCCGGATACCGGTGAACCAGCCCGTCCACCGGCATGAAATCATCCTCCGCCAGCGGGTCGTCAGCTTCGCCGGGGGTGTGCGTGAACTCCGTTCCGACGGGAATCATCGTCCGGCGCAGCGGCTCCGCCGGGTCGGCCAGATCCATCAGCGCCGCATAATACGGCGTGATGCCGACCGGAAGATGTCCGCCGAGCTTCGCCATCGCCTCCCGCTCATCCAGACTGAGAGCGAATACGCGCGACAGCGTGGCGGCATCCTTGATGCGATTGCGAAGCTGCCACTTCCAGTCGTTCCACTCCGCGACGGTCGTGCGCGGAAAGAACCGCCTCCGGAACGCCTCGACGCGCGTACTGATGACGAAGTCCGCCGTCTCCGCCGATTCCGCAGGCGCTTCCACCCGCTGCGGCGTCTCGATCGGTACGGCTTGCCGGAGCATATCGCGGACCGGGTCGGCGGCCGTCGGTCCTCGCTTGGCCGCGGGAACGGACCGGCCTGACCGGCGAGGAGCGGATCTCGCCGTGCGTCGGGGCGCGGCCACGGGAGAGGATGCCGCCGAGACCGCAGGCGCCGTCTTGACGTCGATCGCCTTCCGGGAGCGCGAGCGGCGGCGCGTCATCGGAAGCGGTACGAGTTCATCGTCGAAAAGGCGAGGCGGCGAAAGCACAGCCCCGTTCGAGCCGAACGAGTCGGCGGGAGAGATCGCGGCAGGCGAATTCACCTGCAGGATGGGAAGACGGATCGAGTTACGACATTGACTCGGAGGCTCCGGATCGGAGCCCAGCAGTTCCTCGTTCATATTGTCCTTCTCAGGACGGAAGCGTCGCGGGATCCCGACCCGTGCGGAACCGTGCATCCGAATGCCCGAACAACCGCGCCGCGTTCCGTATATGCTTCATACATAATCCACGATTCCGGAAAGTCAAAGAAAACTTTTCCGGTTTGCAAAAAAAAAACTTGTTTACGAAAACAACGGCGACCACGGATGACCCCGCCGGGTGACATGCGTGATCAGCGCCGGAACCGCTCGTCACGCCCGGCGGAAGCTCGACAACGCCCCCGGTGACTTCGGTTCTCCGCGGAAAAGATCGGTATCGGTACGAACCGCCTGACCTGATTCGTCTCGCAACCAAGGCGATCTCCGCACGACAGCCGCAACTGTGAAATGCGTCTCGGACCGCCTTGTCTCAGGCTCCGTCCTCGGTGCCCTGACGCCCCGCCGCCCGGAAACGGTCAACGAAAAAGGATTCATACACTCAGCGCACCGGTGAGTTCCCGGACGCTCGTCATGCCCTGACGCCTCAGGTAACCCGTCATCCCTGCGAGAATCCGGCTTACCACCCCGGGATCGACAAAGAGCGCCGTTCCGACGCCGATCGCCGTGGCGCCGGCGAGCATAAACTCGACCGCATCCTTCCAGTTCGAGATGCCCCCCATCCCGATCAGCGGAATCCCCGCCGCACGCGCCACCCGCGTGTACACTTTATGCACCATCAACAGCGCGACCGGCTTGATTGCCGGTCCTGAAAGCCCGCCGGACTTGTTGGCGAGGATCGGGCGGCGGGTTTCGACGTTGATCGCCATCGCCGAAAGGGTGTTAATCAGGGATAGGGCATCCGCCCCTCCGTCGATCGCCGCCGCCGCCATCGCGGTAATGTCCGTCACGTTCGGAGACAATTTCACAATCAGTTTCGCCCGACGAACCTCCGACCGCACTTCCGAGACCAGTTTCCGAAGCC
The DNA here is from genome assembly GCA_013360585.1 of Phycisphaerae bacterium. GTDB lineage: Bacteria > Planctomycetota > Phycisphaerae > UBA1845 > UBA1845 > JABWBH01. Next base: position 17,487 of record JABWBH010000048.1, on the reverse strand, counting down.
GGGCCGGGTCCGTCCCGAACTCCAGCCCGTCCGCCACGTTCGGACAGGAGACGTTCAGCTCCAACGCCGCGACCGCAGGGAGTGCATCCAGCGCCCGGCAGACGGTCAGGTAGTCCTCGACGGTGTGCCCCGCGACGTTGACGATCGCCGGTATCCCCAACTCGGAAAGAAAAGGGATTTTCTCCTCAACGAACCGTCTCAGCCCGACGTTGGCCAGCCCGATCGCGTTCAGCATTCCCCCCGTGGTCTCGATGATCCGCTGCGGCGCGTTCCCCTTGCGGACCTCGGGAGTGACCGATTTCGTTACGAATGCGCCGAGGGAGCGCAAATCCAGGAGACCGGCGTACTCGGGACCGTATCCGCTGGTTCCGGAGCAGGTCATCACCGGGTTGGGCAGGCGGAGGCCCGCCAGATCGACGGAAAGATCGACCGCCACCGGTTCGAGGCCGGCAGGCGTCGCGTTGGCTGGCGTAACGGCATGCATTGCGGGCGCAGGTTGACGCGCGACGCCCCCCCTGTCAACGCGGAGGGCGGACCGCATCGGGTTCCCCGTGCAATCTGCCGGCGCGTCACCGCACACTACCTGGATACCACGCCGCGCGGTTTCGTCGAAACCGCTACCGCGTCGGGCGGCAGCAATCTCGGTGGTCGGCCGACGATCAGCACGATCAGCAGCAGCGCCGCCACGCCGGCGCCGATCGCGTAGTACCACGGCTGCCCGTAAACATCCGTCACGATGTTCCCGCAACCAACCGCCGCCGCCGCCCCGAGCAGCGCATACGGAAACTGGGTCCAGACGTGCTCCTCGTGGCGGCAACCCGACGCCAACGACGCAAGAACCGTGGTGTCGCTGATCGGCGAGCAATGATCGCCGAAGATCGCCCCGGTCAGGACCGCGCCGACGGCGGAGTAGAACAGCGGGGTCATCGCGTCCACCTGGTCGGCGGGCAGATGACGGAAGAACTCGGCCATGATGATGACGGTCATCGGACAGAGGATGCCCATCGTGCCCCACGAGGTGCCCGTCGAGAAGGAAATGATGCAGGCGCACACGAAGATCGCCACCGGCGTCCAGCTGATCGGGAAGCTCCGCGCCTTCAGCTCCGCGGCGACGATCGGACCCAGCTCCAGCTCGCTGCACACCTGCGAAAGCCCCCACGCCAGCACGAGGATCACGATCGCCGGGAACATCTGCGCCATGCCCTCCAGCCCCGCGTCGCCGGCATCTCGGATCGAACACGCCCGAGACAGGAACGTCAGCACCATCGCGGTCACCGCGCATCCCCACGCCCCGTAGAAGATCGCCACGTAAGAAATGTCATCCCCCCCGGCTTTGATCGTCTCAGAAATCTTGCCGGTCAGCGTAAGCGTCGCATCGGACCAGACAGCCTGATTCCAGCCTACGCCCATCAGGATCCCCACGGTGACGCCGACCAGCACGAAGATCGGCAGGAACCCCAGCCACCAGCGCGGCACGACCGGCCGCTTCTCGTAGATAATCCTGGCTTCGCCCGCGGTCGCTCCGCTCTCGCCGGAAAGCGCCCGCGATTCCGCCTTCCACATCGGTCCGAAGTCCCGCCGGGTCAGACAGATCCAGAACGTCAGAACCAGTGCGAAGATCGCATAAAACCGGTAGGGAATGCTGCCGACGAACGCGGCCATCCCGTCCATCCCGGCGATGAAACCCGGCAATCCCTCCGGGTTGTTCTCTTTCACCGTCTTAAGTCCGTCGCCGAGGTATCCGATCTCCGCCCCGATCCACGTTCCGATGATCGCCAGCGAAGCCACCGGCGCGGAGGTCGTGTCCACGATGTACGCCAGCTTCGCCCGTGAAAGCTTCAGCTTGTCGAACACGGATTGCATCGTCGGACCGATGATCATCGCGTTCGCGTAGTCGTCGAAGAAAACCACCAGTCCCGCGACCCAGCTCGTCAGCAGTCCGCGCCGCGGCGAACCCGAGCGCCCCGCGACAATCTCCACCATCCCGGCCGTGCCGCCGTTCCGACCCATCACCCCCACGGCGAACCCGATGATGAGGGTGAAAAAGATGATTTTCATCCGATAGTGGCCGAGTTCGGGAGTCACCACCGGCGCAAGCACAAGCTGCTCGACCGCGTAGCGGAAGCCGCCGACCGCGGAGTGCATCTGCGCGTATTCCGCCACTGCGGCGGGCGGCGCCGTTGTCGGCGGAGTCGCCAGCCGCGCCTGCCCCAGCATCAGCATGTACGCGCCGGTGAGAATCCCGAGAAACAGCGCCGGAACCACCTGGCGGAAGACGATCGCCAGGATGATTGACACCAGCGCCGGCGCCAGCACCCACAACCCGTAATTGTAGCGCCCCGCCCGCGCCGCCGAGACCGGATCCGCCGCCGCACCCGCCGATACCCCTGTCGATCCGGCGATCTGATCGCCGGGCGTGTCTTTCGGATCCGGCAGTTCGTCCGCGGTTTGGGCGTTTTCGTTCGATCGCCCCGCCGTCGCTTCTTCGGAGGTCGAATCTGCTTTCTCGCCCGGGTTCTCCGCAGGCGGCGGCGATTCCTGCGCGTCGGTCGCCTCGTCCGCGTCCGTCGGTTCCTGCGCGGGGTCGTTGCCACGGTCGCGGCGACGACGCTCGCCGGGTTCTTGAAGTTCATCGGAAAGCAGCGGATCCACCCGCATCTCCCCCTGCGAAAACGTCTCCGGAAGGACGACCTCTCGTTCTTCCTTGAGGCGCGGCCCGGCCGGAAACAGCTTTGCGGGCAGATGCTCCGCGAGCACCGCCTCCGCCTGCCGCGGGGTAGGCGTGCGAGGTTCAGAACCGCGCTCGGATGCGTGCGCCGCCGCAGCAAGCACCAGCGCCATCGCCGCGCCGCAAAATCCTCGGGATCGCCGTGCCGTCATCTGCATCATTGCGTTGCTCCCTGCGAGTCGCCCGACCTGGCGCAATTCAAAGCGCCGATGCGAAGGTGCTCGTTGTAATCCTCGCGCGCGGCAGGGTCAACGCCACGGTAGAGACCGACAAATCCGCACACGACCCGCGGCGCTCCTCGTCAGCCCGCGGCGCAGACGGCGACCTGCCTCGCGCGATCCCGCGCCGAGCGTGTTACAATCCCTTCATGAACGCCGACAACATCTCATCCGCGTCCGAATCCCGGCATTCCGTCGCAAAACGCCTGGTCCTGGCGGCGGGTCTGCTCGCCGTTCCGCTCATCGGCGCCGTGCTTTTCTTTCCGGATGTCTCGAAACTCGGCGACCGCGTGAAGCCCCGTCCTGATATCCTCCTGGTCACGTTCGACACCCTTCGCGCCGATCACACCTCCCCCTACGGTTACGCCCGGAACACGACGCCCGCCCTCGACGCTCTCGCTCGTGACGGCATCCTTTTTGAAACCGCTTACGCCCCGATGTCCACGACCGCGCCGTCGCACGCCTCGATCATGACCGGCCTGTATCCCGCCGGTCACGGCGTCCTGCGCAACGGCTTCACGCTGCCCGAGTCCGCGGTGACGCTCGCGGAGCGCCTCGCCGCCGAAGGCTACACCACCGGGGCGTTCGTCAGCTCGTTCGTGCTGTATCACAAGTTCGGTCTCGCCCAGGGCTTCGATATGTATGACGACGACTTCTCGTCCTCGGAATCCACCCAGCAGGAGACCGAAGCGTGGGAGGGCGTAAACGTACCCGGACGCAAGGTGGACCGCCGCGCCGACGCCGTCACCGACCGCGCCATCGCCTGGCTCAACGAGATTCGACCCGCGCGCCGTGTCCCCGTGTTCCTCTGGGTGCATTACATGGACCCGCACGAACCCTACGCCCCGCCGCCGTCGTTCGGCGATCCCTTCAATATCGCCTCCGCCACGCCGAAGTCGCTTGACGAGGCCGTCGCCCGCTACGACACCGAAATCGCCTTCGCCGACCGGAACTTCGCCCGCCTCCTTCAGGCGTTCGAGGACAAGGCCCTGCGCGAAGGCGCGTGGATCATCGCCACCGCGGACCACGGCGAGTCGTTCACCGAGCACGGTTGGCGCGGGCACGGCACGCAGATTTATGAGGAATCCGTGCGCGTGCCGCTGATCATGCGCTGGAAGGGCGTGCTGCCGGCGGGCATGCGCGTCGGATCCCCGGTCGGGCTGCACGACCTGGCGCCGACGATCCTCGCCCGCCTGCGTCTCGCGCCGCTCGACGGACCGCACGTCGGGATGAACCTTGTCCCGCTTTGGACCTCACCTCCGGTCGTCATGCCCGAGCGACCGCTCTTTTTCCAACGCCGGCTTTATGACGAAGACGGGTTGATCGCGCCGATCCCCCTGCGGGAACTCGACGGGGCGACCTTCGGGAGCGGCGTCGAAGTACGCGGGCAGAAGTTCGGCCTCCGCGTCGGAACCTGGAAGTTCTCCGAAGCCGCGAAGGAGACGCCAAGTCGAGAGTTGTACGACCTTGCCGCCGACTCCGGCGAGACGCGCAGCCTGGCCGACGAGCGCCCCGAAGTCGCCGGACGCATGTCGCGCCTGATCGACCGCTGGCTGGACGATCATCGCAAGGTTCGCGTCGCCGCCCCGCAGGAGATCTCCAGCCAGGATCGCGCCCTGCTTCAAGCGCTCGGGTATACCGAACCCGCCCCCGATGAAGACGAAAACGATGAACCCTAGCCTTTGAAAAAGGGGTGCGCCTCCCACCGGGAGGCGGATGTCATCGCGAAAAACCGGCGTCGCAAAGACCGATCTCGGGTTTTTCAACAGGCTGCAAAGGCTGCCGGATGATCTTGCGGGGCACAGGAAATCCCGTCGATTCCCGCGCATGATCGTACGTTCATGCGAATCCGAAGCCCGCCAACCGGAGTCCAGGGGAGACTCAGGAAAACGCTTATTTAACCCCTGAAGGGTCGTGTCCGATAAAGCCTGCATCCGCTCTGGCAACCGCGGAGTTATTGAAAGGACGCATCCTTGAGCACGGTGATCACGCCCGCGCCGATCGCGCCATCGCTCGCGTCGTCTGAAAAGGCCGGGTTCCCCGTCACAACGCAGGCCGATCCCGATCGGGGCGACGCCTTTTACACCCGGTTCTACGCCGACGGCGGTTGGCGCTACGGATTCCTGCGCGAGTGGTGGTGGTTACGACGCAACGTCGTGAAGCGGTTCGGGCTGGTTCGCGGCATGCGCGTGCTGGAAGTTGCGTGCGGCGCGGGGTTTCACACGCACGTGCTGAACCGGATGGGGTTTCACTGCATCGGCGTGGACCGCAATCGCGCCGCAATCGACTGGGCGCAACGAAAGCATCCCCGGTGGACGTATCACTGTGCGGACCTGGCGGACCTGCTCCCGGATCACGCGGGAGCTTTCGACGCCGTCCTCGCCCGAGGGTGCAGTCACTATCATTATGATTTGGCGTCGGTGCAGGCGCTGGAGACGACGGGCACGCTGCTTCGCTATCTCAAACCCGGCGGCGCGTTCATCATGGCGATAGCGACGGATCTTTCAGGACGCCGTCCCGACGGGAAAATCTGGAACAACACGCTGGACGATTACCGGCGTCACTTCGGCTCGTTCGGACTGCGCTACGACGTCGCGTGGGTGAAAGGGATGGCCGTCTGCGGGATCTTCGCGCCGGGCGGAACGGTCAAAGACCGGTGATTTCCGAAGCGCTGAACCCGCGCGGGTCGAGGCGTTGCAGCGGAATCTGATCAACCCTTGTCGCGCGTGAAGAGCCTGGCGATCGCCTCGCGTTGTGTTTTCGCGGCCTGGTCCGTCATGACCGTCAGTTTCGTTACTTCAATCGCCAGTTCCGTGAGCGCCGCCCGCACCTGCCCGGCGTCCGCGCTGCCGTCCGCGCGCGTCGGGGGCGAGAAGGCCTTCCCCTGCGCGAATTCCGCCGCAACGTCGCGGTACGCCTGACGAAACGGAACGCCCCCCCGGACGCGCTCATACGCCTCGGCGGCGGCGAGCATGTCGGGAGTTACGGCCTGCGCCATCTTCGCCCGATCCGCCTCGAAGGATTCGATCACCTGCGCCGCCACGCGGAGCAGGTCGGATGTCTCGCTCGCGGCGCGGATCGCCGGGGCCTTGGTCAGTTGAAGGTCGCGGTGGTAACTGCTGGGCAGCTTGCCGGCGATGTGCTCCAGCTCACCGGCCCACGCCCGCAGGCGCGCCGCGCGTCCGCGCAGCAGCTCCAGCGCGTCCGGATTGCGCTTCTGCGGCATGATCGACGACCCGGTCGTCATCGACGCGGGTAACCGGAAAAAACCGAACTCCGCGGTGGTGAACAACACAAAGTCCCACGCCAGTTTCTCGAGCAGTCCGCCGATGTCGGACGCGAACCGCGTGAACGCCAGTTCGAAGCGGCCCCGGCTGTTCTGCACGTCGATCGCGCTGCGCTGCACCCGCGAAAACCCCAGCAGCCCGGCCGTGTACGCCCGGTCCAGCGGCAGCGGTACGCCGAACCCCGCGCCCGTCCCCAGCGGACAGGCGTCGAGGCGATCCAGCAGGTGCAGCCCGGCGCGCATCTGATCAGACGCGCCCTCCGCGAAGGCGTGAAGCCACTGCCCCAGGCTCGACGGCATCGCCCGCTGAAGGTGGGTGTATCCCGGCATGACCGCGTCGCCGTCTCGCGCCGCCCGCGCGACGCACGCCGCGACGAACGTCTGAAGCCCGGCGATCAATCGCGCCGTCGCGTCCCGCAGGAAAAGGCGCATCGCGACCGCGACCTGGTCATTGCGCGAGCGCCCGGTATGAATCTTCTCCCCCGCCGGTCCCAGCGCCTGCGTCAGATGCGATTCGATCGCCGTGTGCCCGTCCTCAAGCTCCGGGGGAATGCGGAACGCCCCGCGTTCGCTCAGTTCGGCGATGCGCCCCAGCTCCGCGACCAGCGCCGCCGACTCCCCGGGCGTCAGCAGTCCCGCTCGCTCGAGCGTCTTCGCGTGCGCCGCGGACGCCGCGCAGTCCCAGGGGACGAGGAACGAGTCCCAATGCGGGTCGTCCCCGACGGTGAACCGATGAAGCAACACATCGAGCGGCTCCCCCTTGTCCCAAAGCGTTCGCCCCGGTTGCTCGCTCATGCGTCACGCTCCTGTCGCTCAAGCCGGACCGCGGACCTCCGGTCCGCATCGCCCGCACGGACCTCCGGTCCACGATCCGTGTTTCTGCAACGAATCCGCAATCCGGAACGCCCGCTACTCCGCCTTGAAGTACTCTCGCGCGATCCGCTCATACGCCGCCGCGCCTTCGCGCAGCTCCGTCTCGGTGATGAACTCATCCGCCGTGTGCGATCGCTCGGGGCGCCCCGGACCGATCTTCACAGCCGGCGTCCCCGAAAGAAACACCATGTCGCTCATCGACGGGCTTCCGGTCGGAGACGATCCCGGAAGCGCCGCCAGAACCGCCCGCACGATCCGCTCCCCGGCCGGCGTCTCCACCGGAATCAGTCGTTCGCTATGCACGTGGACTTCGCTGCGCAACGACGCCCGCAAGCGTTCGACCGTCGGCCCGTGCGGCTGAAGCGGCGTCGTCCGCACGTCCACGAAGCATTCGCAGGCGTCGGGAATCACGTTCCGCGCCACGCCGCCGTGAATCTGAGTGACGTGAGCGTGACACTTCCCCAGCAGCGGATGCGCCGGACCCCAGTCGAACACCCGCAGCGCCGCCACGTCCTCCGCCGCAAGGTGGATCGCGTTCGCCGCCCGCTCGGGCGGTTCATGCGCCGGATGCCCCGTCCGCCCGCGGGCCCTCAGACGGAGAATCAGCAATCCGCGCTGCGCCGTCATCGGCGTCAGCCCCGTCGGCTCACCCACCAGCGCCGCGTCGATCGGCCCGATCCGGTCGAGGATCGTGCCCAGCCCCGCGCCGCTCGTCTCCTCTTCCGCGGTCAGCGCCAGAACGACGGTCCCGCCCAGGCGTTCCCCGCGCTTCAAAGCCTCCGCCAGCCGCAGCGCCGCCTGCATCAGCGCGCTGACGCAGCCCTTCGCGTCGTTTGCGCCCAGCGCCGTAACGCGCCCGTTCCCACGACGCGGCGTCCACGGATCCGCGCTCCAGCCTTCGCCCGGCGGGACCGTGTCCAGGTGGGAATTCAGGAGCAGTCGCGGGCGCGGCGCGTCTCCGATTTCGCACCAGAGGTTGCAGCCGCTCCGCTCGACGCGCAATCCGGCCGACGCCAGTTCCGCCGTCACCGCCTCCGCGATCGCACTCTCGTCGCGCGACAGACTGCGGATCGACGTCAGCCGCACGAGCCGCTCGACCACCACCTCGTCGCTCATTTCCCCGTCCCGTCAGGCGTGCCGCCCCCGCGGCGGCCGACGATCAACGTCCCGCAGCCCGCGTTGGTGAAGACTTCGCCCAGCAGCGTGTCGCGCACGCCCCCGTTGATGATGTGGACGCGATCCACCCCGCCCGCCAGCGCGTCCAGGCACGCACGGATCTTCGGCAGCATCCCGCCGCTGATGACCCCGCGATCGATCAACGCGCCGACTTCGTCCGTCGAAAGCTGCGAGTACAGCGTCGCCGGGTTGTTCACGTCCGCCAGCACGCCGTCCACCGTCGTCAACAGAAAGTACTTCGCCGCCTCCACACGCACCGCCAGCGCCGACGCCACCGTATCCGCATTCACGTTGTACACCTGTCCAGCGTCATCCGCCGCCAGAGAACACACGACCGGAACGTACCCCAGCGACATCAGGTGCTGCAGCGGCGCCGGATTCACGTCCACGACGTCCCCGACGTAACCGTAGTCCACTTCCACCGTCGCCTCGCCCTCCTGCACGCGCTGCACCGGCCTGCGCACCGCCCGGATCAACCCCGCGTCCACCCCCGAAAGCCCGATCGCGGGCAACCGTCGCGCCCGGCATGACGCGAGTACATCCGTATGCACCGATCCGGCGAACACCATCGTCGCCAGCCGCAGCGTCTCCGCATCCGTCACGCGTCGCCCGGCGACGATCCGGGGCGACAGTCCCAGCCGCGCGCTCAGCGCATTCATCTGCTCCCCGCCGCCGTGAACGAGGATCAACTGAATCCCGAGCTGGTGCAGCAGGGCGCATTGCTCGATGACGTGGTCCAGCCGCGGCCCGGGCGCGCACAACCCGCCGCCCAACTTCACCACGAACGTACGCCCCTTGTACGCCCGCAGATACGGAATCGCCCCCCGAAACGTGCTCAGATCAACCGTGTGCATCGCGTCTCCGACTGCTTATCTCGCCCTGGGCCTCACAATTCGTTATTCGCGCCTCGTCATGCGCAATCCATCATTCTCATGACCACCGCCATCTGCGCCCACATCCGGTTCTCCGCCTGATCCACCACGACACGGTGAGCGCTGTCCAGCGCCTCGTCCGTGATGACCACGTTCCGCCGCACCGGCAGACAGTGCATCAGAATCGCTTCCGACTTCCCGAAATGTCGCACGCCCACCGTCCAGTCCCGATGCGCCCGGAAGCTTGCGGCCTGCTCGTCCGTCTTTCCGTAAAGCACCGCGCTCCCCCAGCTCTTGACGTACACGACGTCCGCCGCCCGGCACGCCGACCTCTGCTCAGACGTGATCTCGAACGACGCTCCCGCCTCCGTGCACCACCGCCGCGCCGCCGCCACCACGTCCGCGTTCAGCTCGTACCCCGGCGGATGTGCGACGGTGACGTGCATCCCCGCGCTCGCCGCCGCCAGCACCGCCGAGTGCGGAACCGCCATCGGAAGCGCCTTGATGTGCGGCGCCCACGTGAGCACGAAGCGCTTCCCGCGCGCGTCGCCCAGCTTCTCCTCGATCGTCATCCGGTCGGCCAGCCCCTGACACGGATGCTCCATCGCCGATTCCATGTTGATGACCGGCACGGTCGCATACCGCGCGAACGACCGGATCACCGCGTCCTTCGCGTCCTCCGCCGCGTCCTTCAGCCCCGCGAACGTCCGCACGCCCAGCACGTCGCAATACCGCGAGAGGACCGGCGCGGCTTCGCGGATATGCTCCGCCGCCGCCCCGTCCATCACCACCCCGTCCCGATGTTCCAGCGCCCACGTGTCCCCCCCGACGTTCAGACAGATCGCATGACCTCCGAGCCGCGCCATCAGCGCCTCGAACGACGTCCGCGTCCGCAGCGACGGGTTGAAAAACACCATCCCCATCACGCGCCCGCGCAGAACCTCGGCGGGAAGGCGATCGCGCCGTGACTTCAACGTCTTCGCTGCCGCCAGCATCCTTCGAAGCGACTCGAGCGAATCAGCAGTCCAATGAACAAAGCCGTGCATATTGACTCCAGTCCGGCTTCTCGCGCTGACGCGGAATCCGAAACCGAACTGCCCCTTGGCGCCCCCTGCGCGCTCTGCGGATGATCCTCACACCGGACGCACCGAAGGCCGCCACAACCCCGTCGTCTCCTCCAGCCCGCACATCAGGTTCATGTTCTGAATCGCCGTCCCCGCCATCCCTTTCACCAGGTTGTCCAGCGCCGCCATCGCGATCACCTGCCGCCCGCGCACCGCCACGCCGAGGTCGCAGAAGTTCGACCCGACCACGTCCTGCAAGGTCGGCGAACCCTCGATCACACGCACAAACGGTGACCCGGCGTAGAACATGCGGTAGCGCTGCGCCAGCGATTCCGCCGTCGGCACGCTCGAACCCGCCGCCGCCAGCGCCGCAGCCCCCGACTCGTCCAGCGTCACATGCGCCGTCACGAAGATCCCGCGCGTCACGTCCATGCTCTGCGCGACGAACGACAGCGCGATCCGCTCACCCGCCGCGTCGCCCCACGCCTGAAGGATTTCCGGCTCGTGCTGATGCGCGAGGGGCTTGTACGCCCGGAAGTCCGCATGCCGCGTCGGATGATGCGTCGTCTCCTTGAGCTGCCGCCCGGACCCCGACGAACCCGTCTTCGCATCTACGACGACCGTCCCGCGAAACCCGCCGCCCACCAGCGGCGCCGCCGCCAGGATCGACGCGCTCGCCAGGCAACCGGGATTCGCAAGGCACGTCGCCCCCCGGACCCGATCCCGATTCAACTCGGGCAAGCCGTATACGAAGCGCGGCCGCAGTTCCGCCATCCACGGCGTCTCGGCGTAATGCGCCTCATGCGCCTCCCGCCGCGTCAGGCGAAAGTCGCCCGACAGATCGATCACCCGCAGGCCGTGACGCCCCCCCGGATCGCGGAACTCCGGTCCGCTTGGGCTGACCTGGCGCATGACAGCCTCGATCGTCGCCGCGCTTGACCCGTTCGGCAGCGCCGAGAAGACCACCGCGTGTTCACCGCCCAGCAGCCGGTCGAACTCGATCCGCTCCGTCATCACCAGGTCGTAAAACCCGCGCAAATGCGGATGCACGGCGTCTACGCGCTGCCCCGCCTGCGACGACGTGACAACGCTGACCACCTCGACGTGCGGATGCTGCGTCAGCAGGCGCAGCAATTCCCCCGCGCCGTACCCGCTCCCGCCGAGAATCGCGACTTTGATGGTCTTCATCATCCCGAACCACGGGCTTCAGCCCGCGCGATCAACCGCGTCCCCGGGGACTTGCAGCACTCCGCACACGCTCCGCGCAATTTCTCGCTCCGACGACGCGTCGACGGGCTTCAAGATCACCACGTGCGAAGCGCATCGCTTGCGTAAGTCACTCCTTGTTTGAGAGGTCGCGCGGGCTAAAGTCCGCGGCTCAGGCGGCCCGCCACGAACGCCCCGAACTCCTCCGGATGCGTCCGCGCGTTGATCGCCGACAGTTTCAGCTCGCGCTCCACGAATCCCGTGCCCACCGCGTTGTCCGTCGCCGGACCCGTCACGACGTCGATCCCCAGCCCGAACCGCTCCGTCATCACCCGCTGCGCCCCCCACGCCCCGACCGGATCGTTCGCGCACATCACGATCGCCCCGGCCGCCTTCATCAACTCTGCGTCGCCAAGGATCGCCTGCACCCCGTATTCCCCGAGAATCCCGTCGCCCAGCTCCGCGACGATCACCTGCGCCCCCGCGTCCGCCAGATACCGCACCAGCCCGCGCGCCACGCGCTTCGACGTTTCCGGAGACGTCGTCACCACCCCCGCGTCCGTAAACGACACCGCCCACTTCGCGCCGTAATCCATCATCGACAGCGTGTCCCGCCGCAGCGACACCCCCGTCAGCTTGCACCCGCCGACGGTCATCCCCTCACGCGAGAGGTAGCGGATAAGCCGCGACGCGGCCGCCGTCTTCCCGCTGTTCATGCACGTCCCCGCCACGAACGCCACCGGCACGTCGGTCCGCGGTTCCTCACGCAGCGCAATCGCGTTCATCCCGATGTGCGCCGGCACGCCCGAGCGATCCTCGAAATCCGGAAACGTCAGCACCGCTCCGAGAATCTCCACGTCGAACGGCTTGCCCACCTCCGGATTCTGCGACGTGCAGACCCCGATCACCCCGCCGAGATTCAGAAGGTGCAGCCGGTCGCCGACGGTGATCGCCTCCGGCACGTAACCTGAGTACCCGTGCAGGGCGTTGCGATGCCCGAGCACGCCGACGATCACGTCGCCGTCGTGCAGCGTTACCATCCGCCCGTGCACATCTTCGATCTGGTTGTACACGGACTTCGTACCGTGAATCCGCCCGGCCACGAGGTACCCCTCGCGCGCAGTGATCGCCGGCGCGACCCGGAGATCGCGCCCCACGCGCACGTTACGCGTCGCCGATGCAATTTTGTCAACAAGAATTCTCATGAAAAAACTGCAAGCGGTGAGCCGGACGTTCTTTCGATCCGGGCACGACCGTCGTGCGCCGCGAAAAGGCTCCAGCACGCCAGACCGGTCATTTCTCCTTTTCCCACCCGATCGCAGAATTCAATTCTGCACCCTGCATTCTGCACCCTGCATTTGCATTTCATTACTCGCCGGTTCTCTGCAACCCGTCCGCCACTCCGTAAATCTTGCAGAACGCCGCCGCTTCCTCGCCCGTCCACAGCTTGCTTCCCTCGCCGTACTTCGCCTTGTCGCTGTTCATCAGCGAGTGCGGACTCGTCGCGCCGAGCACCGTGGCGATCCGATCTTCGAGGCGCACCGTGACGCGCCCGGTCACGCGCCGCTGCGACGACTCAAGAAACGTCTCAAGATCGCGCATCACGGGGTCGAAGAATCGCGCCTCATGCACGTTCGCCCCGTATACGTCGCCCAGCGCGCGCTTCCAGAACTGCTGCTGCTTCGAGAGCACGAGCTTTTCCAGCTCCCGATGCGCCGCGATCAGCACCGTCGCCGCCGGCGCCTCGAACGCCACCCGACCCTTGATTCCCAGGATCGTGTCTCCGACGTGCATCCCGCGCCCGATCCCGCGCCGTCCGGCGCGCGTGTTGAGGCGTTCGACCAGCGCAACAGGTGTAAGCCGCTCCACGCCGCCGCCGCCCGCATCCCCGAACGCCGTGGGAACACCCCGCTCGAAGTCAATGACGACTTCCTCAGGCCCCGCCGGTCGGTCCGCCGCCAGTGCCGTCAGCACATACGCCGATTCCGGCAACACGCCGTCGCTTTTGTGGGTCTCTCCGCCGCCGATCGTCGCTCCCCACAGTCCGCGGTTGACCGAGTACACGCCCGTCTTCGGAGGGATGGATACCCCGCGGTCCGCCAGATATTTCATCTCCGCCTCGCGCGACAACGCCTGCGCCCGGATCGGCGTGACCACCTCGACGCCCGGCGCCAGCACGCGGAACGCCAGGTCGAACCGCACCTGATCGTTCCCCGCCCCCGTCGAGCCGTGAACCAGCGCCGCCGCCCCGACGCTCCGCCCGTACTCCGCGACGCACTTCGCCTGCACCAGCCGCTCGGCGGACACGCACAAGGGGTACACGTCCCCGCGAAGCGCGTTGGCGAAAAGCAGGTGCTTCAGCGTCCGGTCGAACAACTCCGCCCGCGCGTCGATGAGCCGAAACGCCGCCGCTTTGGCCGCCTCGGCACGCTGCGCGATGAGCCGCCGCTCGTCGTCGTCGAATCCCCCGGTGTCCACGGCGACCGCGTGGACGGCATATCCCTGCTCGCGCAGGAACACCGCGCAATACGTCGTGTCCAACCCGCCTGAAAATGCGAGTGCGGCGATGCGCACGATCGTCCCTCCCGGTTTGACTTAAGGTCGCGGCGCCGAGACGCGCCGAAGGAGGGCGATCACCCGACCCTGATCACTGCGGCTGCGAACCGCCACGAACACCGTGTCGTCGCCCGCGAGCGTACCCACGATCTGCGAAATCCTCTTGCGATCCAGCGCCGCCCCGACGGAATTGGCGGCGCCGGTCGCCGTGCGCACCACGATCAGGTTCGCCCCGACCGGTTCGAACCCCGTGATTAATGCGAATGACGGGTCATTGTGCAGGTCGTTGGTTCGGTCTGTGCCGAGATCCTCGACTCGACGATACAGTCCGGCGACCTTGACCAGCCCCAACTCGCGGATGTCCCGGCTCATGCTGGCTTGCGTCGTGCGGAAGCCACGTTCTCGCAGCGCCGTGACCAGTTCGCGCTGGCTGGCTAAGGGACGAGCCGTCAGCACCTGCATTAAAGCGCGTTGTCGGTCATGCTTGTGAAGATTGTCGGGCATCGGGGTTCCTCACGAGTTAATTAATCGCGTCCGATGGCATGATTATACATCCCCGGGAGTCACCGTCAATCTTCGCGCCCCGCACTTGCTGATCTGGATTCAAAGGTTGGTTCAGGCGACGTCAGGTCACCAGGCACGAAGGTTGCCCTGCAAGCGGCGGACGTTCGGTTGCGTCGCGCAGGGCGACGACGTACAACGCTTCGCTTTCCCGAAGGAAACCGGTGGAAGGCGGGATGACGGGTCAGGGGGCGACAGGCGCCCCGCAAGGAGGTGTCGGTGGCGATTCCTTATAACAGGCGAACGCACAAATGCGGCGAGCTTCGTGCCGCTCACGTCGGGCAGAAGGTCCGCCTCGCGGGCTGGGTGGACAGTTACCGTGACCACGGCGGGATGGCCTTCATCGACCTCCGCGATTACACGGGCATCACTCAGGTCCGATTCAACCCGGAAGGCAATGCGGCCGCCCTCGAACTGGCGCGGTCGTTGCGCGCCGAGGACGTGATCGTCATCGAAGGCACGGTGGTGTCGCGCGGCACGAACATCAACCCGCGCATCCCGACGGGTGAAATCGAAGTCATCGGCGAGGCGCTCGACCTTTTGTCCAAGGCCGAGCCGCCGCCCTTCGAGATCAGCGACCGCACCGACGCCAGCGAGGAGCTTCGCCTCAAGCATCGTTACCTCGACCTGCGCCGACCGGTCATGCAGCGGGTCTTCCGCATGCGCCACGTGATCGCCAAGACGATCCGCGATTACTTCGACGCCAACGGATTCGTCGAGATCGAGACGCCTTTTCTGACCAAGTCCACCCCCGAAGGCGCCCGCGACTACCTCGTGCCGTCGCGCGTGCGCCAGGGATCGTTCTACGCCCTGCCGCAGTCGCCGCAGATCTTCAAGCAGCTTTTCATGGTCGCGGGTTTCGACCGTTACGCCCAGATCGTCCGCTGCTTCCGCGACGAGGATCTCCGCGCGGATCGCCAGCCGGAGTTCACTCAGCTCGACATGGAGATGTCGTTCGTGCAAGCCGACGACGTCATGACGATGGTCGAAGGCTGCGCGAAGGCGATTTTCAAGAACGCTCTGGGCATCGACATGACGACGCCGCTGCCGCGGATGACCTATCAGGAGGCGATGGACCGCTTTGGCATCGACCGACCGGACACGCGCTTCGGTCTCGAGCTTCAGGACGTGACGGACCTGGTCCGCGGCGTGGAGTTCGCCCCCTTCAAGGAGGCGGCGGGGTCGGGCGGCGTCATCAAGTGCATCGTCGCGTCGGGCGGGGAGGCGCTGACCCGCAAGGTGACGGATGGATTGACCGAGGAGATCAAGGGCATCGGCGGGGTCGGCGTTCCGATCGTCAAGGTGGCGGCCGGGGACGCCGGACCAACCTTCGCCACCGGCATCGCCAAGCACCTCGAACCGCTGGCCGCCGCAATCTGCGCCCGCACCGGTGCGAAGCCCGGCGACACGATCTTCTTCATGCCGGGTACGTATGACGAAGTGTGCAAATACCTGCACCACGTGCGCACACGCCTCGCCGAAATCCTCAAGCTCATCCCCGAGAACCGGTGGGATCTGCTGTGGGTGGTGGACTTTCCGCTGATGACCTACGATCCGGACGAGAAACGCTGGTTCAGCACGCACCACCCCTTTACCGCCCCGATGGACGAGGACATCCCGCTCCTCGACACCGAGCCGAACAAGGCGCGCAGCAAGGCCTACGACCTGGTGCTCAACGGCACGGAGATGGCCGGCGGGTCAATCCGCATTCACCAGCGCGACGTTCAGGCCCGCGTGTTCAATCTGCTGGGCATCAGCGACGAGGAGGCGCAGCTCAAGTTCTCATTCCTGCTGGACGGTCTGAAATACGGCGCGCCGCCGCACGGCGGGATCGCCTTCGGGCTGGACCGCTGGGTGATGATGCTCGCCAAAATGCCGTCCTTGCGAGACGTGGTCGCGTTTCCGAAGACGCAGCGGGCGGTCTGCCTCCTCACCGGTGCTCCGACCCCGGTGGCCGCGAAGCAGCTTGATGAGTTAGCTTTGATCTCGAAGGCGCCGCCAGCCTAACCGCCCGTTGAAAAAGGGGTGCGCCTCCCTCCGGGAGGCGAACTTCATCGGGGAAAACCGGCATCACAAAGACCGATCCCGGGTTCTTCAACGGGCGGTTAGCCGCATTCACGCGCCAGCAGGACGCGCCTCCTTGCAACTGAGCTGCGACCGTCCTCGACGTCGCACCGCGATGTCCAGGGAGAGGACGCGCCGTTAAAAGCCTGTTGGAAAAAGGTGGCGCGTCCCTCCGGGACGCGAATATCACCCGAAAGAACCGGCATCACCAAGGCCGATCGTGAGTTCTTCAACAGGCTGTTATACCCGCCCGTCACGGATCGATGATGCAGACTTCGATGATCGTGACGAACGCGCCTTCCGGCACGGTGATGCGGATCACGACGATCGTCTCGCTCGTCGTGAACGTCGCGTCGAAGGTTTCCGGATTCGCGGGATCGCCCTGATTGTCCGGTACTTCGGCGAAGACCTGCGTTCCAACCACGTCGCCGTCGGCGTTGAGAGCTTCGACGACCAGCGGGCGGTCCTCCGAAAGCCCCTCGCCGTAAAGCGTGGCGATCCGCAGACCGCCGACCTGGCCTGCCGCGCCCTCGTCGAGCGAGAGGGAACCCGCGTCGAATGCGACGCTGCCGCCCTGCAACCCGATATGCACCGGGTCCGCGCCCTTGAAGTATTGCGCCCCGGCGATGTCGGTGAACGTCATCGACATCGTGCCGAGTTCTTCAGACCCCTCTTCATTGAAGATCGGGCCGGTCTGCGTGCCCGTCGCAATGACCCCGTCCGTGTCGGCGACGAACGCGAATCCGAAACAGAAGAGGATCAGCTCAATCTCGTCGCCTTCATCTCCGGGGAATCCTTCCTCGGTCGCCGCTTCACCGGCCGCCCCCGGGGCTGCGCCGCCGCCCGGCGCGCCGCCCGTCGCCGTCGGAATACCGGCGTCGCT
>JABWBH010000008.1 GCA_013360585.1 Phycisphaerae bacterium | reverse complement strand
CGTGGTTTCAACGCCTGCCCGAACGGCGCGGCCTGCAAGGTCAGCGCTGATCTGGTCGGCTGCGACGCTCCGCCGCGCAACTGCAAGCGTTGCCGGTAGAGATCAAATACAGAGCTGTGCCGACCGGCATCGTGTCTGAAGCGATGGATTCCCCCCTCATTGCGCGCCGGCGCGCGGGTGTCCTTTCAAGGGGATGCTCGTGTGCGCCGGCGTGATCTTCATTCGGGCAGGCGGGCGCGGGGCGGAGCATGTTGGAACTTGGATGTGCGATTTCGGACGCGCAATGTCGGATGTGCCGCCGGCGCGACAGCGCCAATCCGGAATCCGAAATCATACATCCTGAATCCCGCTTCCTAACGGGCGCGGGTTGGTATCCTGCCGTAACCCGCTTCCTAACGGGCGCGGCTCGGTTTTTTTCCGCGCGGCTTCCTGCCGCGCGGTTTGTTGGTGTTCGGTTTGGCGCGCTTTTTCCCGCCGTCTTTCGCGCGTGATCGTGATGTTGAGGCTCGGGCGCCGCCGCGGTCCGCGAGCGTCGCCTGGGCGGCGGCGAGGCGGGCGACGGGGACGCGGAAGGGGCTGCAGGAGACGTAGTCCAGTCCGACGGCGTGGAAGAAGCGGATCGAGTCCGGGTCGCCGCCGTGTTCGCCGCAGACGCCGAGCTTCAGATCCCGGCGCGTCTGGCGTCCGAGGCGACAGGCCAGCTCGACCAGTTTCCCCACGCCCGCCGCGTCCAGCGATTGAAACGGATCGGCGGGGAAGACGGCGGCCTTGTCCTTGTCCACGTAGTCGGGGAGGAACCGCCCCGCGTCGTCGCGCGACAGGCCCATCGTCATCTGGGTCAGGTCGTTGGTTCCGAAGCTGAAGAAATCCGAGGACGCCGCCACTTCGTCCGCCAGCAGTGCCGCGCGAGGTACTTCGATCATCGTGCCGACCAGGTAATTCAAGCCGCCGGCTCGGCCCCCACGACCGCTCTTCTTCGACGGCGCGGCGTGGGCTGTCGACAGGACGCCGTTGTTTGACGATGCGGCCTCTGCTGCGCGGCTGGCGATCACACGCTCCGCCACTTCGCGTACGCGACCGGCCAGCAGGCGCATCTCCTTCCCGTCCATCGTCAGCGGGATCATGATCTCCGGGGCGACGGGGGTGCCGTTGCGCTGGCACTGGAGCGCCGCCTCGATGATCGCCCGGACCTGCATGTCGAGAATCTCCGGGTAGGTGATGCACAGGCGGCAGCCGCGATGCCCCAGCATCGGGTTGGCCTCGTGAAGCTGCTCGCTGCGGCGCAGGATGTGATCCGCGGAAAGCCCGGTGACGCGGGCCAGCGCCTCGGCCTGCTCCCGCGATTTCGGCACGAATTCGTGCAGCGGCGGATCGATGAGGCGGATCGTAACCGGTCGTCCGTTCATCGCCTCAAAGATGCCGACGAAGTCCTCGCGCTGATACGGGAGGAGTTTCTCCAGCGCCGCGACGCGCTGTTCGCCTGACTCGGCGACGATCATCTCCTGAATCGCCAGTTGCCGCTCGGTCGTGGCGAAGAACATGTGCTCCGTGCGGCACAAACCGATGCCCTCCGCGCCGAACTCGACCGCCCGGCGCGCGTCCTCCGGGGTGTCGGCGTTGGTGCGCACGCGAAGGCGGCGCAGGTCGTCGCACCAGGACAGAAGCGTCTCGAACTCCGGCGGCGCGGTCGGACGCACCAGGGGGAGCGATCCCTCGTAGACCCGCCCGCTGGTTCCGTCCAGCGTGATCGCGTCGCCTTCGCGCAGCGTCCGCCCGTTCACCGAGACCGTCCGGGCGCGCTCGTCGATGTTCAGCGCTGCGCATCCGACGATGCAGCACTTGCCCCAGCCGCGCGCGACCACCGCCGCGTGCGAGGTCTTTCCGCCGGTGGCGGTGAGAATCCCCGCCGCGGCGTGCATGCCGCCGACGTCCTCCGGCGACGTCTCCTTGCGTACGAGCACGACGGCCGTCCCTCCTGCCGCGCGACGCTCGGCCTCGTGCGCGGAGAAGACGACCTGCCCGCCCGCTGCACCGGGCACGGCGTTGATGCCCTCGCACAGAAGCTGTCGCTCGAGCGCGTCACGAGCGATCGCGGGGTCGATGATCGGATAAAAGAGGCGTTCGATGTCCGTCGGCGTGATGCGCTGGACGGCCTGCGCCTTCGTGAGGATCGGTTTCGACGCCGCCTTCGCATATCGCGCGGGCAGGTAGCGCTTCTTGACGAGGCGTCGCGCCGCCGCCGCGTCCACCACGCCCGTCGTCGCCTGATCGACGGCGATCTTGAAGGTCGCCGCAGGCGAGCGCTTCCCCGAGCGGCATTGCAGCATGTAAAGCGTTCCGCGCTCGATCGTGAATTCGAGATCCTGCATGTCCTGGTAATGCACTTCGAGCATGACGCGGACGGCCTCGAGCTGGTCGTAGGCCTCGGGCATCAGCTCGCGCAGACGGTCCAGGGGGACGGGGGTGCGGATGCCGGCGACGACGTCCTCGCCCTGGGCGTTGATGAGCAGGTCGCCGTAGAAGACGCGCTCGCCGGTGCTGGGGTCGCGCGTGAAGCAGACGCCGGTCCCCGAGTCGTCGCCCATGTTTCCGAAGACCATCTGAACGACGTTGACCGCGGTGCCGTTGAGGTCGGCGATGTTCTCGACGCGGCGGTAGGTGACGGCTTTTTCCGCGTTCCAGGAGTTGAAGACCGCGTTGATCGCGCCGCGAAGCTGGTCGAAAGGATCCTGCGGGAACTCCTCGCCCGTCGCCTCGCGGTAAATGTTCTTCAGGAACCCGACAAGGCGCTCAAGCTCCTCGGCGTTCACGTCCGTGTCGAGGACGGGTTCTTCGGCGCGGCGGGCGAGGCGCAGGCGCGTGACCTCCTCCTTAACCATGTCGAAGGCCGCGTCGAACTTGTGCCGCTCGATCCCGCGGGCGGTCGCGCCGTACATCGTGATGAAGCGGCGGTACGAGTCGAAGGCGAAGCGGCGGTTGCCCGACGCCTTCGCCAGCCCCTCGACGGATTCGTCATTAAGCCCGAGGTTGAGGATCGTCTCCATCATGCCCGGCATCGAGCGCGCCGCCCCACTGCGCACCGACACGAGCAGGGGATCCTTCGCGCCGCCGAGCTTCTTCTTCGTCAGGCGCTCAAGCTCTCGAACCCCGTCGCGGACCTGCGCCTCAAGTCCTCGCGGCCACGTCCCTCCCGACTTCAGATAAGCCTCGCATGTCGTGGTCGTGATCGTGAACCCCGCGGGAACCGGCAGCCCGATCCGCGTCATTTCCGCCAGTCCGGCGCCCTTGCCGCCGAGCAGCAGCTTCTGATCGCCCCGTCCTTCCGCCTTTCCCCTGCCGAACGAGTAAACGAGCTTCCCCGCAGCCGCCATGCCGATGCTCCCTGTGAAAGAAAACCGCCGGAGCGATCCGGAAAAACCCGGTGCTGCCGGCGAGCGCCATGCCCAGCATCGCCAAGGTCCGCGCACGTCCCGTGCGACGACGCTTTCCCGGCAATCCGGATGTCGGCGCCGAATATAAGGTTCCGCAAAAGCGGCGTCAAAAACTGCGGCGCAACGGCGGCGCGCCGTAGGAGCCGGTTTCGGCATCCGGCTGGATTGCATATCCACGCATGCGACCCCTGCCGCCGAGCTCCTTCCGCAGCTTGCGTCGCCGGGGTCATCACCCAAGACGCTCGATGACCGCTTCAACGACGCGATCGAACGAGAGATCCTTCATGCACCGGTGTGCGTGCGGGCACTGGCGCAGACGACGCAGGAAGCAGGGCGAGCAATCCAGGTCGAGGCGCAGGATGTCCTCGCTGCGACGGTAGGGTCCGGTCCGCGCGGGGCTGGTCGGCCCCATCAGGCACACGAGCGGGCGGTTCAGAGCGACGGCAATGTGCATTGGCGCGGAATCCTGACAAAGCACAACGTCGGCTTGCTCAATCACGGCGCTCATGAGGCGAACGTCCGTCCGGCCGGCGAGGTTGAGCGGGCTCTTTCGACAGGAGGCGGCGATCCGCGCACAACGCTCTCGCTCAGCGGCGGCGCCGATCAGAACGCAGACTACCCCTCGTTCGGTCAGCACGTCGATCACGGCGGCGAAGCCCGACTCCGACCACTCTTTTGTCTCCCATCTTGCGCCAGGCACCACCGCCACCCACGGTCGCTCGCCGAGTTCCGCGCCAGCCTCGCCTTCCTGAAGAAGCTGTCGCGCGGTCCGGCGATCCGAATCCGTCAGCGCGAGGCAGAACTCGACCGGTTCCGATCGAGCCGAAAGCGACGCCAGGACGCGCAGGTTTTTGTCCACCGCATGTTCATCGGGAAGCGGAGTCGCTACGCGGTGGGTGTAAAAGAAGGGCGCGCCTTCCCGCGCCCCGCGGAAACCCACCCGGACGGCCGCACCCGTGGCCCGCGCGATCGCCGCGCTGCGGAACAACCCCTGAAGGTCGACCACCAGATCGTAGCGCCGCGCCCGAAGATCGCCCAGAAACCGCGCGAACTCTCGCGTAACCGCAAGACTGCGCCCCACCCGCCCGAACCGCGATCGATCAAAAAGCACGACCTCAGTCAACGCGGGATTACCCACCAGCAACGGCGCAAACGCCGGCGCCACCAGCCAGTCAATCCGGGCTGCGGGGTAGCGTCCGCGCAATCCGGAAAGCACCGGCAGCGCATGCACGACATCGCCCAGCGAACTGGGCTTGATCAGCAGGATTCGCTCAAAGTTCTGATCCTTCAGTGCCGTCACGGCAGTGGATCCCGCTTGCCGGACCGGCGCGCCTCTTCCGGGCGCATCCGGCCGGATCATCAAAAGGCGCTCCGTCCGCGTGTAACTTAAGGGGTTCGGACAAGACCCCCAAGCGACTCGATAACACTCCGGGGTTTCCGCGTCGTTTTCACGCTGGACCCCTCTTTGTCGCGCGAAAAGGCTCAAATGATGTTGGTGTTGCTCTTTATGCGCTTCGCGAAGAGGTCATTGGCGCAACCTCTGGAAACTCGTATTATCCCGCCCTTTCCGCGCCATCGGTCGCAGGGCGAAGGATGCCGGTTTGCAGCCGGGCGTGCGGATCGCCTTGAGGTTCGCGTCAATCGCGCGGTCGGCGTATGCAGAAGTACATTCCGAAGTCCGTCGTCTGCCTCCGGGAAGGATATGATCGGTCCACAGTTCTGGGAGATATTTCCGCGGGTCTGACGGTCGGGATCATCGCCCTTCCGCTGGCGATGGCGTTCGGCATCGCTTCGATCCCCGACTCCGTCGCCGCCGATCTGGCCTCACGCCTGCCGTGGCTGACGCCGCCGGCGATGGGCCTCTTCACCGCCGTCGTCGCGGGTTTCCTGATCTCCGCGCTCGGAGGCAGCCGGGTGCAGATCGGCGGACCGACCGGTGCGTTCATCGTGATCGTGTACGACATTGCCGCCCGGCACGGATATGAGGGGCTGGCGACAGCCACGTTGATGGCGGGCGTGATCGTGATCCTGATGGGGGTTGCCGGGTTCGGAGCGATGATCAAGTTCATCCCCTACCCGGTGACCACCGGCTTCACGGCGGGGATCGCGGTCATCATCGCGTCCTCGCAGGTCAAGGATTTTCTCGGTTTGAGCTTCGAAGGCGGCGTCCCAGCGGAATTCATCGAAAAGTGGAAGGTGTTCATCGAGCACTGGCGGACGTTCGACGGGCGCACGGTGGGAGTCGGGCTGGGTTCTCTGGCGGTGATCATCCTGCTGCGCCACTTTGCACCGCGCGTGCCCGGCGCGATCGTGGCGGTGGTGCTCGCCTCGGCGGTGGTGTACGTGGCGGGTTTCGACAAGTCCTCCGGCGGGACGGTGGAGACGATCGGATCGCGCTTCGGAGGGGTGCCGCGGTCGCTGCCCACGCCACATCTGCCGATCAGCCTGGGGCTGGTCAAAGAACTTCTCCCCGACGCGACGACCATCGCGCTGCTTTGCGCGATCGAGTCTCTGCTTTCGGCGGTCGTCGCCGACGGAATGACCGGTCGTCGACACAAGGCGGACTGCGAACTGGTGGGCCAGGGCGTGGCGAACATTGCGTCGGCGTGTTTCTGGGGCATCCCCGCGACGGGGGCGATCGCCCGCACGGTGGCGAACATCAAGTCCGGAGGGCGGTCGCCGCTGGCGGGGATGATCCACGCCGGGACGCTGCTGGCGTTCATGCTCGCGGCCGCTCCGCTGGCGAAGCTGATCCCGCTGTCGACGCTCGCGGCGGTGTTGCTGGTGGTCGCGTACAACATGAGCGAGAAGGATCACTTCATCACGCTCTTTCGCGCCCCGGTGTCGGACGTGATCGTGCTGCTGACGACGTTCGGGCTGACCGTCTTTACGGACCTGACGATCGCCGTGGGCGTCGGAGTCGTCCTTGCGGCATTGCTTTTCATGAAACGGATGGCGGCGGTGAGCAACGTCAGCTCGATTTCACGGGAGCTGGCCGACGATGATGAGGATGAACCGGACCCGATGTCGATCGCCCTGCGGCAGGTGCCCCCGGAGGTTGAGGTGTTCGAGATCAACGGGCCGTTCTTCTTCGGCGTGGCGGACCGGCTGAAAGACACGCTTAACCAGTACGAGCGCCCGCCGAAGGTTTTCATTCTCCGCATGCGCCGCGTCAACGCGATCGATGCCACCGGGCTGCACGCCCTCGAGGAATTCTGGATCAAGTGCCGCCGTCAGGGCATCACGCTGATCCTGTCGGGCGTGCATGCGCAGCCGCTTTTCGCGATGGTCAAGGCGGGGTTGGACCAGAAGATCGGCGAGCCGAATATGTTCGACAACATCGACGGGGCACTGGAGCGGGCGCGCCAACTGATCGGCAAGACCTCTTGAACCTCGACGCCGACCGGCCCGCGTCCCGCCAAACCGTCCAGGGGCCGTCCGCAACGCCTCCCCCCGTGTTTCACGCCGATTCCGACGCTACCTCGGCGTCTGCAATGTCCGCCGCCCCTTCCGACATGATGAAACAAGGCGTCAACCCGGGCGAGCAGGGCGCTCGGCTTCGGGGCGGGATTTGTTGACGCGGGCATGTGCAAGAAGGGGAATTCATCATGAGGAAGATCCGGGTGGCGGCGTGGTGCGGCGTGGTTCTGGCGGCGGCGATGACGGCGTCAGCGCAGACGGTGCATATTGTGAATCAGACGGGGGACGGTTTTGTTCCCGCGGACATCACGATCCAGCAGGGAGACAGCGTGCGCTGGGTCTGGTCCAGCGGTCTGCACACGGTCACGCACGGCGCACCGTGCTCAACCGATCCGAAGCCGCTGTTTGACGCGCCCCTCGACACCAACCACCGCACCTTCGAGTTTCAGTTCAATTCGCCGGGCGTCGTGCCCTACCTCTGCCGGTTTCACTGCGCTTTCATGGACATGTTCGGCAGCGTCACCGTCGAAGGCGGCGGCGGCGGGTGCAGCGGCGACGAGGCGATCGGCAAGACCCCCTGCAAAAACCGCGACGGCGAGAACATTCTCAAGGTCAAGCTGACCGGCGCTCCGGGCGACACCTTCGACGTCACGATCAGCAACGGCGACCGCAAAAGCGGCACGATCAACTCGCGCGGCAAGGGCAAGGCGAAGTTCCGTCCGGTGCCCAGCGGCGGCGGCACGGCGACCGCCACCTTCGGGTGCGGCGCCGAGGTCAGCAAGGATTACTCCTGTCCGTAACTGGAGCTGCGCGTAGCGAACGACATCCGCTACGACTCCACGATCGACACCGCATCCTCCTCGCTTTGCGGTGAATGCGTCTGACCCGACGGGGGTGGGGTCAGTTCGGCGGGGTCCGGTTCAGTGCGAACCGGACCCCGCGCGTTCGCGCCCGTCGCGCATCGTCGAGCCGCCCCTCTCAGAAAGCGTTCTGAGGTGAATGATGCCCGATCCCGCGACTCGGTTGGGGAGAGGACGCGCTAACCCTCGTCAGCTCTTCCGCACTGGATTCTGGACCCGCAGTGCAATCAGGCTGTCATCCGCAACCCCCAGCGCCGTAATCCTGTCAACGATCTCGTCGGCGCAAGGCTCCGTCAGCAGACGCACCGTCCGCTGACGCCCGTTCTGCGGACATCGCACAACCTCAATCCGACGCACGTCAACCCCCATCCCGGTCAATTCCTCCAACCAGCGCCGCGGCTGCGCCCGAGGCGCCGCACAGGTGATGCGCAGATAGCGCGCCGCCGGTCCGGCGGGCGCCGGGTTCGCCGTCCTCCACCGTGGCGCCGGCGCGTCAGGTCTTGCCGCCGCATCCAGCACGTCGGAGAGCAGCGCCGAAGCCGTCGGACCGCCGCCCGCGCCTCGCCCCTGAAAGATCAAGTCTCCGCTCGACTGCCCGTGTACGATCAGCACGTTCTCCTCATCCCGGACCCGTGCCGCGGGCGCCCCCAGCGGAATCAGTTCAGGCCCCACCGACGCCCGGATGTCCCCGGAATCGTCGAGTTCGGCCCGCGCGATCAGGCGGATCGCATAACCCCAGCGCCGCACCGCCGCCAGGTCCGCCGTGGTCACCTTCGTCACACCTTTGCGCGGAATCCGGTCCGGCGGGATCGTCGCGCCGAACGCCGTCCCGCAGAGGATCGCCGTCTTAAGCGCCGTGTCGACCCCTTCCACGTCATTCGTCGGGTCGGACTCCGCGAACCCGCGCCGCCGGGCTTCGATCAACGCTTCCGCGTACGAGTCTCCCTCCTCCATCCGGCACAGGATGAAGTTCGTCGTTCCGTTAAGCACCCCCTCGAACGACATCAGCCGGTCCGCCGCCAACGCGTGACGCAGCGAGCGCACCACCGGTACCCCGGCGCACACACAGGCTTCATAACCGAACGCACGGCGCCTTCGGTCCGCAAGCGTCAGCAGACGATCATGATGCGACGCCAGCACGAGCTTGTTCGCCGTCACCACCGGTTTCCCGCGCTCCAGCGCCTCAGTCAGCAGCGAACACGCGGGCTCGTCGCCGCCCAGCGCCTCGACGACGACGTCAACCCCGTTGCGCACCACGTCTCCCGGACGATCCGTCAGAAGCGCCGGGTCCACGTCACGGGGTTGCGAGCGATTTCGCACGAGAATCTTCTCAATCCGAGGGCGCAATCCGGTCCGCGCCGCGATTGCGTCCGCATTCCGCGCGACCAGCTCGACGACGCCGCGACCCACCGTGCCGCAACCGAGCAAGCCGATCCTCACTTCCCGCTCGCTCATCCCGACACCTCCCCTGCAACGCAAGCCTCTTCCAGCTCCGCGCCCTCCCGACGAACGCGCGAAACGCAGCTTCCGGATTCCTGGTGCGCGACGAAGGCTTGCGCGGAGGCAACGCGGTCCAACCCCTCCGCGAGGTCGGCGATCAGATCGTCAGCGGCCTCGATGCCGACCGAAAGACGGATCAAGCCGTCACGAATGCCGTTTCCGCGGCGCACTTCCGGCTCAACCGAAGCGTGCGTCATCGTCGGCGGATGACACCAGAGCGATTTCACGCCGCCGAGACTTTCCGCCAGCGTCCACAACCGGCATCCCGAGCCGAAGCGCTTCACCGCCTCCACGTCATCGCCCAGCTCGAACGAGACCACGCCGCCGAAATCCCGCTGCTGACGCCGCGCCAGGGCGTACTGCGGGTGCGACGTCAACCCTGGGTAATACACGCGTTTCACCGCCGGATGTGCCGACAGAAACTCCGCCACGCGACGCGCATTCAGACAATGCCGCTCGACGCGAAGCCCGACCGTCCGCAGTCCGCGCAGCACCAGGAAGCAATCCTGCGGTCCGGGGACCGCTCCGACCGCGTTCTGAAAAAACTTGAACGGCTCGTGCAGCTCGGCGTCGCGCGTGATGACCGCCCCGCCCAGCACATCGCTGTGTCCCGCGAGGTACTTCGTCGTCGAGTGAACCACGACGTCCGCGCCGAGGTCCAGCGGGCGCTGGAGCACCGGCGTGGCGAACGTGTTGTCCACCACGGTCACGACGCCGGCCCGTCGGGCGATCCCGGCGCACGCCTCGATGTCCGTCAGACGCAGCAGCGGGTTTGACGGCGACTCCAGCCACAACAGGCGCGTTCGCCGCGTGATCGCCCCCGCGACGTTCGCCGGATCGGTCGTGTCCACGAAGGTGAAGGTCACGCCGAACTTCGCATAAAGCTTCGTGAAGATGCGGTATGCGCCCCCGTAAAGGTCCTGCCCGGCCACCACGTGATCGCCGGACTGGAGCACGTTGAGAACGTTGTTGATCGCCGCCATCCCGCTGGCGAACGCCAGCCCGCACTCCGCCCCCTCCAGCGCCGCGAGCTGCCGCTCCAGCGCCGTGCGCGTCGGATTCCCCGTGCGGCTGTAGCAGTACGCCGGCGCGACGCCGACCTCCTTCTGTCCGTAAGTCGCCGTCTGATAGACCGGCACGTTGACGGAACCGCTCAGCGGATCGTCAAACGCGCACCCGTGGATCGCCACCGTGTCGAAGGCCGCGCCGGAAACCCCCGCAGCACGGACCGTCTTGTTATCGCTGATCCTCATCGTCCTTCGTCCTTTGTGATACCTGGCCTGATTTCGTCATCTCCGCGGGCGCGCAGCGCCGGCGCGGCCCGGCGACGCACGTTGACGGCGCCGGAAAACTCGCGGTTCATTACGGGAATTCGCCTCCGGAGCGGCGGCGCTGGCGCGCAACGACGTCCGGGTTAGTCAGCCCGGGTGGACGAAGCAGGAAGGTCGAGCGGTCGGGAAAAGCGGATCAGGCAACCCGCGAGCCCCGGCACAGGATCCTCCGCCCCGTGCCCGGGCGACGCATCGCCATCGTCAGAGTCTGGTTGGTCGGTCTGCGGTATCGCATCTCTCTTTTCGCTTATATAACATCCATCGGCGGGTTGTCAAGCCCCGCATGAGCTGCGTCATGCTTTTCCGCTTCAGCCTTTACGGTTTCCTCAAGAATCAAAGGTATTTCGAGCCTTTTTTTCTCCTGATCCTGCTGGACCGGGGCCTGTCGTTCACGGCGGTCGGTTTTCTGATCGCCTTCCGCGAGCTGGTCGTCAACCTCCTCGAAATCCCGACCGGCGCGATCGCCGACGTCTGCGGGCGACGGGCCTCCCTGATCCTGTCGTTTCTCGCCTACATCGCGGCTTTCGCCGTCTTCGCCGAGGCGGCTTCGTTGCCGTGGTTGTACGCGGCGATGTTCTGCTTCGCCGTCGGCGAGGCGTTTCGCACCGGGACGCACAAGGCGATGATCTTCACCTGGCTGCGCCTCAACGACCGTGAACACGAACGAACGAAGGTTTACGGTTACACGCGGTCGTGGAGCCAGTTGGGTTCCGCGGCGTCGGTCGTCGTGTCCGCCGTCTTCGTCCTGGTCAGCGGCGACTACGCCGCGGTGTTCTACCTTTCGATCGCCCCTTGCGCGCTGAACATCGTCAATTTTCTCGGATACCCCCGCGAGGTGGACGGCGAGCGATCCGGCGCTTCCCTCGGCGCCGTCGTGCGGCACACGTGGCGTTCGCTGCGCGACTCGTTCCGAAAACCGGGTCTCCGCGGGCTGGTGCTCGAGTCCGTCGGCTTCGAGGGGACGTTCGACGCGGTCAAGGATTACCTTCAGCCCGTGCTCAGTGCGGCTGCACTGGCGGCGGCGGCGCACGGGGTCTCGGTGGAGCGTTATTCCGATCCGCAGCGCGCGGCGCTTTTCATCGGTCCGGTTTACTTCGTCGTGTTCATTCTGACCTCCCTGGGCAGCCGGCACGCACACCGGTTTTGCGAGAAGGTGGGAGGCGAGGAGCGCGCGGCGGGCCGGTTGTGGGCGGTCGCCTCCGCCGTGTACGCCCTGCTCACGATCGCGGCGTTCACCGCTCCCGGCGTCTCGGACTCCGGGGCGCAGGAGGCGCCGCGCGCCGCGGGTTTCTCCCTCGGCGGCGCGGCGATGATTGCCGCGTTCGTCGCCCTCCACGTCGCCCAGAACGTCTGGCGCCCGATCCTCATCTCCCGATTCGACACTCACGGCAGCGAGGCGCAAGGCGCGACGATCCTCTCGATCGAAAGCCAGGCCCAGCGCATCGGCACGATGCTGATCGCCCCGCTCATCGGCGCCGCCGTGGACACCGTCGCCCGACACGGACCCGGCGGTGCCTTCTGGCCCGTCGGCGCCATCGGCGCGACGATCGCCTGCGCCTTCACGATCCTGGCGCGAGCCCGACGCTCCCGCGCCCCCCTTACCGATCCTGCCGACCCGCGCCCGTGAGCAAGCGCGATCCTGCCGACCCGCCCCCGCCTCAACGCCGACCATCCCGCGCCATCGCTGCACGATGAACGCCACCCCTGCACGACGAACGCCACCCGCCACCCTTTTTTAACGGGCTGTTAAGACCGCCGCCAGCGCGCACCGTCAGCGCAAGGTTCTCTTCGTCATCGTAAAACTCCTTGAAAAAACGAGACGCCGGTCCGCACAGCCGGCGACAAAGCCCGCACGGCGGATGCCGGGTTGTGAAACGACGAAGACGCCGGGGCAGGATCCGCCGCTTGAAAGACCGGAAACGCGCGCTTTCTTACCCTTGACCTTGCTTCGCAACGCCCAGGGCAGGCGGGCGCGGCTCGGTCTTGAAACGACGCCGCACGGGAAGCAATGCCGGGAATCTCGGCTACAGGGATGCAGGGATGCGACGATGCAGTGACGCGGACGATGCAGTGACGCGGACGATGGGCGTGACGTAGCCGATGCCCCCCCTTTGCACGGGAAATCCGCCGGATCGCCCCCGCGCTGCGGGCCGGAGCGATCCGTGCGCAACGGCTGCAGGCGCTTCGATGTTACCCGTCTGCGACATTCGTCGCGTTCCGATGCGTCCGACATTTGAATAAGCTTTCGTCTTCGTAACGCAGGGGCGGAGTGATCGCTCCGTTGCGGGCACGGCTCAGTCCTGAAGAAACGTCTTGGTCGAAAACTCAAGGAGAAGGACGATGAATCTGTTGTTGAGCGTGATGATGCTGCTGAATGCGGCGGCCGACGCCGCGGGCGTGCAGAGTCGGTGGGAAGGCTACTTCGACGCCCGCAAGCATGAGTGGGCGGCAACGATGGACCGCACGTCCGCGGTGCGATTTGAGGGTCGTTTGTGGGAGTTCACCGCCAATCCGGACGGTCCGGGAGTTCTCGTGCGGATTCACGGTCCGCAGGAGCGGCAGTTCGTTCTCTCCTGCGACGACTCGCTCGGTCAGGTGATCGCCCTTGAAGCGGCGACCCGGGAGGATCCTGATCAGATGTTCATCGCGGTTGCGGTGGCATGCGTGCCGAAGGAAGGCGATCGCATTGAATACCGCCTTCTTCAGGGCGGGCGCAACCGCGGCAGCCTGGATGAGGAGAAGAGCTGGTTGTACACGAAGCCCCTGCTGACGCAGCCGCTCGACCGCCCGCACGAACTGCTCGGCGCCGCGGCGCTGGGCGGCGACTCGATCGTGATGACCGTCCAGTTCCTGGATCGCGGGCCCGAAGACTACCGGGTCGTGACACACTCGTTCTTCAGCAACTGCCCCTTCGGCGGGTTTGAAGGGGGGCGCACCTTCGGAGTCGCACATTACACCGCGACGGCGGAAAAGCGCGTCGCCCCGACACCGTCGGGTGGGTCGTAGGCACGGACGGCACACCCCGCAACGCGGACCGGATCACGGACTTCCGGTCCGCATACGCAGGAGAGAAACAGGGGAGCGGAGGTTTGCACTGACCGGCTGGAGCGGACCGGAAGTCCGCGATCCGTGTCAATGCGGCGAACCTACAACCCGGGGCGCCACGGTGTAACCGCGCTTGCATCCGGGTGGGTGAACTTGAACCGGAGTCGGCGCAGCAGTTCCTCATCCGGTTGCGGCAGGAGGAAGAAGGACCGGCCCACGGTTCGAGCCCGGGCGCCGGCGTAAGAGATGTCGTCGAGAAAAGCGTTGAGGTCCGCGCGGTCACTATCCAGGCCGATCAGCGCGACCGGGCGGCCGTCGCGCAGGGCCGCGTCCACCGCCTTCGGATATTCCGGGACGCGATCGAGTTCCTCGAACCACCGCGCGATGACGCGCTCCCGGCTCGCGTAGGTGATGTGCCACTGCAACATGGCGTCCAGGCAGAATACGTGGCCGATGCCGGAAGCCTCAAGTTCCTCAACCAAGGCGTCGATCTCCCGCGGCGTCGTGATGTGGTTGGTCGGCAGGACCACGGCGTCGCGGAAGGCGCGAAGCTCCCACGCCGCGCCCGCCGCCAGTGCCGCGACCAGCGCCGACGCCCCGCAGGACAAGGCTCGGTGCGCGCCTCCGCGTCGGCGCCACCCCGACCAGCCCGCCGCCAGGAACATCACGGTCATCGCCCCGAGCGGTGTTAGATAACGACAGAAAAAAAGTCTCGGATTTGCCGCAAGCGTCATGATGATCATCAGCGTTCCCGCGGCGGCGCATTGCAGGGCCAGGGTCCGAGGTCCGCCGTCGTGCAGCCGTCGTCGCAGCAGCAGCGTCGCGGGCATCGCCACCGTCGCCGCCAGCATCAACGTCGCCCACGCGGTCCCGAGCGGACCGGCCGGGAACGTCACGGTGTACGCGTGCAGCGACGCGAAGTACACGGTCAGCCGGCGCGGAAGGTCGTGCAAAGAAAAGAGCGGATCCGGATCGCTGAAGATTCCCGGGGACCAGAACGCGGAGGTCACGGACGTCGAGACCGCATACCCGAGCCACATCGCCACCAGCGCCGAAACCGCGACCGCCGCCGTTGTCGCCGCCGATCGCGCCCGGAACAGGTACGCCGCGAGGAACGGCGCTGCGCACGGCAGCCACAGCGGCTGAGCCCAGTACACCAGCCCCAGCCCCCCTCCAATAAAAAGGTTTCGCAGGAGCGTCGCGGTGCGAGTGACGCCTGCCTGCTTCGCTCCAACAGCGCCGCGATCGCAAAGCCAGATCACCGCGTGCGCGGCGGCGAACGACGTCAGGTAGCCCCCGCGAGCCTTCATCGACCAGAACAACCACGCGGGCGACCACGCGAGGAGCAGGCCCGCCACGGCCGCCGCGCCCACGCCCGCCCGCCGCCGCACCGTCAGCACCGCGAACCCCCACCCCGCCGCCCAAAGCGGAAGCATCGACCACTTCAAAACGGCGTCGTCGCGCCCGAACATCGCGTAACCGGCCGCGACGAGCGACGCCTCCACCAGGGAAAACCCGTAACGCTGTCCGTAAAAGAAAAACGGAACGCCGCGCCCGTCAAGAAGATGCCCGGCCATCAATCCGAGGATCGCCTCATCGCCGTCCACCGCCTGCCCGCGCGCCCCCAGCAGCAGCAGGCGGCTGGTCGCGATCAAAGCAGCGCCGCCGATCAGCAGCGCGCAGCACTCAAGCGCCGCCCTGCGTGAGCAACCGAGGGCTCCTGTCGGGTTTTCACAAGGTGAATCTGAACGAGGAACGATGAACAAGCCCCGTGAATGTGGTGCAAAAACGCTGACGCCCGCGAAGGCGGTCATGAGCACATTCTTCGCAAAAGAAGCTCACGACGTGAAGGTATGAGACGCGCCGCGATATTTCCAGCGCCTTCGGCGTTGTGCCGACGCCCGATCACACTGGCAGCCTGTTCCGCAGGGGGTATAATACAGGAGACGAGCGAGAGCGCCGGCCGAGGAGCCCGCTCATTCGGGCGAGGCGGAGGCGGCGCAACCGGTGCGTTGCACGTTCATTCGGGATCACATGCCCAAGGAGTGCGAAATGCCCACCGTACAAGCCATCCTGGATCGAAAAGGGACCGATGTGGCGACGATTTCGCGCGAGGACTCGGTTCTGTCGGCCGCGCGGGCGATGAACCAGCGGCGGATCGGAGCGCTGGTCGTGACGGAAGGGGATCGCGCCGTGGGGATCTTCACGGAGCGAGACGTCTTGAACCGCGTCGTCGCCCAGGAGCGGTTTCCGTCGCAGACGAAGGTCGGCGAGGTGATGACCGCGCCGATGGCGTGCTGCCGCCGGTCAACCCCGGTCGTCGAGTGCCGCGAGATCATGACGCAGAAGAAGATCCGCCACCTGCCGGTCGTCGAGGAGGGCCGTCTTTTCGGGATCATCTCGATCGGCGACGTCCTAGCGCTTCAAAGCGCCGAGCAGGCCGTGACAATCGAGTACCTTCATGAATACCTCCACGGTCGGCACTAGGACGCGGCGTAGTGGTAAAGATGCTTCCCCGCGGACTCAGCTCATTCGTAGACGCCCTGAGGGCGGCGGAGCGCGGACGGGTTCGCATCCGCTCGAGGCGGATCGATGTCGCGTCGCGAGGCGTCGCGCGTGCGCAGGGCCAGCTCCCGACGGCTGTCAATCCACGTCATGAGGCGTTCCCGTAAAACCGGGACGTTTCCAGGGGTGATGACTTCGAGAGCCGCGGCACCGCTGGCCAGGTAGGCGGCTTGCACGAGGTTCGCGCCGCCCGTCAGGGCGAGGGTCGCCGTGGCGAGGAGCGCGTCCCCGGCGCCGAGGGCGTCGACGGCGTGGGGGGCGAAACTGGGGAGCGCTTCGCTGCGAAGCCGCCCGGCCCACCCGGGAGCGCCCGGCGCCGCCGTCGGGCGCTCGAACGTCACCAGTCCTCGCTTCCCGAGCGTGATGATCGTCTGCCGGACCTGCGTGAGATTCAGGAGCTGCCAGACCGCGTTGGACAGCCCCGCGTCGTAGTCGTTGAGCGCGGCGCGCATCTCACGTTCGGTGGGGCAGAGGAGATCCACCTCGCGGAAGTGCAGAAGGTTCGCGCGCTTTCCGCTGACATCGGCAGCGAGGAAAGGCACACTCTTGCGCAGTTGAGGCAGGACGCGGGCCAGCAGTCGCCCCGTAATCATCCCGCATCCGAAATCACAGAAAATTACCGCGTCGGCGCCGCGCGACACGTTCATCAACGTCCGACAGGCGTCCTCCTCCTCCTTCGAGTCGAGCGGCCGATGATGCACCTGATCGAGCTTGAAGAGTTTTACGTCGTCGGCGAGAAAGCGCGTCTTCTGCGGCAGCGGCGTGTGCAGCGGGAGAAGCTCATGACCCACGCCCTCGCGATCGAGCGTGACGCGGACCTCGTCCGAAGCCGGGTCCACGCCTGCGCGGGACACCAGCGCGACCTCCGCTCCGAGCGCCGCCAGGTGGCGGGCGACGATCCCCGCACCGCCGACGTAGGTGCGCTCCTGAAGCTGGGTCAACGACATGACCGGCGCCTCGCTGGCCACCCCCACCGCGTCGCAGTCGACGTAACGATCCAGCAGCACGTCGCCGACCACGACGACGCGCCGAGCGACGAAACGGGCACAGAGGTCACGCAGCGCGGTCTGATCAACGCCGTAACGCGAGCAGGTCAGCGCGAGGCGAACCCCCTCGCCCTCCCCGGCGGCGATCCGGCCGATCAGGTGCGTCGAGCTGAACACGACGTCGCCGCTGGAGAAAATGATGCGCCCCCCGCACGACTCGACGACGCGACGCTCCTCCTCGAAGCGAGGGTCGCGCGAATGTTCGTACTCGGCCCCCTTGACATAGATGTCGGGGCGAACCTGTCCGAGGAGACCGACGGCCGTGGCGTCAGGGTTGATGTAGACGAGATCGACGAACTCAAGGGCGGCGAGGTTCTCCGCACGAAGATCCTGCGGGATGTAAGGACGATCTTCACCCTTGCCGACCTGCGCATCGCCCGTGAGAGAAACGACGAGCAGGTCTCCCTGTCTCCGCGCGAACTCGAGGTAGCGGACGTGCCCCGGGTGAACGATGTCGAAACACCCGTGACACTGCACCACGACGCGCCCGGCAGCGCGGGCCTCCTCGATCCGACGCCGCAACGACGCCAGATCGACGATCTTGGATTGATAGCCGGCGATCACGACGGACCGATCCCTCGAACCGCGCCACGCGGCTAACCCCGGTGCGCCGGGTCTGCCGCAAACCGCACGTCTGTATATCGGCGCTTCGCACCCTCGGGGGACGCCGCGCAGATGTTGCGCGACCACATCGAGGCCTCCTCTGACCGCGGGCGGTGAATAAGGAAAAAACGCGCTCAGGGCCGGATGCCCCGAGCGCGTTTCTGAAGATGTCGCCCGTCCGCAACCTCGGACAGGATCAGCGCCGTCACCTCAACGCAGCGTCACGGACAAACGTAAACGTCCTCGTCCGTCGCTCCGCATCCCCACAGCGCTTGAACGCCGCGCTCCTCGCCGAAAAGCTGGTCGAAGCGGGCCTTGCCCGTGCCGCGATCGTTGAGCGCGCCGTAGGCGGTCTCTCCGGTGGACAGCCGGACGGCGAAGGCGTCGCCCGCCGCGCCCTTCTTAAGCTTGACGATCAGGCGGTGCTCAAACTCATCCCCTCGGCAGCGGCTTGAGGCGATCCGCTCGGACCCGGTGCAGGGTATGCCGCCCTGGGTCTCAAATGCGCCGATGTCCACGATCGGGGCGGCGCCCCGACCGGTGTCGGGCGTGAAGGCATCGTCCACGAACCGCGGCAGGCCGGACAGATCGGACGCGGCATCGGCGGGCACGCCCTGATTATCACCGGCGTCCACGCCCGGCGACCCGCTCAGAAGGCGGAAGTCCCCGGTTGAAGCATCAACGTAGTGCGGCGCCGCGTCGATGTTGCCCGCGCCGGTGAAGCCGCCCTCGATGTTGCTGTAACTGACGGCGGGGCGTCCCCAGATCTGGTCGCCGCCGGTGTTGCCGCGGATAATCGTGTTGACGATCGCGGTCTGAGATGAGGAGTCCAGAACGCCCGCGCCGAAGCGGGACACGTTGTTGACGATCGTCGAGTTCACGATCACGGCGCCGGTGTCGAAGATACTCACGCCGCCTCCGGTGACCGGAGCGTGATTGTCAGCGATCAGGCAGTTGAGGATCCGCGGGCTGCTTCCGTTCCACGCGAAAACGCCGCCGCCGTCGTCGTTCGACGTGTTGCCCGTCATGACGCAGTTCAGGATCGTCGGGCTGCTGCCGTGGCTGCAGCAGATCGCGCCACCCCAGCAACCGGCGTAATTCCCGGTGAGGATCATGTTGCGGATTGTCGGGCTGCTGCCGAGGGTGACGAGGATCGCCGCGCCGTTGAACTGGTCGTCGATCGCGCCGTTAGCAGTCGAGCCGTTGCGGATCGTGAACCCCTCGACCACGCTCTCGGCGGTTTCGCCGCTGTTGAAGACGAACCCGCGGTGCGGATTGCTCACCGAAGCCTGACAGTCGATCACGCACCCCGCCGGACCGCGGGCACTTTGAACCACGATCGCCTTGCCACCGAAGTTCAGATCCACGTTTCCGGAACCGGTGTAGACGCCGTCGGCCACCACGACACGATCCCCGGGAGAGGCGGCGTCGATCGCTTGCTGGATCGTCGCATAATCCGCCGGCACGCGGAGCGTGTCCGCACCCGCCGCCGTTACCCACATCGCTCCCGCAACGCATGCCGCCGCAAGCCTGGACCGCCTTCTCATCTCCCTCTTCTCCCAATGCATTGATGACTCTCCCTTGAATAAGACCTGCCGGAATGCTCGGACCGTCCGACTTCCGGAGACACGACGACGACCAACCCGGCGGGAGTGCGTCGCGCGGCGCCGATCGCGCGACCCGGACGCTCTGATATGTCCGCACACAGGCGGCGGATTGCACTCGGCGCGATGAAGCACCCTTCAAAGTTGGAACCGGGGTATGACGGCGCCGACTCTCAACCGTCGCACAGACCTTAAGGAAGGAAGAACGCGCCGACGCCCGCCAGAAAGCTCATCAGGATCCCGCCCGTCGCCAGATCAAAGCGGATCGGCGCCGTCAGCCACTGCCGGGACCACGCCGGCAGGCGGTACACCCGGATCACGCTCAGGGAAAGACAGAAACCCGGCAGTGCAAACACACAAGCCATCAACCGCCCCAGCGGCGAGATCAGGGGCACGTACATGCGCCCCACCACCCATCCCAGTACAAGGCACGCCAGCGCGATCAACGCAAGCCAGAATCCGGCCTTGATCCAGTCATTCACCGAGCGCAGCACCCGAAGCTCAAGCTTAAGGCTGTTGATGTACTCGGAAAGCTCCCGGCGGCTGAAATAAATGCCGCACTCGGGGCACCGGTCCGAGACGCTGCCCGTCAGGTCATACCCGCACTCGAGGCAGACCGGGGGCATCGACTGCCGCCAGTCGTCGCCCATCATCAGGTCCAGGTCGTGCGTTTCAATCACAATTCCTGCTCCGCACGCTTCCCCCTTCGCGCGCAGCGTTTGTCGCGCCTGTCCTTTTTTCATCCGCGCCGCCGCGCTGCACCACGCGAAGGAGCGTTTCCACCGCACTGCCCGGCGAAGGTTCCGAAATCACCGCCGAACACACGCAAAGGATCGCCTCCGGATCCGCCTCACACACGCGCGCGGCGTTGTCCGGGCGGATGCCGCCGATCGCCACGCGCGGCAGGCTTGTGACGTTCCTCGCCTCCCGCAGCGCCTCCAGCCCCGCCGGCGCCCCCAGCGGTTTTGTCGAGGACGGAAACATCGGTCCGACCGCGACGTAGTCCGGTCCCTCTGACAAGGATGCCTCAAGCTCCCGTGTGTTATGCGTGCTGACGCCCACCAGGCCGCGCGGACCGAGAATCCGTCGAACCTGAGGCGCAGGAAGATCCGACCGCCCGACGTGGGCGCCGTCCGCCCTTGCAAGGCGGGCGATGTCGGGACGGTCATTCACGATGAATGTCCTTCCCCGGCCCCGGCAAAGATCGGCCAGGCGCTTCGCCCGATCCAGCAACTCCCGATCCGGGAGGGTCTTCTCGCGCAACTGAAGCATCTCCGCTCCCGCGGAAAGCACCGCCTCCGCAGTCTCCAGCCACCCTTTTCGGCACAACGCCTCGGTCAGGATGACATAGACCCGAGCCTCGCCAAGCCGCTCGCGGGCGACGGCGTGTCGATGCACACGCAGCTCCAGTTCGTAAACCAGGTAACGAAGTCGCTCCACCCGCGACGCCGCCCCCGCCGAGACCACCTTCGCGTACTCTTCGATGACGCGCAGCGCTTCCTGGGTTCGTTTTGCGGCGGCGGTTGCGACGTCTGAGGCGTCCGCCCTCGCCGCTTCGGTGGGCGTGTTGATCCCGGCGCCGACATCGCCGACAATGTCTCGCGTTCGCACAAGATCGGACGGCAGCATCGCGGTAAGTTCGCGCACCTCATGCCGCGCCTCCTTGCACGCCCGCGACAGCGCCGCGTCCTCCAGCACGAACCGCGCGTGCTCCTCCAGCACCCGCAGCCCCTCCCGCACCCGGTTGAGGTTGGCGTCGAGGATGCGAAGGATCAGAGGGTCGGCATGACCGCCAGTCATAAGAGAAAGTCTCGACGAAGCACATCTTCATCAGGGTTACGCGGGCTCGGCACGCTTCACCAGTTCGGGCAGTATCTCGCCTGCTTTTCCGATCAACACAGCGTCCGCCGCCGCGGACAGCGGCGTTCGCTCAAGATTGATTTCGATCACAAACGCGCCGCATTCAGACGCAACCTGCGCGAGCGCCGCGGCAGGGTACACCACGCTGCTGGTTCCGATGACGAGCATGACATCGCACGACCGGACCGCACGATCCGCTTCCTTCAAGGCGTCGGCGGGGAGATGCTCGCCGAACCAGACAACCCCCGGACGAAGCAACGCGCCGCATGCCCCGCAGTGCGGTGACGTCCCCGACTCTTCCGGTGGCCGCACCGACGCCCGCCAGCGGGCCTCGACATGCTCCACCGACGCACATTGCATGCAGACATTCAACCAGATATTCCCGTGCAGTTCAATGACTTTCCGACTGCCCGCCCGTCGATGCAGTCCGTCCACGTTCTGGGTGATCAGCGAAAACCGCGGACGGCAACGCTCCAGCCGGACGAGGGCGTGATGCGCTGGGTTCGGATCGCATTTCAGGAGATTAAGCCGCCGCGCGTTGTAAAACCGCCAGACCCGGTCTGGGTCGCGGGCGAACCCCTCCGGATGCGCGACCTCCTGAACCGGGGAACCCTCCCACAGTCCGCCGGCGCCGCGAAACGTGGACAATCCGCTCTCGGCGGATATCCCAGCCCCGGTCATCACCGCAACGCTTCCGGCATGCCGGATCCTTGCAGCCGCCCGGTCCAATACGGTCTGAGTCCCTGCGTCCACCGAATGATTTTACAACCGGGTGGTTGACAATGCAGCCCGGAGTTTCTGAAGTGCCCGCATGATCCGAGCTTTGTCCGCGATCACGTTCGTCACGACCTTGCTGACGCTTGCGGGATGCGAGCAGGCCGTCCGCAACGACGCCGACCGCCGCGCATACGCGCTGATTCACCAGCGCCAGATGGACGCGCTCGGAGAAACGCACGACACCGGCATCGACCGCCCCGAATCCGTCGCCCGCCTCGAGAAAACCTCGATCGGCGATCCTTACGCCTACGTCCCGCACCCGGTGACGCCGGAACTTCCCGACGCCTTCAAGGTCCGACGTGAAGCTTCCGCCGATGCCGCGACGCCTCCCCCGGAACCCAAAGCCGGCGCCACCGGCGAGGGGGCAAAGACGGCGCCGATCGCAGAAGCGTCCGCCGACCCCACGATACCCGGCGAGACCCCAACAATGCCTGCTTCTGATGCAGAGGCACCGCTACTCCCGAACAACGCGGATGCCCCGACCCCTGAAGATACGGACACCGATGCGCCGCCGGCGGCGCAGGAGGACGTCGACTCGCCGCCCGGCGCCGCACCGCCCGGCGCCGAACCCCCGACGGCGCGCCCGCCTTACACGCGGTTTGAGCCGACGCAGCCGATGCCGATCCCGGAGACCGTCGCTTACGCGATGCGGCACGCCCGCGACCTCCAGACCGCCAAGGAGGAGCTTTACCTGGCGGCGCTGGATCTCTCGCTGGAGCGTCACCTCTGGACGCCGCAGTTCGAGGCCGCGATCAGCGCCGAGTTCGCCGATTACGGCCAGGTTCGGGACTTTGACCGGGCGATGACGACGGTGTCCGAGGTGGCGATGCGCCAGCGCCTGCCGCTGGGCGGCGACGTCACCGCCCGCCTCCTGAACACACTCATGCGCGATCTGGGAGAGCACATCACCTCCGGCGAAAGCGGACAGTTCATCCTCGAGGCGAACGTGCCGCTCTTCCGCGGCGCCGGGCGCGTCGCGCAGGAGTCGCGCTACGCCGCGGAGCGCGCCCTGATCTACGCCGTCCGACAGTACGAACGCTTCCGCCGACAGTTCGTCGTCCAGATCGCCACCACGTATTTCGACCTTCAGCAGGCGCAGGCATCGATCATCAACGCCGAAGCCACGCGCGAAGCGCTCTGGCTCAACTATCAGCGCGCCCTCAGCTTCCAGCAGCACAACCAGATGGCGCTTTTCGAGGTGACGCGCGTCGAATCCAGCTTTCGCGCAGCCGAGAGTAACGTGCAGGACGCGCTGGAGGCCTACGAATCCGCGAAGGATCAATTCAAGATCCTGATCGGCATGCCGGTTGCGGAGCCTTTTGACGTCGTTCCGCAGGAGGATGACCCGATCGGGCAGTCGATCGAACGCCTCCTGCCGCAGGTGACGCTCGATCAGGCGGTGGATGCGGCCCGGCGTCACCGGCTCGACCTGCTGACCGAGCTTGACCGGATCAGCGACGCCCAGCGCGGGTCGATCGTGGCGCGCAACAACCTGCTCCCGGACCTGAATCTTTCCGGTAGCCTGTCGCTTGCGACCGACCCGGCGCGGAAGAACTCGACCTCTTACAACACCGAGCGGGCGACCTGGCGCGGACTGGTTGAACTGCGGCTCGATGACCGCATGACGGAGCGCAACGCCTACCGCGAGTCCGTCGTCGCGCAACGACGCAGCGAGCGTGATTACGTTGAAGCTGAGGAGCGCGTCCGAGCGGAAGTCCGCCGGGCCCTGCGGCGCATCGAGCAGGCCCGCGCCAACCAGGAGATTCAGCGCATCAGCGTCCGGGCGAACATCGAGCGATACGAAGGCGCTGACGCGCTCAACAAGGTCGGCCGCGCGACCAACCAGGATCTCGTCGACGCCCAGAACGAACTCCTCGACGCCCGCAACCGCTTCGCCGCCGCGCAGGCGCAGTACCGCGCCGCAATCCTTGAGTTCCGTCTCGCCACGGACACCCTGCGCATTGACGACGACGGTCAGATCATCTTCGAGCCGATTCCTCCGGTCGGCGCCCGGAAAGATGACGGATCTTGACCCGTGCGGCGGGCGGCGGCACACTTCTCGCATGACGCGCGTGTACGCCTCAAACGATCCGTCCCTGCTTGCGATGCTTCAGATGCGCCTCGACGAAGCCGGCATCCGCAGCGCCATGTTCAACCAGCCTCTCGCCAGTGTCGTCGGCGAGGTGGCCTTCAACGTTGCCGTTCCGGAGATCTGGGTGTCGAAAGAAGACGCCGACCGCGCTCGATCGATCGTCGAGGCGTTCGAGCACGAGCTTTCAGGTTGACGACCGCCTGCGGAGCGGGCTGACAACGCGGGCACAGGTGCGTTGAGCGCCCCGCCGCCACGAGGCGTGCAATGACCTCTCCGCAGTTCGGACAGGCTTCGCCCGTCTTCCGGTAGACCCGATGAAACCGCTGAAAATCGCCTTCCGACCCGTCAGCGCGGCGGTAGTCGCTGAGCGTCGAGCCGTTGCAGCGGATCGCGCGACGGAGAACCTTCTTGATCGACGCCAGCAGTCTCCTCGCCTCGTCGTCTCCGAGCGTGTCCGTCCGCCGTAGCGGATGAACGCCGGCGTCGAAAAGCGCTTCGTCCGCGTAGATGTTGCCCAACCCCGCAATGATGGATTGATCGAGCAACGCGGCTTTGACCTGTCGCCGCGAACGCCGCAGGATC
Organism: Phycisphaerae bacterium; assembly: GCA_013360585.1. Classification (GTDB taxonomy): domain Bacteria; phylum Planctomycetota; class Phycisphaerae; order UBA1845; family UBA1845; genus JABWBH01. The sequence continues at coordinate 87,243 of JABWBH010000008.1, read as the reverse complement.
GCGCGGAAGTCTTTGAGCGGCAACTCGAGCGGTTCGGGCCCGACCTCGCCGAAGAAGCGTCCTTGTCCCGTCGTGGCGTTCTCGAGAAACCAGATCCCGCCGAAGCGCCGCGGGTCGCGAAAGCGCAGCTCTTCGTCTCCGCCGTCGAGGCGGATGCGCACATGCGTGTGCTTTTCCACCGGGGCGGCTGCCGCCGCCAACGTCAGCCGACCGCTCATCCCGAGGTGAAACGCAAGCACACCGCCCTCCAGTTCGATCTGGATCCGCTTCGCCCGCCGCGTCACCGCGCGAACCTCGCGCCCGGGCAGCACGTCCTCAAGAGCATGCGGACCTCCGCGGACGATATCGCGCCGCGCCATCTCGACCGCGCGCACGTGCCGCCCCGTCAACGCGGGACTCAACTGGCGCACGATGCTCTCCACCTCGGGCAGCTCAGGCATGATCCGCTTCCTCCCCCGTGCCGCTTCGATCCCGGACTGGCGCCGCGCCGTCGCGGGAGATGAGCATGCTCATCTCGTCGATCCGAAACAGCAGACCGCAGGCCGCATAACCCGTCAAACCAACGAAGACCAGGTACCCCAGTTCGACCGCATCCCAGCGAGACACGATCCGCCACGCTCCCTCGACTCGCGGCACGAGCAGCAGCGCCGCCGACATCACCCCGGTTGCGCCCAACTGCCTCGCCGTACTGCGAAGGATCGGGCGCCAGCGAACCTCCGGAAGCCGCTGGCGCAGACGCCGCGCGAGGAGCACAACCTGAAGACTCGCGGTGGCCGCGGTCGCCAACGCGATGCCGCGTTCCTGAAGCGGCGTCAGAACCAGCAAGGTGCCGAGCACGAGATTCAACCCGACCACCATCGCCGCGATCCGCATCGGCGTTGCGCTGTCCTTCAAGGCGTAAAAGGCGCGGACGATGACGTGCAGCGCGCCGTAAGCGGGGATCCCGATCGCGTAGCAAACGACCGCACCAGCGACGCGCGCCGTGTCATCGCGGCCGAATGCGCCGCGTTCGAACAACGTCCGTACGATCGGTTCGGCGATGACGATCATCCCCGCAGCCGACGGCAGCGAAATGAACATCGACAGCCTCATGCCGCGCGAAAACACCTCCGCCAGTCCCGCCCCGTCGTCCGCCGCCGCCCGCGTTGACATCACCGGGAACACGGCCGTGGCGAGCGCAATCCCGAAAACACCGAGCGGAAGCTGATACAGATACTGCGCGTACCCGAGAACGGCCGGACCGACGCGCTCCCCGGCCTCGTTCGTCACCGCCAGATAGGCGATCAGGTAATCCGCGACGGAACTGACCTGCACGGTCGAAAGCCCGAGAATCATCGGACCCATCATCGAGAAGACCCGACGCACGGCTTCCGAGCGGGTATCCCAGACCAGCCGCGGCGTGAACCCGACGCGCTGAAGCGCCGCAAGCTGCCAGAACACCTGCACAACACCGGAAACCAGCGTCGCTCCGCACACAACGGTCATCAACTCGAAATCCGCAAGCCTCAGCCCGCGCGCCCCGAACAACGCTCCGGCAATCAGCGCAAGATTCATAATGACCGGCGCCGCCGCGGGCGAAGCGAAATGCCCCCGAACGTTGAGCACGCCCCCCGCCGTAGCCGTCACGCAGATCAGCAGCATGTAAGGCAGAAGCATCGCCGTCAGTTTCAGGGCCGGCTCGGGAGTCCAGCGCATCGCGATCGCCAGGGCGACCTCCGCAAGGATCGTCAGGACGGTCAGTGTCGCCGTCAGAAGGACGAGGATCGCGCCGCTGAGACGCCGCCCGGCCTCGTCGCCCTCCCGATGAATCACGTCCGTCAGCACCGGTACAAGCGACGATGACAGCGCACCTTCGCCGAAAAGACGCCGCGCCACGTTGGGGATCATGAACGCAACCCGGAACGCCGAGAGCACGGGGCCGGCGCTGAAGAAATGCGCGAACGTCATCTCGCGCGCCAGTCCGACGAGGCGTGAGCCCAGCGTCAGCAGCGCGATGACCCGCGTGGTTCCGACAATGCGACGGAGGTCTGACACGCCGCGAGTTTAAGCGGTCCAGCGTCGCCGTGCGACACAGACGCCTCGGTCCTCTCGCCGCGCAACACCCGCGCAACGGTGACGTAACCCCCGCGCATCAAGCCGACACTCCCAAGGATGTCGTTACCGACTCATTACGCCTCGCCGCTGGAACACGGGTTATGTTGACGATGTGTGCAGTCGATGCATGTTCAGTCTTGAAAGGAGAAACACATGATTGCAGGTCGGCTCGGAGTCTCGTTCAGCACGACGCTCGTTGCGGCGACGCTCGCCGCAACGCCCCTCGCGTCTGCACAGACGGTCGCTCAGGGATCAACGCGGCCCTGGGCGGGAAACACCGTGATCCCGCAAAGCCGCGCTTACTGCACCGGCGCGCACGAAGCGCTGGGGATTGAGAAGGTGGACGCAAAGATCGACGTCGTCGAGCAGGTCGCCACCACGGTGCTCGACGTGCATCTGGTGAACGAGACGGGACGAAGGATCGAGGCCGAGTTGCTCGTTCCCGTGCCCGAGGGCGCCGCGGTCCGGGGGTTTGCGTTCGACGGCGCCTCGCCCGAGGCGTCGGCCGTCCTGCTGCCGGCAGACGACGCGCGACGGATGTATGAGCGCATCGTCGCGGACGTTCGAGACCCGGCCCTGCTCGAGTTTGTCGGGTTGAACCTCGTGCGGTCCAGCGTGTTTCCGGTTGAGGCCGGCGGACGTCAGCGCGTGCGCCTGACCTACGAGCAGGTGCTCGCGGCGGACGGCGATCGCGTCGACTACGTGTTACCGCGATCTGAGTCCCTCGGGCAGCAGATTCCGTGGTCGGTCGAAATGCAGATTCGCACCCGCCGCCCGCTCTGCACGGCGTACTCGCCCAGCCACCCGGTTCGGACGCAGCGGAATGCGGACGGGCGATACTTCGTCAGTCTGGCGCCCGGAGCTTCGACGGAACCCGGCTCATTCCGACTTTCCTACCTGCTGGGGGGGGATTTGTCCGCCTCGCTTCTGGCGTACCCCGATAGCGACGGCAAGGGCGGATATTTCCTGCTTCTTGCAGGCGTTCCCGCGCGCAGCGGCGGAGTCGAGACCGGAGTGAAACGGGAGATGACGATCGTGCTGGACCGCTCCGGAAGCATGCGCGGCGGCAAGATCGAGCAGGCGAAGGAAGCCGCCCGGCAGATCATCGGAGCGCTCAACGAAGGCGAGACCTTCAACCTCCTTGTTTACTCGGATTCGGTGATCTCGTTCGCCCCCGTCCCGGTCGCAAAATCCGCAGAATCTGTAAAAAAGGCTTGCGAATTCCTCGACGGGGTGCAAGCCGTCGGCGGAACCAACATTCACGACGCCTTGCTGGAGTCGCTGCGGCAACCAGCCGCGTCGGGCAGCTTGCCGCTAGTCCTCTTTCTCACGGATGGACTAGCCACCGTCGGTCAGACCGCGGAGAGCGCGATCCGCGACGTGGTCGTCAAGGCCAACCCTCATCAGCGCCGTGTCTTCACGTTCGGCGTCGGATATGACGTGAACGCTCCGCTGCTTCAGAAAGTCGCTGCGGACACCCGGGCGACTTCGACGTTTGTGCAGCCGGACGAAGACGTCGAAATCAAGGTCGCGGAGGTTTACCGGCGTCTTCAAGGCCCGGTCCTCACCGACGCCGTTCTGACCGCCTCCGCGGCCAGCGGCGTGTCCGGTGCGGTCGTCGCGGACCTCATCCCCGACCGTCTCCCCGATCTTTTTGACGGAGATCAGCTCGTTCTCCTCGGCCGGTACCTCGGCGACGAACCGCTTCGGTTCCGCCTGGCCGGACAGCACTTCGGGAAGCCGCGGACCTTCGACTTCACCTTCGCCTTGGACAAGGCGACCACGAAGAACAGCTTCGTCCCGCGGTTGTGGGCGACGCGCCGCGTGGCCCAGCTCGCCGATGCGATCCGGCAGCTCGGCGGCGACCCTGGCGCCGTCGCCGCATTACACCAGGATCCGCGCACCCGGGAACTGGTGGACGAGATCGTCCGGCTCTCGACCGAGTTCGGCGTCCTGACTGAGTACACGGCGTTCCTAGCCGAGGAAGGGACGGACCTGTCGAAGCACGACGTCCTGCATGCATCCGCCGCGCAAGTGCTTCAGCAGCGTGCGGCCGGCGTGCGCAGCGGAATCAGCGCGGTGAATCAGGCGGAGAACTACAACGCCCAGGTGATGCAGTCGTGCTCGAACTACTCGAACCGGTTCTGGGACGCGAGCATGAACCGCGTCGAGATCGCCGCCGTCCAGCAGGTCAACGACCGGGCGTTCTTCCAGCGCGGCGGGACGTGGGTGGACAGCCGGATCGCGCAACGCGTCGCCGGCGCTGAACCGAAGCGCGTCGTGACCTTCGGCTCGCCCGAGTATTTCTCGCTGCTGGCGAAGCTCACCGCCCAGAACCGTCAGGGCTGCGCGTCGCTCAAAGGCGACATCCTGATCGAAGTTGACGGTGAGGCGGTGCTGATTCAGGCGCCGAAGGCGACGGTGTCGGGCGCGGCACAAGGCGGTTCGGCTCTCGCTCCGTCCGACGGCTGCTGATCCGGTGCACGTAGACGGACAAAAACGCCCCGTCTCGGGTTACCCTGAGACGGGGCGGCGTCCTTCGATGCTTTCTCCTCACCAGAAACGAGGGAATCAGCCGCGTCCGCCCGGAAGCGGAAACGCCAACTGCTCCTGCTCGCTGGGGATGATGATCTTCGGTTTGATGAGGATCAGCAGCACCTGCTCGTCCTTAACCATCGAACGCGAGGAATAAAGGCGCTTCAGCAGCGGGATCTTCGAGAGCACCGGGACACCGGCGTCCACTTCGATCTCCGTCGCCAGCTTCTGCCCGCCGATCAGCAGCGTTCCACCGTCCGGAACGTTGACCGTGGTGTTGAGCACCTGACGCGTCACGCTCGGAAGTTGAACGAAGCCGGCCCCGGATTCGAGGTTCGCCCCGGCGAACTGGAACGTCTCCAAGGCGTTCAAGCGGCCCACGCCCGGACGCAGCGTCATCGTCACATAACGGCGGTCCGCCGAAACCGTCGCCTGCACGTCCAGCACGGCGCCTTCGTTCACCGTCTGCGTCTGCGGCGCCTGCGCCGCCGCTCCGCCGGCGACAACCGGCTGAAGCTGGCTGACGAAGGCGTGAGACGTCACCACCGCAACCCATGACCGCTGTCCGTTAGTGAGCACCAGCTTCGGGGCGGTCAGCAGGGATGTGCGGGCGTTGGCCTGCGTCGCGCGGATCAGAAAGTCCACCTGGATGTTATCCAGGAACGACCCGAAGATTGACAAACCCTGGATGTCGCGGCCGGCAAACGTACCCGGGATGGCACTGGCAAGGCTCGTCGGGTTCGTAATATCCAGCAATCCGGATTCGCTCGGAACCGGCGTCATATTCTTCCCGCCGACCAACCCGCCTCCGCTGCGCGCGGGCACCAGCGCAGGATTCGTGAAAGGCTGCTCCGGATCGCCCGACGTGTTCGCCATCGGATTGCCGCCGCCGGGGACGTTCGGGAGGAACCCGTAGCGTGAGAACTGTCGCGGCAGGAGCAACCGGCTGCCCAACGCCGGGTCGCTGGCGATGGCGCCGTCCTGGTTGCGGATGAAGTCGAACCCGGCGTTGCCCGCGTTGAGCACGAGGTCGAGGTCGATGCCGAATTCCTCGAGAAAATTGCTCTGCACGGTCAGGAAGCGGGCTTCAACCGCCACCTGCACCGAACGCTGCTCGCGGAGTTTGTCCAGCAGGTTACTGACGCGCTCCTGCGCCGCGGAATTCTGCGTGACGACGAGTTGACCGTTGAATTCGGTGATCGTCCCGATCTTCCCGTTGCGCTCGCGCCAGCTTTCCGGGGCGATCTGATCCTGAATCAGGTTGATCAGTTCAAGAACCCGAACCTCGCGTGCATCGTCCGGAAGCGGGGCATCGCCCGTCGGCGACCCCCCCCACCAGACTTTCTGATCCTGCCGCAGTTCGCCCACGTTCAGCCCGTTCGAGTCGATGTAGCCGACCGTCGGCGCCTGTCCGAACTGCGGGATGTCGGAAAGCAGATCTTCGATCGGGTACGCAACCTGGTAAACATTTTCATGATCCAGCCAGTGCTGCGTGGCGACGGTCAGAACACCGTCCTGCACCACGTAGCCGAGGTCCGCCCCGACGCCCTCCACTTGGTTGAGCGTCATGCTCAACGCCTTCTTGAGCGTCACTTCCTGCGGCATCTTCAGCGTGATCGGTGTCGCCGGATCGATGCCGGCGGCCTGCACGTCCTTCCAGTTCACCTCGATGTTGACCTGATGAGCGTCAGCGAAGCGCTCGATCGCCTCGCGGAACGGGACAGCATCGAAGTCCAGCGGCACCATCGTCCGGTCCAGTTTGCCCAGCAGCATCGCATCCAGCGGTCCGGTGCTGCCTTTTTGCCGTTCCGGACGAGAGATGACCTCCAGCCAGTTCTTCGGATAATTGAGTTCCTGCTGCCAGTTGATCGGAATCTTCGAGTCTTCGACGTCGATCAGGATCTCCCGATCGGCTTCACCGAGTTTGTACCGGCTTTGCCGCGTGCGCCGCGCCGCCCAGTGATCCTTGTACTCCTCCAGCGCCCACTCCGCCCCCTGATTGCGCGGATCAATGACGAGAATCTGCTCAAGAACGCGGATCGCCGACTCGTAATCCCCGTCCTTTACATGCGCACGGGCCTGGGCGAAAAGCGAGTCCACCGTCGCCCGGCGTTTGCTTTCCTGCTCGCGCTGGCGAAGGTTGCGCTGCTCCTCGACCTCCCGGCGAATCCGCTCGACCTCGCGCCAGTGAAATTCGCGCTCCCGGTCGTTGATCAGCCGCTCGAGCGCGTCCACGTCCGCGCGAAGTGTTTCGTACAGGCTGAGCGGCTCGGCGAACTGGCGTCCGGACTCGACCACCTGGCGGGCGCGGGCGAATACCTGCCGCGCCTCGTCGAACGCTTCGCTCGCCACGAGGCGGTTGATCTGCGACTTCAACTCGGCGTAGATGAACTCGGTGCGCTGCCAGTTGATCTGCGCATCGCGCCGAATCTGGTCCGGGAGCGACATCGCCCGGTCGCCGGAGACGTTTTGACGATGCTGGTCAATGCGCTCCAGGCCCGCCGTCGCCTCCGGATGCCCCGGAACGTGGCTTAAGGCCTGCATGTAAAGCTTCTCCGCCTCGTCGTAATTCCCGGCCGCGACCTGCTCGTCGCCCTGCTTCGTGAAAGAAGCGGCCTGCTCGACGTCCTGCGCCGCGGGCATCGCCGGCGCCGAGACCGCCTCCTCGCCGGGTTGCGAAGCCGCATTCAACTCGCGCAGCCTCGATTCCGCCGCCGCCTTCACCTCCTTGTGCGCATACTTGTTCTCAAGGACGCGCTGAAGGAGTTCCGTCGCGCGGGCGTGGTCATTTTCCTTCGCCGCGGTCTCGGCGTCTTCAATGTCGCGAAGCGCCCGCTCCGACATCGTCGCCGCCACGTCCGACTGCGTCAGGTACTCCTGCCGCCGCGCCCGCTCCTCATCAGTGAGCTGGTTCGGGTCGATGCCCAGGAGAATCTCCTTCGCCTGAACATAATGACCCTGATCAAACAACTGGACGGCTTCCGCCAGCGCCTGCGAAGCCGTCTTGTCCTGGGCCTGCGCCGCGCCGGTCCCGATCAGAACCGCCGCGCACATGACCCGTCCCGCCCAGCGTGCAACCTGTGTTCGCAAAGGAGTAGCTCCTTCTCCTACGAGGTCCACGAGCCGGCCGCCTCTATCACGCGAAGCCTTCATACCCGTTTCGCTCCGCTCCCGGGACGCCCGATGCATCACCCGGCGCCCACGCGACCTGCCCTTCTTGGGTCCATCTCGTCGGAATCGATGAATGACGACATCTTCGGCCACCAGCCGATCGGACCCCTGCCGCGGCGGAGTCTAGAAGCATGTCGGGAACGTTGCAAGACTGTCGAAAGATGTCGCGCGGGATCAGGGGCCTCTTCTGCTTTCCTCGACCCCGGATGCCGGGCGGTATCTGAACATCTTCCGGCTCCGGACTTGCCGGAAACCGCAAAACGTCCGCCCTCGAAACCCGTCTGATTCCGGGTCGCATCCCGGTGCCGTGCAGATCGGACGCGATATGATAAGGAGGCAAATGACGGCAGCCCGAGAGGGACAAGACGCCCAACCCTGCCGCCTAGGGAGTACCTTATGAATCCTCAGATGTTCCGGCACGGGGTTTTATTCGCCGCAGCAACACTCCTCTTTGCGGCAGCGGTCGCGGTTTCCGCCGAGGATCCGCCGCCGACCCCGAATCCCGAGCCTCCGAAACCCGTGGTAACCCTCATCGAGGGGCAGGTGCTCAACTACATCGGCGGAGGGGAACAAGGCGTCAAGGTGACGTTGCATGCATCCGCTTCCGACGGCAGTCCGGCAGAGCTGCTCGGCTCGGCGGTCACCGACGGTCTGGGAGATTTTCGCATCACGGCCGAGAAGGGCCGGACCTGCGACGCCCTGATCCGGTTTGAAAAGACCGGATTCAGCGTAATCGAGAAACCCGTCAAGTTGGTCGCGGGAGAGCCTCCTCCCTTTATCGACGCAGAGCTGGCTGGTGATTACGTGGTCACCGGCGCCGTTCTGGACGCGCGAACCGAAGAACCCGTGCCCGGCGCAAGTGTCGTACTTAAGACCAGCTTTCGGGAGTGGACCGCGACGACCGCCGAGGGTGGAAAATTCCGCGTCGAGGGCCTTTACCCCGGAAGCGTCGCCCTGATTGTTCAGGCGACCGGTTTCGGACGGCATTCCGAGGAACTGGCGGTCGAAGCGGACGGCAACGACGTCCGGATTCTGCTCAAACCGGAGCGGATCGCACGCCTTCGGGTGGTGGATGGCGCGGGCAAGGTGGTCGCCGGGGCGGTGATCGAGTGTTATGACCGCGACCGGGACGACTTCCGCAATACGGCGACGGACGCGGAAGGGTCGGCGGTCCTGAAAGGGATACATTTCGACTCGTTGGGTTACGCCGTGCGAGTGTCGCACCCCGAGTTCATCAGCGATCAGGATTTCTCGCGGCGGATCGACTTCCCGGTGGATCGGACGGAGTCGGATCACGAGTTGCGGCTGACGCGCGGCGCGAGGATCATCGGCGAAGTCCTCCACGCCACAAAGCGCACGCCGCTTTCGGACGCGCGGATCATTGCAGGGACGCGGATCGACGACTTCGCCCCGCAGGCCTACTCCGATGTCGAAGGCCGCTTCACCCTCCGCGGCATCCCGGAGGGCAGGTGCGTTGTCACCGTGTACCGCTCGGGCTTCGCCCCGGAGATGGCGGAGGTGGAAGCACTCGCGGGACAAGAGAAGTCGCTGACCTTCAAACTCTCCGAAGGCCGCGAGGTGCGCGGCGCCGTGCTCGACGCCGCCGACAAACCGGCTCCCCAGGTCTTCGTCTCGACGCTTAACTGGCGCGGGAAAGACACGCTCGCGTTGCGGGCTGTCACCGACGATCAGGGGCGCTTCGTCATCCACGACGCCCCGCTCGACGCCTTCGACCTCAAGGCCGTGGCGCGCGAGGGCGGCGAGGGGACGGCGAAGGTCTCTGCGCAGAAATCCGAAGTCGTGATCACACTCGGCGCGGCGCCGGCGCGACCCGGCGTCGGTCGCTCAAAAGGCCCCGCACGGGGATCGGACGCGCCCGATCTCACGCTGGTCACCCTGGAGGGTAAAACGCTTCGACTTTCCGACCTGAAAGAAAAGGTCGTTTTCCTCGACTTCTGGGCGACGTGGTGCGGCCCCTGCGTGGCGGAGGTTCCGAACGTGACGGCGGCGTTCGAGGCGTTCAAAACACGCGAGGACTTCGTGCTGATCAGCGTCAGTCTTGACCGCGACGAAGCCGCCTTGAAGAAATTCATCGCGGAGCACCGGATGACGTGGCATCATGTCTTCGGCGAGGGTGCCGGGGCGAATTCCGCCGCGGACGCTTTCGGTGTGATCGGAATCCCCGCAACCTTCCTGATAGATCGGAGGGGGCGGATCGCGGAGGTCGATCTTCGTGGCCCGCAGATCAGGGATCGTATTGCGGAGGTGCTGACCTCCGGAACCGGCGACGGGCGGTAAGCGGAACCGGCCCGGGAGCCGCGCTTGCCGCTACCACGGGGGTGCGTCGCCTGTCACGGCCGAGTACGATCCCGGCGCCGGGATAGGCGGAACGAAGCCGTCCCCTCGATCGTCGGGAGAGACAGTGAGCTCAGAAACATGCGGAAGGTGATGATGATGGCGGAGCAGAATCGGCGGACATTTGTGCGCGGACTGGCCGGGGCGGGCGCGGGGCTGGCGCTGACGGGGACGGCGACGGCGCAGGAAGGTTCGGGCGGCGCCGCAACCGGAAAGCCGCGCTTTGTCGAAGGCAGCCCGTATCCGACCTTCTCACGAGCGGCGGTCTGGGCGGGCGTGGCACACGTCGCCGGCGTCGTCGGACAGAAGCCTGGATCGACGGACCTCGTTGCGGCCGACTTCGAACCTCAGGCGCGTCAGACGCTCGAGAACCTCAAGGCCTCGGTCGAAGCTTCGGGCTCCACGCTCGACCGGGTGTTGAAAGTGACTGTGTTTCTCACTGACGCCGCAGACTTCGCCACGTTCAACCGGGTGTACGTCCAGTTCTTCCCGAGCAGCCCCCCGGCGCGTTCGACCGTCGTGGTCAAGGAACTGGTCGTGCCGGGCGCAAAGCTGGAGGTGGATTGCTGGGCCGCGGTGTAACGCTCGTACGCGAACGGCGCGAACGGCGCGGAGGGCGCGGAGGGCACGCACGGCGCGACCGAACTGAGATTCGAGTCCGCATCCTGCGCTCGGATCGCCAACTTCCGGTCCGCACACGGGGGATCGACGCGGGCGCTCCGATGTAATTGCACGTCGACGACCGCCGCCCGCGCTACCGGTTCTGAATCTTCATCGACTCCACCAGCCCGGTGAACCGACGCGGTCCGATCGCGGCGCCCGGGAACCCTTGCGGAACCAGACTCATCGAGATCCCCACGTCGTCCTCCGCCTCATCCACGTTGAACGCAAGAATCACGTCCCAGCGCGGATACCGGCGCAGCAGACCGACCGTCAGGTCCAGCGTCTTGCCCCGATCCAGGTCGAACTCCTCGCGCAGCGCGAGCGTGTACTTCTCGTTCAGTTCGTAGTTGGCCCCGAAACCGATAAGGTTGGATTCCGTCTCTTCGATGAAGCGGTACGCCAGAAGGTACGTCAGCCGCGGCGTCCGCTCGACGACCAGCGACACGTTGTACGCGTCGATCTCGCCGTCATTCATGTCGTAGTTGATGTCGTTCACCAGCGCGGTCGCGTCGTTGATGCGCCAGATGAGCGAGTGATTCACATAATTGCGCGAAACCGAGTTCTCCGGACGCGCGAATGATGCGAACCCGTAAGTGAACTCATCCGACTCCGCATCGTTGAACGCTCCGACGTCCACGTCCCACGTGACCACGTCCACCGTGCGCCGCGCGTCCGGCGGACCGCGCCGCGTCTGCCACCGCTGCCGCACGCCGAAGCTCACGCCGTCCACTTCGTCGATGCCTTCGACGTCCTCGTCAAAGGGGTACAATCCGTCGGAATCCAGGTTCGTGTGACTGCCCCAGACCACGAAGTCCGGCTTGATGATGTGCCGCACACCGTCCACGTCCCACATCGCGCTGCGCAATTCCTCATCCACGCGCCAGAAGTACATGCTCCCGCGGACGCCGTATGCGCCGAACACGCGCCCGTCGCCTCCGAGCTCCGGAGTGTCGTCCCACGCCCCGGCGCGCCCGCTGACGAAGGGCACGATGCGCATCGGCCCGATGTCCAGCGGTGCGTCCAGCTCCTGCCGCGTCTCCGTCCGCGCCGTCGTTCCGGACGAGTCCACGTGCCCCCGTCCGAACTGCAGAAAATCCCGCAGCGTCGTCTCCGCCGCACGATAGCGCACAAACCCGGCGCGAGCCTCGCTGAACCACGTCAGACGCTCCCCCACCGGTTCGCCGACAAGGCGGAACGAGAAATCCGGAAGACGCTCCGTCTGCGTCGTGAAGTCCAGGATGCGGTACTGAAGATGGGCGGTGAACGCCCAGTGATCCACCTGCTTCTTCAGGTAGATCAGCGTTTCCTGCTCCTTCTCGATATCGAACTCCTTCTCGAAATACTCCTCCAGGAAATTCCGATCAGAGATGTACGACAACTCAAAGGTCAACTGCCAGTCATCCTGAAGATACTGGCGATGACGCATCAGGAACCGCCCGCGAAGATCGTTCTCCGGTTCGATGTTCTTGCGCCCCGTCCCGAGGTTATCCTCACCCTCGTCGTGAATGACATAGCTCCGCAACTCGCCGAAGGAGTCGTCCCGCCGGTAGTCGAGATCCACGCCGGCGGCGGGGCCGCGGTCGGAGAAATAATCCAGCTTCAGCGTCCCGTCGAACCCCTCCGGCGGCTCTGCGCCCAGCACGTTGAACAACCGCCACTCCGTCTGAAGCTCCGCCCCGAAGCTGCGGCTGTATCCGACGCTCACCCCCCGGATCGACGTCTCGCCTTCGTCGATCTCGCCGCGGATTACCGGCCAGTAAAGCACGGGCAGCCCCGCGATGTTCAGCGTGGCGTCGCGCAGTTGAAACGTGCCGGTCCGCGGGACCGTGCGCCGCCCGTAGAAATCCGTCTGCGTCCGATCCACCAGCTCGACCTTCCGGGCGCCGACGTGATAGTGCGGGGCGTGAAACTCGCTGGTCGTGATCATCGCGTCGGTCGCCTCAAGCTGGCGCGCCGACAACTGCCGTACCTCCGCCGCCCGGATGAACAACGGCACGTTCCGCTCCGGAAGGTCCACGCGCACCACCGCGTCAAGAATCAACGCCCGATCATGCTCGAAGTCGTAGTACAGACGCGACGCCCTGATGCTGTTCCGCACCGTCGTGAGCACCACATCCCCCTCGAGATAGACCCCGTCGACGCGCGTACCGCCGACGCCTAGCTCCGCGAAACCTTCCGGTCGCACCGCCAGAGCGTCCATCGGAACCGTGCCGGAATCCGCGTCTCCGGTTTCGTCGCCGACCTCGGCGGGCGGTCGTGTCGTATCCGGCCCGACGTCACGTTCAAACGGCAGGAAGATCACCGCCCCCTCCGCCCGGATCTCGACGAACCGGTCGGAACCCGGTTTCCCCCGGAAGATCGCCACGTCGCCCACGGCGGTCACCAGCCGCCGACCGTCCACCACGTCCGAGGACAGGCTGCGCGACCGGTACGACACGAACGATGGAATCTCCGTCTGATCCGCAGACTTCTCCGCCGGCGGACGGAAGACCTGGATCGACGACACCGGACCCGCATCCGCCGCGGCGCCGCCGCGCAACGCCTCGCGGACCGCAGCGCCCTCCTGATAGACCCGCGTCTCCTCCGTCGAGTCGCTCGCCTGGTAGTCGTGATGCACGTACACCCGGCCGCGCGTGGCGACCGTCGCGAAAAGCACCGGACCGGTCCAGATGGTTCCCGCCGGCTCGCGCATCGCTGCATCATCGCGCAGGTAGATTTCGACCCGGTCGTGCGGCGGGTCCGCCCCGGGCACGGCGGAAATCCAGAGCACGGCTTCTCGGCTGGACAAAACCTCGCCGTCGGGGTCGCCGATGCGGATCCGCGACTCGCCGATGACGTGAACGACGTCCGCCCCGTCGGGAGACTTGAAAAGGAACGCCAGCGTCCCGCTGACGTGGATGTCGTCGTCGCGGACGGCCGACGGAAGGCGCGGCGTCTCGACCTCGTCACCCAACGGAACGCGGGACTGCCCGGTCGCCCCGGCGGCGGGGACGAACAGCACCGCGCCCAGACATGCCCGGGAAATAAACCTCCGGCGGCGACTGCGATCTTCCACTCCGCAGACCCTCGCGCTCGGGAACCAGTTTCCGCGCCCGCTGACCCTCAGGGACGCCGCGAGTATATGAATCACGCAAGGAGTGTCAAAACGACGGTGGGTGCTTCGCCGAGCAAAGTCTCCGGCTCGCACGATTCCTCCGTCAACTCCGTTTACCGCCCCAAAAAAGAAGCCCAGCCGCCAGGTCATCCCTGCGCGGCCGGGCTTCAGGTCTTCAGTAACACCGGCGCGATCACGCGCCGTTCAACTCCTGAGCATCAGTGTGAACACGTCTTCGTGTCGCCGCACGCCGTCGCCGTGTGCTCGCCCGGAGCGTTCTTGATCGAGTATTTCCACTTCCCTCGGGCATTGACGGTAACGCATTGCGTCTCGCCGTCGAGGACGAGTTCGATGGTCGCGTCCGGCGTTCCCGTTCCCTTCGCGATCACTTTGAACTTGTCCGGACCTTTGCACGCCAGGTTCTTGAACCGCCCGCACCCGTCATCCGGGCAGCCGCTTCCCGGCTGCGAGATGCTGATGTTGTCGAACGCCATCGTGTTCCCCGCGACGCTGCCGCCCGCAAACAGGCGGAAGCCGTCCGGCGGCGGCGGACCGCCCGCCGCACCGCCGAACAAGTAGCGATCCGTCGGGTTATGCACGACGCTGACGTTCGTCGTCAGATCGGTGATCCCCACCTCGGTCACCTGGTTCGTATCCAGGTCCGTCGTCATCCACCGACGGTACCAGTGATTGATCGCCAGATTCTGGAACCCCGTGTTCGGCATTTTCTCCTGAACCTGCGTGTTCGCTGACGTGAACCACACCATGTCTGCGTCCCACGTCGCCGCCGTGTTCGGATCCGTCCACGTCGTCAGCATGATGCACGTCCGGTCTCCGCCGGGAACCACGAAATCCTGCGTCGAGAAGCTGCCCACGTTTTGCGCCGACGGCAGCGTCCCCGTGAACGTCACGTAGATGTCATACGCCACCGTCCACACCCCCGTCCCGTCGCCGTAAGGCGCGGGCCGCTGCGACCGCGCGAAAATCAGCGGATTGCCCGCCGGACCCGTCCCCATCGCGAACTGCTCCCCGCCGCCCGTCGGAGGCGCGGGAATCCCGAGGGGATTGTCCGAGTACAGGTTCACCGTGAACGAAATGCTCGACGCGGGCACAGGATTGAAAAACTGATCCTGCCCGTTCAGGTCCGTGTTCGCCGTGTACGTCGGCGCCTCGAACCCCGTCTCAAACTGAGCCTGCGCCGCCGGGGCGATGCTCAGCCCCGCCGCCAGCAAAACCCACATCCACGTTCGCTTCATGTTGCTTCCTCCTTCTTAAGACGTGAACAAAGAAATGACGCGCCGACCGCGTCGGGTGAAATGCCAACCCGCGCAAACGACGCACGAAAAGGGTAAATGAAAAAAGAGCGCCCGACGTCGCATTGAACGACGCCCTCGAGGAACTTGTTGCCGCCCGCCGTCGGTGCGGTAGACCCGCGCGCCTCAAGGCATGCACACCCGCCTCCTCCCGCGATATGGCCATCGCGGCCTCCTTCTGGAAGCCAGGATGCTAACTCGTAAAGCCTCGAAATTCAAGAAGAAAATGCCCGGGAGGCGACGGTTAGTCTTGACTTATCCCTAAGGGTGGGTCATCTCGCACAGCAAGACCGGATCCCGAAAAATCGCGCCGCAAACTCACGCCGATCGGCGGGGGCGCCTGGGGAGACGGCCCGGTCGCCTACGCGCCGCGCCGCCGCGCATCCGAGACGGACGCGGCACCCATCAGACGATCGTAGCGAACCTGATCGGCGTACATCTGCTGGAACACGCGATACTTTTGCCCGTGAAAGTCGCCCGCCCCCACGTCAGGCCGGATCGTACGCGCCACGCCGGTCATCGCCTTCATGCCCGCGGGGATGTCTGCGAACGCCCCGGCGGCCACCGCCGCAAGCACCGCCGTCCCCAGCGTCACCGCCTCCGCTTCGCGCGGCAGGTGGATCGGACATCCGGTAATATCCGCGTGCTGCTGAAGAAAAACAGGGTTCTTCGTCCCGCCTCCGCACGCCGCCAGCCGCCGGATCGCATACCCCTTTGCATTCAGAGTCTCGATGATGTGCCGCGTTCCGTAGGCGACGGCCTGGATCGTGGCGAGGTACTCCAGCGCAAGCCCGTCTTCGTCATCACGCAGCGTCAGCCCGCTGATCATGCCCCGCGCCAGCGGGTTGGCGCGCGGCGAGCGGTTCCCGTGATGATCGCCCAGCACATGAAGCCGCCGCGTCAGCCGCCCGATCCCTTCCGAGCCCGCCATCGCCGCGAGCCGATCATTCAACGCCTCGAACACCGTCCGTCCGCGCCGCTTCGCCTCCGCGGCCAGACGCACGCCCACCACCCGGCTCATCACGCATTGATCGATCAACGCTCCGGTCGCCGACTGCCCCCCTTCCGTCAGCCAGTACCCCGGGATCATCGCCGAGTAATACGGACCCCAGACCCCCGCCACATACCTCGCCTTCGCCGAAACCGCCATGTGACAGCTTGACGTCCCGCCGATCAGCGCCAGGCGGTTCAGGCACGATCGCTCGTCGAACAACTCGCCGTCCAGTTCCGCCCCCAGAACGCCGATGCCCCCGGCGTGCGCGTCGATGATCCCGACGCCGACCGCCGTTCCCGCGGAAAGACCCAGCTCCTTCGCCGCCGTCGGCGTCAGTCCTTCGCCGACCGGCTCCCCCATCGGACGCACGCGCCGCCCGATGCGCGCGAAACCGTCCTCCACCAGATCGCCCAGCCCGATCTGCCGCAGAAAACCCGCGTCCCACTGCCCCACGCTTCCCGAACCGTTCCGCCTGCCCCCCAGGTGCCCCTGATACGTCCACTTGCACACCGTCGTACACAACGACCGCACCTCCTCGCCGGTCGCCCGCCACGTCAGGTAATCCGCAAGATCGAAAAATCGGGCCGCCGCGAGGTAGGACTTCGAAAGGCGCTCCTTCAGCCAAAGCAGCTTCGGCGTCTGCATCTCCGGAGAGACTCCGCCGCCCACGTAGCGCAGAACCTTGTGCTTCGTCGCGTTGATACGCCGCGCCTGATCGACCGCGCGGTGGTCCATCCAGACGATGACGTTCTGCTCCGCCCGCCCGCCGGGAGACACCGTCACAGGGCGGCCGCGTTCGTCGACGCAGACCAGCGAGCACGTCGCGTCAAATGCAATCCCGGCGATCCGTTCCGGACGCGCACCCGACGCCTTCACGGCCGCGCGCACCGCCTTTCCGCACGCCGACCAGATGTCCTCCGACGACTGCTCGACAAAATCCTCAGCCGGACGCCAGAGCCGCAGCGCGGATTCGCCATGTCCGTGACACTTCCCGGAAAGGTCATACACGGCGGCCCGGGCGCTCCCCGTCCCGACGTCCACCCCGATCACCAGTTGCCTCGTCCGCGCCATGTTCGTGGTTCCGCGCGCCCCTTCGGCGATCCTTCGACCTTCCCGGACCTGAGATCGGTAGCATACTTCCACGTCTTCCCGCAGGCCAAACCGTGCCCGTCAGGACGCTCGCCTTCACCCCGACAAACCGCACCCGTAACGAAGCATCCACGCCACGCGCAGGGTCCTCCCGCGTCTTTTCCCCGCCACGATTGCAAAGGAATTCGATGCATACGTCCGGCAACCAGAGCCAGCCAGATGATGACTGTCTTCCGGACGTTCTCCTCCCCGGCACGCCGATTGCTCCTTCTTTTTCTCGGAAACCCCGGTCAGACAAGCAGGATCGGTGGACGGTGGGTCGTCTGCGCCCTGCTGAGCGGAGGAATCACCGTGCAAACCCTTTCCATCCCCTGGGAGCAGAATGCATCGATCGATCGGCGCGCGACGGTGCTCATCGGCGCCGTGCTCATTCAGCTCATTCTGGGCACTGTATACGGCTACAGCGTCTTCTGGCAGCCGCTGGAGCGGACGTGGTTTGCGACGCCGCCGCCTGAAACCAGCATCGGTGCTGGAGAGCAGGGCAATCCGCCCCTCTCCGTCGTCCCAGGCGCAACGCCCTCGATCGACGCTCAGCGTCTTCGTCTCGAGCGTCAGGGGCGGATGAAGTACGCCTTCGGGCTGTGCCTGTTGTCCTTTGCCGCGTCGATGGTGTTCGCCGGACGATTGCAGGACGTGCGCGGACCGCGCTTCACGGCGATGCTCGGGGGCGTGCTGCTGGCGTCCGGATTCGTCGTCGCCGGGCTGGCGCAGCACCGCGCGACATACTACGTCTGTCACGGTGTGCTGATCGGCGCGCTCGCGATGCTGCTCCTCCTGCTCCAGCACAAGCTGCTTGCCCGTGTTGACGCCCGGCGATACCCGATCGTTCGTTACGTTCCCTCGGGCATCGTGGTCGCCCTGGCCGTAATCGGAGTCGTCCTGGGCAATTCCGTCGTGTCGAACGGACCGGCAGACCGGATTCTGCTGCTGTGGGCGACGATCGGGCTGATCGCCGGCGCAGGCGTCGGGTTCGCTTATGTCTGTCCGATCGCCACGCTCGTGAAGTGGTTTCCGCATCATAAAGGCCTGGTATCGGGCATCGCCGTTGCGGGGTTCGGACTTGGAGCGTGGGTGTTCAGCCAGGAATCGGTGTTCGGCGCCGTGGGCTTCATTGAGCGTTACGGGATCGACGCTTTCTTCAGGGTTCATGCGCTGGTCTGCCTCCTGGCGGTCGGCGGCGGCGCGCTGCTCCTGAGCAACCCACCCGCCGCTGATGGCGCGCCAACCGCGTCGCGGGCGGACGGTCGGACCCCGACCCGCGACTACGCCTGGCGCGAAACGATCCGATCGAAGGAGTTCCGCCGCATCTGGCTGATGTTCTTCAGCGCCGCGCTGGCGGGTCTGATGGTGATCGGGATTCTCAAGCCGTTTGCGGGGGCGCAGCTCGAGGCCGCGGCGCTGGCATCCGGGGCGGCGCTGGATGCGGCGTCGCGCGAGGCGCTGCTGCTGCGAGGGGCGTCCGCAGTCGCGTGGCTCGCCCTGTTCAACGCCGTGGGCCGGGTGTTCTGGGGGTTGGCGTCGGACCGGGTCGGCCGACGCAGGGCGCTGGTGCTCATGTTCACGCTTCAGGCGGCAATGCTGCTGACGCTTTGCAGTCTGAAGACGCCGCTCGGTCTGGCGATCGGGGCGTGCTGGGTCGGGTTTCACTTCGGCGGAAACTTCGCGATCTTCCCCTCCCTCACCGCCGATCAGTTCGGAACCGCCAACATCGGCTCGAACTACGGTTGGGTCTTCACCTCTTACGGTCTGGCCGGCGTCAGCGGCGTAGCCTTGGGCAACGCGGCCCAGCGATGGACCGGCAGCTACTTCGCCGCGTTCGCCTTCGCGGCGGCGCTTTGCCTGGGGTCGGCGGTGCTGGCGTGGCGCATGAAACGGTCGCCGACCGAGTGAGCTTACGATCTTGCAGGCGTTCGGGGGGACACGCGCGTCGGAGTCAGAGGAAGACTCCGAACCGGTGTTTTTCGGCAAAAAGCCGAACGAGGCCGACGGGATTCGAACCCGCAACCACCGGATTGACAGTCCGGTACTCTAACCAATTGAGCTACGGCCCCGGGGACCGTGGCGGGAGGGCGTCGTCGACGCCATCCGTACCCTCCGGTTCCTTCCGAGCACGCTTTCATAACGGTGGTCGGGCAAACCGTCAAGCGCGTGGCGGAATCCGGTTATTCAGGCCTGCCACTCTCGACAACCGGGCCGGACGCGCGAGAATGCGCGGGGCCGGGTCGATCCAGAACATTGGGTGACCGGTCCGGAAAGCGGGAAGCGTGGTCGGCGCGGGGCGACGGCGTGTCTTACGGAAGCGCCGGGCGGCGGCTCCCCGGAAGTGACGGGCGCCGCAATCCCGTGGTGCGGGCGGCGTTTCGGAAGAGGGCGGGGCGTGACAATGCGGATAAAGGCAGAGCCGATCCTGGCGAAACTCAATGAATTGCGACATGACGCGGAGACCGACAAAACGGATCTCGAGTATCTCGCGCTGCATCACGCCTTCTGTTTCCTTTCCTACAAGATGGGCGAGTTTCAGAAATACCTGGATGAGGCGGCGTCCGACGGGAGCGAGGATTAACCTCGCCGTCGGAAGGTGATGCACCGGCAGACCGGAATCAATCCGGTCCGCTTTCCGTTCTGGAATTCAGAGCCCGGAAAACACAAGGAGCCTTGACGCGGGTCATGCGGCCGGTCATCGACGCGATCTGGTGGGTGCTTTACGAATCCAGCGTTTACCTCCTGGCGGGGTTCGCGCTGGCCGGGGTCTTTCACGTCCTGTTTTCGCGCTGGACGGCGATGGCCGACCGCCTTCGCAAGGGAAACATCCGCTCGGTGCTGTGGGCGACGCTGGTGGGCGTTCCGCTGGATCTGTGTTCATGCAGCGTGCTGCCGGTGGCGATGACACTTCGGCGCAAAGGGGCGAAGCCCGGAGCGGTTTACTCTTTCGTCATCTCCGTCCCCGAGGTCGACATGGTGTCGATTCTTCAGACGAACGCCCTGCTCGGGCCGGTGATGGCGGTGGTGCGTCCGGTGGTGGCGCTGATCACCGCGCTGGTCACCGGATTGTTGGCCAACTACCTGCAACCCTGGACGGACCGGACCGCGCCGCCGATGCCCGGCGCCGGACCGTCAGAGGCGGAGAGGAAAAGCCGCTCGCCGGACGCCGACCCTGAACCGGCGACGGGCCACGTACACGGCGCGGGTTGTGATCACGATCACGGGCATGACCACGGCAAGGCCGCCCCCGCGACGACGACGGAGGCTCCACAAGGCTGGCGGGCGTCCGCGCGGAGCGCTTTGCGCTTCGGGTTTGTCGAGTTTTTTGATGACCTGATTGTGTCCCTGCTGGCGGGGGTGGTGATCGGGGGACTGATCGCGGTGCTCCTGCCGAAGATCGGACTTGATCGTTTTGCGGGCGGGTCGTTCATCGCGATGGCGGGGATACTGCTGCTGGCGACCCCGATGTACGTGTGCGCGACGGCCTCGACACCGATGGCGGTGGGGATGATCGCTGGCGGCGTCAGTCCCGGAGCGGCGCTGGTGTTCCTGCTGGCGGGACCGGCGACCAACATGGCCGGGCTGCTCGTGATTGCGCGAGAGATGGGTCGGCGGGGCGTTGCCCTCTACCTGGCGTGCATCCTCGTGCTGAGTCTCGCGGGAGGTCTGGCGTTCGACGCGGCGTTGGCGCGGGGCTGGTTCACGATGCCGGTGCTGACGTTGTCGGTCGCGGAAGAGGGACGAAGCTGGGTCAAGACGGGCGCGGCGGCGCTGGTCATCGTTCTGTCGCTGGCGAGCTTCCGGAGGACGCGGCTTGCGACGCGGGTCGTCGCTTCCGTGGCACGGCGGACGGGGTTGCCGCTGACGGTGAGGCGGGTGGGGTTTGCAGGGGCGGCGGTGGCGCTGGCGGCATACGTCGGGTCGGGCGTGTTCACGGTCGAACCCGGGCAGCGAGCGGCAATCCTCCGCTTCGGACGTGCGACCGCGTACATCGACCAGCCCGGGGTTTACGCACATGCGCCGTGGCCTTTCGGCGGGCGGAGCGTCGAATCCGCCGACCTGGTGCGCCGGGTGGAGCTGGGATTCCGCAGCAACCAGCCGGAGATGGTGCAGGTCGACCCGAGTCTGGATGAGTTTCTTGATGAGGCGTGGGTGGTGACTGCCAACGCGGATATCATCGACCTGCGCTGGAGCGTTCACTACCGGATGTCGGCAGGGGAGGCGGGCTTCCGGGCGTGGGCGTTCGGCGTCGAAGACGCGGAACAGGTGGTGCGAGGCGCGGCGGAATCGGCGATGCGCGAGGCGGCGGCAACGCGGGGCATTGATGCGCTGCTGACGGTCGAGCGGGACGAGCTTGAGGCGGAGCTGCGCGGGCGGTTGCTGGGTCCGATGCTGGAGCGGTGGGGAGTGGGGATCGACATCGTGGACGTCCGGCTGGTGGATGTGCATGCGCCCTCGCCGGTCCACCCCGCGTTCCGCGAGGTGGCCAGCAGCGCGGAGCAGAAGATGAGCATGATCGATCTCGCGCTGGACAGCGCGTCGATCACGGTGAGCCGGGCGAAAGCCGGGGCGCATGAGCGGATCGAGGCGGCGCGAGGGGCGGCGGCGGAGCGGATCAGCCGGGCGACGGGCGATGCGACATTGTTCACGGCGAAGCGGGAGGCGTTCGCCGCACAGCCTTACGTAGCAAAACTTCAGGCGTGGCTGGCGGCGACGGACGGGGTGCTTCCGGGGCTGAAGAAGTACATCGCGCTGGTCGATCCCGAGCGGGCGAAGGTGGAGATCATTTACGGCGTACGCGGAGACGGGGGCCGGATGGCGCCGCCGCCGACGGACGTGGAGCATTAGGACGTGCTCTCAAAGCGGTCGGAGGCTCGGGGAATAAGAACGCATCTTGATTCTTGACCTTGCTTCGCAACGTCAAGGACCGGCGGGCGTGGATCGGATTAAAAGAAGCACCCCTGACGCGGCATGAGAACCGGGTTTCGGGGCAGGGGTCGAAGCGAGTTGAGGGCTGACGGGTGAAGAAACTGACGGCGTTGCTGGTGGTGCTCGTTGCGGGGGCCGCGGGGCTGTCCTGCGCCTTTACGGTGCATGAGACGGAGCTGGCGGTGGTGACGCGCTTCGGAAAACCGACGCTTCAGGTGTCGCAGGCCGGGCTTTATTTCAAGGCGCCGACGCCGATCGACCGTGTGACGCGGATCGACCGGCGGTTGCTGGTCTTGGACGTCCCGAAGTTCGACGAGCCTCCGCGCGAGTTCCTGACGGGTGATAAGAAGAACATCGAGGTGAGCGCGTACGCCTGCTGGAAGGTGAAGGATCCGCTTCTTTTTCTGCGCACGCTGGGATCCCGGGAGGGGGCGGAGGCGGTGCTGCGCGACGCGGTGCTGTCGTCCTGCGGGAAAGTGCTGTCGGAATTCCGGCTGGACGAGCTTTTCTCGACGGACCCGGCGCGGATGAAACTGGCGTCGATCACGCGGACGATCCACGAAACGTGCGAGAAGCAGTTGGAGGACGCATACGGACTGGACATCGTTGATATCCGGTTGAAGCGGATCAACCTGCCCGAGGCGAACCGCAGCAGCGTGTTCGAGCGCATGCGTTACGAGCGGAAGAAATACTCCTCGGCGTACCTGAACGAAGGTGAGAGCGAGGCGGTGCGAATCCGCTCGGCGGCGGCGACGGAGGAGAAGCAGATTCTCGGCCAGGCCTACGAGGAAGTGAAGCGGATCGAAGGTGACGCGGAGGCGAAGGTGCAGTCGATCTACGCCGCGGCGTTCGGGCAGGATCCGGAGTTTTACGCGTTCCTGCGTTACCTCGAGTCCTACGAAAAATCGCTGACGCAGAACGTGACGTTGTTCGTGCCGGGCGACCACCCTTACCTGCGAGGACTGTCGCCGGCGATCGGCGCGCCGCCTCCGGCGTCGCCAGCGCCGCAGGTCACGCCGCCGGAAGGCGAGGGCGCTGAATGACGTCAGGGTCTGCGGCAAGACGGAAGGTTCGCTGGGGTCGCTGGGCGTTCGTCGCGCTGGTGCTTGGTGTGATCGGGTGGCTGGGGACGGGGTTCTACAGCGTCGAGCCCGGGCAGCGTGGGATCGTGCTGCGCTTCGGGCGCGTCGTGCAGGACGACGTGGCTCCCGGGCTGCACTACGCCTTCCCGCCGCCGATCGGCGAAGTGCATCGCCCGATGACCACCGAGGTGCGGCGCGTCGAGGTCGGGTATGCGATGCTCGGGAAGCTCTTCTCCGAGGCGCGGCGTTCGGACATGCTGACGGGCGACGAGAATATCCTGAAAATCAAGATGGCGGTGCAATACCGGGTGCGTGATCCGTCGGCCTACCTGTTCCGGGCGGAGGCGGCGGATTTCCTGGTGGAGCGAGCGGTGGATGCGGCGCTGGGGGCGCTGGCGGCGTCGATGCCGGTGGACGACATCCTGACGACGCGCAAGAGCGAGATTCAGCAGCGTGCGCTTTCCGACGGGCAGGCGCTGCTGGATGCTTATGACGCGGGGCTGACCCTGATCGACGCGAACCTGCACGAGGTCAACCCGCCGGCGCCGGTCATCGACGCTTTTACCGATGTCGGCAGCGCGCAGAAAGACGCCGAGCAGCGCGTCGAGCAGGCGCGGACGTGGGCGGCGCGGACGGTCTCGACGGCGCAGTCCGAAGCGGCGCGGCAGATTGACGACGCGCGCGGACTTGCGTCGGCGCGGATTTCTCGGGCGCAAGGGGATGCTGACCGCTTCGTTCGACTGCTTCCGGAGTACCACCGGTCCCCCGAACTGACGCGCACCCGCCTGCTGATTGAGACCTTCGAGCGTGTCATGTCCCGCGCGCGCGTCGTTATTCTGCCACCCGCCGGGGGAGATGACCCGCAGCGCATCACGATCTACGAGACGCCCTGACGCCGCAGGTCCGGTGTTGTCCGTCCTCCGCTTCCGCCGCATACTGGGCGGGATGTCCAGAAAAGCCGTCATTATCGAGGCCGTCCGCACTCCGATCGGGCGCTACGGCGGGGTGTTGAAGTCGGTGCGCCCGGACGACCTGGCGGCGCTCGTCATCCGGGAAGTCATCACACGCAGTGGGATCGACCCGGGGTTGATTGACGACGTGTACCTCGGAGCGGCGAACCAGGCCGGCGAGGACAACCGCAACGTGGCGAGGATGGCGGCGCTGCTGGCGGGGTTTCCGGTGAGCATCCCGGGGGCAACCGTCAACCGGCTTTGCGCGTCGGGGCTGGAAGCGGTCAACATCGCGGCGCGCATGATCGAGAGCGGTTGCGCGGATGTGATCGTCGCGGGCGGGGTGGAGAGCATGACCCGCGCGCCGTTTGTGCTGGCGAAGGCGGAGGAGGCGTTCGACCGGCGAGTCGAGGCTTACGACACGACGATCGGGTGGCGCTTCACGAACCCGAAGCTGGCGCAGAAGCATTACCCCTTCAGCATGGGCGAGACGGCCGAGAACGTCGCAAAGCTTCACCAGATATCGCGTGAGAATCAGGATCGCTTCGCCGCGGAAAGCCAGATCAAGTGCGGTCGGGCGCAGGCCGCGGGGCGGTTTGCGGAGGAGATCGTTGCGGTCGAGATTCCACAGAAGAAGGGGGAACCGCTGCGCGTGGTGCAGGATGAACATCCGCGCCCGGAGACGACGGCGGAGTCGCTGGCGAAACTCAAGCCCGCGTTCGTCAAACCGGGGGAAGCCGGCAGCGTGACAGCCGGGAACTCGTCGGGGATCAACGACGGGGCGGCCGCGATTCTCCTCGTCGAGATGGGCGCGGCGGCGCGCCTCGGGTTGCGTGCGCTGGCCGTCGTCGGCCCGTCGGCGACTGCGGGGGTTGATCCGTCCTGCATGGGCGTCGGCCCCGTCCCCGCGGTGCAGAAACTGCTTAAGCGCACCGGTTTTGCACTGAACGACTTCGATCACATCGAGTTGAACGAGGCTTTCGCGGCTCAGTGCCTCGCGTGCGTGCGACTGCTGGGGTTGGAGGAGCGATGCTGGCAGGCCGACGGGTCTGGAGCGGGACCGCGCCTGAACCCGAACGGCGGAGCAATCGCGCTGGGACACCCGCTGGGGATGAGCGGAGCCCGGCTGGTGACGACGATCGCTCACCAGATGCGGCTGGATTCAAGGGTTCGGCGCGGGCTTGCGACGCTTTGCGTAGGTGTCGGGCAGGGCGTTGCCACGGTGATTGAACGCGTTTGAGCGGAATGACCCAGGGTCTGCTGCGGATAAACCACATTGCTTGGTTTCTTCTTTTCTCTCCTGCGTTTTCCGCATGCCCTTGTGAAACACAAGGTTCCGGCGAGGTCTTCCGGACGCCAGGCATTCAGAAGGCGATACCGGGCGAAGCATGATTTTCTGCATCAGCGGACGATTGCGCAGAACAAGTGCGCCGGCGGCGGCGTACCTGATGCAGCGTCAGTAATTCTTCGCGCGTCGGGGAAGGCAGGCGGACCTGATGTGGTGACGAATGTAAAAAGATGTCAGGCCGAATAAGGCGGTCACCGATTGCGCAACACAAGGTAGTGGCGGATCCGAGGATCAAATGACAGCGGCGGGTCACAGGTGTCCTCGTCGCTTTCAGAAGATCGACCAGCTGGGACTGGACCCCCCCCGGCCGGTTCGGGTCCGACATACGGTGCGCCGGGCGTCAGAGAGCTGATGTTCGGCGCGTCGAGGGGTGGTGAGTGCAGGGGGTGCAGACAGCTCCCGGGTTCCGTGCGACAGCCGGGGCCCCCGACCGGTTGTCATCGCAGATTGCGAGCCACGGGCATCCGTGACTCAACCGTCCAGGGACGTGGCGGCATGACGAGGGCGCGAAGTTTCCACGCATCACGTCTTGCCCGCCCACCCGGGGGCCTCATTCTCGCTTGTTGAGGGTATGCACGATGCTTTTGTCCGCCTCGGAAGCTCGGGCACTACCTTCCAGGAGAATGAGGCGCCCGGGTGGGCGAGCGGCTGATGCACGGTCCTGTGCCGAGGCGGCGCGTGTCGTCAGGGCGCGCCCGGGTTCTCACGGTGGAGAACCTGGAGGAGTGCTTCCGCAACCAGGCGGTTGCCCAGGGGCGTGTAATGATTCTTCGAGAACAACGCGGCGGCGCCCAGGGTGGTCATTGCGTCAAGAAGGCGAGGGCTGACGTCAAGCGTTTCAACGCCGGCGTTGCGGGCCTCTGACAACAACCCCTCCCAGTAAGGTTCGACGCCGTCCCAGCGATCGAAGAGCGCTCCCTCGTCCGGCATCAGCAGCAGGATGACACGCTGAGCGCCGTTTCGGCGGGCTTCGTCGTTGAAGACCCGGACCAGCGCCAGGGTGACACGGTAAGGCTCGCCCTCGGGATCGAGATAGTGTTCGCGGGGGGAGCGCGCGGCGTTCTCGTGAACCGCGTAGATCAGCCGGAACACGCCGGAGGCAAAGAGCGGCGATCGTTCGTAAGCGAGCGGCGCCCGCATGACCCAGTAATCCGTGGTCCGCAGCGCTTTCAGGATCGCTCCGGACTCGATGTCCGACTTCAAAGCGGCGATGCTTTCGGCGGGACAGGGAATCAGCGTGAGACCGCCGGCGCCGTCAATCCGAAATCGCGGCTTCACCACGGCGGAGATCGTGTCGTGGTGGTACGCAGGTCGGTAGACGGAGACGTGGCGCAGGAGGTTCTCCACCATCAGACCGAGGATCACCGTATGCGGCCGGTAAGGCACCGCGTCGCGCCGGTATCGCAGGAGCGCCTGATCAAGCCCGTATCCGTTAACCCCGAAATTCAGTGCTTCCAGCACGGGGTTCAAGCGTTCCAAGTAGGCGCACCACGTGTCGGCATTGCCGGTTGCGCCGTGAGTGAACGACTCCCCCATCGCGGCGATGCGAAGCACGCCCGGAGGCGGTACGAGGTCGTAATCCCGGTCGGCGCGAAATCCCGCGTTGTTGGCCCGGTAGCGGCCGTCATCGGAGATTCCGCCCGGACGGATCGACCAGCCAAGTTCGGGATCAAACCGGGTGTATGAATCCCAGCGCTCGGTCATTTCGCGCACATGCCGGCGCTGGGCGTCGTTGAAGACGAGTTCGTAAGGGGGGACCGGCTTGCCTCGAAATCGTCCGTTCCGGATGAGCAGAACTCCCGCCAACTGATCCGCAAGAACCAGGGTTGCAAGGATGACCGCGAGTTTGAAGACCCGGCGCCGGCGACGCGACCGCGGGACTTGTGAAGAGACGGGTTCGGCGGGCGAAGGTGTCATAACTTGCCGCAAGATAAGGTCGCGGCGCTGCAATGACCAGCGATTGTTTTGGTGATGCGTCCCGCTGCGTGTAAAATAATCAAATTGTGTTCGTGACGCCCCCGCCCGCACCTTGCGACAGGGGAGGCAGGAATGATGCCGGGACATATCTGTTTCGCGATCGCGTTCGTCATTATCGCAGCCGCAGGCGCGTCAACGGGCGAGGTTCCGATCAAGGCGGATCGCGTCGAGATCCGCGAACCGACGGAAGAGTTGAACTCATCTTATTACTGGGTGTTCTTCCGCGACAAGGGAATCGTTGAGCCCGAGGCGATGCAGGCCGCTTTGAGCGAACTGGAGCAGGTGTATCCGGCGCGGGCGGTGGCGAGGCGGAGGCTGCGGCGTACCGCGCCGGGGTTGTTCGACGCAAGAGACCTTCCGGTTTCACAGGCCTACGTCGCGCAGGTCCGCGCGACCGGAGCGCAGGTCCGCGTGACCGCCCGCTGGGTCAACGCGGTCAGCGTAGCCGCGACGCACGATCAGCGCCGGGCGATCGAAGGTTTAAGCTGCGTCGAGCGTGTGCAGCCGCTGGCGCACACCGCGCCGTTCGAGATGCGCGACGTGCGGGAGGTTCCGCAGGACGGCGGCGAAAGCACCGCGGATTTCTACGGATACGCCTCGGAGCAGCTTCACCAGATCGGCATCCCCTCCGCGCATTCGGCGGGTTACACCGGCGAGGGCATGATCATCGGCGTGCTCGACACCGGGTTTCACCGGTCGCATGAAGCGTACACGCATTCGGGGCACGCGATCGACGTGCTCGGCGAATACGACTGGGTGCGCGGCGACGGCAACACGCAGAAAGAGCAGGGCGACGACCCGTGGCAGCACTGGCACGGGACGGCGATTCTCGGGGAAATCGCCGCGTACAAGCCGAACGTCTACGTCGGCGGGGCATACGACGCGGCGTTCTACCTGGCGAAGACCGAAGACGTGACGCGGGAAGTTCCGCTCGAGGAGGATTTCTACGTCGCGGCGCTGGAGTGGTTCGAGCAGAACGGCGTGGACGTGGCGACCAGTTCGCTGGGGTACATCGACTGGTACACGCAGGAGGATCTCGACGGACGGACCGCGGTGACGACGATCGGCGTCAACGTGGCGACCGAGAACGGCGTGGCCTGCTGCACCGCGGCGGGCAACGCCGGGCATGACCGGGATCCGCGCACGTCGCACTTGATTGCGCCCGCCGACGCTTTTGACGTCTTCACCTGCGGGGCGGTCAACGTGTACGGCGAAACCAGCGGCTTCTCCAGCGACGGTCCGACGGCGGACGGGCGGGTCAAGCCCGAGGCGATGGCCTGCGGAGATGTAACGTACCTGATCAACCCGGACGACGACCGCGGTTACACGACGGGCAGCGGAACCTCATGCTCGACGCCGCTGGTGGCGTCGGCAGTCACCCTGCTGGTTCAGGCGCATCCGGACTGGACGGTTGCTCAGCTTCGTTCGGCGCTGTTGCGAAGCGGATCGATCTACCGCGCCACCGGGTCGTATGACCCGTATTCCATCGAAGGCTTCGGGATCATTGACGTCTGGCGGGCCATCGAGACGGATTTCACCGGCGATCTGGACCGCGACGGCGACACCGACCTTGCGGATCACGCGGTGCTTGCGGCCTGTCTTGCGGGGCCCGGTGTCGAGGTCGGCGGAGAATGCGCTCGCACCGACCTGGACCTGGACGGCGACGCCGATCTGCACGACTGGGCGGCGCTGCAGAATGCGTACTGGGGAGAGCGGTAGAGCGCCGCTCGGGGTTCCACGTCTTGCGCAGGTTGACCGACCGCCGCACCGCCGAGGGGCGCCGTCTGGTCGGGAGCGGAGAAAAAACCTGAGAAGTCCCTTGATGGGTGCTAACGGCGCGGCGCATTATCGACATGCCTGCCCGTGGTGAAAGCCTCCCTTGACACGTTGGATGATAGTCCTCTTGCGGTTGTTGTCAGTGTCAAGCGTTTGTCACTGAGGATGGTCATGCCGATGGGGAAGCGGAAGAAGCGGGAGCCGTCGTCGTTTTGGATTGCGACGGCGGATCAGCCGCAGTCCGGCGGGCAAGGGTTAGCACCGAGGATGCGCTGCCCAGCCCGACCTTCTTTTAGCGCAGCGCGATCACCTTCAACTGGAGGCGGGGGGAATTGAACCCCCGTCCCGCGGCGGTTACGGACAGGCCTCTACGTGCGTAGCGCGGTGTATTAGAATTCGGATCCGCCGACGCCCGCCGACAGGCTTCAGCCTCTCCTACGTCCGACTGATATCTCGCTTT
Organism: Phycisphaerae bacterium; assembly: GCA_013360585.1. GTDB lineage: Bacteria > Planctomycetota > Phycisphaerae > UBA1845 > UBA1845 > JABWBH01. The sequence continues at coordinate 57,371 of JABWBH010000008.1, read as the reverse complement.
GCGACGGTCGGCTAGCGCCGCCAAGCCAGCCCGCTGGTGTCGCCGCTCCGGACCAGCGGGCGTCGTCCGGGCGACGGGCTGCGCTTAGTTAGGCAGCCATGGCATACGAGTAGTTGCCATTTAAGTTTGCACCGGTTGATTAACGAGGCCCACCGGCGACCTCGGCACGCCACCTGTCTTTCACTTCGCCCGGTCGATTCCGATCGCCCCCGGCGCCCCCGCCACGCTCCGCGGGGAAGACCCGTGTATTGTACGCGATCCGCCGCCGGACGTCCACCGAAGTCGTGCTGCAAACCGCTGAAGCATCAGGGTTAGTCCAACTGCTTACGAAACCGCGTCACGCTCAGCGTCAGCAGCACCACGCAGCACACCGCAAGCCCCCGGATGTGCGGCACGAGGTCATTCCACTCCGCCGCCCGAAGGATGATCCCGCGCAGGATTTCGAGGAAATACGTCACCGGGATCGCATACCCCAGCCAGTAGATCGGCTCGGGCATCGACTCACGCGGGAAGACGAACCCCGACAACAGAAATGACGGCAGCATGATCATGAAGGCGAATTGAAGGGCTTCGAGCTGCGTCCGCGCGACCGTCGAGATCAGCAGGCCCATCCCCAGCGCGGTCAGCAGAAAGAGGATCGAAAGCGGCATCAGCAGCAGGAGATCGCCGCGGATCGGCACCTGGAAGACGAACACCATCACCGTCAGGACCACCAGCGTCTCGACGAACCCGAGCACCGCATAAGGGACGATCTTCCCGAGCATCAGCCCGACGCGCCCGACCGGGGTCACGAAGAGCTGCTCGAGCGTGCCCGCCTCGCGCTCGCGCACGACAGCGAGCGAGGTCAGGAAAAGCGTCACGACCTGCATGATGATGCCGATGAGTCCGGGGACGAAGAAGTGCGCGCTTTCGAGATTCGGGTTGTAAAGGAGCCGCGGGCGGATATCGATCGGGAGCGTCGCCCGTCCGGCGGGGTCGCGGGCGACGGCGGCCTGTTGCGCCTCGGCGTAGACTTTCGCCCGTGCGATCGAGCGGTTCAGTCCCAGAAGGATCGAGCTGTGCAGCGCGGCGGTGGCGACCTGCGAGTCACTGCCGTCGATGAGCACCTGAACCGACGCTTCCTTCTGCGCCAGGAGCTTCTGCGAAAAATCCGGCGGAATCGCCACCGCGACCTTCGCCTGTCCGGAGATGACCGCGTGCTCGTATTCGTGATGCGTGAACGCCTCCGCCACGACGCGGAAGCTCCGGGAGTTGACCAGCGCCTCGACCAGCTCTCGGCTCTCGCGCGTTCGGCAGGCGTCAAAAACGACGGTGGGCGTGTTCTCGACCGAGGTGTCGATCGCGTAGCCGAAGATGAGCATCTCAAAGACCGGAATGATGAAGGTGAAAAAGAGCGTCGAGGGCTGCCGCCGGATGTGCGACGCCTCCTTCAACAGGATCGCGAGAAACCCGTTCATGCCGCGCTTTCCTTCAGGGAGTACCGCCGGCTCAGCGCGACGAAGACATCCTCCAGCGACGGGTCGATGTCCTGCGCGGACAGATGCGCGCATGTCCCTTGCACGCGGGCAAGCAGCGCGTCATGCGTCACGGCGTGCTCGACGACCAGGTGCAGGGCGTCGCCGAAGAGCGTGACGTCGCGCACCCCTCCGGAGCCTCGCAGCAGCGGCAGCGCCGCCGAAGGATTCGAGCACCGCACCTCCACCCGGCGCGTCCCCGCCGGTGTGACCTCCGGCATCGCCTTGAGCTGCTCCGGTCGCCCGCACACGATCAGCTTCCCAAGGTGGATGTACCCGACGTGGGTGCAGCGCTCGGCCTCGTCCATGTAATGCGTGGTCACGAAAAGCGTGACGCCCCGTCCCGCCAGCTCAAACAGCAGATCCCAGAGATCCCGGCGCGCCACCGGGTCGATGCCGGCCGTGGGTTCGTCCAGAAAGAGCATCCGCGGCTCGTGTATCAGCGCGCACGCCAGGGCGAGACGCTGTTTCCACCCCCCCGAAAGCGTTCCGGCAAGCTGGCGCTGGAAGTCGTGCATCGCCACCAGGTCCAGCAATTCCGACTTCCGCCGTCGCAGCGTCGCCCGAGGCAGGCCGTAAATCCGCCCATAAAAGTCCAGGTTCTCCTCCACGCTGAGGTCCGCATAAAGGCTGAACTTCTGCGACATGTACCCGATGCTGCGTTTGACCTTTTCCGGGTCCGCCACCACGTCGCAACCCAGGACCGTCGCACCGCCGGAGGTCGGACGAAGCACGCCGCACAACATCCGGATCAGGGTCGTCTTCCCGCTACCGTTGGGGCCGAGGAACCCGAACACCGCCGACTGCGGAACCTGAAGCGAGAGCGCGTCCACCACCGTTTTGGCGCCGAACCGCCGCGACAGTTGCCTCACGTCGATCACCACCGGCGCATCCGTCACGCGATCACTCCGGTCGGCTGAAGAAAACGTCGGCGGACATACCGGGGCGCAGCCGCTGCTCGCTCTCTTCGAGCGAGACTTTGATGCGAAAGACCTGTTTCACACGCTCCTCCGGCGTCTGCACGTTCGACGGAATGAACTCCCCCTGGCGCGAAATGTAGCTGATGCGGCCGGAAAACGTCTCGCCGGGATACGAATCCACGCGGATCCAGACCTGCTGGTCCGGCATCACGTCAAGCCGGTTCTCCGGAACGTAGGCCCGCACATACAGCGATTTCGGCAGCAGAATCGTCAGCAGCGGCGCATTCGGACCGACCAGATCCCCCGGCTGGAGCTCGACCGCCTCCACCGTCCCGGCCTCGGGCGCCACCACCGTCAGTTCTTTGATCTGCTCGCGGATCACCTGGATCGTCGCCGCAACGGCGTCCACTTCCGCCTGCGCAACCGCCACGTCCTCCGCGCGATAACCGGCTTCGACCAGGGCGAGCGCCTGCTCCGCTTCCGCAAGGACCGCCTTCGCTTCGGCGATCTCCTCCGCCCGCGTGCCCTCCTCCGCAAGGGAGAGTTCGTTCCGCGACGCGGCATGACGGGCGCGGGCGCTGTCCACCAGGCGAATCACGTCGTCCATCTCGTTCTGATTCGCGCTGTCGCGCTCGAAGAGTTCGGCGACGCGCTTATACTCCGCCTCGGCATTCTTCAGGTCCGCCTCCGCCACCGCCAGGCGGTCACGGAGAATCTGGATTTCAAGCGGGCGCGGACCGGCCTGGAGCTTGTCCAGGACGTTCTTCGCCCGGTCGCGGCGGGCGCGGGCCTGCTCGATCTCCTCTTTCCGGAACCCCGCCTTGAGCTTCGACAGGTTGGCGTTCCGGGCCGCAAGCTGTGCCTGCGCCTCGGACAGACGCTCCAGCAGGTCATACGGCTCGAGCACGATCAGCGTCGCTCCCGCCTCCACCTCGGCCCCCTCGACCGCATCGACCTGCTGCACGCGCCCGCCCACGCGGGATCCGACGCGCACTTCGTCCGCCTCGATGAACCCGGAAACGTAGAAAGGCCCCCCGCCGCGCTGACTCCAGAACAACGCAACAAAGATGAGCAAAGCCGCCGGTATCAACAGCAGAAGACCACGCATGAGCGCGGAAGCTAGCCTGCGCCCCCGCGACGGTCAACGAACCCCCAACTTTCGCACCACACCTCACCCGAGCCGCGGGCTTCAGCCCGCGCGATCCCGCCTCCGCCGACGACCTCCGCCGACGACCTCCGCCGACGACCTCCGCCGACGACCTCCGCCGGCGACCTCCGGTGGAATCGATGGCGACCCTCCCGGGGATCAATATTGAGGGAAACGGAATGAGCCGCGGCCCGAGGTTACATGACCGTTACGAACCTTGCGCCGCTCAATGCGTATCATACGGTGCAGGCACGCGAAGAAAGGAACGACGAAGACGACGATCCTGGATGCGACCTGCATGACAATTGCCTTAACCTCCTCCTCCTGCACGGACCGTTCGGAGGTCGGCCTCGGTGAAAACACCGGGGAAGTGACCTCCGGGCGGTCCGTCCTTTTTCGAGACACGGATACATCGCCTGACTCGGCCGCCCTGTCGCGAAACGTCGATCGCGGGGAATGAACTCCCCCTTCAAAAAGGTTATAATCCCAAGTCCGTGGCGCGCCGCGAACACCTGCTTTCAGCGGCGACAGGCTCCGGCGGCGATCACGAAATGCAACTGGACATCCTTTCTGACAAACCGACGACCGAGGTGGGCAGCTACTTCATCTCGAACTACCCGCCGTTTTCCGCGTGGAGCGCGGGGCAGACGGGCGCGGTGGAGCGCGTGCTCGGCGAGGCGTCCGCAGCCCCCACCCGCGTCACGTCGGCGCGCCCGGCTCCCGGAAACGGATCCACCGGCGCACCCACCTCCGCTGCACCCGCATCCGGCGCACCGGCATCGGCGTCGCCCGTCTCTGATTTGTCTCCCTCCGACCCGCCGCCGCTGGGGCTGTACCTGCACATCCCCTTCTGCCGGAAGCGCTGCCACTTCTGCTACTTCCGGGTGTACACGGACAAGAACTCGTCAGACGTGGATGCCTACATCGACGCTCTCTCGCATGAAGTCGCGCTGTATGCGCGGCGCGAGCGCTTCCGTGACCGGCCCTTCGATTTCGTCTACTTCGGCGGCGGAACACCCTCGTTCCTCTCAAATGAGCAGCTCCGCCTCCTCGTCGGACGCATCAACGAACACTGGCACTGGGACCACGCCCGCGAAGTCACCTTCGAGTGCGAACCGGGGACGCTCAAGGAAAGCAAGCTCGAGGTCATCCGCGATATCGGCGTGACGCGGCTGAGCCTCGGCGTCGAGCATTTTGACGATGAGACGCTCGCTCTGAACGGTCGGGCGCACAAGTCGCCGGAAATCTTCCGCGCGTATGACTGGGCGCGGCGCGTCGGATTTCCTCAGATCAACCTCGATCTCATCGCCGGGATGGTCGGCGACACGGAGGACCGGTGGCACGCAGCCGTCGAGCGGGCGCTGGACATGGCGCCGGACTCGTTGACCGTCTATCAGATGGAAGTCCCGCACAACACAACCCTCGCCCGCGACGCCAAGGCGCACGGAGAGGCGCCGCCGGTCGCCGGGTGGAGCACGAAGCGGGCGTGGGTGGACGCCGCATTCCGCCGCTTCGAGCAGGCGGGCTACGTCGTCTCCAGCGCCTACACTGTCGTCAAACCGGGACCGCGGGCGGCGTTCCGCTACCGCGACGCGCTGTGGCGCGGGGCTGACATGGTGGGAACGGGCGTCGCTTCCTTCTCGCACGTCGCGGGGGTTCACTTTCAGAACGCGGATCGCTGGGAGGATTATCTCGATGCGCTGGCCTCGGACCGCCTGCCGATCGCCCGCGCCTTCGTCACGACCGATCGCCAGCGCTTCATCCGCGAGCTGGTTCTTCAGCTTAAGCTCGGGCGGATTGACCTCGCGTATTTCCGCGGCAAATTCGCAGCGGAGGCCGTGACGGAGCGGCGCCCGGTCCTCGACGCTCTGGTTGAAGAGGGCTTTGCGCGTTTCTCCGGTTCTGATGCGTTCGAGCTGACCCGCGCGGGTCTGCTCCGCGTGGACGGTCTGCTGCCGCGGTTCTTCGAGCCGCAGTTTCAGGGCGTTCGCTACACGTAGCATACAATGTGCTCGGAACCGGCCGACGTCGCGGCGTTGAACGAACGTTTCCTCGCGGGCGCGGCTCAGTTCAGCCGGAGCGCCTCAATGACGTCGCTCGGGGTTATTTCCCGGACAGCGCCGCCGCCCTCGGCGCTGCGGACGGCAGCGCGCGGATCGCCGGAAGAACCTGCCGCCGGAGTTCGTCGCGCGACGCCGACTGCGCGTCCGTCAGCAGCCGCCCACCCTCGCCGCGCCGCTCGAAGAGCGAGTTGTACGCGAAGGCGGCGAAGTGCCCGCCGCGCCGGACGGACGACTGCACCTGCGCCCCGACGACGCCGGCGCTTCGCTTGTCGAACATGACGCCCTGCGCCACTACCGCCTTGCCCGCCCACGGCGTCCACTTGTCCGCCCGCCGATCGAATTCCGCGAGGGTCCCGGAGTAATTCATCGTAAACACGCCGTCCACCCAGCCCTGCGCGATCCACCGCCGCGCGTCCTGATAATGCGCGTTGAACGCATGATCCGGATCCGCGCCGACCGCCGCCGTCAACGCCGTGTTCGGTCTCGCCCGGTTCATCATCTCGGCGATCTGCTTGACCAGCAGGTTGACCTGCGACGCGCGCCAGTTGCGCCACGCCGCCGGATCCTGCTCCGGCGTCTTCCCGGTCGCCCGCCGGAACATCGAGAGCGTCTGCGCGTCGCGCGGATAATCCGGAACGCCGCCCAGCGCCGCGTAACCGTCGTGATAGTCGTTCGGAATGCGGATGTAGTCGAGGTGCAGGCCGTCCACCGGGTAGCGGGTGACCATCTCGTAGCACACCGAGACGAGGTATTGTCGGACTTCCGGCAGGCAGGGGTTCAGGCTCATGTACCAGCCGAAGGGCTGGCGGCGACCCTGCGCATCCGTCAGAAACCACTGCGGTTTGCTGTGATAAAGCTGGCGCCGGTCGGTCGGCGGGGTCTTGCCGTGCCAGGCGGGCATGACGTTCATCCAGGCATGTAGGGTCATCCCTCGCTTATGCGCTTCCTTGCACGCGATCGTCAGAGGATCAAACCCGGGATCCTTGCCCTCGAACTCCGGCGCCCACGGCTCGATCCGCGAGCGGTACAGCGCCGTGCCCGCGCCGCGCACCTGCCACAACACCGTGTTGAACCCGGCCTGGCGGCAGTTCTCCATCACGGCAGCGACATCCTGCGGGGTCTTGTAATCCCACCGCGTGACCCACACCGCCCGCACCGGTTCGCCCGATCCGAACCCGGCGCCGCGCTTCCCCCCGTGGCACCCGGTCAGCCCCCCCACCGCTACGCACACCCCGACCGCCGCGACCTTTCGCATGATTCGCATCGCGTCTCCCATCCCGATTCAGCTTTCAGGTTTCAACTCTATCCTTGCCGACGTCTCGGATACCGTCGCGCAATCGTTACGTTTTGAGGTCTCGCCGCCGAAGAAACACCCTCCTATCCGGCAGGTTGCACACGATATCCCGCAGCGTATCCAGACTCCGTGACAGATGCTTTGCCCTGACTCCCATCGCACAGCGAGTTGCTTCCGAGACGGCGGAGGTCGGCGAATCCCTGAAGTGTCAGGCCGAGGCCCTCGCGATGCACGCGGATATCCAAAACCGCGCCGGTACATGCCTTTACCACGCAAGCACTACGGCACTCGAAGCCTGGATAAGTCCCCTCAGTCTAAAACGGTCCGTCCGACGCCTCATCGTTTACATCACGCTTGATGTTCTCGATCGTACCGTCTTCCTCGTCCGCGGCGTATCCCTGCGCCATGTCTGCGGCGGCGGCGGCGCTGATCTGCTCCCACTCATCGAGCGTGATGAGCACCTCACGGGCCTGCGAGCCCTTGTATCCGCCGACGATGCCCGCTTCGCCCATCAGGTCAATCAAGCGCGAGGCGCGGGAGTATCCGACGTTCAGGCGTCGCTGGAGGAGACTGACGCTGCCGCGCTTCGTCTCGATGATGATGCGGACCGCCTCGTCGAAGAGCGGATCCTTCTCCATCGCGCCGGCATCCGGGCCTTTGTTCATGCGGATGAGTTCGGGGTGGAACTGCGGCTGGCCCTTCAGCGCGAGATCGTCCAGGACGGTGTGAATCTCCGCGTCCTCGAGATACGTGCCTTGCGCGCGGAGCAGCTTGTGCGAGCCGGGGGGCAGGTACAGCATGTCGCCCTGGCCCATCAGAACCTCGCCGCCGTTCTGATCGAGCACGATGCGCGAGTCCATCCGGGACGCCACGCGGAAGCAGATGCGGCAGGGCAGGTTCGACTTGATGAGTCCGGTGACGACCTTTGCTTCGGGGCGCTGCGTGGCCACGACAATATGAATGCCGACGGCGCGGGACTTCTGCGCGAGGCGCGACAGATGATGCTCGACTTCCTTCGCGGACGTCATCATCAGGTCGGCGAGTTCGTCGATCATGATGACGATGTAGGGCAGATGCGTCGGGATCTGGCGGCGCTCCTCGTCGTTGGACGGCTGGAAACGCTGGTAAATCTCCTCAGCGGAGAGCGCGTTGTACGCGGAGATATTGCGCACGCCGGCTTCGGCGAGGAACTCGTAGCGCTCGTCCATCTTGGTGACCGCCCACTCCAGGATTTTCTCCGCCCGCTCCATGTCGGTGACGATCGGGCACATCAGGTGCGGGACGTCCTTGAACTGGGACATTTCGACCATCTTCGGGTCGACGAGGATGAGCTTGACCTCGTCCGGCGGCTTGGTCATCAGCAGCGAGACGATGATCGAGTTCATGCACACGCTCTTGCCGGAACCGGTGGTTCCGGCGATGAGCATGTGCGGCGCCTTGGCGAGATCGGTGACCAGCGCTGCGCCGCTGGCGTCCTTGCCGATGAAGAGCGGCAGGCCCATCTTGTGCGCCTTGTCGCCGGCGAGGAGCATCAATTCTCGCAGACGAACCTTCTCCTTCTCGACGTTCGGGACTTCGACGCCGACGGTGTTCTTTCCGGGAAGCGGCGCGACGACGCGGATCGCCGGAGCTTTCAACGCCCGGGCGATGTCGTTGGACAGCGAGGCGATCTGCGAAACCTTGATCCCCGGCGCCAGGCGCAGCTCGAACATCGTGATGACCGGTCCGGTGTCGATCTCGACGACGTGGGCGTCGAGGCGGAATTCCTCCAGCGTGCGCTCCAGCACCTTCGCCTTCTCACGGACGACGGATTCCTGAAGCGCCGAGTAACTGTATTCCGGCTCGTGCAGCAGCGTCAGGCTCGGCAGCGTCCACTCCGCCAGGCGCGTCGGATACGGCTCGGGAGGGAACAACTCCGGTTCCGGACGGGAGAAGCGCACGACGACCTGCGGCGCAGCGTCGGCCCCTTCCGGACGCGCCTTCGGCGTCGCCTTGGCGTCGGGCGGGGGTGCGTCCTCCGCGCGAACCGCCTTGGACGCGACGTCGCTCGGCGCAGCGGGGGATGGTCTCGCCGACGGCGCGGATTCTGATGCGGGGGTTTCCGTGGACGGACCGGCGGCGGAGTTCGACGACTCCGTCGGCGCGGATGTGGTCTCGTCCGCCTTGGTTTTCGTCCTGCGTGCGTCCGCCGCCGGAACGCGAAGCAGCGCCGGCGTATCCTCCACGACTTCGCGGCGCGCCGTTCTAGCCGCAACCGACGCCACGGGCGACGGCGACCACCGGGCGACGGCGCCACGTGCGGCCTCGATCGCCCCGCTGGTCGCGCGGCCGGCATTGCGGATCAGCGACGGCACGCGAAGCACCCACCCCTCCGTAGCAAACACCAACCCGACGATGAAGCTCGACATCAGGATGATGAATGTGCCGAGGCGCGAGAGGTGGCGAATCAGGAACTCCCCCAGCGCAAACCCGATCACGCCTCCGTGGCCGACGGGCAGCGGGGCCGCCTGCGGCGAGGCGATGATATGCACGGATGCCGCCGTCGAGAGCATCAGGAGCAGCAGACCGAACAACCGCTCGCCCCACTGTCCGACGCACCCGCGCGTCAGGCGCGTGAACACGGCGAAGGTCATGAACAACACCAGCGGGTACGCTCCGTCTCCGAGGTAATGAAACGCGTAGTACGAGAGGAAAGCCCCGGCGGTCCCGCAGGCGTTCGACGGCGGGTCGTTGACCGGAACCTGATGCGGACTGGGCCAGTCTCCGGGGTCAAACGTCACCAGCGCCGGCCACAGAAACAGCGTCGCTACCAGCGCCACGACGGGCGCCAGCAACCGCCGCGGACGCGCCAATTCCCGGGCGTCGGACATGCTTCGGCTTCCTTTCCGATGGGGGGCTGTCTCTATCGTTGGCAATTTACCGCACCCCCCGCGTCACGACAAGGCATCCTTTTCGCTGCATCCGCTTTTACGCGGACCCTCGTGCCAACCCGCTCGAGTTTCAGTAGCTGGGACCGCCCGGACCTGATATAATCCCGGCGCTTCCCGCCTGAGAAACAGATTCGTCCGCCGGCCAGGGGGTAAAGCGCACGGGCGACCGGCGCGGCCGGACGGGGATCACGGGGCACACAAGCCCGAAAAAGGAGTGGTCGAGATGTCCTTCAAGAGGATAGCGATGCTGGGGGTGATGTTGGGGGTGGCGCTGGCGACGGCGACGGTCGCTCGCGCGGATCGGATGACGTACGAGGGTCATAAGTGGGTGCGGATCGACCTGACCGACCCGGCGGACTGGGACCGGTTCATGACGCTGACCGGCGAGTCGTGGACATCGCTGGCGTGCGACCCGCCGAGCAGCGCGGATCATCTGGATGTCGAGGTCTCTCCGGCGGAGGCAGCGCAGCTCGACGGGTGGGGGTTTGAGTACGAGGTCGTCGTGGACAACCTCGGTCCGCTGGTGGCGAACAATTACGAGCAGGGCGCCGCGACGGCGTTCTTCGACGACTATCGCACGCTGGACCAGATCAACGCGCAGGTGGATTCCTACGCGACCACCTTCCCGGACCTGGTCACGGTGCAGACGATCGGGAACAGCCTGGAGGGCCGGGCGATCCGCGTCATGCGTCTCACCAGCCAGGGCGGTCCGCCGAACAAACCGATGATTTTCTACCACGGCGGGCAGCACGCCCGGGAGTGGGTCAACGTGCCGGTACCGATGTACCTGGCGGACTGGTTGCTGACCAACTACGGAATCAACGAGCAGGCGACGCGTCTGCTGGACAACGCGGAGTGGGCGATCGTCCCGGTGATGAACCCGGACGGTTACGTGTACACGTGGACGAACGATCGGATGTGGCGGAAGAACCGCCGCGGCGGATACGGCGTGGATCTGAACCGCAACTGGGGATATCAGTGGGGCGGCGAGGGTAGCAGCGGCAATCAGGACAGCGAAACTTACCGCGGTCCAAGCCCCTTCTCCGAGCCTGAGACGCAGGTCATGCGCAACTTCGTGCTCAACAACGCTCGCATCCGGGCGTACATGGATTATCACAGTTATTCGCAGCTTGTGATGTATCCCTGGGGATACACGAGCCAGGCCTGTCCGGATGATGCGGAGTTTGACGAACTGACCACGACGATGTCGGACCTGATCCGTGGGGTTCACGGGCGTAACTACGTCCACGGTCCGATCTACACCACGATCTACCCGGCCTCGGGCGTTTCGGTGGACTGGGTTTACGGCGCGAACCTCGGACAACGCAAGATCCTGGCGCTGACGATCGAGCTGCGTGACACCGGACAATACGGGTTCCTGCTGCCGCGGGAGCAGATTCTCCCGACGTGCGAGGAGAACCTCCCGGCGGCTCTTTTCCACGGAGAGTGGATCAGCCGTGCCCTGATTGTTGAAGTCGTTAACCCGCCGGAACTGGCGGCTCCTGGGCAGAGCGTGACGATTGAAGCCTCCGTGGAGGAGGCGGGTGACACGTTCTCCGGTGATATCTCGTTGTATTACCGGTTCGGAACAAGCGGCAACTTCACCCCGGTGGGGATGAGCCCCGCCAACGGGCGGTATCGCGGGACGATTCCGGGCGGCGAGTGCGGTCGGACGGTGCAGTATTACGTCACCGCCACTTCGGACGGTGGGGTTGACGTGAGCGACCCGCTGAACGCCCCGGACGAGACGCACTCTTACGACATTTACACCGAGACGGTCGCGTTCTCGGATAATTTCCAGACCGACCAGGGTTGGACGGTTCAGAACGTGGATCTGGCGGACGGCGCGTGGCAGCGGGGCGTGCCGGCGGGCGACGGAAGCCGCGGCGACCCGACGACGGACTCCGACGGTTCCGGAAGCTGCTACCTGACGGCGAACCGGTCGGGCAACTCGGATGTGGACGGGGGTCCGACGCACCTGATCTCCCCCACGCTGGATCTTTCGGACGGCGCGGATTACGTGGTCAGCTACGCCCGCTGGTTCTCCAACGATGACCGGGACCAGGATCGTCTGACCGTCGCCGTGTCGAACAACAACGGCACGTCGTGGACGACGCTCGAGTCGGTCGCGCATACCGGGGCGTGGGTTCAGGCTTCTTTCCGCGTCGCGGACTACGTGACGCCGACGGCGACGGTCCGACTGCGCTTCAGCGCCGTGGACAACCCGAACGACTCGGTGACCGAGGCGGCGATCGACGCGGTGCAGGTCCGGGCGCTCGAGTGCGACGGCGGCGGCGGTGGGGACATTCCCTGTGCGGACGTGAAGAAGCTGGGCGGGCGCTGCCGCAGCAACGGGCAGATTAAGGCGAAAGTCGTGCTCTTAAACGAAAGCCACGACGGGAAGACCGTCGTGATCGCGATCGACGGGACGCCTTATGACGTGACCGTGTCGGGTCGCCGCGCGAAACTGTCGGTCTGCTGCTTCAGCGGGGCACATACCGTCACGCTTGAGGAGCCGGCCGGCTGCGTCGGTCCGCGGCAGGTGACCTGTCCGTAGTCGTCAGGGGAAGCCGAGGTCATAACCGCGGCGGAGGCGCGTCTGAACGACTCGCTTCCGCCGCGGCGTCTTTTCAGCACGCGACGTGGCGGCGAGGTTCCCGCACGGCAAGTCACGATCCGGCTCTTGGCCTGCGATCCGGCGAGAACCGGCGGGATCCCCGAGCCTACGCTTCGAGCAACGCCCGGACGTGAAGCGCGGCGCAGTCTCCCAGCGCGTCCAGGTCGTACCCCCCTTCCAGCACGCTGACGAGCCTGCCCCCGCAGACCTCGCCGGCGAAGCGCGTCACCTCGCGCGACAACCACTCAAAACTGAGGGTTTCCAGATTGATCCCCGCCAGCGGATCATCGCGGTGGGCGTCGAAGCCGGCGGACACAAGCATGAACTGCGGTGCGAAGGCATGCGCTTGAGGGAGAAAAGCGCCCTCGAAAGCTTCCCGGTACTCCCGGTCGCCTGCGCCGGGCAGAAAAGGCAGATTCAACGTCGTGCCGACGCCCGCGCCAACGCCGCGCTCATCCGCGTATCCCGTCCCGGGATACAGCGTCGCCGGATGCTGGTGCAAACTGCAATAAAACACGCGAGGATCGTCCTCGAAGGAGTGTTGCGTGCCGTTACCGTGGTGAACGTCGAAGTCGAGGATCAGGACGCGGTCCAGACCGTGACGGTCCAGCAGATGCCGCGCGGCGACCGCGACGTTGTTGTAAAGGCAGAAGCCCATCGAACGATCACGCTCCGCGTGATGTCCCGGCGGGCGCACCGCGCAAAACGCGTTATCCAGCCGTCCCGTAATGACATCGTTCACGGCGCCGATCACGCCGCCCGCCGCGAGCCGCGCAACCTCCTCCGAGCGGGGGCAGATCGCGCTGTCCGCGCAGTCGATCCGCGACACCCCGCGCCGGCAGGCGTCCTTCAACCGGTCGATGTACGCGCCGTCATGATTCGACCGCAGCGCCGCGTCGTCAGCCGCCTGAGCTTGAAGGAGAACGCAGCGCGGCGTCAGCTCCAGCCGGTCGAGGCAACGACGGATCGCGCGAAGGCGATCCGGGCGCTCCGGATGTCCGGGACCGGTTTCATGTTCGAGAAAGCGATCGTCGAGCAGCAATCCTGTGCGCGCCATCCCTCTTGCTCCCGCAAGGGCATCTTACCCCTGATGCGCCCGCACGTCGCTGTGATGATCCGCCTCGGCGGCCAGCGGAGCGCAGTCGCGGACGACCACCCGCCCGACGCGCCGTCGCGCCAGATATTCCTCCCAGGCGCGCCCGGCGGCGGGCTCAACGTGGACGAGGAGGCGAACGCCGGGCATCTGTTCATGCAGTTCGGCCTCGATCCGGTGGGACAGATCATGCGCCCAGCGGACGGTGCGGTCGCCCTCGACCATCAGGTGGATGTCAACGTGCCGGTCGACGCCCGCACCACGCGTGCGGACGCCGTGAATCTCGACGAATTCCTCGCGGAACCGGTCGAGCACCTCGGTGATACGACGGATCTCCTCGTCCGGAAGGGCGGTGTCCATCAATTGCCGGAATCCCGGACGGACGATCCGCCACCCCAGGCGCATCAGGTACGCGCCGAGCAGCACGGCGACGATCGCGTCCACCTGGTGCGCGGCGCTCCACCCTGCGGACAGGCCCGCCTTCGACAGCGCCAGACCCGCGGCAAGCCCCAGCGTAATCCAGACGTGGGACCGCAGATGCATCGCCTCCGCGTACACGAGGGGTGAGCGCGTCTGATCCGCGAGGCGGATCACATAGCGCGACACGCCCCAGTAAAGCACCGCCGCCGCGAGCATGATTCCCACCGTGACCGGTTCAGGTCGGGGGTCCGCGTCGACCAGCCCCAGCAGCACGCCCGCCGACTTGAGCAGCGCCCACCCACCCGTGATGAAGACGAACCCGCCCTCGACGATCGCCCCCAGGCTGTCGTACTTACCGTGTCCGTAAGGGTGGTCCCGGTCGGCCGGGCGTGAGGCGATGATGACGAGAAAATAAGCGATGAGGGAATCCAGCAGATCGGCGCCGGTGTGCAATCCCTCCGCGGTGACGCTGATCAGCCCGAAGGCGACGCCGACGCCGATCTCCGCGGACGCAACCACCGCGGTCGTCAGGATGCAAAGCATGACGGCGCGGCGCCGCAGTCGGTTGGTCACGTCGGCTCCGTCGCCGGGTTCCGATCGGTCGTCCGCCGAGGCGCTCGCTTTTTCGCCGTGAACGTGGGTCATGACGTAACGCGCCTATCCTTGAACCCCGGGGCGATGTCAAGCCGCCCCCGTCGCCCCGGACGGCGCGGTTCCGGGACACACCGCCGTGTTCGAGGTTTTTTCTTTGAATCCCCGCGGATGCGCGGGTACACTCATCTTGTCCGCGTGAAACCGCTCACCTCCCGGGCGGATGCGCCCGGACAAGGGGGGGATCGTCGTCCGAACCGTTTCCTGGGCGGGGGCCTGCGCCGCAGATCGTTCCGTCGGAACTTGGTCATTGCGGGTCTGCCGTCCAGCTCAGGAACCACGATTGTGAGGAGAACCACATGAAGCGGAACGTTCTGGTTGGCGGGATGCTGATGTTGGCGCTGTCGGCGGGGCCGCTTGCGTTGGCCCGGTCCGCCGCGACCGCGCCGTCGGTCGCGTTTGACGTTGACGCGCAGGCGAACGTGTATACGTTCAGCGCGCAGGAGGGCGCGACGGTCGTGTTTGACGCGGGCGGTCACGTCTTCACGGCGTGGGAAAGCCGGCGGCAGGAGTCCGGGAACTACGGCGTATTCGGACGGTTCCTCGATCGGACCGGGAACCCGATCAGTGACGAACTGCGTCTCAATGTGGCGTCCGACGCGGCACAGTGGAGACCCGCGGTCGCGGCGGGAACGGACGGCGCGATCGCCGTCGCCTGGGAGTCGATCGGTCAGGACGGCAGTCTCGGCGGAGTGGTCGCCCGCCGGATCGACCCGGTGGCGCAGACGATGTCCGACGAGATCGCGGTCAACCGGACATTGAAAGGGCATCAGTCCGAGGCCGCGATCGCCGCCGGTCCGGCGGGGCATTACGCGGTGGTCTGGACCGGACCAACGGGCGAGTCCGGTGTTCGACACATCTTCCTGAGGGTCTTTGACGCTGAGTTGTCCGCACTGACGGACGAAGTTGTGCTGCCGTGCTCCACCGAAGGAGACGCACGAAGTCCGGTCGTCGCGGGGCTTCCCGACGGGCGGTGGGCGGTGGTGTGGGCCTCGACGGCCGCGGGCAACCGTCCTGCCGGCGTTCACGGGATCATCGTGGATTCGGCGGGCGCGGCGACGGGCGGAGTGTTCGCGGTGACGGAGGACTCCGGCAACCACGTCGAGCCGGCGCTGGCCGCGGACACGGACGGCGGTTTCGCCGCGGCGTGGATGACGGCGCGCGACGGCGAGTACGCCGTGTCTGCGCGGAAGTTCGACGCGACAGGGGCGCCCGTCACGGATGTCGTCACGGTCAGCGACGCCACGCGCACGGGGCAAAGCGGCGCGGCCGCGACGTTCATGCCGGACGGACGGCTGCTGGTCGCCTGGAACGCCGCCGCGGCGCACGACGCCGGCGTGACGGAGGTGCTCGGACGCTGGTTCACGAATGCGCTGACGCCGTCCGGCGACGTCGTCGTGCTCAGTCGTGCGACTCGAGGCTCAAGAATGATGCAACCGGCGACGGGAGCGACGCGTGTGTGTGCGTCGCGCGACGGACAGGTCGCCATCGCGTGGTCGGGCGACGGCGGCGGCGACGACAAGACCGCCGCATACGTGACCCTGCTCGGCGCTACGCCGCAGTCCGTTCCTGCGCCGCTGCGCCTGACATTTGATGTTCAGCACGAGAAGGAGTCACCGTCCGGCGCAGACGTCGCGCAGGTCGCCGGACCGCATATCCCGCCGACGTTCAACCCGGACGACGCGGCGCAGGATCCCTTCGGCGGAGACACGGACCCGCGCCCGGCGGGAACCGATTTCGGCTTCATCGGCGTCACGAACACCGGCTGGACCCCGCCTGACCCGCACTCCGCCGTGGGGCCGGACCACCTGGTTCTGATGACTAACGGCAACATCTCGTTCTATCAGAAGGACGGCACGCGCACGTTCACCGATCTGATCGAAGGCGCTGGCGGTTTCTGGGGCGAGTTGGGCGCGACGGGGTTCGTTTTCGACCCTGAGGTGATCTACGACGAGTTGAGCGGGCGGTTCTTCGCGATGGCGGCCGAGGCGTTCGCGCCGGGCAACCGCTCGTACGCGCTGGTCGCCGTCTCCGACGACTCCGACCCCAACGGGACGTGGTACAAGTACCGGTTCGAGACGACCGCGCTCGCCGGCGACCTTTTTGACTCGCCGAACATCGGCGTGGATGACGAAGCCTTGTACATCACCGGCGACGGCTTCGGCATTTCCGCGAATTACCCGGTGTACACGTTCGACAAGGCGTCGTTGCTGGTTGGCAATCCGCCGGCGATCACGCGTTCCACAACGCTTTCGACGAGCACGCAGTCGGCGGGCCTTCCGCCCTCGACGCTGGACAACCCCCCGGCGCTTTACATGATCGAGCATCAGGAGGGCAGCAACCGCACGCAGGTGCGCCTCATCGCTCTGCGCAATCCGCTGGGCACACCGACGTTCACCACGACTCAGTTGACGGTTCCGTCTTACAGCGACCCGGGCGACCCGCCGCAGATGGGGACGAGCGTCCGTCCGAACACGTTCGACTCCCGCTTCTGGAGCGTCGAATACCGCAACGGCTCGCTGTGGGCGACGCATCACATCAACAGCAACCCGGTGAAAGGCCGGTGGTACCAGATCGCGATGAACGGCTGGCCGACCTCGGGGCAGAACCCGTCGCTGGTGCAGTCGGGCGACGTGGACCTCGGGCAGGGTGTACACTCGTTCTTCACCTCCATCGCGGTGGACGCGGACGGGAACGCGGCCCTGTGCTTCAACCGCAGCGCAAGCAACGAATTCATCTCGATCGTCCGCGGATACCGTCTCGCGGGGGATCCGCCCGGTTTCATGGGCAACTACGAAATCGTGCGCACCAGCGGCGGGGGCAGCACGAGCGGACGGTTCGGCGATTACTCGAGCATCGACGCCGATCCGGCACAGGCGTCGTTCTGGCTGCATCATGAGTACACCCCCAGCGGCGGATCAAGCTGGAACACCTGGGTGGCGAGGGTGGACCTGGCCTCTTCGGTCCCGTGTGCCGACGTGAAGAAGCTTAAAGGTCGGTGCAAGGACAACGGCACGATCGTCGCCAAAGTGGTGCTCTTTAACGACCTCCACGATGGAAAGACGGTCACCGTCGCGATCGACGGCGTCCCGGCGGACCTGACGATCAGCGGTCGGCGGGCCTCGCACAAACCGTGCTGTTTCACCGGATCGCACACGATCACGCTGGAGGATCCGTCGTCGTGCAAGGCGCCAGTTGGCGTGACCTGCCCGTAATCCTGTCTTGACGCGGAGCGTCGGCGAAAACGAGCGGGCCGGAGAGGACTTGCGTCGTCTCCGGCCCGCGCTGCTAAAGGGGCCTGTCCCGGTCTGGTCGGATCAGCCCAGCAGGGCGAGGATCTGCGCCGACTGCTGGCTGGCGATGCCCAGGAGCTGGATGCTGGACTGCACCAGCACGCTCTCCTTATTGAGCCTCGACGTCGCGGTGGCGTAATCCGTGTCCCGGATCAGGCTGCGCGCCGCCTCCAGCCCGCTCTTGGTCGTCTGCATGTTCGACAAGGCGGTCTGCACCTGGAACTTCTGGAAACCGCCGATGCGTCCTCGCGCTTCCGCCACCTGCTGAGCGGCCTTTTTAACCACCGTCAGTGCTGTCGCCACATCGGAGCGCAGATCCGCCGCACCGCCGGACTTCAACTCGCTGAGCCGCGCCCCGGAATCGCCTCCACCGAGGTTGTACGAGGCCTGGGCGTCGATGCCGATCGTTGACCGCGTGTCCGCGGACGATCCGAGCTGGAACGTCGCCCCTCCCGTCGCCCGCACCGTGAAACTCGTCGTCGTGGACGCCGTTCCTCCGCTGCCGAACGTTTCGCTCAGCGACAGCGACAGGCTTAGCCCGTTGGAGTTATACGACACGTCCAGACCGTCCACGCCCGCGGATTGCCCGTTGATCTGAACGACGGCGTCCCGCCCGGCTGTCTTGGACGTACTGGCGATGTCGTTGGAAGTGTCGCTGTCCCCCGTCGCCGTACCGTAGCTGTTGTTGATGGTCCCCCCGGAAAGCACCGTCACGCTGACAAAGGCGTCGGATCCGTAAGTCGTTGAATGCAGCTCAATGCTGCCCGTGCTGTCCACGATGGCGCTGACGCCGGTCTGGGCCTTCGACTGATTGATCTGCGAAACGATCGACGCCTTCGTCAGACCCGATGCGATCGAGATCGTCGCCGTCCCCAGCGTGCCGCCGATCGCCACCTCCGTCGCACCGTGCGAGCGGGCGCTGCTGCCCGAGGCGCCCGCGAACACCGCCGACGCGGTCTGCGCCGAGGTGACGCGGGTCACCGTGATCGTCGTGTCCGACGTGCTCTGACTGCGCGAGTATACGCGGACGTTACTGATATTCGTGTTGCCGGACACGCCGGTCGTGGCGATCGCCTGCGACCCGTCGAGAAGCTTCATGCCGTTGAAGCTCGTCGTGCTGACGATGCGGTCGATCGCCGTCAGGGCGTCGTCGATCTGCGCCTGGTTGGCGGCGCGCTCGGACTCTGAGATGCCCGACTGGTTGGTGGACTTCGCCACCAGCGTCTCAATTTCCGTCAGGAGTCCCGCGATCTCCCCCATCGCGCCGTCGGCGACGCTGAGGATCGAGTCCGTGCGCTGATTGTTCTCGATCGCCGCGTCGACCGCCGTGATCTCGGCTGACAGCAGGGTCGATCCGATCAACCCGGCGGGATCATCCGCGCCGCTGTTGATCCGGAATCCGGTCGAGAGTTGACGCAGGGTGTTCGACTGCGCCTGCGTATTGCGGTTAAGAATGTTCAGCAGATTGAGCGCGTTGACGTTGGTGACGGTAAGTGCCATCGGTCCTGTCTCCTTTCACACGACGAACCCGCGGACGAGCCGCGACTTGTGTGACGTAGAATACGCCGTGACACGTCGTCAAATACGAAATCTCGTTTGACCCCGTTTTCGCCGAGTTATCATGCGAAAGCGCATGTTCCGCCGTCCGTAACGCCCCGCCGCCGCGCGGCAACCCCTTCAAAAGACCTCGAACCGCGCCTACCATCGCCGTACAACCGCCCTCCGGCGGAATTCAGCAGCAAGGAGTGAATGAACATGCCCGGAAAACTGAGCGCCGCGGAAGCGATCGACCGCTGGCACCTCGAACTGCGACACCGAATCCTGGATCTTGCCGCGGGGCTCGACCGCATTGATCACGCGAGATCGGACCCGATCGATGGCGCGGCGCCGCCCGTCACGCAGGATCCGCGCCTCTCCCGCATCCGGGAGGCGCTGCGCCTCCTGACCGACGGTCGCGGGGAGCGCACCGTGCGCGTGCAGCACATCTTCTCGGACCCGTATGACCCCGGCTGGCGCTCTTCCCCGTGACCCAGCGTCGAAACCGGGTGGACCGCGCGAAACGGAGCGACGACCGGCCCCTGCGCCGTGCCCTTAACAACAACCTTTTGCATCAGGCGGTGGTTCAGGGGGACGTGGCGGCGAAGACCGGATCGTCGGCAGGATATTGCCGATCGGGCACTTCTTTTCGACGGACGACGCCGCCTGAGCCGACTTGCTCCCCGGGTTAAGGCGACTCGGTTCTTCCACGCTTCTGCTCGACTCGCGGGCCGCGTCAACCTGCTCCCCCTCCCTCGCCGGCGCGGACCTGGCGTGAGGCGATCGCATTTCGGCGGGATCCTCGAGCCCGTCACCCCACCGCCGGAAGGGCGCTGTCAGACGCCCTTGCCCGCGTATTCCGCAAAAGTCTTCGGCGTCTCGTAAAGCCGGACCTTGTGCAACGTGGCGGGCAGGGCGCCGTCGAGTTTGTCCCAGATGACGCGGGCGATGTTCTCGACCGTCGGATTCAGCGCCGCGAACTCGGGACAGTCGAGGTTCAGGTGCTTGTGATCGAAGGCGTCGATGACGCGCTCGCGCACCGCCCGATCCAGCCGCGCCAGTTCAACGATCCGACCGTGGGCGTCCGGCTCGCCGCCCACCGCCACTTCGAGAACGTAGTTGTGTCCGTGTCCGCTCGGGTTTGCACATTTTCCGAAGACTGTGAAATTCTCAGATTCCGACAGGCGCGGCGAGTGCAGCCGGTGCGACGCCGAAAACTCGAACGACTGCGTAACGTAGATCATACCGGATGCTCCCGCGACCCAACGATAGCGCGTGTAAGGAGAGGACGACAGCTCAAGTTCGATCAGCCGCAAAGGCGCCGGAAAGCGCTCAGCGGCGGCGTGGGCAAGTTCGATCAGCGGCGGCGCAACCGCCCTGCCGTCCCGCCGCATCCGCCGCAGAAGCTCGAGAACGTCGCCGCGCAACACCCGATCCACTTCGGTGATGTTGCACACAAACCCAGTGTCCGCGCCGACCGGTCCGTCCAGCACGGCGCGGATCACAACGAAAGGGTCAAGCCCGTCGCTGACCGGTCGCCCCGCCCAGCCGTTGCCGCCGTCCGGTGCGGCCGACGGCGCCAGATAGGCCCGGATTTCTCGTGAGAGTCGCACGCGGATATGTTAATCGTCCGGTGTGCTCGGGGCGACCCGACGGCGCGCCGGCGTGAACCATCAAGGAAAGGCGCGAGCATGAAATGTCCGCTGACGGCGCGTGGGATGAGAACTCTGGGACGTGGAGTGTTCAGCGCGTTGCTGGCGTCCGCGACGCTGCATTACGCAACCGGAGTTCGGGCGGCGGTTCAGGATGCGCCGAAGGTCAACGTTCCGCTTCCGGTCTTCGAGGTGGCGTTCGACCCAGGCTTGCAGCCGGGCGCGTACACCGGGCGCGTGCTCGTCATCCTGACGCAGGGCGGTCGGCAGGAACCCCGCCACCGCATCAACTCCTTCCAGCAGTGGATGTCACCGTCGCCGATCCTCGCTCGACCGCTGAAAGACTGGGATCCCGCCAAAGTGGTGATTCTCGGCGCGGACGCAATGCGGTATCCGCCCGGCTTGACGGAACTGGAGAACGCAACCTGGCGCGTGCAGGCCGTCGCGCGGCGCAACGTCGATCTGCCCGAGCCCGGCGTCAGCCCCGGCGATCTTTACAGTGACGTCGCCGACATGAATCTTGCGACGTTTTCCGGCGGTCCGGTGCGCCTGCGCCTCACGCACGTCGTCAAGGAAGATCCATCGGAGGAGCATCCACGAATCCGCACGGTCGAGATGATCAGCCCGCTGCTGTCCAAGTTTCACGGCCGCGAGGTTCGCCAGCGGGCGTGGGTGCGCCTGCCGCAGGGCTGGGAGGAAAACCCTGAGCGTCGTTACCCGGTCCTTTACATGATTTCCGGTTTCGGTGGCGGCGAGCCGCGCTTCGAGTCGATGACGATGAGCTTCGGCGGGTCCCCGCGAGTCGAGGACGTGTTGCTGGTTGTCCCGGATTCCCGCTGCCTTCGCGGCCACCACGTCTTTGCCGACTCGGAGAATAACGGACCGCGCGGGACGGCGTTCATCGAGGAACTGATCCCGCTGGTGGAGAAAACGTGTCGCGGCGCCGAGTCGCCGAAGCACCGGTACGTCACGGGCGGATCCTCCGGCGGGTGGGCCAGTCTCTGGTTGCAGGTGACGTATCCGGGCGCTTTCGCCGGCTGCTGGTCGGACGTTCCGGACCCGGTGGACTTCCGCGACTTCCAGCGGATCAACCTGTATGAGCCGGGCGCGAACATGTACCGGGACGCAAAGGGCGAGCGCCGACCGCTGATGCGGATGCGCGACCAGGTGCGCATCTGGTACGAGGACTTTGTCCGCGCGGAGGACGTGCTCGGACCGGGCGGGCAGATTCACTCCTTCGAGGCGGTCTTCAGCCGTCGGGGCAAGGACGGAGAACCCGAACCTCTCTTCAACCGGACGACCGGCGCGGTCAACCCCGACGTGGCGAAATCCTGGGAGCGCTACGACATCCGCCTCGTGCTCGAGCGGAACTGGCCGGCGCTGGGGCCGAAGCTGGCGGGCAAGCTGCACATCCGCGCCGGTGAGTTCGACAACTTTTATCTTGAAGGGGCGACGCGCCTGCTGAAGGAGTCACTGACGAAGCTCGGCTCCGACGCGGAGATCGAGATCATCGCGGGCGGAGGACACGGAACCTTGTTCGGTCCACCCGCCGCGCAGATGCTCGAGACGATCGTGACGGCGTTCGAGAAGGAGCATCCGCAGGGGGCGCGCCCCGCCAAGTCGCCGGCTCCGGCAACCGGAGAAGGCAGCGAAGCAAGGGAGGCGGAACCCGCTCTCCCCTGAAGATATCCGGCGGATCGACCTCGCCGCGCGGCGGAAGAAGCGACCTCGTTCAATGAACGATTCGACGACAACCGGGCCAAGCCAGACCGAGACGAACCCGCTTCGGTCGTACTACGTGTTCCTCATCGTCTTCGTGCTGCTGGCGGCGCTGACGATCGCGGTGTCGCTGTTTTTCATGCACTCGGCGGTCGTCTCGTTTGACGGCGTCTTTGCGCGCAGCGACGACATCACTCGGGCGCAGGTCATGCTCGAAAATGTGTCGCGCCTGCTGCTGGAGGTCAACGCTGCCGGCAACGACATCTTCGAAACCCGCGACCTTCCACGAGAAACCGCCCGGTTCCGTCAGGCGTCGGCGCAACTGCGCCGCGCCCTGGCGGACGCGCCGACGGCGCATTTCTCCCGGGCCGGTTTCGAGGCGCATTTTGATGAGATGCTCCGGGCGGAGGAGCGCATTTTCTCGCTTTTCTCCGAGATTCTCGATCCGGCAGGGACAACGCGCCCCGAGCAGGAGATTCTCGGTGAGGCCGCCGCGAGGATGGCCGAGATGGACCGCGCCCAGCTTCACGCAATGTCCGTCCTGCGCGAAGCCGCCAACGCGCTGATCCGCGAGCATCAGGTCATTCAGGATGAAGGCCGGCGCGTCCTGAATGAACGTTGGTGGCGGGAGCTGGTCGTGCTCACGTTCGTGACGGTGTCGCTCGGATCGGGCTGGTTCCTCTGGCGCCAGCTGCAGCAGGTGCATGAGCACTTCGTCCGTGAGCAGCAGCGAGTGCAGGAGGAGCGCAGGAATCGCCTCGCGTCCGTAGGAGAGGTCTGTTTCTCCGTCGCGCACGGCATCAAGAACCCGGTCGCCGCGATCGCCAGCTCCGCGCAGCTCGTCCTCGAATACGGTCACCTGGATGACGCCAGCCGACAGCGCATTGCCGATCTGCTGACGTCGACGCGCTCCCTCAGCGCCCGCGTCACCCAACTCCTCAACTTCTCGCGCGTCGGACCGACGCACCGGGAGCGGTTCACGCCGAAGGATGTCTTCACCTGGTCGTTACGCGAGCTCGAACCGACCTTGGTGGATCAGGGCATCCGCGTTCTCCGCGAGGATGACGACAACGCGGCGATCCTCGAGGGCGACCGCAACATCCTGATTCAGGCTGTGCAGGAGTTGCTGGGCAACGCCAAGGACGTACTTCCTCAGGGCGGAACGATCACCCTGCGGGTCGTCACTCCCGAGGAGGATCCGAAGTCGGTTGAGTTATGTGTCGTGGATGACGGACCGGGCATGCCCGATGACGTGAAGAAGCGGGCCTTCGAGTTGTTCTTCTCTCGCAAACCGCAGGGCACCGGCGTAGGTCTGGCAACCGTCCGACGCGCGGTCGAACTGCATCAGGGGTCGGTGCGCATCCTCGACGCCCGCCCGCACGGCGCGGATGTGCGCATCCGCCTCCCGCGCGTCTCCGCTTCGGTCAGCGGCGGGCGCGTCGCTCAATGATGTGCCAGGTCGGTGCGACGGCATACGTCGCCTTGGCTTAGCCGGACCGCACCCCTGCCGAGCCTCGCCCGCAAGGAAGCCTCCTTCCTTCACGGCCCCCCGGAAGTTTCCAACCCGCGGCTACACCTTCCGCCGCTGCGTCTCGCTTTCGAGGAATTTTCGCTCGCGACCGGAAAGCGAGCCCATCCCCTCGCGGGATATCTTTGCGAGAATGCGGTCGAACTCGCGGTCCCGCGCCTCCGCCTCCTCACGCTCGCGGACCAGCGCCTTGGCGAGCCGCGCCGCGCGCCTCCGCTTGAAGAACCCCGGACGGACCGCCGTATCCCGGTCCGACTCAAACGCCCGGAATCCACGCGAAAAGTCATACCCGAGGTCGTTCTCCGCCGCGTATTCCTTCGCCATCTGACGCTGCTGGTAGCACGTCAGGTACCCGAAAAACGCCAGCCCCACGAGCATCAGGTTCCCTGTCATCAGCGCCACCACGCCGAACCCTACTGCCCCGACCATCCCGACAAAGGTCGCCGTCAGGGTCGCCGTGCGGTACCCGTGCCGCTTCCACAGCCACGCATGCAGCAAACGCCCGCCGTCCATCGGGTAGAAGGGCAACAACAGGTTGAAGAGCGTCAGCAGGTAGTTGATCCCGAACACCAGCAGCAGCACGCGCGTCAGCGTGTCATACGGACCGATCGGCGCCAGCGGCACAAAGGGGTGGAACGGGTTCAGCGGCAGCGCGGAAAACGACCCCGCGCGGATCGCCAGCACCAGACCCGCCGCCCCGAAGATCGCCACGTTTACAAGCGGCCCCCAGATCGTCGTGATGAAGTGCGCCCGGGGTCGGTGCGGCGGTGAGACCGACGCCAGACCGCCCAGCGGCCACAGCAGAATCTGATCCGCCTCTCCCCCCACGCGCCGTGCCGCGAAGCAATGCCCGAACTCGTGCAGCAGGACGCACAGAAAGAGCGTCAACGTCACCCCCGCGCCCCACCCGATCACGCCCGCCCAGCCCGCGCCGGCCCGCGACGCCGCACTCATGTCCTCCAGGATCTGAAGCACGCCCCAGATGAGGAAGAGCAGGTGCAGTCGAATGTCGATGTCGAACACCCGGCCCACCCTCAAGGACCAGTTGATCGGGTTGTCCATCGCGCTGTGCCAGCGTGAAGTCGCCATCGTATTTCAACTCTCGGACGCGAGCAGGTGTCCGCCCCGGGCTTATCCGCCGGCGTAGTCTCCGCGCATGCGCTCCGTGATCTGCTGAAGCTCCCGCCGCTGGGCCTCGGTCAGCCCGGCGATCCCTTTGTCCCGCACCTGCGCCAGCAGCACGTCCAACGCCTCCTGATCTCGCTCCCGCGACGACGCCTGCCACCCCCGGATCGGCGACGATTCCGACGCGCCGGATCGTCGAACGCGCGCCGCGACCGGCGCTCCGTGCGCAGCCCCGACCCTCGCCCACCACGATGCCCCGCGCCACGCCCACCCGGCGCCGATCAGAAGTCCGACGACGTGGACGGCGTCGCCTCCGGCGTTGAACCCGCCGCGGATCGCATTCAGCAGGTATCCGCCGCCCAGCGCGATCGCCAGAAGATACATCGGCACGGGCAGAGCGCCCCACATGAGGTATACCCGCCGGTTCGGCGCCAGCACCGCCGCCGCTCCCATCATCGCCAGTACACATCCGGACGCCCCGAGGGCGCGGGATCCCCAGAGCCCCACCGACGCCAACGCAACAAACACCACGTTCGCCAGCACGCCGGCCCCGAGGTACAACGCCAGCGTCGTCCTGCGCCCCCAGCGCTCCTCCACCGCCCGACCGAAGAAGAACAACCCGAGCATGTTGAAAAAAAGGTGCATGACGCCCGCGTGGAGGAACGTCGCCGTCAGAAGCCTCCAGACCTGCCCGGACAGGACGTCCGGCGCAGACAGCACCCCCCAGCGAACCAGCGGGCTTCCTCCGCGCGACGGACCGATGTCCGACATCAGCGCATCCAGCACGAACACGCCGACGTTCACGAGGATCAGCACGTGTATGACGCTGCGACGCCACCAGTTGCCTAAGCGCACCCCGGCTCCCGGGGTCCACCCGGCTTCGAAATCCGCCCCTCGTGCGTACTCACGATCCTGCCAGCCCATCCTTCTTCTGCGCTCCAGCGCCCGCACCCTCAGTCCACCGCCGTCATCCGGGCAAAATACACGCCCAGCGCCGCAAGCGTCTTTGCATCCTCGATCCGACCGTCGCGCATCCACGCCCGCACCGTCGGGATATCGACGATTTCCGTCCGAATGTGCTCCCCCGCCTCCAGCGCCTGCCCGACCCAGGTCAGATCCTGCGCAATGAAGGCGTGCATCCGCTCGGACAGGATGCCCGGTGACATGAAAAACTCAGCCAGAGGATCGAGTCTCGACGCCCGGTAACCCGTCTCCTCGACGAGTTCGCGTCCGGCCGTGACGATCGGAACCTCGTCGGGTTCCAGCGTGCCGGCGGGCAGTTCGAGCAGTTCGCGCCCGACTCCGTGCCGCACATTGTGGATCATCACGATCCGCCCGGCGTCGAGGAGCGGAAGAATCACGACAGCGCCGGGGTGGACGACAACCTCCCGTGTAAACCCGCAAGCCCCCTCCGCGCCCGCGTACTCCCGACGCTCAACCCAAAAAAGGCGCGTCTTGAGCAAAACTTCTGTCGAAACAGGATCCGCGGCGCGACGCACGGCCTTTCCCCTCCGCGCGGGATTATATGACCCGCGCCGCGAACCGACAATGAAAAAACCTCGCCGCGCTCGCGGAAGCCGGGCGTCAGCCCGGGCGCGTCTCGCCCGACGGGCGCAACGCCTCGTCACGATCGGTGACCACGATGCGCGTCGTCATCGTCCGACCGTCGCGCACGAACTCGACCTGCGCCTCGGTGCCCGCTGGCGTCGCCCCAACCAACCGAATCAGATGATCAAAATCCTGGACCTTCTCCCCGTTGAAAGTGATGATCCGGTCGTTCGCCCGAAGATCCGCCCGGGCGGCAGGTTGATTCGGCTCCACGTATCCGATCACCGCGCCGGGCGCCGCCGTCTCTCCTGTCGCGGCTCGACGAAGCCGGCTTTCCCGCGCCTCGGGCGCGCTTTGCAGACCGATGTATCCGTAGCGGACTTCGCCCCCCTGCTTCAGTCCGTCGATGATCCGCAGACTGTACCGGTCGATCGGGATGGCGAACCCGACGCCCTCGTTCGCGCCCGAACTCGACTCGATCGCCGTCACAATCCCGACGACTTCCCCTTCCAGATTGAAAAGCGGGCCCCCGCTGTTCCCGGGGTTGATCGGCGCGGAGGTCTCGATCAGATTGCCGTAGTAAACCGCGTTGATCCCGCGACGGTCCGCCAGCTCCGCCGTCATGTCCCGCCCCAGCGCGCTGACCGTCCCGACGGTCACGGACCCGCCCCCTTTGATCGCCGCAAGTCCGAAGGGATTCCCGACCACGATCGCCCACTGCCCGACGCGCACCGAACCAGCGTCCCCAAGCCTTACCGGCTTGAGGTGCTCCGCCTCGATGTCCAGCATCGCGAGGTCGCTGCGCGAATCCGTCCCGATGACGCGGGCGTCGAACTCGCGTCCGTCATGAAGGATGACGCCGACGCCCTCCACCCCGCGCACGACGTGATGATTCGTCACGATCAGTCCGTCGGAGGAGAGGATGAAACCCGTCCCGTGGTTCTCGCGGATCCGCCGTCCGCGCGGGGCCTCGTTCTCGCCGGGGCGGACGATGTAGTCGAACGTCCGGATCGCCGCGACGCTCGGACGCAACTCGTCCGCCAGGCGGGCGAACGTGTTCTGAATCTGGCGCAGATCGGCGACCTTCAGTCCGTCGGATTGCGCTCTCGCCGGCAGCGCGACAGCCGCCGCGCAACACACCGTCCACGCCAGCATCCATCCGAGTCCGCTTCGCACCCGCCGGCGCCTCAAGTGATTCCCGCACATGCTCCAGCCCTCGCCAACCCCACGGTGACACCGGGTTCCCCACACCGCTCCCTTATTATAAGCGTCTGACGGCTTCGTTCCTCAAGGAGCCTTCGATGAACCTGAACCTTCCTCCAGTTCAGATAACTCCTTCCGCCACGCCGTATTCCCCGGGTTCAGCTCGACCGCCCGGCGCAGCGCCGCGACCGCCGCCGCCCGGTTGTTCCGACGCGCCTCAATCCGCCCTCGAAGACCCCACGCCTCCGCGATGTTCTCATCCTCCGCCAGCGCAAGGGCGATCTCCTCCAGCGCCTCCTCGTCATGCCCCCCCAGCAGAAACAGGCTTCCCGCAAGCTGCACCCGCGTGTAAGGCAGCTTCAGAGGGTACGACAGCGCCGCACGCAGCGCCTCGACGGACTCGCTTATCCGTCGGGCGCGCCGCAGCGTGATGCCCAGGTCGGTTCTCGTCATGACGTCCGTCGGACGCTCCCCGACCGCCTGCTCGTAATACGCAACGGCCTCCTCCGATCGACCCTGGGCGTCGAGCGAATGCGCCAGCCACTTCCGCGCATTGTACAAGCCTTCCGATCGGTCCTGCCGCTCCTGAAGGAACGTGCGCAGCTTCGCCTCCGCCTCGGCATACCGCCCGCCGAGAATCATCGAGACGCAGTCGTTGACGTACTCGATCTCCTCCGCGTAGCGCATCGGGCTTAAGCCTTCTGGGGGATATCGTTCAAGATCGCTCGCTCCTTCTTCGACCGCGCCCTCGTCAGCGTCCGCGGAGCCCGCGTATCCCAACCCTTGAAGCCCGCGACGCTCCTCCGGACCGGCGGCGCGCCGCGCCGAGTCCGGGTCGATCGCGCCTTTCGCCGCCGAAAGAAGCCCCGCCAGCCGCCGCCTCATCTCCGCCGCGCGCTCGGGATGGGCGGCGTGAACGTTGGTCAGCTCCTTCGGATCGGACCGCAGGTCATAAAGCTCCGGCTCCGGACCGAGAATGTACTTCCACCTTTCGGCACGCAGCGCCCGCAACGGCGCATACCCGTAATCGAAGCGCGGAGCGAGCGTCTCCGCGTACGCAACGCGATCCGTCCGGTCCGCACCCTCGATCAGCGGTTGCAGCGCCTCCCCCTGCATCCCTTCCGGCGCCTCGATCCCCACCCAGCGCAGAATCGTCGGCGCAACGTCGATCAACCGGACCTGCGCGTCGATCGTCCGCCCCGCGGGCACGACGCCGGTCAGCCGGGCGATCAGCGGGATCCTCAGGGTCGTGTCGTAGACAAAAAGACCGTGATTCTCCTCCCCGTGTTCACCCCGACCTTCACCGTGGTCCGCCGTCAGAACGATCAGCGTCCGGTCGAGCAGCCCCAGCGCCTCCAGCTCCCGACGCACGCGACCGATCTGCTGATCCACGTACGCGAGTTCCCCCAGATAGGGATCCGCAAACGCGCTGCGGAAAGGCTCCGGAGGCTGAAGCGGCTTGTGCGGATCAAAGTAGTGAAGGAACAGGAAAAAACGACGATCCCGGTTCGCGCGAAGAAACTGAACCGCCCGATCGCTGATGTCCGACGCCGGACGTTCCTGGATCGGCGGTCCCCCGGGCTTCGCCCGGCGCGCCTGAGCTTCACGCGGATCATCGTAGACCTCAAACCCCTGCTTCAGCCCGTACTCGCGGTTGAGCACCATCGCCCCCACCACCGCGCCGGTGGCGAACCCCGCCGACTGGAGGGTCTCCGCGAGACTGACGTTGTCCGGGTGCAGGAAGAATTGTCCGTTCACGCGCGCGCCGTGCATAAACGGGTACATGCCCGTCAGCAGGCTCGCATGAGAAGGCAGGGTCGTCGGCGCCACCGACGTGCATTGCGTGAAGCGGACCCCCTCCGCAGACAGAGCGTCGATGTTCGGCGTCCGGCTTTCCCCGTGTCCGTAGCACCCGAGGTGATCCGCCCGGGTCGTGTCCAGCGAGATGAGCAGAACGTTCAGCGTGTCGACTCGCGGCGCGGCCTGACGCACCAGCAGATAAACAATCAGCGCCCCGACGATCAGAGTGTCCGCCACGAAAAAGAGAATCAGCAGTCGCCGGCGGTTCCCGGCGCGGCCCGCGTCACGTGGTTCCTGCGTAGACCGGTTTCGGCTCATCCGGCGGATTCTAAGTGCTTATTCGAGGATGTGCAGCTGCCCTCCACGCCCTTCAGACCCGTAGGGCGGACGTTGCCCGCCGTCCGTCAGGGCGACGGGCACGCACGGCAAGGCCGCGGCTTCCCCGCGCGGGCGTGCGCAGGGGGGAAGGGTTGGATAAAACCGGGCACGGAACGCTTTGTACTCCCGGTTGCACTTCACGGCGACAGACAGGAGGTAATCGCGGCATTTTCCAGCATAATGAGGAAAAGTGCCACGAGCATGACATCGTCAGAAAAACCCGAAAAAAAAAGCGTTTTCTCGACAAAAACGACTGGGCGATGCAGGACTCGAACCTGCGGCCCCCTGCTTGTAAGGCAGGTGCTCTAACCGACTGAGCTAATCGCCCGCGGAGGCCGTGTTGCGGCGCGGCCGTCGTTTTGCGGCGCGGCGGCGGAAGTTCGGCGCGCCTCGGGACAGGTTAGGTCTTTTCGCGGGTCTGGTCAACACCGGCGCCCGAACCGTGTGCCTGGGCGAAGCGTCCAGTCCTTCGATTCCACGGGGATGCCGAGTCGTGAGACTTTTCGGCAATGCGCGCGGCGCCGGATGCCTGATGAAGCGAAGGTGCGCGCGGAGCGGTTACGGCGCTTTGACCAAGTCGTCCGGAGGTGGAGAGGATCTCAACGGCGGCGGCGCCAGCGGCATGAGGGAATCGGCAACCAGGCGAGAGACGCCATCAGGCCGTGTCGGCCCCCGCTACCCGACCACACCGTTGGTCTGCAACTGCGGCAGCGTCATGCGGAAGTGCGCTCCGCCGTAAGTCGGATCCTTGCGGTGGACAAGTTCGAGACGCCCGCCCAGCAGGCCGCACCAGTTCTTCGCCAGCGCCAGCCCCAGCCCCAGACCGCTTTTCGCGCGGGACTCGGCCGACTTCCCCCGGCGGAACGGTTTATACAATGCGCGAACGTCCGACGCCTCGATGCCCGGACCGGTGTCGACGACGTCCAGCGCGATGCGCTCGCCGGCTTCTCCGAGACGCACGAGCACGCGGGATCCGTCTCCGTTGCGCCCGTGCCGGCAGGCGTTCGCCACCAGCACCCCCAGCACGCAAAGCACCAGTTCGACGTCGGTGGTCAGCGGGCGCCCATCCTCCCACTGATTGTCAGTGACGAGCTGCACGCCCTCATCGGCGCATGCCTTGGCGAACGTCGTCCGCGTGCGGTTCAGAAACTCGTCGGCGCGGATCGTCGCGGGTGCAAGCCGGACCTTGCGGTTCTCGATCCGGGCGTACTCGAGCACGCCGTTGACCACGTCGGCGAGGCGCTTCGACTCCCGGTTCAGCGTCTGAAGGTACTCCGGACGGGACTCCTCCGGAACCAGCCCCTCGGCCAGCATGTCGGTGTAAAGACGAAACGTCGTCAGCGGCGTGCGCAGTTCATGTGCGACGGCGTACGCAAATTCGACACGCCGGTTGGACACCGTCAGCAGCGTCCGAAGCCCCAGCCCGATGACCCCCAGCGACACCAGCGCCACGCCCCACACCAGCAGGAGCGTCGCCCGCCCCTCGTTCCACGTCCACAGCGACACGCCCGCCGCCATCGGCTCAATGTCCAGCCGCGCCGGAAGCGTCGCCAGCACATTGTGGTCGCGCGTTCCCGTCGATGACATCACCGGCGTCAGCGTGGCGCGGGGATGCGATTCCGCAAGCTGCGCAAGCAGGCTGTCGCGCAGCTTCTCCCAGTTGATCAGCAGGCCCTGATACACCGAAGATTCCGTCACCTCAGGCACCGCCACGGTCACGCGCCGCATCAGCACAAGCCCCGGAACCTCCCCCTCCCGAGGCAGCCACACCGGGATCATCGGCGTCACCCAGACCTCCGCGTATTCCGGAACATCCAAGGGGAGCGCCGGGTTCGAATTCTCCACCTTGTTCAAAAGGTTCTGGGCCACGACGTCGATCGGGTCGCACCCGATCATCTGCGTATTCGACTGCTGCAACTGTCGGTTCACGAGCTGGCGCGTCGCCCACTCCTGCGTCCCGCGCATCTGGGCTTCCTGGTAGCGCTCAAATCCGCGCGATTGCGCGGAAGCGAGGGGGATCGGTTCAGCCGAGGTTCCGGGGTCCGGTGCGGAATGAAGATCACGCGCCACGGCGGCGTTGAACCGGTCCCGCAGCTCGTCATAAGACAGATGTGACGTCAGTTCTCGCAGCGCTTCGGCCAGCGCGAGCGTTTCCGTCGGCGGCGTCGCGGGCGCTGCGGGGCTGGCGGAACCCCCGCGATCCTCCTGCTCTTGCGGAAGAATCTGCGGCGAGGTCGGCTCGCCGTTCTCTCCCCACTGAAAGTACACGTCCACCCACTCCGGCGGATCCTGCTCGAGAATCGGCGACGGAAGCGCGTATTCGGATGCGTTGACTTCAGCCCCGTTGCGCGACAGCGACGTCGGCGCGTAGCGCGCGCTGTAATGCCGGTACGATCGGCCCGTCTCTCGCGCCAGGAAGGGCATCAGCGTATTGTCCAGCCGCCACAGCGCTGACTGCACGCCCTCTTCCCGCAGCGCCCGAAGCTCATAATCCTCGAGGCGCACCGTCAGCCACGTCGCCCAGATCAGACCCCCGAGGACGAACACGCAGATGAACGCAAACCCCGCTCCCGCCAGCGTCTTCAGCCTTGCCGGTCCGCTCACGACGCCCGCCCCTCCGTCTCGACCTGAACGTCCGCGCCGAGCATGTATCCCTTCCCGCGCACCGTCACGATCCAGTCCTCTCCGTCGCCGTTGCTCTCTGACGAGGATCCGCTCAGTTTGTTGCGCAGGCGCGTGATGTGCATGTCGATCGCCCGCGTCTCCACCCGCCCATCACGGATGCCCCAGACTGAACTGAGCAGCGACTCCCGCGAAACCGCCTGCCCGCGCTGCGTCGCCAGCCGCCGCATCACCTCGGCTTCCATCTCCGACAACGCTGTCCGCTGACCGTCGGGCGTCACCACCTCATGACGCGCACAGTCCACGACCGTGGCCCCGTGTTTGAGGCGGAGGATCTGCGCCGGTCGCTCCGGTGTGCGACGCAGGACGGCCTCGATCCGCGCCAGAAGCTCCCGCGCCGAGAAGGGTTTCACCACGTAGTCGTCCGCGCCGAGCTTCAGTCCGCGGACGCGGTCGTCCTCCGCACCCCGCGCCGTCAGGATGATCACCGGCAAGGACGGGTGCGTCTCGCGCAGCGCTGAGAGCACATCGAAACCGTCCAGTTTCGGCAGCATCAGATCCAGCAGCACGAGATCCACGCCGCCCGCACGCGAGGCATGAAGCCCCGCCTCGCCGTCCGCCGCTTCGACCGGTTCGTATCCGGCCATCTTCAGGATGTCCACCACCGCCCGACGGATCGCCGGCTCATCCTCAACGATCACCACCCGACGTTTCGCGCCCATCCCGGAACCCTCGCACTCTCCCGACGGATTCTACGCCACGACAGCCGGACTCGACCGACCCTCGCCTGGACCGGCCTGCCCGCATCTCATCGGAAAAGTCTAACCGCGCGCCGGAAGCGGGTCTGTCACGCGCGTGTAACGCCCGGTGTCCGTCACGGGACCGGAACTCAGGGGTTTCCCAGGGCGGTGCGAGCGGGCGCCGTGGTGCAAAGATCGTTATGGCGCTTACGCCGAAACCGGAAGCACCTTGTCGCTCGGGTGGATCATGTCCGCCGGGTTCAGCGCCTCGTCGAGCTGCGTCGCGGTCAGCTTGATCTTCCCGGACTTGATCTGCTCCTGCGCGATCTGGCGGACCGTCTTCCCGGTGGCGAACGCCTCCTTCGCAATCGCCGCAGCCGTGTCATACCCCACCAGCGGCGCAAGGCTCGTACACATCGCCAGCGAGCCTTCGATCAAGTCCCGGCAGCGTTCCGCGTTCGCCGTAATGCCGTGGACGCACTTCTCCGTGAATACCCGCGACGCCGACGCCAGCAGCCGCACCGCCTCCAGCAGGTGGTGCGCCATCGCCGGCATGCCCACGTTCAGCTCAAAGAAACTCTCCCGGCACGCCGCCGTCACCGCTGCGTCCGCCCCGATCACGTGCGCCGCCACCTGGCACACCATCTCGCACATCACCGGGTTGACTTTGCCGGGCATGATGCTGCTGCCCGGCTGCGTCGCGGGCAGAAGGATTTCACCGATGCCGCAGCGCGGGCCACTGCCCAGCAGGCGGATGTCTCCCGCGATCTTCGCCAGACCGACCGCGATCGCCTTCAGCTGCCCGCTCACTTCGCACACCGCGTCCTTCGACGCCTGCGCCTCGAAGTGATCCTCGGCCTCGACGAACTCGATACCCGTCACCTTGCTCAATTCCGCGCAGATCCGCCGGGCGAACTCCGGATGCGTGTTGATCCCCGTCCCCACCGCCGTCCCGCCGAGCGGAAGCTCCCGCAACGCCCGCACCGCCTTCGTCGCCCGCAGCGCCGCCAGCGCCGCCTGCCGCGCGTACCCGCCGAACTCCTGACCCAGCGTCACCGGCGTCGCGTCCATCAGATGCGTCCGCCCGATCTTCAGCACCCCTGCGAACTCCTTCGCCTTCTTCGCCAACCCCGCCGACAGCGCCTCCAGCGCCGGCACAAGGTCGCTGCGCATCGCCTCCGCCGCGGCCACGTGGATCGCCGCCGGGATCACGTCGTTCGACGACTGACCCATGTTGACGTGGTCGTTGGGGTGGACTTCCTTGGAGCCGATCTTCCCGCCGCCGATCTGCGCCGCACGGTTGGCGATGACCTCGTTGGCGTTCATGTTCGTGCTCGTGCCCGACCCGGTCTGGAAGATGTCGAGCACAAAGTGATCGTCGAGCCTGCCGTCCACCACCTCCTGCGCCGCCCGGATGATCAGGTCAGCCTTTTTCTCATCGAGCTTGCCCAGATCGCGGTTGACCTTCGCCGCCGCCTGCTTGATCAGGCCCATCGCCCGGATGAACCGCCGTCCGAACCGGTACCCGCTGACCGGAAAGTTCTCGACCGCCCGCTGCGTCGTCGCCCCCCACAGCGCCTCCGCCGGAACCGTCATCTCCCCCATGCTGTCCTTCTCGATCCGCGTCGCCATCGCATCACCTCTCCCAACCCAAGCCGCGGCCTTCAGCCCGCGCAAACGTCCGTCATCGCACGAACACTCCCGCTCCGTCCGACTCCGCCGCACATCCGACCCGCTCCCGCCCCAGCCGAGCCGAAGCGGGCCGCGCCCGCCCGCCCTTAACATCGCACAACACGGTCAAAGTAAGGAAGCCTTGGTGGAAAGGCAACACCGGAGCCTCCCTCTGACTTCAGTGCGCAGCGCCTTGATGGTCTTGAGGTTGCGACGCGGCGCGCCCTTGTGCCCCGGAGGGACAGCCGAGAATTGCCCAGCGATTGATGCTGGGGAATTTGGCGCGATGGGGTGAGTCATCAGTTCTTTGCCTTTGATCAGGAGCGCGGAGCTTTGCTCCGCCTGTGCGGACCGGAGGTCCGCGCTCCCGAGTTGAGCAACCAATCTGCAACTCGGGATACTACGGACCTGTTTAACCGGAAGCGGCGGGCATAACCCGCCTGACGGGTCGTTCCTCACCGTCGATGGACCACCATCCTTGAAAAGTGAGGATTGTTGCGCGAGGTCACCAAGGTCCGCCAGCCCGTCAACCTCGCCGCCCAACGCCGAGACGTCTCCCCTCGAGTCCGTCCGACCGGGCCGCTTGCATGCCCTGATGCTCAAAACAAGCGCCGCAAATCGGCAACGGCGGCCGGGATGCGCGAGCAACCCGGCCGCCGTTCAACTCCGTCGCACCACGTCAACTCCCCGGTCTCACGGACAACCGACGTTGATCGGGTCAAAGCAACCCGGGTCAACAAGCCGGACGGTGTGTCCGCCTGTGTAACAGCAGGCGAAAAGCTTCGCCTTACCGTTGAGCACGATGACGTTGAAGTTCTGCGAGTCGACGGCAACCGTTACGAACTCGCCGTCGTGGCTGTTATCGCGGTAGACCACTTTCGCCACGATCTCGCCGTTGTCCTTGCAACGGGCGCGGAACTTCTTGATCGCGTCGCACGGGCACGCGTTACGGCAATCCGCACCTTCGCCGAGGAAGGTTCCCCCCGACGACAGACATTCCGACTCGATCAGGCTGGCGCAATCCTCATCGTTGAGGCAGCACGCGCCCGGCTGCGGGCAGGAGAAGGCGCCGCAGTCCGTCCCGAAGCGCCAGGTTCCGCCCTGCGCCGCGCAATCCTCCCGAAGCAGGTCTGCGCAGCTTCCATCACTGAAGCAGCAGGCGCCCGGTTGCGGTTCGCCGCCGACCGTGATGATGTTGGTGAAGATGTCCGGATCGCCGTTCTGCGTGGACAGGTAGCACGGGTAAACAACGTCGCCGGCGACCGCCAGGCCGTTGTAGTCGCCGATGAACTGCTGACCGCGGTTCAGCCCGTCATTGTTGCAGTTCCACGAATTCGGCGTCAGGCGGAACTCGATCCAGGAATCCCCCCGGTCCTCGCTGATCGCGTAGTAGTTGTCGAACATGCCGTTGGTCGTGTTGTCGTTCTGGTTCGTATGTCGCGAGTCGAAGAACGTCAGGTGAAGACGTCCTTCGGCGTCCACCTCGAACCACGGCCAGAACTGATCCCCCGGCGGGTTGCCGTCGCCGTTGATGACGCGCGGCGTGGTCCACGTGTCCCCGCGGTCGGTGGACCGGCAGAAATACAGGTCCACGTTGTAGTTGTTGTTCTGACGGTTCGTGGTGTCGAAGTAAATGCAGTAGAGCGTTCCGTCGTTGGGATCGACGGCGATGTAGTTCATCGGCGGCACGCGCATGTTGCCCGGAAAGCGCGAGCCGTCCTGCGTGCCCCAGGTGTCCAGGCGGGTGGCGATGCGGATTGCGTTTCCGAACGTGGTTCCGCCGTCAAGGCTGCGCCGCATCAGCACGCCGTTGCCGAAATCCCAGTACGCCACGTACACTTCGCCGTTGGGCCCGACGCGCGGAAGGAAGCCGATGCCGCTGCCCAGACTGCGGGGCGCGCTCCAGGTCTGACCCATGTCCGTCGAAGTGATGACGCCTTCGTTGTAGGCGATGTACACGCGCGTCGCGTTCGGATTGTCATGCGCGCGTCCCGCCGCCATCCAGCACTTGTCCGCGCCGCCCGTCGTCCGGGCCATCACCGACGCCTCGAAGTTCTGCGCCCCCGGCGCCTTGCGCGCGACGTAGATGCCGCCGTTCCCGGCGAACGAGATCGCGCCCACCCAGAGGTAGCCGGTGCGCGGGTCGGCCGCGGTCATCGGATCGCCCTCAACGCCGGACTGGTTGGCCTGCGGCGGGCGGACCAGGAAGTCCGTCCACGACACCCCGCCGTTGAGCGTCAGGGCGACGCCCATGTTGATCACCTCGTTTCCGCCGCTGCGCCGCCAGTCGTTCCAGGCGCCGACGATCTCGAGCGGATTGCCGTCGGACGCCGCCATCGTCGTCTCGTTCGCCGCGAACGTCCCGCCGGCGACGTCAATCCGGACCTGCGGACCCACGTCCACCTGTGCCGACGCCCCCCCGGAAAGCGCCGCGACCGCCGCCGCCGCGACCGCCAGCCGGCCGTTCCGGTTCATCATGCTTGTCGATCTTCGCATTCGTGTTCTCCCCGCGGGTCGCGCCGATCCGCTTTTGTCGATCGCGCCCATCCCGCAAAAACCGCGTCGCTTTCGGACGCGCGTTCATGTTTCTGTTTCCGATGTCGCGCCCGCCGCATGCAGGCCCGATCCGAAGTGGCACGCCGTTCCGCTCAGTTCGCAGGTTCCGCCAGTTTCGCGCTCAGCATTCCGCGGAACTGCGGCGGAACGACGCCGCCGAGGCGCTCCGCCTCATGCGTGTGCGTCCACGCCGCCGCGTACTCTTCTTTGTAGTAGTACGCGATCGCGATGCGCGAATGCGCCTCCGCGTGATTCGGATCCAACTCGATAACGCGCCCGTATGCCGCGATCTGACCGTCGAGGTCGCCGCCGCGCTGAATGTTCTGCGCCACCTTGAAGCGCAGTTCCGCGGAGTCATCCGCGATGCCCATCGCCGATGTGTACGCGGCCTGGGACTCGTTGACGCGCCCCTTCGTGATCAGGGCGTCGCCCAGCGCCTCGTAAGCCGGGGCTTGTTGCGGGCTGTGAATGACCGCCCGGGTGAACGTGCCGATCGCCTCGACCGAAAGCCCGCTGTCCAGCTCCGTCCGCCCTTTGCTGAGCAGGCCCTCATACGTCTCGTTGCGAACCTCCTCGGCGATCGCCGGCGCCTGCTCCGGATCGAGTTCGACGTAACCCTTTTCGTAGCGCAGACCGCGCATCGCCTCCTTCATGCGCTCTTTCCGGTAGTCCTCGATCGGACTTGTCCCGGAAGCGGTCGAGGCCGTCGTCGCCGTTGCGGACGGCTTCCCGTCCTCGGGCGCGCCGCCGCGCTCGCAGCCGATCAGCAGCGCCGCACAAAGCGGCGCCCACGCCAGCAGAAATCGAAACCTCTTCATGCCCCTTGCTCCTGTATACGAGGAACGCGCACCGGCTCGTGCGGAACGCCGGGTTACGCCGAACCTGGGTGCGAACAACGTCACGGTTCCTGAAACCCCCGCCCCGCGTTCCCCTCACGCAAGACGGCCTCCGCTGTCCTTCCCCAAGACTGGACGGGAGCATTATAACGGAATGAAGGGGAAATCATAACCCCGACTCGGGCGTCGTTCCGCGACGAGCGGCTCAAAGAAGGCTAGACCGCCTTCTCCTCCGGTTGTCGGTATGTGTAACCCACCCCGCGGACGGTCTGGACCCAGCGTGCGGCGGCGCCCCCCGCAACCCCGGCAAGCTTTTTCCGCAGCGCCGTGATGTGAACGTCGATCGTCCGATCATTTACCACCACCCCGGCGCCCAGGGCTTTGTCGATCAGGTTGTCGCGGCTGAGCACCCGTCCACCCGCCGCCATCAACGCCCGCATCAGGCGGAACTCCGTCGCGGTCAGGACGACGGGCAGCCCGTCCACCGTGACTTCATGCCGGGCGACATCGAGGACGACCGGACCCTGAGTGAAAACCTCGCCTGACGACGTCGGACCGGTCTCGGCTCGGCGCAGGATCGCGTTGATCCGCGCGATCAGCACCTGCATTGAGAAAGGCTTCGTGACGTAATCGTCCGCCCCCAGCGACAACCCGACGATCTGGTCCAGCTCCTCCCCTTTGGCCGTGAGCATGAGGATCGGGACGCGCGCGGTGCGATGACTGGCCCGCAGCCGACGCGCCGCTTCGTCGCCGGAAAGGACCGGCAGCATCCGGTCGAGCAGGATGATGTCCGGGGGCTGCCGCTCCGCCTCCGCCAGCGCGGCCCGCCCGTCTCGGACCGTCCGGCACGCGAACCCCTCCCGCTCAAGGCCGCGCGTGAGCATGTCCGCCAGGTCTTTCTGGTCTTCGACGATCAGGATGGATCGCGGGGGAGTCATGTTCCGTATCCCGCACGGGAGGGGGTGAAGGTTCTTCCGCTCACGACCGCCTTCCCTGTGCGACGCCGCGGATTCTCCCGTCAATGTCGCGCCGCGCCAATTCGTTCGGTTAAGCCGGCGCTAAGGTTTCTTGTGAACGGCGCTCAATCACGGGGGTCGCTCAATGCTCCCGATTCCTGATGCGTCCAGCCTGGATTATCCCGCGGAACGCCGGTCCGATAGAATCCGCCCACATGTCGAACGACCCTCAAACCAACGCCGCGTCCGCCGAACCGGGCGATCCGGAATACATGGAAGCGACCCGCATGTCCTTCGGCGACCACCTGGAGGAGCTGCGCATTCGCCTGATTCTGTCGCTGATCGGCGTGGTCGCAGGCGCCGTGCTGGGGCTGATCTTCGCGAAGTCACTGATGAGCCTGCTTTGCCAGCCCTTGATCGCCGTCCTGATGCGGCATCACCTGCCCTCGCAGCTTGTGTCCTTGTCGCCGGCGTCCACCTTCAGCGTGTACATGAAGCTGGGGCTCCTCAGCGGGCTGATCCTGGCGATGCCCTGGGTGCTCGTGCAGATCTGGCAGTTCGTCGCGTCCGGTCTGTATCCGAAGGAGCAGCGTTTTGTCCAACGCTTCCTGCCGGTGTCGATCGGGCTTTTTGCGCTGGGCGTCGGCTTCGTGTACTGGATCGTGCTGCCGATCGTCCTGAACTTTTTCGTTACGTTCAACGAGAGTTTCGCCGTCGAGTTTGAAGGATTGACCGGGATTCAGCGGCTTCTGATCGGCGATCCGCACGTCACGGGCGACGACGACGCGGCGAACCCGGATTCGACGGCGCCGAATCCCTTGAATATTCCGATCCTGCCGCAGGATCCGCCGGCGCCGAAGCACGGAGACACCTGGCTGAATCTTGAGACTGGCAGGTTGTGCGTGCGCGTCGGGGGCGAGACGCTGACGACACAGCTGTCGCCCGGTTCAGGCGACGGGCGCATCTCGTCCCAGTTCTCCGTGGATTTTTACACGTCGTTCGTGCTGATGCTGATGCTGGCGTTCGGACTGGCGTTTCAGCTTCCGATCGCCGTGTTCTTCCTGGTGTGGGCGGGGCTGGTGACGACGGAGCAACTCGGACGCTCTCGGAAGATCATCATCCTTGTCATCTTCATCATCGCAGCGGTGCTGACCCCACCCGACGTCGTCAGTCAGATCCTGCTGGCGATCCCGATGTGGGGCTTGTTCGAGGCCGGGCTGATCTTCGCAAAGCGTTGGAAAGCGGTCCGCTGAGCCGCGTCCGCCGGTTCCCGGATCTGCCGCGGTGCGGATATTGCCGGAACAAGTTTCAACACCGCTTTCAGGCAAGGGGTGCGAAGCGGAACTCCTCGGTCCGTCCGGGGAATATCCAGTCCAGGAGCGTCGCCTATCCCGTCGCCGCCCGGCGCTGCGCCTTGATCCGTGCCCGCATGTTCAGCAGCTCCACGACGAGTGAGAACCCCATCGCGAAGTAGATGTACCCGCGGTTGAAGTGTCCGCCCAGCCCCTCGACGACCAGCATCACGCCGATCAGCAGCAGGAACGACAGGGCGAGAATCTTCAGCGTCGGGTGACGCTCGATGAACGCGCTGACCCGACCGGCTGACAGCATCATGACTCCCACGGCAATAAGGACGGCGACGATCATCACCACCACGCTCTGCGCCATGCCGACGGCGGTGATGACCGAGTCGATCGAGAATACCAGGTCGATCACGATGATCTGGGCGATCGCCGCGCGAAACGACCCGGCGAACGCGGCGGCGTGCTGCTCATGCGTCGGCCCTTCGACCTTGTGATGAATCTCCCACGTTGCCTTGCCGATCAGGAACAACCCACCCGCCAGGAGAATCAGGTCTCGCCCGGAAAACCCGTGCTCCAGGATCGTAAACAGGGGCCGGTCCAGCGTGGCGATCCACGTAATCCCCAGCAGCAGGACGATGCGCATGATCATCGCGAGCGCCAGCCCGAGCCGCCGCGCCCGCTCCGCTATCGCCGGCGGGAGCTTCCCGGTCAGGATGGCGATGAACACGATGTTGTCGATCCCGAGAACGATCTCCATCGCCGTCAGCGTCACCAGCGCCACGGCGTTCTTCGTCGTCAGCAGTTCATCCATCCTGATTCAACTCCGGCCCCTTTTCGGGAGCCGGAATGAAAGCGGGGAGGCACGGGTTTGTCCACCCGCGCCTCCCCTCAGTCTTCCGAACTTCCAGCGTCAGCGCCCGTCGCCCGCCGGACGCATGAGCGTCATGCCCCCCGCTCCGCCGCCTGAGTATTCCTCAAGCTGCGGCGCCAGCATCCGGTCGATGCGCGACTTGCACGCCGTCAGGTGCGCCGCCGAGGCGAAGTCCAGCTTGCCCGTCCCCACCACCTTGTCGAGGTCCGCCGCCGTCCGCTTCAGCGAGTACTGCACCATCGCGTGCAGATCCGGCGACAGCGGCGCGCCCGGCTGCGAGCGCACCAGCGGCTCGACGATCCCGAGGTATTCGCGCTGGAGCGACCGGCGGATGTTGGACAGGAAGGGCTTGTCGTCCGACCACGTCCCATCCCCGGCACGTTTGACGCTGGTCGCGTCGCTCCAGACCGCCTTCTCGAGGCGCTGGATGTACTCGGCGACGGTGAACGTGTCGCTGCCGTTGGTCTTCAGCTCCGCGTCATGAATGCGCTGAAGCGTCGGCGGAAACCAGCGATCGAACAACTCGCTCCACTGCATGACCGCGATCAGGTTGTGCACCGGGAAGTCATGCGTCATGCTCGCATCCGCTCCGTCATGCCACCAACGCGGCGGAACGAGGTGGTTCAGCACCTTCTCATCGAAGTGGAAGAACCCGTCGGAGTAGATCGTCTCCTCGAGGAACTCGATCGCCTGCCGCTGGGTCTGAGCGTCCACGACGGTCAGCGGCGGCGGCGCGTTCGGATCGTTCTTGTGCGCCCGGGCGAAGTACTGTCCGCCGGCATAGCGCCCGACGAAGCTGAGAACGTTCGCCCGTGTGAAGACGAGTCTCATGTACGTCTGTCCGAGGTGATACCAGGACTCGTCGTCCTTCACCGCCCAGGTCAGCACGTCGCTCATCCGCTTGTCGATGAGGGCGATCTGCTCTTTCGCCCAGTTGATCGGATCCTTCGCGCAGTCGAAGCGGTTGACCCGCGGGTCCGCGCCGAGCATCGTGCAGTCCTCATCGGTTGCGTATGCCAGCTCCGGCTCTGCGGCGCGGGACGCAATGCTCGCGAGCATTTCGGCTTCGCTGCCGCACGCGCCCGGACCCGTCTCCTCGTCCGAGGCCTTGTCGGCGGAATTCGCGACAGCGACGTCCGCGGGCGCCCCGGGCGACTCGCCGCCGCCCGGCGATGCGTCCGCGCGATCCGCCTTGCGCTGTTTCTTGCCGTCCGGGGACGCCGGCGCGGCTCCCGGCGTCGGCGCGGGGTTCGCCGATGCGCCGCCCGACGCGACGGTGGTCTGGAATGAACCGTCGAAGGGACGGTAGCCGTATTCGATCGCCCAGTAATCATACGGACCGATCGTCGGCGTGATGAAGCGGTGGTCCTTCGTCAGGTCCGCAAAGAAGATCGCCGGGTTGTAGTCCATCACGGACCCCGTCGTCGCGTCGCCCTTCTTCGCACGCTGCTTGATTTCATCCAGCGTCCAGATCGAGCTGGCGATAAAGTTGTGACGCAGTCCGAGCGTGTGCCCGACCTCATGCATCACGACTTCCTTGATGACTTCGTAAAGGAACTGGTCCTTCACGTCGCGCGGAGCCGCCGCCAGCACCGCACCGGCGTACTGCATCTGATGCTTCATGCCGTCCGCGTAGTCGCAGGTGTGCAGCCCCAGCGCGCGGGCACGGTGTTGCGCCACGTCACGCGCGTTGCAGGTCGGCTCCTCCTTGAACTTCAGGGTCGTCCAGTCATCCGTCGGTCGGCGCCACTGCGGGAAGCGATCCAGAAAACGCTCGACGCCAACGTCGGCGAGCTTCGACGAAACCAGCGCGTCCGGCGTCAGCGTGGACATCTCGGTCTCGAAGAAGCGCACCATCGAGTCGTCGAAAATGATGTCCGCGTCGTAAATCTGCCCGGTGAAGGGATTCGCCCGGTGCGGTCCCATCGCGAAGCCCGCCCCCGTCACGATCCAGCGGAAGAAGCTGTAACGCATGTCCTCGGGGTCGAGATCCTTCCACTCATTGTCGTCCGTCTGCTGGCGGACCTCGATCGCGTTAAGGAAACCGCATTTCTCGTACGCCTTGTTCCACTCCAGGATGCCGTCCCGCACCGCCCGGCGGTACTGCACGGGGACCGTCTTCTCGATGTAGAAGATGATCGGCTGCTTCGGTTCGCACAGCGGCAGCGACGGATCGCGCTTCACCAGGTGCCACCGGTCGATGAAACGGTTGAACAAGTCGCGCGAGTCCACCGACTTCGACCAGTCCTGGTTCGCGGTCAGGAAATATCCGATCCGGTCATCCGCCGCGCGCGGCTGGTAATCCGACGCCGGCAGCTTCCAGAAGCTGTAATGCACGCCCGTCTTGGAGTACGACCCGGGCGGCGATCCGGCCGAGGTCGCCAGTTCCACGCCGATCTCTACGTTCTCCGGGAACGTCTTCTTCTTGCTCCACTTGCTCAGCGCCGGGTTGATCCCGCCGCCTCCGCCGAGCCCGCCGAAAGGACCGAACCCGCCCGTCAGCCAGCCGATGTCCGCGAAGTCGCTCTTGAGCAGATCGCCCAGGTCGATCACCGGGTCGCCCGAGGGGGACTTCGTCACGATCGGGACCGCCACCCGGATGCGTTCCGGGTAGGTCCGGGCGACCACGTCGTCCACCTCTTTCGAACTGTTCCGGACATACCGCGTCTGCGGCTCGATCAGCAGAAGCTGCTTGCCTTGCACCACCCACTTCACCACCCGCTGGTCCAGCGGAAACCCGGTGAAGAACCCGCCGCCGGAGACGCTCGTCGATAGCATGAACTGCTCGCCGAGAAACGCCACGGGAATCTGCGCCAGAAGCTTCTCCGGATCCTTCTCGCCGTCGGAGTGCATCCAGAGCGTGAACATGCCCTTCTGCGATGTCATGTCTTTTGTGATCTCGTTGAAGTCGGGGTATTCCCCCCCCTTCGACGAGCCGCTTCCGGAACCCTTGACCATCATT
Source organism: Phycisphaerae bacterium (assembly GCA_013360585.1). Taxonomy (GTDB): domain Bacteria; phylum Planctomycetota; class Phycisphaerae; order UBA1845; family UBA1845; genus JABWBH01. Next base: position 12,422 of record JABWBH010000008.1, on the reverse strand, counting down.
TCCGACACGACCGCCCCGATATCCAGATTCTCCTCGGATTTCGGAGGGTCGGCCCACGCGACGGCGCCCAGTGCGGCCGTCAGAATCAAACTCAGCCCTGCTCTCATGATGTGTTCTCCTTCGCTGACTCGCCCTGCGTTCGGGAGCGCGGCGACGACCGCCTCCCGGTCCGTCAGATGTAAGACGACGCAACCGGCTTCCGCCCGGCAGGACGAAAAAACCTGCCCCGCGGCCCCGGCATGTTTACTCCCTGATACACGCTCGCCAGCGCGCACGTCGCTGCGCCCGGCGCAAGGTCTGAATGTTACGACGAACCAAGGGCAATTGCGCAGCGTCCGTCGGTCGAAAACTGTCGCATCCGCGAGCCTATCGGAAGCCCGTCGTCTCGTCAGGGTCGGGGCGCGGCGATTGCGCCAGATTCCCCACCCGCCGGCGGTTGTCGAGTCGTGACGGCGCTGTGGCAGGCTTCCCGCCACCCGGACTCCCACCCCTCAAGCGTCATCCCCTCAAACGCGGACCCCAGCGCCGCCTCCACCGGATTCCCCTCTTTCAGCAGGAGGATGAACCGCATGAACGACCGAGGATCCCGCGACTCAAGCCAACCCACCAGACTGTGCGCCACGGGGTACTGATGCACCAGGATCGGACCGGAACCGCGCATCAGGTTCCGAACCGGCCAGTCATGTCGGGCGAAGGCCTTTCCGAGAAGCGCGGCGCACTCCCCGGTGAAGCTGTCTTCACCGAGCACCCGCTCCGTCATGAGATCCGCGTACCCCTCATTGATCCAGCCGGGGATCAGCCGGCTGGCGTGAAGACGGTGCAGAAAGGCGTGCGAACCCTCGTGAACCAGCGTGCAAAGAAAACGCTCCCAGTCCTCCTCGGTCCGACCCTGGTAGAACAGCGCGACATGCACATATCCGCGCGCCTCCACCGACCGGGTGTACCCCACGGCATTCGTTTCCCGATAACCGTCGAACGCCCGGGCGAACGTCAGGAACCGTCCCTTCGACCGGAAGCAGAACACGGGGCACTTTCCCAGAAACACGATCGAAGCAGGGTCAACCTCGAATTGCCGGCAAAGTGCGTCGTACATCCGCTCCGCCGCGTCCGCCAACGCCGGCCGTTGCGACGTCGGCAGGTCGGTCCAGATCAGAAAATGCGAGGTCTCGACGAGCGAAATCTCGGGGCTGATGACGGACTTGAGCTTCGGATCGAAGAACGTCCGGAAGCGCGTCGTCACCGCCTCGACCTGTTCCGGCGGCGTCGGCCGAATGCGAAGCTCGTCGTCCGACGGCGCCAGCGACTCCAGCAGGTCCGCCATCCCAAGCGCAAGCGGAATCTCGGAGGGGTCCGGATCGGCAGGAGACGCGGGCGACGGGGCAGCAGCGGCGCGACGATCGCGCTGCGCGGACATCGCCTCGCGGGCGCGGACGTCGTACGCCCGATCCAGGCGAGCCGCATCGCGGAACTCGTTCACGGCAAGCTGCGTCTCGTCCCGCTCCAGCATCCGGACGCCGAGACGGAAATGATCTTCCGCGGTCAGCCCGTCCGCGCCCCGCGTCATCCGCAGCAGCGCCTTGCGAACGCGGTATTCGCTGCCTCCGGTCTGGTCCCGCCACGCAAAGACGTGCGGCGCGCCGTCGGCGAAGACGATGACGGCGTACTCGTCGTGATCGACGACCTTGCCGGTGAATTCGACGCCGTCAGGGAGCGTCAGGGTGACTTCGATCGTCGTGGAGACGTCCGAGGCGCCGCGAGTCGTCTGAAAGGCGGATGCCGCGCCGCACACGGCGAGAGCAACCGCCGGGATCACGCGTGCGGCGGCCTCAGGCGGAAGCGGCCTCACCTTCAGCGACCTCCTTCAGCCCCGCGTGCCGCCCTTTGAGCTGTGCGAGCTGCGTCTGATTCGCACGCACGCGGAACAACACCGTCGAGTCCTCGTACGTCCGCGACAGAACATGCGCGTAGCGCTCGATCTCCGCGATCGCCCGCCCGTCGGCGCCCGGAACGCGGAGCATCGTCTCGACGACTTTGCCCTTCATCACCGTGCGCACGCGCTCCACCAGCGCCTCCAGCCCCTGCCCCGTCTTCGCGCTGATCGGCAGCGACTCCGGCGACCGGTGCATCAGAATCTTCAGATTCGTGTCGTCTACGACTGCGTCCACCTTGTTCAGCAGCAGCAGCGACGGATGCTCCCGGCAGCCCAGCTCCGCCAGGACCGCGTTGACCGACTCCACCTGGTGCAGCGCAAAAGGCGAGGCTGCATCCACCACGTGCAGCAGAAGGTCGGCGTGGATCGCCTCCTCGAGCGTGGCGCGGAACGACGCAACGAGACGGTGCGGCAGATCCCGGATGAACCCGACGGTGTCGGACAGCAGAATGCGCGAGCCGTCGCCGAGGTGCCACCGGGTCGTTTTCGTATCCAGCGTGGCGAAAAGCATGTCCTTCGCGAACTGCTCCGCCCCGGTCAGGCGGTTCAGCAGCGTCGTCTTCCCCGAGTTGGTGTACCCGACGAGCGAGACGGTGAACTCATCCGCACGCGCTCGAATCTCGCGGAGCTTGCGCCGGTCGATCTCTTCGATTTCACGCTTGAGCTGGAGAATGCGGTCCTTCACCAGCCGACGGTCAATTTCGATCTGGCGCTCGCCGGGACCGCGCGTTCCGATCCCGCCGACGACGCCGGCGCCCCCCCCGCCCGCCGCGCCGGCGATCCGCTCCAGGTGCGTCCACATCCCGCGCAGACGCGGGGCGGTGTACTCGAGCTGCGCAAGCTCCACCTGAAGCCGGGCCTCATGCGTGCGCGCCCGGCTCGCGAAAATGTCGAGAATCAGCTCGCTGCGATCCAGGATCTTACGCTCGACAATCTCCTCCAACCCGCGAATCTGGCGCGGAGAAAGGTCGTTGTCGAAGACGATGACCGTCGCCTCGGCTGCGTCGGCGCGGTCCTTGATCTCCCGCGCCTTCCCCGTGCCGACAAAAAGCCCCGGATGCGGCGAAAGACGCTTCTGCACGAGGGAGTCAACCACCTCCGCGCCCGCCGACTCCGCCAGCGCCGCCAGCTCCGCCAGCGGATTCGCCGGATCCACGTTCGCATCCGGCAGCAAGACGCCGACCAGCATCGCCCGCTCCCGGGTGACGGAGAGACTTCCGCGCGGCGTAACCTGCATGCTTTCGGTGACTTTGCTCATGAAATGCGAGCCGCGAGATCCGCCGCGGACAACGCTGCATTCTATCCTCACGTTCGTCCCGGCGTCAAACAGGCGGCTTGTTCATGACCAGTGGGGGATCCCTTGCGCAGCCCCCTCGATCAACGCACGCCACGCACGGCCTGCACGACCGAAGGACCCTTTTGAATTCAATCAAGGCCGCCGCAGGCCCAGCGCAGGCGCCGCGCACGCGCCAACCCTCTCCCTCAGCCCGCGTAGCGCGCGTACTCCGCTTCGATCCGCGCCCGGTCCGCCGCGCCGTAATGCACGAAGACGCCGTAGCGCCACGTCGTCGTCGCGTCTTTCGCGATGGGGAACTCGCTGTTATACGTTCGGTTGGCGTTCATGAACGCGAAGGGTTCGTACACCGCGTACCAGCGCGTCGGATAACCGGGGTTGCCCGGATGATCGAACATCGTCATGCCGGCCTGCTCGGGTTTCAGGAACACCGGTGAGCGATCGAGCTTGCCCGTGAAGTCGCACCACTTCGATCGCTCCGCCGTCACGTTCCAGAAATACTCAAACTCCGCGTTCATCCAGTCCCCCCCGTAAAGCGAGCGGATCGGCCGCCAGCACAGACCGGAGTAATGCCCCCACCGCCCCCAACTGTTGAGTTTCCGCTCCTGCCCGATCGCCTTCAGCTCGATCGTCCAGTCGATGCGGTACGCCCGGTCGCGCGGAGCATGAACCTCGATCGTCCGCCGCTCTTCGAGGATCTTCTCCCCGTGTTCGCTGACCCAGTCGATGCGCTGCCCGAACGCGACGCACTTGTCAGAGTGCGGCTTCACGTCGAAGAGGCTCACATGGACGCACTCCCCGTAAGGCTTGCTCTTCTCCACGCGCAGCGCCTCGACCTCCCAGAAGTTGATCTCGTCCACGCGCTTCTGCGCAAACCACAATCCGAAGTGCCAGACGTGGTCATGCGGACAGACCAGCACCAGGTTCTCCCCCGCATGCTCCCCGCAGTCCGCCGGCAGCGCCACGTGCTCGAAATACGGCTTCGATTGCCACGTCTTGAAGCGGTACGACGCCAGCAGCGTCTCACCGTCGAAGATGCGGATGCGTTCGTCCGTGGATTCAGTTCGCAAAGTCATCACTGATCGTCCTGTGTTCCGGCCATCGCTGCGACCGAAGAAGCCTCGCGCCTCCCCGTCTTGGTTCCCAATCCTGCGCCTCCCCGTCTTGGTCCCACGCCCGCGCCTCCCCCTCTTGGTCCCACGCCTGCGCCTCGCGGTGCAGGAATGTCAACCCGTAGCCGCACCCGACCCGATGCCGCAGGATTCAGGCTGCATAGGATAACAGTGGGCGCGGCGGATGCACTCCCCGCGCACCGCGCGGCCTCATTCCTCGCCGAACCACGCACCGCCCCGCGCACCACCCCGCGCGCCGAACCGTGCGCCACCCCGCGCGCCGAACCGCGCGCCGAACCGCGCACCGAACCGCGCACCGAACCGCGCGGCGCCCCGCGCAAGAAAAAAGCTCCCGACCCGAAGGTGCGAGAGCGGTGCGGGCTAACCCCTGAGAGTCCGCCCTGGGCGCTCACCTGGAGCGTTGCCGTGCGCGGCCGTTTGACCGCTTACTGTGACTTGCGGAAAAACGTCGCTCAGATACACTAACGATAACCTTACGATAAAGAGCCTCGTGTTGTCAAGGGGGTGCCCATGAAATCTTTAGCGGATCGAAAGCCCTATTCCCTCGGCTTGGACGTCGGCGTCGCTTCCATCGGCTGGGCCGTGATCGAGGAGCCCGAGCCGAATCGCCCGGCGGCGCTCATTCGCTCCGGGGTTCACGCGTTCGATGAAGGAGTCGAAGGGGACATCGAATCAGGCCGCGACGAAGCCCGCGGCGCCGCCCGACGCCAGGCGCGCCTCCCCCGGCGGATGTTCTGGCGGCGACAAAGACGCAAGTACAAACTTCTGCGAATCTTACAGCGCGCCCGATTGCTCCCCGACGGCGTCATCGGCCAGCCCCAAGCCATGCACGATTACTTGTTGAAACTGGATGCCGACCTGCGCAGGGCGCACTTGGCGAGCGGCGATCGCATCGCCGCCCACCTGCTGCCTTACAAGCTCCGCGCCCGCGCGCTCGATCAGGCTCTGACGCCGACGGAGCTGGGCCGCGCCTTTTACCACCTCGCTCAGCGCCGCGGGTTCCTCTCCAACCGCAAGTCCATGAAAAAGGACGAGGACGAGGGTGTCGTCAAGCAGGGTATCCTCGAACTTGCTGCAAAGATTCAGGCTGCCGGCGCGAGAACGCTCGGCGAATACTTCGCCGGCCTCGACCCCGAGGCCGAACGCATCCGAAAGCGCTGGACCGCCCGCCAGATGTACATCGATGAGTTCAACGCGATCTGGCAGGCCCAGGCGCCGCACCACCCGTCGATCCTGACCGAGGCGTTTCGTAGCGAGCTGTATCGCGCCATCTTCTTCCAGCGCCCCCTCAAATCCGCCAGTCACCTCATCGGACGCTGCGAACTGGTTCCGAACGCCCGCCGCGCCGCCGTCGCAGACCGGCTCTTCCAGAAGTTCAGGATTCTCCAGAACGTCAACAATCTTGAAGTCCTCCCCTCCGACGGTCCCGCCCGTCCTTTGAGTGCGGAGGAGCGCGCCAAAGTCATCTCGGCCCTTACCTCGGAAGGCGACATGACGTTCGCCAGGCTCAGGGGGAAGCAGATGCTCAAGCTTCCGAAGGGCACAGAATTGAAGGTGTGGGGCCAGGACGAGGAGAAGAAACTCCCGGGCCACCGCACCGACGAGAAATTGCGCGAAGTCTTCGGCGAGCGATGGGACTCTATGTCCGATGACATCCGCGACGCGATCGTCATCGAAATCCTCAGCTTCGAAAAACCCCAAGCCCTCGAACGCCGTGCGATCAAGGCGTGGAACCTCGACCCGGCCAAGGCCAAAGAACTCTCCGAGCTGCGTCTGGAACAGGGTTACGCCGCGCACTCCCGTAAGGCCTTGAGAATGCTGATTGATGGCGACAAAGAGCGGGGTATTCCTGGGATGCAGGACGGTACGCGCTACGGGACGGCTCGGCGCGAACTCTTCCCCGAGAGCTTCAAGTCGTCCGAACCGGTGGATCGCTTGCCGCCGTTGAAAAAGGCGATGGGCGAAGTCCGCAACCCGGCTGTCGAACGCACCCTCACTGAACTGCGGAAACTTGTCAACGAGATCGTGCGCGTTTACGGAAAACCCCAGACCATCCGCATCGAACTCGCCCGCGAACTCAAGCGTGCCCGCAAGGAGCGTGAGCGCCTCTCGAAAGAAAACGCCGCCAGGGAGAAGCTCCGCGCAAAGGCTCGCGCGAGGATTCTCGCCGAAGCCGGCGTTCAGGAACCGCGCCGCTCGGACATCGAAAAGGCGTTGCTCTGGGAAGAATGCGAAGGCCAGTGCCCCTACACGGGCCAGTCCATCCCCTTCGCCTCGCTCTTCGGACCGTCGCCGCAGTTCGATGTTGAGCACATCCTTCCCTTCAGCCGGTCCCTCGACAACAGCTTCCTCAACAAAACCCTCTGCGCCGTAGCCGAGAACCGCGACCGCAAGCGCAACAACACGCCGTTCGAGGCCTACTCCAGGGATCCGAAGCGGTACGAGGAGATTCTCGCCCGCGTCCGACGGTTCAAGGGCGACGCCGCCGAGAAGAAACTGACGCGCTTCGAAATGCAGCAGATTCCCGAAGACTTCGTCTCGCGCCAGCTCAACGACACCCGCCACGCCGCCGTCAAAGCCGCCGATTACCTCGCGATGCTTTACGGCGGGCGCACCGACGCCAACGGACGCCTGCGCGTGCAGGTCTCCGCCGGCGGACTCACCGCCCATGTCCGCAACGAACTTGGTCTCAACGCCATCCTCGACGACGGCGGCCAGAAAACCCGCGAAGACCACCGTCACCACGCCGTCGACGCCATCGTCGTCGCGATGCTCGGCCCGCGCCAGGTGCAGATTCTCCAGACCGCCGCCGAGCGCGCCTCCGCCCAGGGACGAAGGCTGTTCGCTTCCGTCGAAGAGCCCTGGACCGGATTTCTCGACGACGTGCGTAAAGCCGTGGACTCCATCAACGTTTCCTGGCGGCAGGATCGAAAACTCGCCGGCGGCCTCCACGAAGAGACCAACTACAGCGCCAAGGAACACTCGCATGCGGACAAGAAGGGTCAATTGAAACCGCACCGCCACGTGCGCAAACCCGTGGACACCATGTCCGAGTCGCAGGTCGACGACATCGTGGACCCGATCATCCGCGAACGCGTCCGCGCCTGGATCGCCCTCCGCGACGCCAAAACCGACGACCCCAAGCCGCCTTACCCCGTCTCGCACACCCATGACGGGCGCGAAATCCCTATCAAGACCGTCCGTATCCGCAAGACCATCGGCGTCGAACCCGTCGGCATGGATCAGACCCCGGACGGCCCGAAGCCCGGTCCCCGCACGCGCTACGTCAAACCCGGCGCCAATCACCACACCGTCATCGTCGCCACCCTCGACAAATACGGCAATGAAACCCGCTGGGACGACTACCCCGTCACACGCCTCGAAGCCCACCGCAGACACGCCGCCGGACGGCCCATCATCCGTAAGGATTGGGGCGAGAATCGCAAGGTCAAGTTCACGCTGACTCGAAACGAATACTTGCTGGTCCGGGATCAGGAGGGAGGAGACCGCCTGATTCGCTGCATCAGCGTGTCGGAGGGAGCGAACGAGTTCCGACTGCACACCGACGCCCGATCAGCTACCGAGGCCCGAAAGCCGGGCAGCGGCGCGCGGATCGGCCTCAGCGGCGAGAACATGAGAAAACGAAACGCACGCAAGGTTCGCGTGACGATGCTCGGCGATGTGATTCCCTGCCATGACTGAGCGCATCATCGACCTTGCCGAGTCCGCCGCGTACCTGCGCGTCCGCAACCGCCAACTCGTCATCGAGCGTTTTCCGTACCGCGACCGTCAGGGAGCGGGTTTGCCTTCCCCCCTCCCCCCGGGAGCGGGCCAGGCGGACGGCGAGCCTCCACCCAGCGATGCATCGACTCACGATCCCGAGGAGGAGCCACGCCCTGTTTCCGCCCCCCTCTCCGAAGTCGCCGCCCTCATCATCGCGCATCCCCAGGTTCAATGCTCCCAGCCCGTCCTCGCCGGACTCATGAACGCCGGCGCCGCCTTCATCGTCTGCGACTCCCGCTCCCTCCCCGTCGGCATGATGCTTCCGCTCAACGCCAACACCCTCCAGTCCCAGCGTCTCATCGCGCAAGCCTCCGCGCCGCTCCCGCTGAAGAAACAGCTCTGGAAACAGATCGTCCGCCGCAAGATTCTCGCCCAGGGTGAGCTTCTCAGGGAGCTTCGCGGCGGCGACCACGGCCTGTCCGAACTCGCCCGCGCCGTCCGCTCCGGCGACCCGGATAACCGCGAGGCGGTCGCCGCCCGCCGCTACTGGCCCGTGCTTTTCGACGATCCCGGCTTTCATCGTCGCTTTGACGCCCCCGACGCCAACCGTCTGCTCAACTACGGATACGCCGTCCTCCGCGCCGTCATGGGCCGCGCGATCTGCGGCGCGGGGCTGCACCCGTCGCTCGGCCTGCACCACCACCACCGCGAGAATCCCTTCTGTCTCGCCGACGATCTGATGGAGCCTTTCCGCCCTCTGATCGACGCCGCCGTCGTCGAGCACGTCGCCGCAGGCCGGGGCACGGAGCTGGACCGCATCGGCAAGCAGATCCTCCTGGAGACGATCCTGGCCCGATATTTCGCCGACGGCGAGGTCCGCACCCTCTTCGACCTCTGCGCCCGCACCGCCATTTCGCTGGTCAAGTGCCTCTCGAAGGAAAGTGAATCCCTCGATTATCCGAAGAAACTGGGCGATGCCCCATCAGGACCGCACCCGTGAGGGAGCAATCTCGGGTACGTCCTTTCTCTGAGAGAACGCATCCGCTTGGGTACGCCCTTTCTCCGAGAGGACGCATCCGCTTGGATACGCCCTCTCTCCGAGAGGACGCATCAGAGCCGCGACCGTGAGGGAGCGAACCGTTGTCGCGCAGGTATCCTCGGCTCAAACGGGTCGGCGTGGGACTACGTTCAGCAACCTCGTGAATTGAACCCCGCGCTGCCGTGGCAGCGGGAACCGTGCAACGTCTAAAAGGATGGATCGCTCGCGTGCCCTCGACCCAGGTCGCCTTATCCGGATACCGCCCCGTGTGGCTTTTTGCGATGTTCGATCTGCCCGTGAAGACCCCCGCCGATCGGAGGCGCTACGCGCAGTTCCGAAAATTGCTTCTCAACGACGGATTCAGTATGATGCAATACTCGGTCTACGCGCGGTATTGCGCAAGCGAGGAGTCCGCCGCCGTGCATCGGCAGCTTGTCCGCGACGGCCTGCCCGATGAGGGACAGGTCCGGCTCCTCGCTGTCACCGACCGCCAGTTCGGAAAAATGGAGAATTACATTGGAAAAAAGCGAAAGCCGGCGGAGGATCCCCCCCGCCAGCTCATGCTTTTCTGACGCTGTTTCCGCCCTAACCCCTTGCCTGACAGCCGGTTACGCGACGACTAGTGTATCTGAGCGACGCTTCCCGGCAAGCCACAGCCAAGAATCGGAGTGTTTCCCTGCGACTACAGTGTATCTGAGCGACGCTTCCCGGCAAGCCACAGCAGTCGAGAACGTGAGGCGAGCGGACGGCGTAGTGTATCTGAGCGACGCTTCCCGGCAAGCCACAGCTGATGAATGTCGCACCTATGCAGCGACCACAGTGTATCTGAGCGACGCTTCCCGGCAAGCCACAGCCCGCATCGTGCGCGCCGTCTCAATGAGGTCAGTGTATCTGAGCGACGCTTCCCGGCAAGCCACAGCTCGTGCAGGTCAGTACGATTCCCGGCGCGAAGTGTATCTGAGCGACGCTTCCCGGCAAGCCACAGCGGGTTGAGACGACGCTGATCCTCCGGGATGAGTGTATCTGAGCGACGCTTCCCGGCAAGCCACAGCACGGTGGCGCGTTTTCCCTATCCGGGGGCAGTGTATCTGAGCGACGCTTCCCGGCAAGCCACAGCAAAAAGTCTGGTACCTGACGCTTCAGCTGGAGTGTATCTGAGCGACGCTTCCCGGCAAGCCACAGCAAAAAGTCTGGTACCTGACGCTTCAGCTGAGTGTATCTGAGCGACGCTTCCCGGCAAGCCACAGCTCTCGGCCCAGGAGATAAACTTGATGAGGGAGTGTATCTGAGCGACGCTTCCCGGCAAGCCACAGCGCCACGGGACTCGCGGCGCTGGAAGAGCTGAGTGTATCTGAGCGACGCTTCCCGGCAAGCCACAGCCTCGGTCAGTGGCGCGAACGGCGAAAACTCAGTGTATCTGAGCGACGCTTCCCGGCAAGCCACAGCCTCCGGCCACGCGCATGTACGCGACGTATGAGTGTATCTGAGCGACGCTTCCCGGCAAGCCACAGCCTGCAAGTTTGTTGGGTTTCTTTTTGGGCCAGTGTATCTGAGCGACGCTTCCCGGCAAGCCACAGCGACGTCGGGAAGCTGTTCTCCGCTATCGACAGTGTATCTGAGCGACGCTTCCCGGCAAGCCACAGCTCGGATACCGGGTCTTCGTGCGCAACCTTAGTGTATCTGAGCGACGCTTCCCGGCAAGCCACAGCTTTAGGCTCGCCCTCTCCGTTGGACTGGAAGTGTATCTGAGCGACGCTTCCCGGCAAGCCACAGCGAGTGGAGGTCACGGAGGAGGATCGCCTTCGCGTGTTCCGGAATCTCGGAATCGAGATCATCGTGGATAACGTGGAGTCTCTGAAATCGAGTCAGCCCGTCCAAAATGGTTCGCACACCAACGGCGTTGGCTTGCTGACCGCAGCAGATTCCGCATCGCACTGAAGGCGCGTCAGATCGGCTGGACGACCGTCGTCGCGATGGAGGCTGTGCGTGATGCCATGACCCAGGGGACGCTAACGCTGATCTGTTCGCGCTCCCAGCGGCAGAGCGTTGAAGTGGTTCGCCGTGCGCGCCAGCTTGCCCGAGCGGCCTCGGTAGGGGCATCGAGCGCGATGCGCATCGTCGTCGACAACCAGGACACGCTGGAGTTCTCCGGAGGCGGGAGGATCATGGCGGTGCCCGGCAACCCGGACACCGTCGCCGGATTCAGCGGGAACGTCGTTCTCGACGAGTTCGCGCGACACCACGACCCCAAAGCGATATGGGAGGCGGTGTACCCGACGATATCCGCAGACGCATCCCGGAGGATCAGCGTCGTCTCAACCCCGATGGGGCGCGCGGGAATGTTCTACTCCCTGATCCAGGATGCGGAGAGGGCCTCGTCGCCGTGGTCGCTGCATAGGTGCGACATTCATCAGGCCAACATGGGCGGATGCTGCCACGACGTTGACGCGCTTCGTCGCGGATGCCTGGACGAGCAGACGTTCCGACAGTCCTACCTCTGCGAGTTCGTGGATGAGCAGTACGCGCTGCTGGACTACGCGACGATCACCGCGTGCGTGGACGGTTCGCTCACTTACGCGATGCCGAAGTCGTTTCCGCCCGGGGACATCTACGTCGGAATCGACGTGGGTCGCGCTCGGAACCTGACGGTCATCACCGCTCTGAGGCGCGTCGGGCGCATGTTCTTTTTTGCGGGAGCCGAAGAGCTACGCGGCGAGCCCTTCGGGGCTCAGCGGGAGGCGATAGGTCGTATCATCCGCCGCAATGGGGTCGTGGCCGCCTGCATCGACGCTACCGGACTAGGCATGCAACTGGCCGAGGAGTTGGTTATGATGCATGGGCGGTGGAAGGTTCGGCCGGTTACGATCACCGCGGGGGTGAAGTCTGTGATGGCTGGAATGATGCAGTCTGTGTTCAGCGACAGAAGGATAGCGATCCCGGACGACGAGACGTTGCACGCGGACCTCCACTCCGTGGCGAGAATGACTACGCCCTCCGGCAACGTTCGCTTTGCGGCCGCCGAAGAGGGCGGCAGCCACGCGGACCGATTTTCGTCCATCGCCCTCGCCCTGTATACAGGGCTGGAGTACGAGACGGGTCCGGAGGCGGTCGAAACGTTCCCGGTGTCGCAAGGCAGGAGGTTTCAATGGTAGCGGCGGTGTCTTACGCGACCTTCAACGCTCAACTGGACGAGGTGCGATCCCAACTCACCAGGAACCTGACCCCGGAATCCCTGTTGTCGCTGATCGACTCCGCAGAGGAAGGAGACCTCTCCACGTGGCTCCTGATCTGTGAGGAGATCGC